>NZ_VOOR01000012.1 GCF_007993045.1 Phaeodactylibacter luteus
GGGATGAGGTAGCCGCTTTCGTGAAACAGCGGAGCCGCAAAATTCAGGAGCGGGTCAACCGGGCTTTCGATCAAGCGCAGCAGTGGTTCCTGCACAGTGGCACTATCCGAGAAGATAGCAAGGAGCTGCTGCGTATGGCTGCTGTGCACCAACTCACTCAGGAGCAGCTCACCGTACGTGTGCCAGCTTGGTATATAGGCAGGCAACGCTTGCAGTACAGTACAGAGCTGGTAGACCAGATCAGCGAGCAAACGGATTGCAAAGCCACCATTTTCCAGCGGATACCGCAAGGTTTTCTGCGCATTTCAACCAATATCGAAACCCTTAGCGGGAAAAGGGCGGTTGGTACCTTCATCCCCAACGATTCCCCGATTGCTCAGGCTGCTTTGCAAGGGGAGGCTTACCGTGGAAGCGCCTTTGTGCTGAGCAATTGGTATGCCTCTGTGTATGAGCCTTTTGAGGTCGGGGGCGAAATCAAGGGGATTTTATATGTGGGCGTAAAAGAAGAGCTGCCGGACGGAGGGGAGGATATATTACAGCATGAGCACATCGAAGCCTTGGCCCGGCAGATGCTGCAGGGGCACAATGGGCAGAATGCAGGTGGGGTGGTCCCCTTGCATCAGTTGATTGATTACTTTTCCAACCCCCGCCGGCAGCCCGCCCTACACAACCACCCCTTGCTGGAGCTGGGGCTTAAGGAGCTTGCGGTCTTGCTGATGCAGGAACGGATGAGGCGGCAGTCTAGGGAGGAAGCTTGGGAAGAACAGCAGCTCCGCCTACTGCGCAACTATGTTCAGGCTCATCTGGATGAAGAGATTTCAGTAGATGTGCTGGCCAAGCTGGCCTGTACGAGCAAAGCTTCCCTCTATCGTTACCTGCGCGAAAAGCTCAACCTGACCCCGGTGGAGTTTATCAACGCAGAACGGCTCAAGGAAGCTGCACGCCTGCTCCGGGAAGAGCCGGAAGCCCACGTTCAGGATGTCTGCTTGCGCACAGGGTTCAAAAACTGTTCTTATTTCATTAAATTGTTCCGGCAGCGCTACGAGCTCACACCTCGGCAATACCGGGAATCTATCGTTGAACTGCAAGCTGCCGGGTAAAAGAAAGCCGGCCCCCGTATGTCCCGAGAGCCGGCCTGCTAGGCCAAGCGCATATTTTGAGCTCGTTGCTGTTAAAAACAGTATTTCAGGAGCTTAGCTTACTTGCAAAATTTGCATTTAGCGGCCTCGCCGGTCATGCTGTCACCGCAGGCGGGTATAAGCTCTTGATCATCATAACGGAAATGCTCCAAATAGGCGCTAACGCCCAGTCGTAGCGGTTCAGCCTTGCGAAGCCTCCGCCAAGGCCGGGTAATCTGTATACCCTTTTTCTCCCGGTGTATAGAAGGTGTCGAAGTCCGGGGTGTTTAGCTCAGCCTCGGCGCGGAAGCGCTCATCCAGGTCCGGATTGGCGAGCCACATACGGCCAAATGCAACAAGGTCGCCCCGGCCAGCTTCTAAATCGCTTACTGCCCGCTCCTGATCATACCCTCCAGATAGCAGGAAGGTGCCGCTGAAGGCGTTCCGCATGCTCTCTTTCAGGGATTGGGGCACCTCGGGCGCCCCCATGCTAGAGTGGTCGGCAATGTGCAGGTATACCGCGCGGCCATTTAGCGCTTCAGCTAGGTATTGGTACATTTCAATCGTCTCTGCTTCGTCGTACACCGGCATGCCGGCGTTCACGCCGAAGGGGGAAAGGCGTACGCCGACTTTGTCTGCTCCTATAGCTTCCCCAACCCGGTCTGCCATGTCAAGCAGAAAACGCGCCCGGTTTTCTACACTGCCGCCGTACTCATCGGCCCGGACGTTGGACTTGGGGTTCAGGAATTGTTCAATGAGGTAGCCGTTGGCGCCATGCAGCTCAACGCCATCAAATCCGGCTGCTATGGCATACCGTGCGGCTTGCACGTGTTCGCCGATAGCCGCCTCCACTTCTGCCGCGGTCATAGCTTGTGGCGTGCCGATTTCTTTCATGCCTTCTTGGTCCGTGTACATTTGTTGGCCGTCAGGCTTTACGGCAGAAGGGGCAAGAATTTTAGCGCCTTCCGGCAAATTGAGCGCATGCCCGATACGGCCAGTGTGCATCAGCTGAACGAAGATGTGGCTCCCGCCCTTGTGAACGCGGGCGGTGATGTTTTTCCAAGCTTCAGCCTGTTCGGCATTGAAGAGCCCGGGGATGCGGGGGTAGCCCAGCCCATTGGGCGAGGGGCTCGTCCCTTCTGTAATGATGAGGCCAGCTCCGTTGCGCTGCTCATAATACCTGGCCATAAGGCCGTTGGGCATATTGCCTATCGCTCGGGAACGGGTCAGGGGCGCCATGACGAGCCGGTTTTTCAGCCGGGCCCTGCCCAATTGGTAGGGGGTGAATAGTGGGTTAGACATGTTGTTTAGACATTGAATGGTAAATCAATGTCTAAACAACGTTTTATCTGACCGTAAGTTGAGGCAAAAGGGGCACAAACCAGATTATCGTTTTTTTCCTGTCCCCTCCGTAAGGATAGGGGCCTGCCCCTGCCCCAATGGGCAGGAGCCGCTATGCTCCGGGGCTCGCTGCCCGCTCGGCCCTATCGGGCTTATACCCCTTCGCAGCGCTAGGCCGATGCCAGGCTAGTGCCTGAAAAGCACAAACGGCAGCGGCATTTTGGCTTACGCCCAGGTGAAAGAGCGGGGGGCAAATGCAATCAGGGCTGGCCATGGCTGTACACCCTGATTGCACCGAGAAGGCAAAGTGGCTAAAGATCGTTAAGGCGGCGTTTCACCTGTTCTACCACGCCTTCCTGAGCCTTGATCTGCTCTTGCATGGCTTCTTGGTCCTGTAGGTTCTGTTCGATATCTTTTTCTGCTTTGGCAATTGTTTCTTTGGCCCGCTGTATTTCGCGCTCATACCGTTCTTTGGCCGACTGCAGCCGCTCGAGGTCGCGCTGTAGGTTTTTCAGGGCATCCTGTTGCGTTTCGAGCTCAATGCGCACCTTAGCCTTGGCTACTTCGAGGCCAAACCGCATGAGCAGTTTTTCGCCTTCAGTATAAGCTTCAGGGTGTTCGCTTTTGTTCAGGAAAGCCCCGCCAAGGTCTACCCACATAAAGAACCGGGTATTGGCGTCTTGCTGTTCCGCTTTCGCGTAAATATCAACAGAGTTGCCTTTGCCGATGGCTGCAATATCCGCATCATCGGATAGCCATTCCCGGTCTCTGCGCTGGTACTTGGGCTTGGCGTTATAAAAATCTTTCATGTACTCTTTCCATACGTCGTTGACGATGTCGTCGTTTACGCCTGGCAGATCGATAATGAGCGCATTTTGGGTGCCGGCGCTCATGCCAGCGGTGCCTTCATAAATTTGGCCGTGCAGCATTATGGCGCTGAGGGTGAGCAAGGCGGTGAAGATGAGCTGTTTCATAAGGGTTGCGGGTTTGGTTAAAAAGAGGGGTGACGGATACTGCAATTGAGACGCCGGGCCTGCCGCTGAAGTCACCTTGATGGTTAAGATAGCGAAACGCTGTGACTTAGAGCGCCTGTTTGGAGTTTGGCCTTAAAAGCAAAAAACTGCTGTTTACTGCCCGATTGCCAAAGCCCAAACAGGCTTTTATGTTGTTTGAGGCTGGGGCGCAATGAACTGGAAGGCAGCAGGGCAAATGGAAGCCCGGACTGGGGTCTGCCCCAAAAACTCCCCGTCGGCCTCGAGCAGAGTGGGCGCGGCCCCGGGCGCAGCGGACACCGTTATCTGCCGGGCATGTAGGGTTTTGACCAAGGGGTGCCTGCCAATACTGCCGTTGTAAAACCGCCAGGTGTTGAGCAGTACCCCCGCTTTGCTGAGCGGGCCTGCCATGGTCAGGGCAAAGGTGCCGCCGTCTGGCACTGCATGCGGGACGAGCTGCATGCCCCCGCCCGAGTAGCGGCCAATGCCCAGGTTGATGGTATAAAAATAATCTTGCCAAGCCTGCCCTTCTGAGGTGACAATGGCTTCCTTTAGTTGGTATTCAAAAAGGCAGCGAGCAACTAAGCTCAGGTAGCGCAGGGGCCCGCCCTGGCCTGCAGGCTCCGCTATAGACCGTTGCACCACGAAAGCATCATAGGCAAGGCCAGCGACATTCACGAAGTAGCGGCTGGCTGCTTCCCCTGAGGTGCGGTGGTAGTGCAGCAGTCCGGCATCCTGAAGCCGGGTAGTTCCGCGGGCGATGAGCTGCAAGGCATCTGCCGGGCGCCTAGGCATGCCATATGTCCTAGACCAGTCGTTGCCTGTCCCCAATGGCAGCAGGGCATAGGTAATGCTTGTAGGTGGGGCAAAAGGCTGTTGCAGGATACCGTTGGCAACCTCGTGGTTGGTGCCATCGCCCCCCACAGCAAGGATGTACCGGTAGCCTTCTGCTATCGCGTCTTGTGCCAATGCCATGCCATGCCCGCTATATTGGGTGCAAGCCCATCCGCCAACGGGGAGGGCCGCAGCGATTTGCTGCTGTAGGGCTCCCCATTGCGCATGCAGGCGGCCTGCTTTTAGGTTGGCGATAACGAACCACTGTCTGAGCATAGGCTTATGTTTTTCAGGCTGTTTTGCAAGGTATTGAAAAAAATGGCTCGGTGCGCCCTGGCCTGCAGCCTGAGAGCAGGCATAACCGAATATAGCGAGCGTGTTGGAAGTGCGGTTTGAGATTGTGCTTAAATATGCGCTAATTTGGTCTATGATTTGGGCCTTAGCATAGAAAAAGTTACCCTGCCTGAGGGGCAGGGCTTAGTTTGCCTCTTGGGCTTTGCTTGCATAAATGAATACAGGCATCATCAAAAATAGCAGGACGTGGCAGATCACATTTTAGTATTGGAAGACATCGTAAAAGCGTACGACCGCCACCTGGCTGTGGACAGGGTCAGCTTTGCTGTGCCCAGGGGGAGCATTTTCGGGCTGCTCGGCCCGAACGGGGCCGGCAAAACTTCGCTCATCCGGATCATCACCACCATCACGCAGGCCGACGAAGGGCAGGTATGGCTTGATGGGCAGCGCCTGCACAGCCGCCACCCGGAGCAGATTGGCTATATGCCGGAAGAGCGCGGGCTGTACAAAAAAATGAAAGTGGGCGATCATCTGCTCTATCTGGCCCGGCTCAAGGGGCTCTCTAAAACTGAGGCTAAAGCCCGGCTCACTTCCTGGATGGAAAAGTTTGGCATCGTAGACTGGTGGGGCAAGAAAGTAGAGGAGCTGTCCAAAGGGATGCAGCAGAAGATACAGTTCATTGCAACGGTTGTGCACGAGCCCAAGCTGCTGATCTTGGATGAGCCGTTCTCTGGCCTTGACCCCGTCAATGCCAACCTGATCAAAGATGAGATATACCAGCTGCGGGAGCAGGGCATGAGCATCATCTTTTCGACCCACCGCATGGAGCAGGTCGAAGAAGTCTGCGAGCGTATCGTCTTGATCAATAAGGGGCGGAATATTTTAGAGGGCAAAGTGAGCGAGGTGAAAGACCGTTTTAAGGAAAACCGTTTCCGTATTGATTACAAAGGGGAGCTGCCGGAAGGCTTGCTCAGCCAGGTAAAGGTCGTGGGGCAGTCGGCCGGGCAGATCACAGTGGAGGTAAGCGAAGACGCCCAGGCTAATGCCCTGCTCCGCGAGCTATTGGACAAAGGGGTCTACGTACAAGCCTTTAACGAAATACTGCCCACGCTCAACCAAATATTCATTCAACAAGTAAACCCGGCTGAAACTTATGGATAAACTTTGGCTGATCATCAAGCGGGAATACCTGACCCGCGTCACTCGCCGGTCCTTCATCTTGGCTACCCTGCTTACGCCCCTGGCTTTTGCCTTGTTCTTTGTGGTCGTTGGGCTGATTTTCCAGTACGAAAGCGATGACTCCAAGCGCATTGCGGTCATTGATGAGAGCGGTATGCTGGGCGGTGTCCTTAAAGATGAGGAAAACCTGTTTTTTAAATTTACCACACAGCCCCTCGCTGAGCTTAGGGCGGGCTTTGAAGAGTCGGACTTTGACGGCATCCTCCTTGTGCCGCCCCTTGACGATATCCTCTCCCGCAGGCATACCGTTTTTTACTACGCGCCGAAGCAGCCTACCTTGGATATAGAAAGCTTGATACGGGCTCGCTTGTCGGAACGGTTGAGGGATTATAAGATTGAAGCCCTGGCACTCGACCCTGCTCAGCTGGAAGCTTTGGACACCCGTATTGAGCTGGAGCCGGAGCCGATAGATGAGAACAGCCAGGATGCCTCCAAACTGACCGGTGCTATAGCGGCTGCTATAGGCGGCATTATGGGCATTGTTATGTACCTGGTGGTGTTTATATATGGCATGATGGTCATGCGCTCGGTCATGGAAGAAAAGACCAGCAGGATTGTGGAGGTCATGATCTCCAGTGTACGGCCTTTCCAGCTCATGTTGGGCAAAATAGTGGGGGTGGGGGCAGTAGGGCTCACCCAAGTTGCGATCTGGGTGGTGCTCATACCTGTACTGATATTAATAGCCAGCCTGGTGTTTGGCATTGACTCCAGCGCACAGCTGGAGATGGCGCAGCAGCAGCCTGGTGCTGCTGCTTTTGACCCCAATGATGCCGAAGCTATGGCCGCCCTCGCCCTACAGGAGTTCCAAAGCCTGAACTGGTGGGCGATATTGCCTTTGTTCATCTTTTTCTTCCTTGGGGGGTACTTTTTGTATTCGTCCCTTTTTGCGGCGGTGGGCTCTGCTATGGGCGACGATCTGGGCGAAGGGCAGTCGCTGACGATACCCATCACCATACCCGTTATCATTGCTTTTTACATCATGATCGTAGCGGTGCAGGCGCCCAATTCGAGCCTTGCGGTCTGGGCCTCCATTTTCCCGTTGTTCGCCCCCATTGTTATGCCTGCCCGCCTGGCTTTCTCCCCTCCGGTTTGGGAGATAGCTTTGTCTATAGGGCTATTGGCAGCTACCTCCATTTTTTTCGTCTGGCTTTCTGGCCGTATTTATCGGGTCGGGATATTGATGTACGGCAAGAAAATCACACTGCGCGAATTGGGCAAGTGGATGTTTTATAAAGATTGACTTATTGGGCGCCAACCAGATTGTCGTTTTTTTTTTGGGGGGCCTGCCCCTGCCGTGAGGGCAGGTGCCGCTATGCTACGGGGCTCGCTCTTCGCTCGGCCTTATCAGGCCTGCCGCCCCTTCGCAGCGCTAGGCCAATGCCAGGCTAGTGGTCTGTCAAGTGTTAATTTATGGGTTGAGTGGGAGCGAATTTTGAGGCTAATCAAGGCGGATGTTCCCGCGCATAGCAGCGCTACGTAAGGGGTTGTCCAACGAAGAGTAGCCTCAAAAGCCGCCGCAGGCAACCCCTAGTTTTAGCCTTGACAGACCACTAGAGCCCCAAAAGCATAAACGCCTGCGGCACTTTGGTTCTATTGGCCGGCAGTGCCAGGGAAAGCGCTCAGCTTGAGCGAGGAGCGCCGGCTCATGTCTTCCAGGCGGTTGTACTTCCAATAAGGTTCAAGTATTGTGGTGTCGAGCTGGGCGACGGTAGTCCGTACCTTTTGGTCGAAGGCAGAAGGGTAGGCATCTGTCCAGCCCACAATTCGGTAAGGGGGCTCTTGCTCAAAGACAATTTCAAGGGTGCGCTGCAGCTTGGGGTATTCGAGGGTATAGCTGCGCAGCCCGGCCCCTTGAAAGCGGCTGCCGCTGTAATCGCTGAGGCTGCCTTTGGCCTGATAAGCTTGGAATGGCAAGTGTTTTAGCCGGATCACCACAGTAGAGGGGATGACTTTCACGGGCCCAGTCGGCAGGCCATCCGGGTTGATCCGGATGCGGTTGAACAGCTCGTCTTCCAGCACGGCATAAGGGATGCTGGCTTCTTGGTCGCCTTCGTTTTCAAAATAAGAGCGCAGCTGCATACGGTACTGTCCGCCCTCGTAGTTGAGCTGCATAAAAGCCTGCCCACACCAGTCTTGGGCAGCGGTAGCTACTTTGAGGGTTTGGGGGAAGGCTTGGGCATTGACCGGGGTGAAGACGGAGGTCATGATGCTGTAGTCATAGAGCCCGGTAGGGAAGCGCCGCAGGAGGTTGGTTTTTAAGGCTCCAGTGCTGTTGGGGTTGGTATAGTTGTCGTTTTTGACGTGTTTGTCGGTCAGGAAATCCTCAGTGACGAAGATGGCGATGGCTTCGCCGGGGTGGATGTCCTGGTAGCGGTTTTGCGAAAGCGTATAGCGGTTGATCTCTGCTTTTCCCTGATACCAGTAATCGCTTAGCGCCGGTGCTTTCTCTTGGCTCTTGAAGGCCATTTCCATGGGCTCAGCTTGAGGGGCTGAATTGGATTGGGGCTCGCCCGGGGAGGTACAGGCTGCAGCAGACAGGGCAAGCAGCCCCGCAAGGATTTTGGTTTTCATAGCTCGGTGTTTTATGGTTGAAGAAGCAGCCCCTTGCTGCGGGGCGCAGTTTCTCCTATAACACCAGAATGGGGGGGAGATGTTGCGGGCTTAAAGCTCCCGGCGGATGCCAAGGATGAGGAAGAGGTTGTCTATGCCCAAGTTAGGGTATTTGAAGCCTGCATTGGAAATGTGCCGGAAGCGGGCACGTAGGTTAAAGCCGTAGGTGCTGCCCGGGGGCAAGACAGATAAGCCCAGCTCGAAGTTGTCGCTAAAAATAAAGCCTTGCGCCTGGCTTTCTGTTTGGAGCGTAATGTAATGCGGCCCGGAGCCTACGGCTGCGGTGAGCAAGGCCATTGGGCCTATGGGCTGCTGATAGCGGAAGCCCATATTGAGGCCAAATTCGAAAGCCTCCCCTGTGCCCGTGGGGATATCTGCATAGACGATTTGCCCTTCTGCGTAAACGGAAAAGCGGCCCATAAGCCAGAGAGAGGTGGTGGGCAGCAAGGTGGCAGGCTGATAGGCATATCCTTCGCGCATCTGCTCTTGAATGATGCTGTACCCAAGATTGAGCTCGCTGTAATGGCTGCGGGCAAGTTCGCGGCTTTGGGCAGCCGTGGGGGCAGCAAGGGCGAGGAGGAGCAGGGCAGTGCAGGACAAGCGGAGTAGGTACATGAGGTGACAGTGCCTTAAGGTTGATGCGATAATAAAGGCAAAGGTACAACAATCGGCAGAAGGTGGTAACCGGGCCGGTATCCCTTTTGTGGGCACAGGCCTGAGTGTCGAGGGCTTTAGCTTGGCATTGGCCTAGCGCTGCGGAGGGGTGGCAAGCCCGTTAGGGCCGAGCGGATAGCGAGCCCCGCAGCATAGCGCCCCCTGCCCCAAAGGCAGGGGGAGGCCCCTCCTGTGAAGCAGGCTGGGCGCGCCATTTCTTAAAGCGCCTGTTTGGATTTTGGCCTTCTAGGCAAAAAGTGCTGCTTATGGCCTGATTGCCAAAGCCTAAAAAGGCGCTGAGTATGGGGTTGGTGTGCTCTCGGGGGGCTAAGCTTTGCAAGTGCCCCGGCTGAGCCCGAGGAGGATGGGGTTTTCATTGCGCCAGATATTGACTCCAATGCCGCTTAGGGTGAAGCCTACTTCTACTTCATAATCAACAAGCTGGCCGTCTTCTTCAACGGTAAATTTGTGGACGGCCCCAAACCATGAAAACTGTGAAGCTACCTTTTCTCCGTTGTAGCGTACCGATTCCACTCCGGTCCACATATTGTTATGGACAGATATTTCATGACTGCCGTAAAAAACAGATACCAATCGCATAGTTGAAGTGTTTTGGGTGAAGCGTAATACCACATCAAGATGCAGGTTAGGAGGGGCTGAGGGCTACTTGCATCGGCTAGCATGGGCGAAAAATCGACAAAAACTGTTGCGCTCAGTATTGTTGACATGGTTTTGAACATTTCAACCCTAAGCCTGTTCCGCCTTAAGTAGATTGGACAGATAGGCTTTAAGCCAAATAAAGCTGTGCCCTTTTTCACACACCAACTGGCATCATGAAGCATCTGGAGACCATAATAAAGCGCTTGCAGTCGGGAGACAGGGCTGTGATGTCAACTTTGTACGACGAGTTTGCGCCGGCGCTTTATGGCGTAGTGCTGCGTATTGTGCACGATGAGGCGATAGCTCAGGACATCGTTCAGGAGACGTTCATCAAGGCTTGGAAAAATGGCGGCAGTTATGACCCCGGCAAAGGGACGCTGTTCACTTGGCTGCTCAATATTGCCCGCAATGGGGCCATTGACAAAACCCGTTCGGCAGCCTTCCGCAATCAGCGGCAGACTGCCAGCATTTCGGATGGGGAACGGAACAGCAGCGCCTTGAGCACTGTAACGGCAACCGACCACATCGGGCTGCGGAAAATGGTCGGTGCGCTGGAAGACAAATACCAGGATGTGATAGAGCTGGCTTATTTCCAGGGGTTCACGCAGCCAGAAATAGCGGAGCGCCTGGGGCTGCCCCTAGGCACCGTGAAAACCAGGGCCAGGATAGCATTGAGGGAGCTGCGGAAGTTTTTCTCGGAAGCCGGCGTGTCCAAAACCATAATTATTGCACTTGCATTGCCATTCGTTTAAGAATAAGCCATGAACAAAGATAAATTTTTACAAACTGGGTTATTGGAGCAGTATGTGCTCGGGCTTACTGACGAAGCCGAGGCGCGCGAGGTGGAAGCTTATGCGGAAGCCTATCCTGAGATTGCGCAGGAGATCAAAGAGATGCGCGGGGCCTTAGATGATTATGCCCGCCAATATGCCATTATGCCGCCGGAAGAGCTCAAGTCCAGGGTTATGAAGGAGATCGAGGGCTCAGGGCACCGTTCTGACCCTGCCCCATCTGCCGGGCAAGAAATTAATGGCAGCGGATCGTTCTCTGCCTTGAGCTCTTGGGTCAATCCGATCTTGGTCATCGGCCTTATGTGCCTGTCTTTTTTGTTTTACCGTGGGAAAGCCAATGCTGAGCTGCAGTTGTCTTCGTTGAGCAATGAGTATAGCGTGTTCCGGCAAGATTGCGAGGAGGAGAAGGAAAGCCTGCGGCAGGCACAGCGGGTTTATGCATCCCTCAATCAGCCGGGCACCCGGCCTTACGAGCTCAAAGGCACTGCCCTCAACCCCAATGCCGTGGCTTGGGTCTATCTCAATCAAGAAGAACAGGTTGCTTACCTCAACGCTCAGCCCCTGCCTGCGCCCCCTCCTGGCAAAACCTATCAACTTTGGGCTGATGTAGAGGGGGAGATGATCAATATGGGGGTAGTCGATTATCTTCAGAAAGATCTGCAGCTTATGAATTTCATCGCAGGGGCGGAAAGCCTTAACATCACGATCGAGCCCGAGGGCGGCAGCGATCATCCTACCGTTGAGCTTCTGCTGGCCAATGTAAAGGTCTGACCGCAGCAGACACAATGCCTCTTTTAGAAAGCCGCTTTGCAACCACCTGCAAAGCGGCTTTCTTGGTCATGGGCCTGTGATTTGCAAGTTGGCATGGTTTTGGGAAAGTCCAAAACAGTGGAAATGAGCAAATTGGTGTTGCAATGTTGATGGGTTTCATTTTTGAATGGAAAAAAATTGGCAGATCGCATTTTTTTTCTCATTTTAGTCGTGCCCTCAGAACATATCCACCCTAGAGAGAAAATCACATTTTTGTTCACTTCAAATCAATGGCTTATGTTGATCCTTTACATTGCCACTGGGGCATTCGTAGTAGGCGGAGGGTTGGTGTTCGTATCTAATCTGTTTGCACAGAAAACGGACAGCCGTTATTTCTAACTCGATAACGGTCAAAAATCCCCCTACGTACTTTTCCAAAGGCTTCTGGCCAGCCTATCTAAATTGGCCGCTTATCCCAAAACAATACAGTCACACAGAACTATCAACACCGGTTTAGGCCGGTCTCACTCTAAAAAGCCCGTTGCCCTGCTTGCAGCACCCAATGGCAGCCTTCGGCTTCATAAAGAGTGGCTGTTATCCTGCCCCATGAACAAAACAGTGCTGATGCTCTGCAGCTCCGGCTTGCAAAGCTAAAAGTGGGCAGTTGCTGGCTTGAGCCGCAACTTGCCTCAGCCTGTCCCTACTTTTTTCTGGCGAAACGAAAAACCGACAAAAATGCAGTTTGCGGGGCTGTGTGCCTGCAATTGCCAATCTATTTGGGCTCTTCCTTGATAAGGAAGGGCTGTACTTTGCTGTGTTAATTATTATTCAAGTGCTTGGCGGCACAGCAGTGCTGCCAAAAATTAACAAAGGCATCTGTTCGTTCAGGTGCCTTTGCTTCTTTGAGCGGGTGGCTGGCCCCGGTACAGGGCGCCCCGGGCCGAAAGCGGTCAGGGAAAATGGTTTATGGCGAGGATGTGGCGGCCATGCCGGGCAATCTAAGCCCCCGGCTAGTCGAGCTTGAGGACATCGAGGAATGCTTTCTGTGGCACTTCCACCTTGCCAAACTGCCGCATACGGCGCTTGCCCTCCTTCTGCTTTTCGAGGAGTTTCCGCTTTCGCGAAATATCGCCGCCGTAACATTTAGCCGTAACATCTTTGCGCAGTGCAGAGATGGTCTCCCGGGCAATCACCTTGGCGCCCACAGCCGCCTGAATGGCAATAACGAATTGCTGGCGCGGGAGCAGCTCCTTGAGCTTTTTGCAGATTTGCCGGCCAAAGGCTTCTGCTTTACTGCGGTGTACCAAAGCCGACAAGGCATCGACGGGCTCGCCGTTGAGCTTGATGTCGAGCTTGACGAGGTCGGTTTCCCGGTATTCGATCGGCTGATAGTCAAAGCTGGCGTAACCGCGGGAGATAGACTTCAGGCGGTCATAGAAATCAAAAACGATTTCAGCGAGCGGGAGGTCAAAAGAAAGCTCCACACGGTCAGGGGTGAGGTAGTGCTGTTTGGTCAGCGTGCCCCGCTTGTCCATGCAAAGTGTCATAATGGTGCCGATATAGTCAGGCTTGGTTATGATTTGAGCCGTAATGTAGGGCTCTTCTACGTATTCGATATAGTTGTGGTCGGGGAGTTCTGATGGCGTCCGTATGGTTGAGATCTCGCCTTTTTTAGTGCTGAGGTTATACGAAACGTTGGGGACTGTGGTAATGACATCCATATTGAACTCCCGGAACAGCCGTTCTTGCACAATTTCCAGGTGCAGCATGCCCAAAAAGCCGCAGCGGAAGCCGAAACCAAGCGCGGCAGAAGTTTCCGGTTCAAAGACGAGGGAGGCATCGTTAAGCTGCAGCTTCTCAAGGCTGTCGCGCAGGTCTTCAAAGTCGTCGTTGTCGAGGGGGAAGATACCGGCGAAAACCATCGGCTTCACATCTTCGAAGCCCTGAATGGCATTTTCGCAGGGGCGGTCCACGGTAGTGATGGTATCGCCCACTTTGATCTCTTTAGACTCCTTGATGCCTGTGATGATATAGCCTACATTGCCAGCCTGCAGCTTTGGCTGTGGGTGCTGCGACATGCGCAAGACGCCAACTTCATCTGCTTCGTATTCCTTGCCGGTGTTCACAAAGCGGACCAAGTCGCCTTTGTTCAGCGTGCCGTTCAGGATGCGGAAGTAAGCGATCACACCGCGGTAAGGGTTGAAGACCGAGTCAAAGATGAGCGCCTGCAAAGGAGCGTCCACGTCCCCTTCAGGAGCGGGGATCCGCTCTACAATGGCTTCCATAATATCAGGAACTCCACGGCCGGTTTTGCCGCTGGCCAGGATGATGTCCTCCTTTTCGCAGCCAATCAGATCGATGATCTGGTCTGAGACCTCATCAATCATGGCGCTGTCCATGTCTACCTTGTTGAGGATAGGGATGATTTCAAGGTCGTGCTCAATAGCGAGGTAGAGGTTGGAAATCGTCTGTGCCTGTATGCCTTGTGACGCATCTACTAGGAGCAGCGCCCCCTCGCAGGCAGCGATAGAGCGAGATACTTCATAGCTGAAGTCTACATGGCCCGGGGTGTCGATCAGGTTGAAGGTATACTTTTGCCCGTCAGACCCCCGGTCATAGTACATCTGAATAGCGTGGCTCTTGATGGTGATGCCACGCTCCCGTTCCAGGTCCATATTGTCCAATGCCTGGTTTTGCATTTCCCTTTCGGAAATGGTCTTGGTATACTCAAGCAGCCGGTCAGAGAGCGTACTCTTGCCGTGGTCGATATGGGCAATAACACAAAAGTTCCTAATATTCTTCATAGCTCGCAAATATACGTCATTTTACATCTTAGTGTGCACAAAAGCAAACAGGGCAAGATAATTATTACAGCCATTTTACGCCCTTGGCCCACCCTCACTCAGGCAAAAGGATTAATGTGCCGAAAAGTTGGCCAGAGGCCTGTAGATTTTGATATAAATGATAGTTTTGTGAATATGTAGAGGGTTTCCTTTCCGCAACCTTTCTCGTGCATTTCCCGTAAACTTTTGTTAAAGGGCCTGGCTTTATGGGGCCCCTGCCAGTAAACAGAACCGACTAAAAGTATGGCCAGAGTATTGATAGTAGACGACGAGCAGAGCATCCGACGGACCCTGCGCGACATCCTTGAGTTTGAAAAGTATGAGGTAGAAGAGGCCGTGGATGGCATGGACGCCTTGGTCAAGCTCAAGCGTGCGGCCTATGATGTCATCATCATGGATATCAAAATGCCCAAAATGGATGGCATGGAAGCCCTAGAACGGGTGCAAATTCTGGCGCCTGATACCCCCGTGGTCATGATTTCAGGGCATGCGAACATTGATACTGCGGTGGAAGCCGTTAAGAAAGGTGCTTTTGATTTCATCTCTAAGCCGCCCGACCTCAACCGCTTGCTGATCACCATCCGGAATGCTATGGACAAGTCTTCCTTGGTCACGGAGACAAAGCAGCTGAAGCGCAAGGTGTCTAAGGCCAAGGTGCAGGAGATCATAGGGGGATCTGCGGGCATTGCGGCAGTCCGCAAAACGATCGAACAGGTGGGGCCTACGGATGCACGGGTGCTGGTCTTGGGCCCCAATGGCACAGGCAAGGAGCTCGTGGCCCGTTGGCTGCATGAGCACAGTGCGCGGGCCGAGCAGCCTATTGTGGAGGTCAACTGTGCGGCCATTCCCGCTGAGCTGATCGAGAGCGAGCTGTTCGGGCACGAAAAGGGGGCTTTTACTTCGGCCCACAAACAGCGCATCGGCAAGTTCGAGCAGGCCAACGGCGGCACCCTATTCTTGGACGAAATCGGGGACATGAGCCTTTCTGCTCAGGCCAAGGTCTTGAGGGCCTTGCAGGAGAGCCGGATCACCCGTGTAGGAGGAGACAAGGAGATCAGTGTGGATGTGCGTGTTGTCGCTGCGACCAACAAAGACCTGCGCAAAGAAATTGAGGCGGGCCGGTTCCGGGAAGACCTCTATCACCGTTTGGCGGTCATCATCATACAGGTGCCCGCGCTCAACGACCGCAGGGAGGATATCCCGCTGCTGGCCAAGCACTTTGTGGAGCAGATTTGCAGCGAGTACGGAATTGCCAAAAAGCTCATTGCCCCCAAAGCCTTAGAATTGTTAAAGGAGGTCAACTGGACGGGCAATATCAGAGAGCTGCGCAATGTGATCGAGCGCTTGGTCATCTTGAGCAAAGACCGTATTTCTGCTGATGAAGTCGAGCAGTACGTACTGCCCACGAGTGCTGCGCCGAGTCAGCGGCTGAGGGATATTTTTGCCCGGTACGACAGCTTGGGCGAGGTGCTCGATTTTGTTGAAAAAATATACAAAGAGCAAACGCCCTCCTGATATCTGCCCCTAACGCCCGCTTTTTTTTGGCTGAGCTAAACTTTTTTCATTTTCGTATTGTCTTCAATAGCCCTTCTATGATTTAGGGGCAGTACGAGCAGGCCGCTATCAGGAGGGAGGGCAGGATTGCCCCCACAGCAGTATTTTCAGCCTGTCGGTGTTGCTGACTGCCGGCTGGCTCTTGTCCAATGCTCAACTCATGTGGTGAGCGCCTAAGCCCCGCGAAGCTGCGCTTGTTTCCTGTTCTTGCTTGGCAGTATTAGCCCTTGTGCCCGGCAGCGCCATCTCTGAAAAAGTTTGGCCAGAGCATTTTGGGAGGCCGCCCGCCTCAGCAGCGCAAGGCTATGTTTTGCCTTGTGTCATCGCAGGGTGCATACCCGGGGGGCGTGAACCAAAATGTCGCTGGTGGTTATGCTTTTTGGGCTTCATAGCCTGGCATTGGCCTAGCGCTGCGAAGGGGTGGCTGAAGGCCAGACCCGACGCCTGTAGGGCGAGGGGCCGAGCGGACAGCGAGCCCCGTAGCATAGCGGCACCTGCCCGCTGGCAGGGGCAGGCCCCCTCCCGTTGGGCAGGGGCAGGGAGGGAAAACGACAATCTGGTTTGCGCCCTACCCGGGCGCTTAGCCCGCATCGTTAAGAACATGCACTTCAGCAGTGTAATAAAACCAATACCTATGACCAGTAATCAGGTTAAAAAACACGAAATGCGGCAGTGGAGCCGTGCGCTTAAAGGAGAAAACTCATGGACCATGTTCAAGGTCATCTCCGAGTTTGTAGATGGCTTTGAGACCCTCAACCAAATGGGCCCCTGCGTATCTATTTTTGGCTCTGCACGCACCAAGCCAGAGAACCCTTACTACAAACTGGCAGTGGATATTTCCCGCCTGCTCACCGATTCTGGCTATGGCGTCATTACTGGCGGCGGGCCGGGCATTATGGAAGCCGGCAACAAAGGGGCTCAGCTTTACGGTGGCCGCTCTGTAGGCCTTAATATCGACCTGCCTTTCGAACAGGGCTCCAATCAGTATGTCGATTTTGACGCCAACCTCAATTTCCGTTATTTCTTTGTCCGCAAGGTCATGTTTGTGAAGTACGCACAAGCTTTTGTTGCGCTGCCCGGCGGCTTTGGCACGATGGACGAGCTCTTTGAGGTGCTTACGCTGGTACAGACCCGCAAAATCTCCAAAGTGCCGATTATTTTGGTGGGCAGCCAATTTTGGAACGGCATGAAAGAATGGATCCGCAACGTCATGCTTGAGCAGAACCACAACATTAACCCCGACGACCTCGACCTCATGCCGATTGTGGATGAGGCAGAGGAAGTGGTGCAGATTATTGATGCTTTTTATGCGGAACGGGGCGAGGAGCTCAGCCCGAATTACGAGCTATAGCGTTGTCAGCCAGCTGAAAACAGTAGGGGCTACGGCCAAAAGTGCATTTTTTTCGACAAAAGCGAATTTACGCAGGCAACCTATCGGGCCAACCGTTCGTTCTTGTACCGAAAGTTAATGCAACCACTCGCTATGACAGATCATACCACCCTTTCCGCAGTAACAGCGGAGCCTAAACTGCAGGACCGCGTCATTGATATCATCAGCTGGCGCCTCAACGTCCCTGTAGCTAATATTCACCCTTACAGCCGCCTTCAGGATGATTTGCACCTCGATGCGATCGACCTGATGCTGCTGATCGCTGAACTGGAGAGCCGCTTCAACGTCTATCTTTCTGCAGAAGAGTACGAGTCGATAGAGACCGTGCAGGACGCAAGCCGCTACCTACAGCGCTACGCTGCCTAAGGCTGCTGTAATCGGCACACTGCTGGCAGGCACAGCCCACTCTGCAATAGTACGGGGTGGGCTGTTTGTATGTCAGCCCTTGTTTGGAGAGGTTTTGTTTTGAAAATCAAGGGTATATGCCCGCCTGCTTTGCAGCATGGGCGGCAGGCTCCTTTCGGAGCCGCTAGATTTGGGCTTAGCGGGGCTAAATGTAGGTTTATAGTTCCCTAGGGCAAAATTGATGCATTTTGACTTGCTCTTTTCCCGCTCGCTGCGCCTGCTTGCGCACCGCAGGCAAGTTGAAAAGCCTCGCCGGCTTCAGCGTGGGGCCTTTATTCCCCACGCTTCGTGTAGGCTATGCCTGTGCTTTTTTGCCTTGCAGGGCATAAAAATAAAGCCCTCAATATTTCACCTCTTTTGACCGAGTGGGGAAATAGTGAGGGAGCCAGGTTTGTAAGGTGTTGGCTTACAATAGGAACGAGTTCTGAGCGTGCGCTCAGGCTGCCCGTCGTAGCATATCTTTGTATTCGCGTCCTTTCATCCTAAATTCAGGTATGGTGCAACTCAAGGAAAATATTGGACAGCTGCGGAAGCTGGTAGAGGAGAACCGGGTAGGAGAAGCCTTGCAAAAGCTGAGCCGATGGGGCAAGTATTCGGAGTACCAAGTCACGATTTCTCTATTATTGAGCGATTACAACGACCTCAAACAGGATGCGATGGTCCGCGTCATCACACAGGAAGAAGAGCGCGTAAGGCTCATACAGATCAAAAAATCTATTTTGCAGCTGCTGGCCCACATCAGGGATACAGCACAGGGCGCGCTTTCGGATGAGCAGGAAGGGCAGTTGGTACAGATCACCCTGGCCAAAAACGAGGCAGAGTTTAAGCGGCTCTTGGAGCACAAGCTGGCCCTCCGCTACACCAATCTTGAGCATTTGTCTTCTGGGGACAACGCCATCATTTACCGTGCAGATCAGGTAGACCCCGTGACAGGGGTTGGGCGCAAGGTGGCCATCAAGGTCATCAAGCCCCTTTCGGTCATTGATGATGAGAACCTCGAGCACATCCGTGCAGATTTGGCGAAAGCCAAACAGCTTTCTGGCCTGGATGGCATCATTAGCGTATTAGACGAAGGGCTTGACGCCCCGCCCCGTTACATCGTCACAGAGTATGTGGACGGTATGCGGCTTTCCGACCGCCTGAAAGAAGGCTGGCCTTATCAGGTAGGCGAAGTCAGGGATATGCTCTATACTATGGCCCGGGCACTGGCTCAGGGGCATGCGAGCGGTCTAGTACACAACAACCTTTGGCCTAGCAATGTCTTGGTTGACCGGCAGCGGGGGCCGCGTTTGTCCCCTTTTCAGGTTGTCCGGGCTTCTTATGTCAAGCGTACCTTTGAGCGCTTGCGCTTGTTTGCCATGTATTGGAGCCCGGAGCAGATCAACCGGGATGAAGCTACCGAGCAATCCGACCAATATGCTTTCGGGCTGCTCGCATTTGAGCTGTTTGCCGGCAGGCCGTTTTTCCGTGGAGAGACGGTTTTGGACATTCTGCGGAAACGCCTGGCCTTTGATGAAAATCCCGGGCTGCTCCTAGAAGAGCTAAAAACGACACAGTGCCCACCCCATTTTGCCCAGGCCATAGCCCGTATGCTCAGGCCTGTCCCTGCAGACCGGCACTGGGATATGGAGGAAGTGCTTCGGGCCATTGAGGGCATTGCTCCTCTAGGCGAACTTACCCCTCAACACCCCGACTATGAGCTCATCCGAAAGCTCCGTGCCAGCTACAACCGCTGCCGCAGGGCGCCGGGGTTTTATGAAGACTTCTACCGCCGGTTTTTGGATGCCGCCCCGCACGCTCGCGAGGTCTTCAACCGGGCATGGGAGCGGCGTATGGACAAGCACGGGTATACCGAAGAGCGGATATGGAAGTATCAGCACCGTATGCTCGACCTTGCCGTAGAACGGATGCTCCGTTTCCCTTCTGTATCTACAGCGATGAACCAACGCCTGCAACAACTTTGGGAACAGCATCAGCGGGCCGGCGTTCAGGCAGCAGATTATGCCATATTCCTCGGGCAGCTGAAGGAGGCCATGTGGGCTTGTGATCAAGGAAGCTGGCAGAGCATTGAAGAGCTATCGAGGGCTTGGGATGTGGTGCTAAAGGAAACCCTGCCTATCCTTTCTGGTGCTTAAGAAAAAAACTTAACTTGCTGAGGAATTGCTGCCGCCTCTCGGCAGGCAAGCTCCTATCTAGAGAAGCCTCCTTACCCCTTCAACCCCTATCCCGCCAAGCGGCTATCGGGGATAATGGTCGGCTCCATGCCGTTCCTGTAGCGTTGCCGTATAACCCGTTTGCTAACTCCAACCGCCCATGATGCAGAAAACGCTCATACTCCTTGCGCTCTTGGCTGCGG
This sequence comes from Phaeodactylibacter luteus, assembly GCF_007993045.1. Classification (GTDB taxonomy): domain Bacteria; phylum Bacteroidota; class Bacteroidia; order Chitinophagales; family Saprospiraceae; genus Phaeodactylibacter; species Phaeodactylibacter luteus. The sequence continues at coordinate 19,832 of NZ_VOOR01000012.1, forward strand.
CCATAGGCTTGCAGGCGCAGGGGGCTGCAGATACCTTGCAGCTGGACAGCCCGTACCAGCAATACCTGCTGCCGCAGGACCTTGCTGCCTTTGTGGACAGCACAAGCACGATGGGCTTGGCAGAAGCCCAGAGGCAGCGCTTTGGGCCGGTAGAAGCCCCGGAGCCTTTGTCTATCGCGCATGCGTATTGGATGCGGTTCTACCTGCCACAGGATACGGGCACCGTGTATGAGCTTTTCAATGCGGCATTCGACTCCGTAACCTACTTTGTGCCCCGGCTGGGGAAAGGGTATTCTGTCCATCACTTTGGGGCTTTCACGGACACGCTCGCCGACCGGGTAGGCTTGCGCTATCAGTTTGAAGTAGGGGAGGGGGTAGACTTGGCAAAGCCGGTTTACGTCCGGGTCAGGAATTTTTCAAAATGGGGGGTCGACCGGAGCTTCAGGCAGTTCTATATCATGAAATACCCCATTGGCACGCCAGTGGTTTATGATCAGAGCGGGGCCGAAGAGCTCCTTGTTTTCGGGGGCTTCCTGGGGGCATTGTTTTTTGTGTTCATCTATTTCATGGCACAGTTTGGCATGACCCGGCGGCAAGTTTACCTCTTGTACAGCCTGTATGCCCTCATGTTATTCCTCTATTTTGCCAACCGGCTGGAGCACTTTCGATCTTGGTTGATAGAGATCAACCCGCTCTGGTTTTTTTACATCAACGAGAATACCCAGATCCTCTCCGGAGTGTTCTATTTTGCTTTTGTGCGCAGCCTGCTCAATGGGCCAGAGCGCTACCCCCGGTTTGATAAAATCCTGAAAGCCTTTTTGGCAGGGTTCATCGCTTTCATGCTTTTCTACAACCTTGTATTTTTTATAGACCGCTTCAATCCGCTTCATCATTGGCTGATGACCGTGTTCAGGGCTGCGAATGTCCTGCTGTCCGTTCTGTTTATGGCCGCCATTCTCCGAAAAGGCCCGACCCGCCTGGAGTGGATTGTCCTTGCCGGGGGGCTTATGCTTTTGCTGGCCGCTGTGCTCCCGCCCTTGCTCGTCCGCATGCAGTTGTCCATCCCTTTCCTGCTGGTGGAGCTGGTCATCTTCTCCCTTGCTCTAGGGTATCAGGTAAGGCAGCGCGACTTGGAGCGCTTGCGCACAAGGGAGGAGCTGATCCGACAGCTGGAGATCAATGCAGGCATACAGCAACAGATGCAGCAGAAGCTGGAAGAAGAAGTGGAGCGGCAGACGAGCCTGGCAGTCGCCAAAACGCGGGAGGCGGAACAGGCCAAGGCACAAGAGCTGAAGACCTCCTTTCAGCGGGAGCTGGAAACGATAAAGATGAAAGCCCTTCAGGCACAAATGAACCCCCACTTCCTCTTCAACTGCCTGAACTCCATCCGGCTGTTTTACCTGAAGAATGAAACGCGGAAAGCAGACGCTTACATTACCAAGTTTTCCCGCTTGCTGCGCCTTATGCTGAGCCATTCCCGGGCCAACTTCATCAGCTTACAGGAAGAGCTTGATGCTTTACAACTGTACGTAGAGTTCGAACAGATGCGTTTCAAACAGCGCTTTGATTACGAATTTGTTGTGGGGCAGGGGGTACAGCCCTCCAATTGCCAAGTACAGCCATTGACCATTCAGCCTTTTGTAGAAAATGCCATCTGGCATGGGCTGATGCAAAACAGCCGGCCGGGCAGGCTTTCGGTACAGGTAGAAAAACAAGGCGGGCAGCTGCTTATCATTGTAGAAGACAACGGTATCGGGCGCGAAAAAGCCTCCGCCATGAAAGCCGGGCAGGAGCAGTTGAAAACACAATCCTTTGGGCTGCGCATCACGCAGGAGCGCATGGAGCTCATGCGGCAGTCGATGAACCAGAAAGCTGCCTTCAAGATTGTCGACTTAAAAGATGGATCGGAAAACCCCACGGGCACCCGTGTGGAAATTGTATACGACATTATTTCCCCAACACATGAAAGCAGTTATAATTGATGATGAGCTGGACAGCTTGGAAACGACAGAGCTCCTCATTGAGGCTTGTTGCCCCGAAGTGGAAGTGGTCGGCGTTGCCAATGATGCAGAGCGGGGTATCCGCATGGTAGACAAGCTCCGCCCCGAGCTGGTCTTTCTTGACATCTCTATGCCCAAGATGAGCGGTTTTGAGCTGTTGGAACATTTACAGCACCGTTCCTTTGAGCTCATCTTTACCACTGCCCACGATGAGCATGCCCTCAAGGCCTTTCAGGTCGGTGCGGTGCACTACCTGCTCAAGCCTATTGATGCCGATGAGCTTCGTCAGGCGATTGAGCGGGTGCTGAAAAAACATCAACAAGCCCCTGAGCCTGATATTGCCCGTTTGGTGCAGCAGCTGGCTGCCAGCCGTCAGCCTAAGATTGCCATCCCCTCCACCAAAGGTTTGGAAATGCTGGAAGTGGACCGTATCATCCGCTGTGAGGCCGACTCCAATTACACCCTCATTATTGCCCAAGGCGATAAAATAGTGGTGACCAAAACCCTGAAAGAGCTGGAACAGATGCTGGAGCCCCACAACTTCGTCCGCGTCCACCATTCCCACCTGATCAACCTAGCCCACCTCAAGGCCTACCAAAAAGGGGAAGGGGGCGTGGTAGTCCTTTCCAATGGGGAGCACATCAACGTTTCCCGCAGCCGCAAGGCCAGCCTGCTCGAGCGTATCGGGCCTGCATAAGCCATACGGCTTCATCAGCCCCTCCGCCAACTACTCACTCTTATTTGCCAGTTACCCGGAAAAATGGCAGGTGGCTCAATCTTCATTGTGCCCACACCCTACAGAAGGCATCTTTGCATCATCCAAAAAGCCCCCCGGTTGACCATTTTCCTGTTAACGGGCCATCTGGCCTCAAATCCCACTTACGATTATGAATCTGTTAAAGTATTTCCCCTTGGGCCTCTTCGTTGTAATGGCGTTCGCAGCCTGTGATTTAGACCCCCTTGGCAATGACGGCCCTTCCGGAGGCCCTGAGCTGTTAGATTGTAGTGCTTTCCGAGAAAACCTCACCTTGGAAGACAGAGGGCTGGACGTAGACTATATCGTAGACTGCCGGGCTTTTGTTGATGCAGACCTTACCATCGAGCCTGGCGTGACCATCGCCTTCGAATCGGATTCAGGGCTGCAAGTAGGCGATAACGGCTCTATCACCGCCATCGGCACCATGAACAACCCTATCATCTTTACAGGCACGGACAAAATTGCTGGCGCTTGGTCGGGCATCCTAATCGAATCGGCAGACGTCAAAAACCGCTTGGAGCACGCAGTGATCGAATACGCAGGAGGCGCGCCCTTCAACTCCAACGACGACCGTGGAGGGCTCATCCTTTGGGCAGACGCTGGCATCTCTATGAACAACTGCCGCATCAGCAACAGTGCCGCCTATGGGCTTAACCTAGCTTACTACGATTACGAAATCCGTGACATCAGCAGTTGTACCTTTACGGACAACCGCGACCCGGTATTCGCATTTGCAGAGGCCATCCACTTCCTTGATAAGAGCAATACCTTTGCCAATAATGTCAACAATTATATTACTGTGGGCAGCAGCGCTACGCTCCCCGGTACGTTCACTTGGCAAAATTTGGGCATCCCTTACCGGTTCATCCCTACCAATTTTGGCATTACCACTTACACTCGCCTCGTTTCTGGCTGCACCGTGAATGTTGAGCCAGGCGTCGTTATGGAGTTCAGCACGGGCACAGGCCTCGAGGTAGATGACAACGCGGGCTTCACAGCGGTAGGGGCTCCTGCAATGCCTATCCTTTTCACAGGTGTAGACAAAGCGCCCGGCGGATGGGAAGGGCTATACTTTGGCTTTACGCAAAGTGTGAACAACCGCATAGAGCATGCCATCGTGGAGTATGCCGGTGCAGGAGATTCTGATGCGGCCATCTATATGTGGGCCAACCCCCGCCTGCAAGTATTGAACACAGCGTTCCGCAGCATCGACGGCTGCGCTTACCGCGATAGCAACAGCGACCCTTTCGACAACCCCAACTTCTCTGAATCGGGCAACACCTACGATGGCGTAGCCGGCGATGTCTTCTGTGGATCTTAGTCGTACAACAGAGGCACCTAAAGCCCACTGGGCGCAAACTAGCGTATCGTTTTCTTTTATGGGGGCCTGCCCCTGCCAGCGGGCAGGAGCCGCTATGCTACGGGGCTCGCTATCCGCTCGGCCCTGTCGGGCTTGCCACCCCTGCGCAGCGCTAGGCCAATGCCAGCCTAAAGCCCGGAAAACATAAACGCCTGCGGCATTTTGGCTCACGCCCAGCCCACTTGATCATCCCATTGAACTAAAGTTGACTGTTTTTTCCAGTTTTGCAGAGCGGCTGTCCCTACGGAAGGGGCAGCCGCTTGGCTTTGTGGCCTGTGGCAGTGTGGAAAAATGGAGCTGATATTTTTTCGGCCCCTGCACCGAAAAGGGTACTTTAGATGTTCTATTGAATGGAGCCCCGCCCGGTGCGCTCTGCCAGACCAAAACCGACCGACATGCCAGATTTCGTTCACTTACATTGCCATACCCAGTATTCATTGCTCGACGGGGCCACTGAGATCGGGGCCATGATGGATAAGGCCGCCCGAGATGGGCAGCAGGGCGTAGCTTTGACCGACCACGGGAATATGTTCGGGGCGTTCAAATTTGTGGCAGAGGCCGAAAAGCGCAACCTCAAGCCGATTGTAGGCTGTGAGTTTTACCTGGTGGAAGATCGCCACCGGAAGTCTTTCTCCCGGGCCAAAGGCGAAAAAGATGTACGCTATCATCAGCTGTTGTTGGCCAAAAACCAAAAAGGGTACGAGAACTTGTCGAAGCTCTGCTCCCTAGGCTTCATCGAAGGGCAGTACAGCAAATTCCCCAGGATTGACAAAGAGCTGTTGGTGCAGCATACAGAAGGGGTGATTGCTACAAGCTGCTGCATAGGTGCTGAAATCCCGCAGGCCATTATGCAGGGCGACCTGGAAAAAGCCGAGAAGATGGTCAAGTGGTGGCTGGAAGTGTTCGGGGAGGATTTTTATATAGAACTGCAACGCCACCGTGGGCTGGAAAATATCGATGGCCTTGGCATCAGCCAAGAAGACATCAATCAGCAGCTGCTGGTTTATGCCCGAAAGTACAATATCAAGGCCATTTGTACCAATGACTCCCATTACTTAGAGGAGGATGACTACATCCCCCACGACATCCTGCTGTGTATCAATACCAACAGCCAGGTCGATCAGGAAAAGCGCTTCCGGTTCCCAAGCTCTGACTTCTTCTTCAAGACACAGGATCAGATGAACGGCCTGTTCCGGGATGTGCCCGAAGCAGTGGACAATACGATGGACATTTTCCACAAAATTGACCACCTCAAGTTGGCCCGGGACATCCTCCTGCCTGCTTTCCCTATGCCGGAGGGCTTCAAAACACAGGACGACTACCTTCGCCATCTGACGTACGAGGGGGCGAAACGACGATATGGCACCATTACCCCAGAGATCAAGGAACGGTTGGACTTTGAGCTTTCCGTTATCGCAAATTCCGGCTACCCTGGCTACTTCCTTATTGTACAAGACTTCACCACTACGGCCCGGCAGATGGGCGTGTCCGTAGGCCCTGGGCGGGGGTCCGCCGCCGGTTCTGCAGTCGCGTACTGTATTGGGATCACCAACGTAGACCCCATCAAATATGACCTGCTGTTCGAAAGGTTCCTCAACCCCGAGCGGGTATCTATGCCAGATATCGATATCGACTTTGACGATGAGGGGCGGCAGAAAGTCATTGATTATGTGATTGACAAATACGGGCAGAACCAAGTCGCCCAAATTGTCACCTATGGCACTATGGCCGCGAAAATGTCCTTGCGGGATGTGGGGCGGGTGCTCAACGTGCCCCTGCCTGAAGTAGACCGGGTGGCCAAAATTTTCCCCGCTCACCTGAAGGCTACCCTCAAAAAGGTACTGGCAGACGGCGATGTGGACAGCAAACTGAAAGGGGCGCTTAATAGCGAAGAACTGGAAAAGGCTTATCAGTTTAGGCAATTGGCGGAAGCCCCGGATCAGATAGGGGAGATGATACGTACAGCGCAAAAGCTAGAGGGCTCTGTCCGAAATACAGGCATACACGCCTGCGGTGTCGTTATCACCCCCGATGAGATCACCAAATACGTACCGGTCAAAGCAGATACAGAAACCGGCATGCTCGTTTCCCAGTTTGACAACAGCGTAGCGGAAGACGCGGGCCTGTTGAAGATGGACTTCTTGGGGCTCAAAACGCTGACCATCATCAAAAAAGCGGTGGAAATGGTGGAGCGCAACCACGGTGTCAAGCTAGATATGGACGAGGTCCCGCTCGAAGACCCGCCTACTTACGAGCTCTTTCAGCGGGGCGAGACAGTAGCCATTTTCCAGTATGAGTCGCCGGGCATGCAAAAGTACATGAAGGAGCTTGTCCCTTCCACTTTTGAGGACCTTATCGCCATGAACGCCCTGTACCGCCCTGGCCCGCTTGAGTATATCCCGGAGTTCATTGACCGTAAGCACGGCCGCAAGCCGGTCATTTACGATCTTGATGCTATGCAGGAGTACCTGGAGGAGACCTACGGGATCACGGTTTACCAGGAGCAGGTGATGCTGCTTTCGCAAAAACTGGCAGGCTTTACCAAAGGCCAGGCAGATATGTTGCGCAAGGGCATGGGCAAGAAGAAAAAGAAAATCATTGACGAGCTCCACCCCAAGTTTATCGAGGGCGGCATGGAGCGCGGGCACGATAAAGAGAAGCTCGAAAAAATTTGGAAGGATTGGGAGGCCTTTGCCTCTTATGCCTTCAATAAGTCGCACTCCACCTGCTATGCTTTCGTCGCTTTTCAGACGGCTTACCTCAAGGCGCACTATCCGCCAGAGTTTATGGCCAGCGTACTCACCAATAACCGGAGCGACATCAGCAAGGTCACCTTCTTCCTGCAGGAGTGCAAGCGGATGGGGCTTAGCGTGCTCGGCCCTAGTGTCAATGAGTCGGAAGCCGACTTTTCGGTGGATAAAGAGGGCAACATCCGTTTTGGCCTGACAGCCCTGAAAGGGGTAGGGGAAGGCCCTGTGGAGGCTATCCTGGAGGAGCGTCAGGCCAACGGGCCATACGAAAGCCTGTTCGATATGATGCGCCGGCTCAACTTGCGGGCAGTGAATAAGAAAGTGTTGGAGAGCCTCGCATTAGGTGGTGCGTTCGACTGCTTTGAAGGGGCCCACCGGGCGCAGTACTTCGCCCCTTCCGAAAAGTTCGATAGCCTGTTGGAGCATGCGCTGCGCTACGGGAACGCCTATCAGTCTCAAAAAGCACAAGCGGTCAATTCCCTTTTTGGCGATACGGATGAAGTGATGATCCCGGAGCCTGACGTGCCGGCTTGCGAGCCCTGGCCGCTGGTGGAGCAGCTCAACAACGAGAAAGGAGTAACGGGCATTTTCATCAGCGGGCATCCACTGGACGACTACAAAATGGAGATTGATAATTTCATCAATTGCACGCTCGATGAGGTTGAAAAGCACCAAAACCGGCCTGCTCTCAATATCGCTGGCATGGTAATACAGGCCCGGCACATGATCAGCAAGAACGGCAACGGATGGGGCATATTCGAGCTGCAAGATTATCGGAGCACCCTGGAGTTCAAGTTGTTTGGGGAAGATTACCAAAAGTTCAAACACCTGCTCGAACTGGGCAAAGCCCTGTTCCTTACCGTCGGCTGGCAAAAAAGCTGGCGGGGCGAAAGCATGGAGGTCAAAGTGAAGGAGGTGCGCCTGCTGGAAGGGGTGGCTGAGAATATGACGGACGCCATCACCTTGAAAATACCGGTGGAGCAGCTGTCTATGGAGTTGATAGAAGCGGTAGACGAAGCCTGTGCGGCTCACGCTGGCCCGCATAGCCTACGCATGGAGCTCATAGACCGCACCAAGCGGCTGAAGCTGCTCATGAAAGCCAAGGAGAGGAAAGTAAATGCCGCCAATGGCTTTATCTCTGCGGTGGAAAAGCTGGGGCTGGATTACACCCTCAATTAGCAACGTTTACAGGCTGCCCAAAGGCATTGGGCGGGCGCCGTTCAGCGCCCGCCTATGTTGTCTTAGCCCTGCTGCTGCTTTAGCAGGTCACGGATTTCTGCCAAGAGCTCTTCCTGTGTAGGCCCTTTGGGCGGTGCAGGCTTGGCTTCCTCTTCCTTCTTTTTCTCGGTCAGTTTGTTGTACGAACGCACGACCATGAAAAGGACGAAGGCTATGATAAGGAAATCGATAACCCGCTGTATGAATATGCCATAGCGGATAGCAACCTCTTCCTGTACCACTTCCCCTGCGTCATTGACTATCCCTTCTTGTAAAACGAGGGCCAGTTGGCTGAACTCCACCTCGCCGAGCAGGAGCCCGATAGGGGGCATGAGGACATCCTTGTTGAAAGAAACAACAATAGCGCTGAACGCCCCGGCAACAATGACAGCAACTGCAAGGTCCAGCACATTGCCTTTCATGATAAAAGCTTTGAACTCTTTCCACATAGTCTTATAGGTTTTTTGTTGTCTAAAAGTAAGGAATTTTGGTGGGTCTCAGCTTAGAGACGCACACCCTGCCAATCGGTAACCGTGCCAATTGATATTTTATTGGAGGGGCATCGTTATATGGTGAACAAAACCGCCTGCTAACCACTTTAATAGTAAAGCTATTTCATTAAAATGCTTTGCTATGAAAAATTACTTGTTTTTATATATTCCTGTTTGCTTATTAATAGGTTATGTCTCCCTGAATGGACAGGTTAGCCCAGGGCAGTCAAGCCGGGTTTTTGTAAAAACCAGCAGCGTGACCTGGGCAGATGGGCTTGGGCGCCACCTTGCCGCAGGGGACGCCTACCTACAGCGCGGGCAGTCGGAGCTGGCTTTGGAAGCCTACGATTATGCCGTGGCCAATTGGCCCAATATGGCAGAGCCTCTTATCAAGCGGGCTTTAGCAAAATACCATCTCGGCAGGGTGGCAGCTGCACGGGCCGATTATCAGCAGGCACAGCGCATTAGCCCGGAAGTCAGCCGTTTGTATGGTTTTGGCAGTGCTGTCAACCGCTTGGAGGTCTTAGCCTTCGAGCCCGATGAGCTCCTTCAGCGGTTGATACAATCGCCTGGCCAGGCCCCACAGGAGGAGGTCGTGCGCCTACTGCAGGAAAGCATGGCCCTGAAGTCGAAGGGGGAAGTGCCAAGGGCTTTGTCTGATATAGACCGCGCGATCCGTCTGTCGGATAGCCCGGATGCAGCCCTCTATAAGATGAAAGGCAATTTAGAACTGCTGCTCGGGCGCCACCTAGAGGCCGAGTCGAGCTACTCCCGGGCCATCTCCCTAGCGCCCGCTTTCGCTCAGGCGTATTACAACCGGGGCCTCAACCGCCTATTGCTCTACGATCACAGCGGGGCTTGCGCAGACTTCGCGCAGAGCGTACAGCTCGGCTATGTGCCGGAGTACCGCACGGAAAACCCTTGGTCCTGCCCTATGTAAGGGCTTGATGCCCGCCAGGCACAGGCTGCCTGCTTTCGCGAACCAGATTGCGCCTTGTTTGTCTTTTGAATGATGTTAGCTGCCTGTTGCACAAGGGGGCTAGCGCCTGTAGCCAATGTTTTCCTGCAGGCCTCAAACCTTTGCCTCAATGGGAGCTTGCCAAATACTGATTATTGATGAAAACGGCTTCGTTCCTGGCCGTTCCCATGGCTCTTCCTGTGCGGGGAGGCACGGGAAGGGCATACGGCAAAAGCCGCATTTTTAAGCCTTAAACTAAAATGCTATGAAGAGTTTTCTGTATGCCCTCGTGGGCCTGATGTTATCTTCTCTGGCCATGAGCTGCACCGTTGTCAAGCAGGGCGAGGTGGGCGTAAAGCGCACTTTTGGCCGCTATGCCGACCGGCCTTACACCGAAGGGCTGCGTGCCTTCAACCCTTTTACTTCGGTGATTGTCAAGGTGCCTGTACAGACAGAGAATATGGAGGTTTCCCTGAATCTGCCTTCAAAAGAAGGGCTAAACATCCGGGCGGATATTTCCATACTGTACAACCTGCAGCCGAGCAAAGCGCCGGATATCCTGCGCGAGATCGGGCGGAGCTATGAAGCGAACGTCATCCTCCCTGTTTTCCGGTCCACTGTGGCAGATGTCACAGCCCGCTACTTTGCCAAAGATATGCACACTGGGCAGCGGGCGATCATAGAGGAGGCCATCAAAACCCAGATGGGCGGCTTGCTGAAAGATAGGGGGATCATCATCGAAGCCGTGCTCATCAAGAGCATTCAGCTGCCGGCCAATTTGGCGCGTGCCATAGAGGAAAAACTGGAAGCAGAGCAGCGTGCGCTGAGGATGGAGTTTGTCCTGCAAGAAGCGCAACAGGAGGCGCAGCGCCGCCGGATCGAAGCCGAAGGCGTAAGGGACGCACAAAACATCATCTCTCAGGGGCTAGACCCCAACCTCCTGCAGTTCAAGTCGATAGAGGCCTTCCTTGAGCTGGCCAAATCGCCCAACACCAAAGTCATTATCACAGATGGCGATATGCCCATGCTGATGGATCTACAGGATACCAATGTCCGGCAGAGTGGTATCCGCGATTGATCCCCCTTTGCTAACAAGCTGCAACAATAGTAATCAGTCTGAGCCCGGGTGCTTGCCTGCTTTGCAGGGCGCCCGGGTTTTGTGTGCTTGGCGCAAAATGCTACGCCTAAGCAAGGGTTTGCCTTTGTCTTGCCGGCTTTGTTGTGCTTGATTTTTAAATTGGGGTTTGCGTTTTTTTTGTTTTTTTATATCGAGGTTTAATTTTTTATAGAAATTATTTGCTTTTTGAAGGGGGGGGGTAAATTGCAGCATTGTTAACCTTTAGACCCTTTATTTTATAAAAGTGTTATTTTCGTTATTATTGGCAATGTTTGCATGGGGCGCTCTGCCTGCTTTAGACGGAGGCGGGCAGCCCGATTGGTTCATTTTTGTAGATGAATGCGGCAACGTCGAAGTGTACGATGATGGCTGCAATGGTGCGGTCCAAGTATACGATGAAGCTACGGGCAGCTCCATCATCTACGGGCGCCAATGCTAAGAGATGCTATATTAGACCTACTACCTTAAGGTGGGGGAGGAAGCCTCCCTCATCCTGTCAGCACCTAAATCTAGACCTGATGAACAAGCCCATTGTATTATTTTATTTGCTGTTCTGCAGCTTCCTGTCCCAAGGGCAGGCTTTAGAAGTTTCCTATCAGTACCAGAAATCCCTTCCGGCTGAGGCTTTAGCCAAGCTTTCGGCCTTAGGCCCCGGAGGCCTTATGGCAACGAAAGCCCCTACCGTTGCACTATTGTACTTAGAAGGGCAGCGGAGCGATTGTTTCTTTCTTCCAATGGATACCCTTATCGGCAATGTGCCAGTCAGGAGCGGGCTCAATACCTCGTTGCATTACTTTAAGGACCGCGCTCAGCGCAGGCTGTACAGGAGCGATCAGAAGAACACGCCTCATATTGGCACAGACGAGCCGCTGCAGCCGCTGAATACCTGGCAGCTGCGCCCCGACCTGCCTGCTAAGCGCATATTGGGCTATTCTTGTCAGGCTGCAAGCATGGCCACCGGAGGAGGGGAGACCCTTGCCTGGTATGCCCCACAGTTGCCTTACCCCGACGGCCCACTGTGGTACGCGCTCTTGCCGGGCTTGATTTTAGCGGTAGAAACGCCAACAGCTAGCATTGAAGCCACCCGGATCAAGCGGCTGAAGGCCCTGCCGGCGGGCCATACGCTAGACTATTCGCCGGATGAGGTAGTCCCGCTTTCTGAGCATAAAGACATGATGCTCCGGGCAAGCACCTATTGATATGCTTTGCTTTGCATTGCGCACATCGTGGGGGGATGGCCGAAAGGCACAGGCTTGCATGTACTGCTGCCATTTAGCCCGATTGCTCGTAAGCTTGTCAGCCATCATGCTGTTGGGCGTTGCTCGCCTTATTGCACAGGAGGGGGCTCTTGTTCAGCTTCAGGCCATAGACGGGCAAGGCCTTGCAATGGGTTCGGTTATTGTCACCTTGCAGGCAGACAGTGCAGGCAGCGTACTGGCCTATGCACTTACGGACGAGGCTGGGCGTGCTGAGCTTTCGGCCCGCCCTGGGCGGTACAGGCTCACCGCCCGTTATCTGGGGTGCCAAGAGGTGGTACGCCCTGCTTTTGAAGTAGGGCCCGGCATGGAGCAGCCTGTACAACTGGTGTTCGATCAGTGTGGGCTAGACTTGCCCTCCCTGGAAGTTACTGCTGAGGCCCCTGCTATGCAGATCAAAGGAGATACGCTCATTTTCAAAGCAGACCGCTTCGCGACGGGGCAGGAGCGCAACCTGAGCGATCTGTTGGGGGTGCTGCCCGGGCTCAGTGTAGATGAGCAGGGGCAATTCTCTTATCAGGGCCGTAGTATTGATGAGCTCCGGCTCGAAGGCAATGATGTGTTCAACAATCAGCATCAGCTGGCAGGCAGTGGGCTCCGGGCTGCCTACATTGACAGGATACTGGTGGTAGACAACTTCCGTGAGGCAGCCGATTTGCAGTCGGCCGACAGCCGGGTGCTGGCGCTCGATATCCGCCTGAAAGAAGCTTATAAAGGTGCCTGGCAGGGCGACTTGGAAATGGGGGCAGGCTGGCCTCTGCTTGCTTACAATGGGCAGGCCAATGGCCTTAAAGTGAACAGCCGGTCTGCGGGGCTGGCTTTTGGCAGAGCCAACAACAATGGCACTCCTGTGCTCAGGCCTGCCGATTTTCTCAGGCTACAGCCTGATCTGCCTGCCGCGCTAACAGCCGCTAATGGGGATTTGCGGCAGCTCATCCCTGAAGGCCTGCTGATAGAGGAGGGCCTATCAGCCAATGCCGATGCTTTATTGGCGGGCAATATGCAAGTCAATGGCGAGCGCCACCGGTGGCGGGCGGCTGGGTTGAGCGCCCTTATGCGAAGGGCGCGCTCCCAAGATTTCACCTGGGTATTCCCCGATGGCGGTGAGGTGCTGTCCGGGCAACAGGAACTTGGCCAGCCTGCTTGGGTACAGCAGGCGCAGGGCGCTTATGCCCGTTGGGAGCCGGAAGCATGGACGTTGGAGACAAGTGCCTCCGCCCTGTTTACACAAAACCGGGCCCGGCACCGGCAGCAGTTCGAAGGCAGCCCGGAGCTGCTGCAAGACCGCCTGCTCAATCAACAGCTTCGGCTGCAGGCACAGCTCGGGTTTCAGCGGCAGTGGTCTGCCAAATGGTTTTCAGAAGCTTTGGTAAAAGGGCGCTCCGCCCATCTGTCACAACAATTTTATAGCAACTTTGAGCACCCCTCCGGAGCCCTTGCACTCCTTGAAGGGGACAACCGCCGAGAGGGCATTGTAGATTTGCAGTTGCAGCACGCCTATCGGTCTGGCCAATGGGAATACTCGCTGGCGCTATCCGGGCAGCTTCAGCAGTGGGCGTACCGGCAGGACGGGCAGCAGCAGGTGTCCGTCATCAATCAACATGCAAAGATGAGCTGGCTGGCCCGCCGGTCGGGCGAAAGGGGCAGCCTGGAACTAGAGCCGGCTATAGCTTACCTTGAGGCTGCTCGTGATGGGCAAGCCCCACAGGGGCAATGGGCAATGCTGGGCGCTTTCCGCCTCCGGCAGCAGCTGGGCAAAGGGCAGCGGTTGACTGCTCAGCTGTCGAGGAACGTGCGGCAGGCCGCCCCTTTGCAGGTGTCTGGCATCAGGCGGTTTTCTTCTTATGACCGTGCCGAGGGGTATACCGTGCCTGTAGGCGCCTTGTTCACCGGTTGGCAGCTCTCCGCCGGTTACTTTTCAGTCAATGCTGCTGCCCGGTCAAGGTGGGCCGCTCAGGCGAGCCTGCAGTACGCACCGCAGGCGCCGGGGGTGAGCAGTGAGCGGCTGGAGCGGTTTCTGCTTTTGCAAACGGTAGTAGTGCCAGGCGCATGGGGCAGCCACTGCTCCATTCACTGGGGGAAAAGCCTGGCCAGTTACCCTCTCAAATGGAGCATTAGAGGCAGTCAGCAATGGCAGAAGGGGTACCTGCCACGGGCAGAGGGCGAAGCTGTTTTTCAGGCGCTTTCTTATCAGCTGCAGGCAGAGGGCAGGACGGTCAGGAAGGAGCGGCTTAATGGCACTTTGAGCTTGTCTTTTGCACAGTTTGACCGGAAGTCTGCCGAGCTTTCTTTCCGAAATCAAGTGCACCGCTATCAGGCAAGGGGGGAGGCCGTAGTACAGGCCGGAGGGTTTGCTTTTCGCCCTGGGCTGGAGATTGCCCACTTCCGCAATGGTGCTCAGCGGCTGACGGTGGAAAACGTACAGCTGTCTGTAGAGTGGAAGCCACAGGAAGGTGCAGATTGGGGGGTTACCCTGTCAGGCCATGACCTCACCCATCTCAGGGGCGCTACTGATGCCCGGGCCGTTTGGGACGGGCAGGTGCTTATCAACACTACTTTTCAGCGGTTGCCTGGTAGTCTCCTGCTCGGCCTAAGGTATGCCCTTTGACCGCAGCCAAAAAGCAAGCCCACCAAACAATTGTCTGCCCTTATGGGTTTAAAGCAGGAACTGTAGGGCGTGAACCAAAATGTCACAGGTGTTTCTGCTTTTCGAGCGTTAGCTTGGCATTGGCCTAGCGCTGCGAAGGGGTTTAAGCCCGATAGGGCCGAGCGGATAGCGAGCCCCGTAGCATAGCGGCACCTGCCCTTGGGCAGGGGCAGGCCCCCAAAAAAAAAAACGACAATCTGGTTTGCGCCCGAACTGTATTGCTGCCCCGCAGCAGCTTATACCCTCCAAATGATGGAAAACCGATCCCTGTTTGCCGTTCTGAGTTTGTGCTTCGCCCTGTCAGCCTGTGGTGCAAAAAGCGGCGCCTCTGTAACTGCTTCCAAGGCTGAAGCTTCTTCTCCATGGCCGCCTACGGATTCTACCTTGTCCGGGATGCCCATCTACGAGTCCTTCAGCCAGCTAGCCCCTATTTTTCAATATGAGAACGACACCACCTACGTCATCAACTTTTGGGCTACCTGGTGCAAGCCTTGTGTGGAGGAACTGCCTTACTTCATTGAGCAGAGCAAAGCCCTGCAGGGCGAGCCCGTGCGCTTCATTTTGGTAAGCCTGGATTTCCCCAATCAAGTTTCCTCTCGCTTGTTGCCCTTCGTAGAGGAGCGAAGTATACAGCCACTCGTGGCGGTACTATTGGATGGCAAATACAACGATTGGATCGACCAGGTATCTCCAGAGTGGGGCGGCGCAATCCCCGCTACGCTTATTTATAAAGGAGGGCAGCGCCATTTCCTGGGGCAGGCGGTGCACAGCAGGGAAGAGCTGCAGGAAGCCATTGGAACGGTCTATCGGCCTTAGGGGCATCAGCCTTCAATACCTTCGTATTTATCAACAACCAATACCATAATCCAACTGCTTATGAAATTCCGACATCTCATTCCGGCCGCAGCCCTCGCTTTGGCCATGGCCGCCTGTGGCAGCCCTGCCTCTGAGGCTGAAGGCACCGCTGCAGCATCCGCCCCTGCAACCGAAGAAGCGAAGGCGCCGGCAAAAACCGTAGCCCAGCGCGCTGAAGGGGTAGCCATCGGTGAGCCTGCCCCCAACTTTAACCTTAAGGGGACAGATGGCAACAGCTATAGCCTCGATAACATCATGGATGGCAATGGAGAAAAGCCCAAGGGCTATATCGTGATTTTCACCTGCAATACCTGCCCCTACGCTGTAGCGAGCGAGCAGCGCATCATCGACCTGCACAACAAGTATGCTCCACAGGGCTATCCCGTGGTGGCTATTCAGCCCAATGACCCTGCTGCACAGCCTGGCGACAGCTTTGAGGCGATGCAAGAAAGGGCAAAGGAAATGGGCTACCCCTTCCTCTACCTCTTCGATGAAGGGCAGAAAGTCTACCCTGCTTACGGGGCTACCCGGACGCCTGAGGTGTTCCTGCTCGATGCGGATAAGTACGTGAAGTACCACGGTGCTATCGATGACAGCGTGCGGGATGCAGAAGCCGTAGAAGAGAAATTCTTGGAAAATGCGATCGAAGCCCTGCAGAACGGGCAAACCCCTGCGCCGGTAGAGACCAAAGCAGTCGGCTGTTCTATCAAGACGGTATAATCTGGCTTTAAGGCGCAAGCCCTGCCAGGAAAGCCGGTTGTTGTGCCTTTTGTGCAGCAGCCGGCTTTCTTATGCCCGCCCGTCAAATAGTGATTTGCGGAATTGTTCAGGGGTAGCCGATTCGTACTTTTTGAAAAAACGGCAGAAGTAGGCGGTATCCTTGAAGTTGAGGTCGTGCCCGATCTCCCCCACCGTCTTGCTCTCGTGGGCGAGCATCCGCTTTGCTTCGAGCATAACGCGGTAGCGGATGAGCTGCCCGGCCGACTGCCCGGTCTTTTCCCGGCAAATGGCGTTGAGGTAGTTGGGGGTGACGTGCAAAAGCTGTGCATAATCTTTGACCATCCGCTTTTCGTGGTAGTGGCGGTCTACCAATTGCTCAAACTGCTGAAGCAAGTTGCGCGGAGCCGCTTCCTGCTGCCCGGCGTATTTTTCCGGGTAGGCCTGTTGTGCACGGATGAGGAGGATGTTGAGGTAGGAGCGCAGCATGCTCAACATGCCTGGCCGGCTAGCTTCGTATACCCCGAGCATTTGCTCAAAAAGCGCTACCATAGGCGCGTGCTGATCTGGGCACAGGTCTACGTAGGGCTGCTCGTAACTGGAGCTGAAAAAGGGGAAGTCAAATAGCTTGTTGAGGTTGTACCGTTGGGTGAAGAAGTCAGCGGTGAAAAAAAGCACGTACCCCTTTAGCCCCTGGTCCTCTTCCCATGCGTGTATCATGCCGGGGGACATCAGGAAAAAGCGCTGCGGCCTTACCTCGTACGACT
Organism: Phaeodactylibacter luteus; assembly: GCF_007993045.1. GTDB lineage: Bacteria > Bacteroidota > Bacteroidia > Chitinophagales > Saprospiraceae > Phaeodactylibacter > Phaeodactylibacter luteus. The sequence goes on from NZ_VOOR01000012.1 coordinate 36,725, forward strand.
CAAAGTCGATTAGCTGCCTACCTTGCCCCTTGGTGACAAGCAGCAGCATATAGTAATTGTGGCGGTGGGGAAAGGCAAAGCCGTGGGTCTGTGCCATAAAGTCTTCATGCCTGACCAGGTCGAAATGTTTGCCGGCGCGCGCGAAGGCATTACACCGCAACTCTTCTATATTGTAGCTTTTCGGTTCCAATCTGCTTATGGCTTTTACGATGACCGGGCGGATGCCCACAGGTTGGAAATGATACAAAAAAAGCTGCCAGTATGTTGACTGGCAGCCTGCAGTTATCAGGAAATTGCTGATGTTGAAATCGGTGATCGAACCTTATGCCTTGCCTGACACTGTCTATACGCAGATGGTTATGAAAAAAATAATCGGGCGCAAACCAGGTTGCCGTTTTTTTTGGGGCCTGCCCCTGCCCGAGGGCAGGTGCCGCTATGCTACGGGGCTCGCTATCCGCTCGGCCCTGTCGGGCTTGTCACCCCTTCGCAGCGCTAGGCCAATGCCAGGCTAAACCCCGAAGAGCATAGATGCCTGCGACATTTGGGTTCATGCCCAAATGATCGCGCGTTAGTGAGCCCCCTGCCTTTCTACAGGGTGGTGTTGAGGCACGTAATCTTCTATAGCTCCCTTCGTACTGTAGTCATATGCCCAGCGGTGTACTTCCGGGATAGGGCCTTCCCAGTTGCCGTGGCCGGGAGTGATGGGCGTCGTCCATTCCAGCGTATTGGCTTTCCAGGGGTTGAGGCTTGTTACCTTCCGGCCTTTCCAGATGCTGAAGAAGAAGTTGAGGATGAATAGGACCTGCAGCCCAAAAGTGATGATGGTGGCTATCGTAATGAGCTGGTTGATGGAGTCAAATTGGCCAAATGCCTGGAAAGAGTCAAACCGGTAGTAGCGGCGGGGCACCCCGGCCATCCCCAGATAGTGCATGGGCCAAAAAATGATGTAAGCGCCGATCATGGTGCCCCAGAAGTGGATCTTGCCCAGCGTCTCGTTCATGAACCGGCCAAACATTTTTGGGAACCAGTGGTAGACGCCAGCGAAGGTGCCAAAGAATGCGGCTACCCCCATGATGATGTGGAAGTGAGCGACCACAAAGTAGGTGTCGTGCAGCTGTATGTCTATGGCAGAGTTGCCCAGGAAAATGCCCGTCAGCCCGCCGGAGATGAACATGGATACAAACCCGATGGAGAAAAGCATGGGCGTGGTGAAGCTGATTTTCCCCTGGAAGAGGGTCGCGATCCAGTTGAACACTTTCACGGCCGAGGGCACGGCGATGATAAGGGTGGCCACAACAAAAAAGTTGCCAATAAATGGGTTCATGCCTGACATGAACATGTGGTGGGCCCAAACGAGAAATGACAAAAAGCCAATAGACATTATGGAGTACACCATGGCTTTATACCCAAAAATGGGCTTACGGGAATGCACAGCCAGCACTTCAGAGACGATGCCCATGGCAGGAAGTATGACGATGTAGACCTCTGGGTGCCCCAAAAACCAGAACAGGTGCTGATATAGAATGGCACTGCCCCCAATATGGTCTAGCGGCTGCCCGCCAATGAATATCTCGCTCAGGAAAAAGCTCGTGCCCATACTGCGGTCGAAGGTCAGTAAGGCCAACGCTGCCAGTAGGACCGGAAAAGATAGCAGCCCGATGATAGCGGTCACGAAAAAAGACCAGGTGGTCAGCGGCATACGCCACAGGCTCATGCCCTTAGTGCGCATGTTGAGGATAGTCGCTATATAATTGATACCGCCCAACAGCACGGAGGCGATGAAAAGCATAATGCTCACAATCCAGAGGGTCATGCCTGCGCCTGAGCCGCTCATGGCCTGCGGCAGTGCGCTCAGGGGAGGGTAGTGGGTCCAGCCGCCTCCAAAACCGCCAGTGCTCACAAAAAGGGAAGCGCCCATAACCAAAGTGGAGAGCAGGAAGAGCCAATAGGAGAGCATATTCATAAAAGGCGATGCCATATCTCTTGCCCCTACCTGCAAAGGGATGAGCAGGTTGCTGAATGTACCGCTCAGGCTGCCCGTCAGAACGAAAAAAATCATAATGGTGCCGTGCAGCGTCACCATGGCATAGTAAAAGTCTGGTGCGATAGACCCTATACCGTCGCTGTTGACGATAATCCATTTCCCCAAGATGGGGCGCAGCCAAGCGTAATCCTCCTCGGGGAAGCCCAGCTGCAACCGGAAAATGACTGACATCAGTGCTCCGATGACTGCCCAGACAATGCCCGTGATGAGGTACTGCCTGGCGATCATCTTGTGGTCTTGGCTGAAAATATATTTGGTGATGAAGGTGCTTTGGTACTTATCACCGCTGTGTTCGTGTGCATCAGGTGCTGCCGCCAGCCCGGCAGCAGGCGGGTTGTGGGTTTGTGGATCCATGGCTTTTGCGATTGGTCTTGGTTGTTGCGATAGTAAAGCACTGTAAAGGAGTGCTTTCAATTGAATTGAAATACGAACATATTTCAATTGTTTGATGCAAATTAAACCAATCTCAACAGGTTGTGCTTTGCCCTTTTCCGGTAAGGTATTGCACTTTTTAGAAGCAGGCCTGGAAAACCGCCGGGCAAAACTTACCGTTCATCTGCGCCCGGCAGCAGAATTGCAGGCAGCTGATGTGCTGCGTAGAGCTTGTTGAAAGCTTGGGCTTGCTGTTGTAGAATGACTTCCTTTTCCGTTGCGTAGGTAGACCAGGCTTCCTCCAGATCTAGCAGCCGCTGCTGAGCGCCAAGCGTAACGGAGGGGGCAGGGGTGTCGAACCTTCCCTTTAGGTTCATCAGCTCAGCAGCCAAGCGGTTGGGGTAGTTGATGACGTCTTGAAAGGTCTCTTGCCTGGGCTGTACAATATTGGTCTCCCAGGTAGTGAGCTCAAGCAGGAGGGCTTCTCCCGTGGCGATCAGCTCCTCAGGCCCCTTCGCCGACTTCAGGTTTTCCAGTATGCGTTTGAGCTGCCCGGCTACGCCGCGCACCTCCGCTACTGCTTCTTGGGTTTCTAGGGCCAGCGCAGTGGCCCTTTTCAGAAAAGCCTGCTGCTTTTCGTAATCCCCATAACTGGCGTTCAGACGGGGGTCGGTCACGATTTCTGCCCCGGCTGTCAGTACGCCATAGGGGGTAGTCAGGGTCAGCGTATAGCTGCCCGGGGCTGCAAGGTAGCCGGCATAGTTGCCTAGGATGAAGGCATCAGGCACCCCAGGCAGGGGCTCGTGCCTCAGGTCCCAATAAAAAATATTCAGCCCCTTGTTGGCAGTCAGCGAAGCCTTTGGAGGAGGGCCGCCAGGGTAGGGTTTGGCAGCCGTTTTTTGATTGCTGTAAGACCGGACGAGCTGGCCTTTATCATCTCGGATTTCAAGGGTCAGTTTGGCACTGTCTAGGTTGTCGGGCAGGAAGTAGCCAATTTGCATACCATTGGCTGGGTTTTGCCCCAAGCCGGGTATAGCCTTGCCAGAGGAGGCAGCCAAGTATCGTACCGTAGGCGCGGGATCAAACAGAAAAGCCTGCTGCTGGCTCTGGGTATCGAGCTGGCGCAGGGGCTCCAGCCCATCGAGTATCCAAATAGACCGGCCCGAGGTAGCCGCTATGAGGTCGCTGCCCTTCACGGCCAGGTCAGTAATTGGGCAGCGTGGGAGGTTGAGCTGAAAAGGCAGCCAACGTTGGCCACGGTCAAAAGAAAGATAGAGCCCTTGCTCCGTGCCTGCATACAACAGCCCTTCCCGCACAGGGTCCTCCCTTACGGTGCGTACAAAGTCCTCCCCCCTTATACCGGTGGTAATCCGGGACCAAGTCTTCCCATAGTCCTCCGTGACATAAGCCAAGGGCTCGAAATCGTCGAATTTGTAGCGGGTCACGGCAAGGAAGGCGCTACCTGGCCGGTGGGGCGAAGGCTCGATACAATTGATGAGGGCCTCCTGTTCTTTGAAAGCAGGAGGGGTGACTTCCTGCCAGGTCGCCCCGCCGTCTTGGCTGAGGTGCACGAGCCCGTCGTCGGCCCCAGCCCAGATGACCCCTTGCTCCCGGGGTGAGGCCGCTAAGTAGCTCAGGGTATGATAGGCTTCCCCTCCGGCCCCTTCGTTGGTATAAGGTATACCGCCCGGCCCTTGCTGTTTGGTGTTGTTGCGGGTAAGGTCGGGGCTGATTTCTTCCCAAGATACCCCGCCGTCCTCGCTGCGCAATACTTTGTTCGCCCCATGGTAAAGCACGCCGGGCTCCCATAAAGGCATAATCAAAGGGGCGTTCCAATTGAAGCGGTAGCGGGCTTCCCGGGGCGATTGGGCCAGCCCGAGCACAGGGTAGGCCATGATGTCCGTCTCCTGCCCAGTCTGATGGTCATAAACGGAGAGGTTGCCCAGGTAGCTGCCGCCGTATACTAGGCCTGGCTTGTTGGGGTCAAGCGCAATAAACGCGCTTTCGCCTCCAGCTACAGGATACCAGTCTTTACTGCTGATGCCCGCCCCCTGTGTCCGGCTTGGTATCGAGAGGGTGCTGTTGTCCTGTTGCCCGGCATAGATGCGGTACGGGAACTGATTGTCTAAGGCCAGGCGGTACAGCTGAGCGGTGGGCTGATTATCCTGAGCAGACCAGCTTATGCCCCCGTTGTAAGAGAGGGTGGCTCCGCCATCATTGGCCAAGGCGAGGATATGGGGCTGCTCCGGGTTGACCCAAAGGGCATGCTGATCGGTATGAGGGTTGGGGATGGGCGTCAGTGTTTTGCCCCCATCCGTCGATTTGAGCAAAGGCGCGTTGAGCACGTACACCGTCTCGGGGTCGGCAGGGTCGGCTACTATTTCTGTGTAGTACCAAGCCCGGGCGATGCCCACCCGGTCGCTATTGATTAGGGTCCAAGATTCGCCCTGATCGTCGGAGCGGTAGAGCCCGCCTTTCTCTGCCTCAATGATGGCATACACCCGTGCCGGATCAGCAGGAGAAACGGCAATACCGGTTTTGCCCATGGCTGTAGGCAGCCCATTGTCGAGGACTTCCCAGTTGAGGCCCCCATCGGTAGAGCGGTAAAGCCCGGAGCCCGGCCCTCCACTACGTATTTGCCAGGGGCTGCGCTGATGATCCCAAAGCCCAGCGTACAAGATACGTGGGTTGTGCCGGTCCAGGCTCAGGCTGGAAGCCCCGGTGGTCTCATTGACGAAGAGGGTCTGCTGCCAGGTAAGCCCCCCATTTGCAGAGTAGTAGATGCCCCGCATTTCCGAGGGCCCGTGCACTGCTCCTTGCACCGCTACCCACACCTGGTCTGGATTTTGGGGGTGGATTTGAATATCTGCAATATGCCGAGAGCCTTTTAGCCCCAGGTGCTGCCAGGTTTTGCCCCCATCGTCAGACCGGTACACACCGTCACCAGCGCTTGTCATTACGCCCCGCACGGGGTGTTCGCCAGTGCCTGCATAAATGATGTTTGGGTCAGAAGGGGCGACAGCGATAGCCCCGATAGAGCCCCGGTTAAGGAACCCGTCGGATATATTGTTCCAGGTTATACCGCCATCTCTGGTTTCCCAGATCCCGCCCCCGGTTGTGCCCATATAAAAATGATAAGGAGCTCCCGGTATGCCGGCAATTGCTACACAACGGCCGCCGCGGTGGGGGCCGATATTGCGCCAGGACAATCCCTCTAGCAGGCCATCCTCAACGAAAGTGCCTGGCTGTGCGGAAAGGCAAGGGGCCAGGAGCAAGAGTGCTGCCCATAACATAAGCTGTTTCTTCATACCTGTAGATTGGAGGTTGAACAATCCTTGGGGGGTATGGGCGAGCTGTTTTGCGTGTAGTCTTCTCACCGTATTTAGGTTTTCTGGCTGATGCAGAGCCTGCCCGCCCAGCCATCGTTGGGCTGAATGGGGCTGTCAGCAGAAGCATAGCCTGTGTTGTTCGGGGCATGGCGAGGAAGGAGAAGGCTCCGTTTGGCAGCCATGCCAGTATGTTTGTTTGAATAGGGCCCGGAGGGTCGGGGGCCATTAAGCGTCTTATTATGCTTACGGGGGGTTAGCGGTTTAAAGATACAATAATGGCCGGATTATTTCACTGCCGGAGCCCAAATTGTAAAACCAATTGGTTATCAGGGGTGTAGCATGGGTGATGGGTTGGCAGCCTACAGGACACCAAGTTGCTGTAGGTCTTCGGCCAATAGGCTGGGGGAATGGAAGTGGTGGCTCTTCAGCCCTAAGCGCCTGCCTGCCTCCACGTTCCGAAGGTTGTCATCGATGAAAAAAGCCCGAGCGGGGTCTATTTCGTAGCGCCGGAACAAGAGCTGGTAAAAAGCAGGGTCTGGCTTCCTGAGCTTCTCTTGGCCAGATACGAGGATGCCCTCAAAATAGCTGAGGAAGTCATAGCGGTCGAGGGCTACCGGCCAAGTCTCATGGCTCCAGTTTGTCAGCGCCAACAGCCGGAAAGTGTGCTGCCGTGCAAGTTGGTCTAGCAGGCGTACCGTGCCTTCTATTGGGCCGTTCAGCATTTCCTCCCAACGCCCGTAAAATGCCTGAATGGCTTCTGCATATTCAGGGAATGCAGCAACTTTTTCTGCAGTAGCTCTGGCAGTCGGATAGCCAGCATCCTGCTGCTCGTTCCAGTCTGGCGTACAGATGTGTGCTAAGAAGTACTCCATTTCGGAGGCATCCGCAAACAACTTCCGATATAGGTAGCGGGGGTCCCAGTCTATCAGGACGCCCCCGAGGTCAAATATAATGGTATTGATATCGCTCATGTCGTTGTCTGGTTTTCGAGAGGTATAGTGACCCGGAAGGTGGTCCCTTCTCCGGGAGAAGTGGTAAACGAAATGTCGCCCCCTGCAGCTTGTACCATGTTTTGGCACATGGCCAGCCCCAGCCCCATGCCAGAGGATTTGGTCGTGAAGTTGGGCTGGAACACCTTGGCCTGAATTTCTTCAGGTATGCCGGCGCCGTTGTCTGATACTGCGATAACGGCTTGGCCTGCTGTTGTTTCCAAGCGTAGTACAATAAGGCCATCCCTATCATCGGGGATAGCCTGCAGCGCATTCTTAATGAGGTTGTTCAAGACGCGCTGCAAGTGGCCACGGTCTGCGAAAACGGGCGTTGCGCGTTCGGGGATGATCAGCTCCATGCGGGCTTCTGGCGCTTCGTGCTCATGGTAAAGCTGAAAAGCCCGCGCTGCGAGCTCGTTGAGGTCAAAATGCTCGGGCTGGGCTTGCGGCATTTTAGCGAAATTGGAAAATTCTGTGGCAATCCGTGCCAGCCCGTCGATTTGCTCAATGAGGGTCTCAGCTACCCGGCCGATCAAGGCGGCTGCCCGTTCCGGGTCTGCTTTTTGCGCATGTTGAAGGTATTGGATGCTGAGTTTCATGGGGGTCAACGGGTTTTTGATTTCATGGGCAACCTGCTTGGCCATTTCTCGCCAAGCCCCTTCCCGTTCTGATTTTTTGAGCCGTTCGGCACTTTCTTCCAATTGGCGGCTCATGGTGTTGTAGGCGGCTACCAACCGGCCGATCTCATCATTTTTGTCCCATTCGAGTGGCTCGTGGGCGCCGAGCCTGAAGCTCCTCAGCTTTTCCCCAATTCGGTTGAGCGGGCTGGTAATAGAATTGGCGACCAGTATTGCTAGGGCACCGGCAATCAGCAGCAGGAAGACATACAGGTTCAGCAGATTGCTGAGGAAATCTAGTACACTGCGCTGCAAATTGCGTGTGGCAGCGGCAAAAGGCACCTGCAAAAAGTAGTCGAGCTGTGCCCCCTGTTGCCGTATGGGGACGTATGCTGCCAAAAAGGCAATTGGCCCCGCTTGTTCGCTCAGGACAGCCGGTTTGAAACCCTGCAGCCGGAACGCTTCGAGGGCTTGAGGGTTGAGCAGTGGGCTTTGCAGGCCTTCTTCCAAAAGGGAAGGGTTGGCTGTTGCCAGCATGTGGCCGCTTGGCGCAAAGGTGCTCAGGTCTGACTGATGCACATCGGCAAACTTTTGCAGCACCTGCCCATCGCGCAAGTCAGCACCTGATGCTTGGAGGTCCCGCAGCAAAACGTCTACCTTGTTGAGGAGCTGTTCCTGTTGGTATTCAAGGGAGGATTGTTGGAGAGAGGCGACGGTCACCGCTGCGATCAGCAGGAAGGCCAGTAAGATGAGCCCTATGACAGCCAGTTGTATCCGGTGCCGGAGGGAAGGGGCGCCCAGCAGCAGGCTGCTCGGGGTTGCGGGCAGCCATTCCACGATTTGCCCTGCTCCAAAAAGGAGAAGGGACAGCAGTGTGAGCAGCGCAAACAGATAAGAGAATAACGATAGCGGCTTGAGGTAACCGCCCAAGTTTTCTCCTACTACTACCCGGTAGCCTCGGGCGGCATGGAAATAAAGGTTGGCCCGCTGACTGCTTATGGTCTCCCGGGTTTGCCCGGGCTCTGCCCAAAGCTCTTGCTCCAGCCAGGGTTTCAGGAAGTATCCCCGTTGGGCAATCAGGGTAGGGCCCAGGTAGATGCTCAGCGGGTAGTCATTGGCCATGGCGGGGGCCGAGGGGATCAATGAGCGGAGCACCCGCCTTTCCTGCTGCAGCCGTGGCCGGAAGGCCAGTAGTGTATCGGTGCCGGCCAGCTTCAGCCCATAGGTGAAGTATTGGCTATTGGCGGGCAGTATGCCCTTTGGGCCAGGGTGGGGGGGCTCCCCCCAGATCAGGGCTTGCTCCTGTCCAGAAAGCAGGCGTGGGCTGTAGTTTTTGCTGAGGTAGGAAAAATGGCTTAGGGTGTTTTCTTCCCAAGTGTGATGCTCCAGGGTGTCCTGTAGCCGGGCGAGGCTTTGTTCGGCTAAGCTATCTATGGGGCTTGCAATGGCACGGGCAAAGGCTGCCCTTTCCTGGCTCCCTCTGTCCAGCCCTGCTTTGAACAGCAGCCCTGCTGCGTAAGCCGACAGGAGGGCGAGCCACAGGATGAGCCAGGCGGGGCTTCCGGCATCAAGCTCTGCAAAAAGGTCGATGAGTGCAATGAAAGCAGTACAGATGAGCAGGCTGGTCAGTAGCCCCAGCCCTGGGAATAGCCAGGCAAAAGGCGCACTCAGTGCAATGGCACCGATGAGTGATGACAGCCGGGCGTTGCGCCCCAGCTGCATCCGGTGTACGCCCCTTACGGCCCAAAGGCTGTAGAGCAGTAGCGCGATCAGCAGCAAAGCCATACTGCCCAGGGCGGTGAGTTCGAGCGGGCTCAAGCTCATGACGTTATTGAAATCGAAGGGCAGGGCGGTGCTGTGGAGGAGCAGCCGGAAAAGGCCGCCAAGGAATAGCAGGCCAATAGCAATGCTCAGGTAGAGCCCGGTGCTGCCCATGAGGCGTACGGTATGGCTTGTTGGGAGGTGCAGCCCATCCGGGGCCAGCCGCTGTGCCAGGCTGAGCCACCATAAAGCGAGTATAGCAAGCAACGGCAGGTGGGCCAGCCGGCCGGGCCCCAGGGGCGTATTGAGTAGGCCGTGCACAAAAGGCAGGCTAGGCAAGTTGTTGGCTACGGGCAGCAGATAGAAGGCTGCTGTCCCTGCAAGCACAGCGGGGGCAAAGCATGTGGCCCATTTTGACCGCTTCAGCCATAGGGCGGTTTGGTCTGCCCAGATGAACAACCACAACCCGCTTAGCAGGCTGAGCGCCACTATCCAACGCTGCCAGTCTGGAGGAAGGGGGGAGGAAGGGGAGAGGTAGGCAAGGGGTTCTCCATTCGCGCCTTGTAGGGCAAATGGGGTGGGTACGGCTGAATAATGGGCGTAACCGGGCAAGGGGAAGGCCAGGGCGTGAACGTCCTGCCCTTCCGCTCGGGCGAGCCAATATTGGGGCGGCGCGTGGGCAGGGGATATGATCTTTTCTGTAGCGCCCGGCGATAGCGGCCAAGGCACTGCTGCCGACCACTCAGCGAGGTGGCCATCTTGGAAAACAAAACGCAGGCTATTGGCCGGGGCTTGCCCTGCCGGCTGTGCCAGCCAGGGTGTTGCGGCCTGCTGATGATGGCGTATCAGCTGCTGTAGGTGCCGGGAGGCTATTTCCGGTGCATTGAGCTGCTGTGCCCATGCCAATAGCGCAAATAGTGCTACCCCCAAGAACAAGCCCAGCCCTCTGAGGGGCACTTCTCTTCCACGGTATGTCAGCTTGTGGTCCAATGGTTTATTTAGCTTGCGTGTGGCGGGGGGCGCTTAATGGCCATGCAATCTAAACAAAGAAACACGCTTCACAAAGCCGTAGGGCTGGCAAGGCAGGGCAATCGGGAGATTGCTGCTGAGCAGAGGCGCTCTGTCAGGTGGTGGTGCTCAAGCCCCAACCGCTTTCGGTAAGAGGTGCGATGTGGCCACCTTTCCGCCCAGCGGGGGCTTTAGCAGCTGGTCTTTGGGCTTGCTCGGGGCTGTGCCTTCTCTTTTGGCACCATGCAACATAGTGTCAAGATGTGGGCTTGCCCCGACGCGCAAGCTGTGTTGGCCTAAGAGCGTGTTGGGACTTTAAGTTTGAGGCGAACGTAGCACAAAATTCGGCAAGTGCAGACCAAATTTTAAACTCCCAACACGCTCTCTGAGCCCTCAAGATGGCATTGGCCTAGCGATGTGGAGGGGTGTCAAGCCCGTGAGGGCCGAGCGATGAGCGAGCCCCGGAACGTAGCGCCCCGCGCCCTTAGGCGGGGGGAGGCCCCAAAAGTGCCAAGCTGCCAAGCTGGCGGATGCGGTTTACTTGAGGTTGGCCTGCAAAAAAGCTAGCGCAGCCTGGTTGGCTTCCCGGGCAGCTTGTTGTACATAGCGTGGGCTGCTGGGGTTGGCAAAAGCATGGTCTGCATCGTACAACTGTAGTTGCATCGTTTTGCCGGTTTCGCGGGCGAGGCTTTCGAAAGAACGGGCGACTTCAGGGGTGATCCACTCATCCTGACGGGCAAAGATGCCCAAGATGGGGGCTTGTAACGGTTCGATCGCCTCTGCTTCTGTGACGGGCATGCCGTAGTACATGACGCAAGCTTCCCCGCGGGCTTCAGCCATGATAGCTGCTTTTAGGGACCAACCTCCGCCGAAGCACCATCCGATGGTGGCAATGCGGGCATCGGGGCCAGCCTGGTCGAGTGCCCCCTGTATGATAGCCCGGGCCCGCTCTTCGCTGACGCCCTGCATCAGTTCGCCGGCTTTTTCCCGGGTATCAGCTACCTGGCCATCGTAGAGATCGAGGGCAAGGACATTGACCCCTTCCAAGTCGTCGAAAAAGCGCTCTGCTTCCTGTTTGATGTGGCCGTTGAGCCCCCACCACTCGTGTATGACGAGGAGGTATTTGTTGGAGGCTTTCTCTGGCATGAGCGCATAGGCCCTGCCGTCTTGCCCGTCTGGAGCCGGGAAAGCTATCATTTGCCCTTCATGGGAAGGGGCTGCTTTGCCCGGCATTTCGTGCGCCTCCTGAAACTGCTTGTCGCCGGCAAACTGTTCTATCCCGGTGGTGTCGGCTGAGCTTTGGCTTTTATCGGCTGCCTGGCCGCCGCTTTGGCAGGCTACGAGGCTGAGCAGCCCCAAGAAGGCAAGGGGTAAGGTCCATTTAAGCATATGGCTAAGGGTTTTTATGATTTTCAGTTTAGTTGCACTTATGGAAGAGCGGGATCAGGGGTAATGTTCTGGCTATGAGCGGATTTTTCCTTGTGGCAAGTTATTTATGAGGGATTGGGGCCGAGGCGTGGCAGGCTTCCCAAACGTTGTTTACCTTTAAGCCCGGAAATAACCAGATAACAACCATGACTAACGACGTAACGCAGCCCGTGCTACAATTTGACCGTCAGGGGCTGGACGATGAAACGCTCCTGCTGTTGTACGAACGCCTTTTGCTGCCCCGCCTGATCGAGGAGAAAATGCTGATCCTGCTGCGGCAGGGCAAAATCAGCAAGTGGTTTTCCGGCATTGGGCAGGAGGCGATCTCTGTGGGGGCTGCATCTGCCCTGCATCCTGATGAGCTGTTGTTTACCATGCACCGCAACCTGGGCGTATTCACTACTCGGGAAATACCGCTTTACCGCCTGTTCGCCCAATGGCAGGGCAAGGCCGCCGGTTTTACGAAAGGGCGCGACCGCTCCTTCCATTTTGGCACTATGGATTACCATATCGTAGGCATGATTTCTCACCTTGGGCCACAGCTCTCGCTGGCCGCCGGTGTAGGGCTGGCGCACAAACTGAGCGGTGAGGGCAAAGTCGCTCTGGCATTTACCGGAGAAGGGGGGACGAGCCAAGGCGAGTTTCATGAAGCCCTGAATACGGCAGCTGTATGGCAGCTGCCCGTTATTTTCATCATCGAGAACAATGGCTATGGGCTGTCTACCCCTACACAGGAGCAGTACCGTTGCGAAGACCTGGCCGACCGGGCTAAGGGCTACGGCATGCGCTCGGTCATCATCGATGGCAACAACATCCTGGAGGTATACCGTACCCTTTCAACTTTGGCCGAGGAGCTGCGCAGCAGCCCTGAGCCTGTTTTGGTAGAATGCAAGACGTTCCGGATGAGGGGCCACGAGGAGGCTTCCGGCACCAAGTATGTGCCAAAATCCCTGATGGAGGAGTGGGCACAACGCGACCCGCTAGAGAATTTCGAGCGCTACTTGCTGCGGGAGGGCCTCCTTTCAGAAGACAAGGTTTCTGCTTTGCGCAAAGCCATGAAGAAAGACATCAACCAAGGGCTGGAAGAAGCCTATGCCCTGCCGCCGCTTGACGTGAGCCTGGAGCAGGAGCTGAGCGATGTGTATGCCCCCTTCGAACAGGAAGCCAAGCCCCCTTCTGGCCCAACGGTAGAGCTGCGTTTTGTAGACGCGGTGTCCAAAGGGCTGGAAATGGCTATGGAGGCCCACCCCAATCTGGTACTGATGGGGCAGGATATCGCAGACTATGGAGGCGTATTTAAAATAACAGATGGGTTCACCGCCAAGTTTGGCAGCAGCCGCGTCCGCAACACGCCCCTTTGCGAAAGCGCCATCATTGGCATTGGCCTGGGCTTGAGCCTGAAGGGGTACAAAGCTATGGTGGAGATGCAGTTTGCGGACTTCGTGACCTGCGGCTTCAATCAGATTGTGAACAACCTGGCCAAGCTGCACTACCGTTGGGGGCAGCATGCTGATGTGGTCATCCGCATGCCGGCTGGCGGTGGCGTAGGGGCCGGGCCCTACCACTCACAGAGCAATGAAGCTTGGTTTTTCCATACCCCCGGGCTGAAGGTGCTCTACCCTTCCACCCCGGAAGATGCCAAAGGGCTACTGCTGGCCGCGTTTGAAGACCCCAACCCTATTTTGTTCTTTGAGCACAAGGGGCTGTACCGTAAGCTTTCAGGGGCAGTACCTGAGGGGTACTACACGGCTCCGATCGGCAAAGCCCGCCTGGCCCGTGAGGGTTCGGAGCTGTCTGTGATCACTTATGGCATGGGCGTGCACTGGGCTGCGGAAGCTTGCGAAGAGCTGGGTATAGATGCGGATATCGTTGATCTTCGCACCTTGCTCCCATTGGATTATGAAGCTGTGCTGGCCTCTGTACAGAAGACCAGCCGCGCCCTCATTCTGCATGAGGATACCCTGACCGGAGGCATTGGGGGCGAGCTGTCGGCCTATCTGGCGGAGCATGCCTTCCAATACCTGGACGCCCCTGTGGTCAGAGTGGGCGGGCTGGATACCCCTGTGCCTTTCTCGAGCGCGTTGGAAGCCCAGTTTATGCCTCAGCAGCGCCTGCGGGAGCAGCTGCAGCATTTAGCAGCTTATTAAGACGGTCTTGGGCGGGTAGGTTTGGGCCGGCCCAACGAGTGCTGCAGAGCACGGGTAATGCGCCCGGAGCCTAGGTTCCCATAAGGGGCAAAGGCTCCGGGCGTTTTTGTGTTTGGGCGATCCCCCTGTAAATCTGCCGGGCGCCAACCGAATGTCGTTTTTTTGGGCCTGCCCCTGCCTGTGGGCAGGTGCCGCTATGCTCCGGGGCTCGCTATCCGCTCGGCCCTGTCGGGCTTACCCCCCTCCGCAGCGCTAGGCCGATGCCAGGCTAGAGCCCAAAAGCATCAACGCCTGCTGCATTTGGGTATACCCTCAATCTGCTTTTGGGGGCAAAGCAAAGGGGCTGCGTCGGTAAAGGTTCTGTCAGCGGCCCGCCAAGGCTGCCAACTCTTTTCCCAAAGGTTACACTTTTTCCTTTGGGCGTTTCGTTCTTTGCACTTTAAGGGGCAGTAGCATGCGATTAAAGGCCACTGCAAATTACAATAGTCGGTATTGGATGCCTATTTTTGCCCCTTTCGTGCGAGCTCCATCTGTGCTTTTCCATGTTGCAAAGCAGCAGTTTAAGTTAGAAGGGGGTCTGCGTATTGAGAGGCCGCCGGGGCTTTTGCGCAGCCGGCAGAACAAATCCCATAAACGACATACCATCAACTCAGAACAATGATAAGAGCTGTATTTCCCACCGCCTTCCTTCTATTGGCCGCTGTTTCCTGGCTAAGTGCCCAAACTCCTGTCAATATTAAAATCACGGATGCCCCTGCGGGATGGAACCGCGTGCCCTGCTCCAATGCTGATGCAGGGACAATTGCCGGCTTTGGCCCTTTTGTGGGCGAATCGAACGACACCGACCCTGACCTCATCTATTTGTGTATGGGCGATACCCTCCGGGTTGATCATGCTGGGGATTTTGTTTTAAATGGAGACCCCAACAACGCCACTGCTCCAGGTATTGCATACGTTTTTTATGACGATATGCCCAACGTGGACGGCCCCGACCTCGATGCGGTACTGGCAGACCCTTCTCTCAATACCACTTCCCCTATTGTGGTGAACGGCATGAATTTTTCTCAGATTAACGGCATATGGGTGTCTCCCTCTATCAATGGGCAGGGAGACCTCGACCTGATCAACAACGGCAGCCTGCAATCTGCTTACAACGGCGGCATACCCGAGCCGATACAGTTCTGGTTTGCCCCAATAACGGTAGACAACGGTGCAGGTACAGGGAATATGTACTTTGAGAACGGCGGCCCCTGCGTAAGTGTCGCTATAGATGAAGCCTTCTCCGTCGTTTATCTGGAAGCCATTACGGTGGCGGAAGAGCTGCCCAATGCTGGCCCTGGCCTGCAGGGCGCGCTCATCGTGGAAGGGGGGCTGCCCGAGTTTGACCCTGCTGCCACTTATACTGTGAGTATTCAGAATGCAGCTGGCACACTGGCCGGCACGGTGCTTACCCCCAATGCAGGGCATGGGGATACCCTCCGCTACGAGGTGCCCGCCCACGGGGAGTACGAGGTCGTTATTGAGGATGGCAAAAGCTGTTCCTTTTCTACGGTCATCAATATGCCTGTGCTTTTCGACGTAGGCGATGTGAACGGCCCTCCGGGCGATACGGTGTGCGTGCCGATTGTGGTACAGAACTTTGTGGACCTCACCAATGTGCAGTTTTCTATGGCCTGGGACCCGGCCTTGCTTGATTTTGTGCGGGTCGACAACCTCACGGGCAACTTGCCTTCCTTTGATACCGGGAGCTTCAACACTTCTCCATCGGTCACGGATACAGGCCGGTTGACAATGGGCTGGCTCAACTTCTTGGGCGACCCCATTTCTCTGGCTGACGGTGAGGTGATGTTTGAAGTCTGCTTTGAAATCTTGGGCGACATTGGGGATCAGGCTGGGGTGAGCATTGTCGATGACCCTTCCATCATACAGGTGGGCAATGCGAGCACAGGGCAATCGGACTTGCCGGTAGATACAGAGCCCGGCAGCGTTATTGTGACGCCCAACGCGCTGCTTGTACAGTCTTTTGCAGAAGATGAGACTTGCGACGGGGACAATGATGGTTCTTTTACGGTAGCGATAAGCG
Organism: Phaeodactylibacter luteus; assembly: GCF_007993045.1. Lineage (GTDB taxonomy): Bacteria > Bacteroidota > Bacteroidia > Chitinophagales > Saprospiraceae > Phaeodactylibacter > Phaeodactylibacter luteus. The sequence continues at coordinate 52,503 of NZ_VOOR01000012.1, forward strand.
GAGGTGCTGCTCCTTATTTGTATAGCTGGAACGAGCTCAACGATACCGATCCCCCCACTACGGGCACAGTGGCTGCTGGCGACAGCCTTATCGTCAATGGGCTGAGCCCCAATGATTATGTAGTGACCATTACCGACAACGAAGTGCCAGCCAATACCGTCATTGATACGATCACGATAGGCGCGGGGCTCAACCTTGGGGTGAACATAGAGGTGTTCACGCCACCTACCTGTGCAGGGGATGCCGATGGCGCTCTGATTGCTGTGGTCATTGAAAATGGGGTGACCAACAACAACGCTGATGGGCTGTACAACTTTACTTGGAGTATTGCTGATTCTACCCGTCAGGTCCTTTCCGGTATCGCCCCGGGCTCTTATGCTGTTACGGTGACTACTTTGGATGGGGAATGCATGAATTCAGATAATGGTTTCCTCGGCGGGCCAGCGGTATTAGAGTTGCCCGGGCAGAACGAAACGCCGCCCGATCCCAACCTGACGGTCAATAGCCCAACCTGCCTAGGGGCAGAAGATGGGGATATCTCCGCAATGGCTACCGGTGGCTCTACTTTTGCTGGGGGCGAGTACATCTATACTTGGGTAGGGCTCGGGCTGCCTCCGGATACGGCTGCTACGGCTCAGCTGGCCGATATCAACCCTGGCACTTATCAGCTGGCCGTATTGGATGCGAATGGCTGTACAGACACCGCAACGTATAATATCACACCAGATAAAACCTTGCTCATCAACTTGGTAGATTCGAGCCACGTCTCCTGCAACAGCCTCTCTGATGCCTTCATTCAGGTCAACGGGTCGAGCCAGGGGCAGGCGCCTTTTGGAGCGTTTACCTACAGCTGGGAGGAGGTAGACGGCGCACAGACATTCAATACCCCGCTCATCCAAAACCTCGGGGCCGGCCAATATGCGCTCACCATCACGGATATGGACCCCCTTGGCTGCTTTGCAGTCGATACTTTCGACATCGGGCAGCCGGACTCCCTGCTGGTCGGTCTGACGAACCTCCAAAATGAGAGCTGCCAGGTGGGCAACGACGGGGCGATAGCGGTAGCGGCCAACGGCGGCACAGCCCCTTATCAGTACAACTGGTCCAATATGTCGACAGATTCTTCCCTTACTATGCTGAGCGAAGGGGTGTTCTTCCTGACCGTGACGGATGGCAACAACTGCGAATTGATCGATACTTTTGCAGTGACAGCGCCTACACCCCCGACCATTGTCTCTTTCGAGAATGACACCCTGGCATGCAATGGGGATGCCAACGGGAGCCTTACCATCAATGCAGTGCCTGCACCCGGCGGCGCGCCGATCAGTGGTTATGCCTGGAGCAATAACGCAACGGGCCCGACGATTAATGGGCTCGCAGCGGGCCAATATATCGTTACCATCACTTCTGCCGATGGCTGCGTTTTTTCTGACACCGCTTTTGTCCTTGAGCCTGCGCCCCTTGCTATCGACAGTGTCAACAGCAACTTGCCGCTTTGCGTAGGACAATCCAATGGCAGCCTCGCCGTCTTTGCCAGCGGTGGCACTGCGCCTTATCAGTACATTTGGGGCAATACCCCCGAAAACGATACCCTGGCTACCGTGCTCTATCCTGGCTTGGCAGCTGGCACATACAACCTGACCGTCACCGATGCGAACGGCTGTGCGCCGGCTGTCGCCTCAGTCGTGTTGGAAGACCCGGCAGATATAGACATTGCCTTCAGTGATGTTCAGCAGGTAAGCTGCTTCGAAGGGGTGTGCGATGGGCAGGCTACTGCAGCTGCAATCTACGAAGACGGGACAACTGGCCTGTTCAACTTCAGTTGGGAAAGCGGCGAGGTAACGCTCGATGTCATGTCCGCTACCGCTGTACAGCTGTGCCGCGACTCACAAACCGTTGTAGTGACCGACCAAAACGGCTGTGTGGCTACAGCCGAGGTCTTTATCCCAAGCCCCGATCCTATTGAAATTAATGTAGATGTAAGCAATGTTAGTTGTGCAGGCGAAGAGGACGGTACGGCACTGGCTATGCCATCCGGCGGCACCGGGCTGTTCACTTTCTCTTGGCCTGATTTGGGCGAAGATACGGCAGCGGTGAGCGGGCTGGCTTCCGGGCTTTACACCATCGTTGTGACCGACGCCAATGGCTGCGAGCAAGATCAGCTGGTAGAGATCACCGAGCCGGACCCACTGGTGCTGAGCATTGACCCCAACAACACACAAGACGTATCTTGCTTTGGGCTCGAAGATGGGCAGGTGGCGGTCACTTACAATTTTAACGACAACATCAACCCGGTAGGGGCCAATCCCTTTACCTTCTCCGCCAATGTGCCGCCCGGTGCAGGCTCCCCAAGCACCGGCTTTGCCAATGGCTTGGCAGCGGGGACGTACGGCATCACGATCACAGATGTGCGCGGCTGTCGGGATTCGGTATCTGTCACACTGACCTCTCCACCCGAGATCATGGCTGTTATCCCAGACCCGGAAGACCCCCTTTGCTTTGACGCGACCACCTTGGTCTTCATTGATACGGTCTTCGGTGGGGTAGGTACTGTCCTTGATGATTATCGGTATATGGTGGACGGCAACGGCGTACTGCTGCCGCCCGACATCCCGGCAGACATCTTCGGTGATGGCGAGCATACCGTGGAGATTTTTGACCCTAATGGCTGTTCTGCGGTCTACTTTGTAGATATCGATCAGCCGGAAGAAATACTGGTGACCTTCCCAGAGTCTTTCATTGAGGTGGAGCTGGGCGACAGCACCACCCGGCTACAGCCTATCATCACACCGGTAGGCATTGTTATTGACTCTTTCATTTGGACACCAGCTGATTATCTATCCTCGGATACAGTGGAGGCACCTATAGTCTTCCCGCTGGAATCTTTGGAGTATACCCTTCAGGTGGTAGATGAGAATGGCTGTACCGCTTTCGGCAGCATCTTCGTCGAGCTGGATGCCAATAGGAATATCTACATCCCTAATGCGTTCTCTCCGAATGGGGATGGTATCAACGATGAGTTCCGCGTGTACCCTTGCACAGGCGTGACAGCCATCAACAACGTGAGCATTTATGACCGTTGGGGCAATCAGGTGTTTCAGCGCAGCGGGATAGATGTGCGCAGCGGGCAGTTCTGCTCTGGCGGTTTGCCCCTATGGGAGGGGGATGCCCGGGGCGAAGACATGAACAAGGGCGTGTTCGTCTACGTCATTCAGGTCGAATTCCTGGACGGTGTGCGCTTGACGTACCGTGGGGACGTCTCGATTTTGAAATAGACACATGATGCGCCGGGCCTTCAGGAGCTTAGCTAGTGCCTCAAGCCATAAATCCTTGACACCCCAAGTTTCGTTATTTTCCGTCTACTCTTCGTTAAAGAACCGCTCCTTTAGCTCGGGCTAAAGTCGCGAACCTTCGCCTTGATTAGCCGGCAAATAACTTCAACTTAAGTATCAGAGATTTATGACTTAAGGCACTAGGTGACTGAAAAAGAGCGTGAACGAAAATACCGCAGGTGTTGATGCTTTTGGGCTCTAGCCTGGCATTGGCCTAGCGCTGCGCAGGGGTGTAAGCCCGATAGGGCCGAGCGGGCAGCGAGCCCCGGAGCATAGCGGCACCTGCCCTTGCGGCAGGGGCAGGCCCCCGAAAAAAAACGGCAATCGGGTTGGCGCCCCTGGAAAAGCCATAGGGTGGGCAGGAAAGTGCCTTTTTTGCCCCCGCAATGACCATAAATAGCGCATTCCGCCCTCTTGATAGAAAGAGGGCACAGATCGCTTAGAGCGGGCAGCCGCTGTTTGCAAATTGTGCAGGCAGCGGCTGTTTTGCTTTTGTTTGAAACAAATTGATTAACTTTGACTGGGCGGGTGAGGTTGTCAAAATAAAAACGGCATAGAAGGCGTTGTATGGCACATCGAAAACCAAGCTTATGCCCCCCTAGTGCCCCAGGGTGTTGAAAAGGCGGATGAAGCCGTTTGTGCTTCCGTGCAAAGAGGTAGGGCTTCAAGAACATAGGGCGCCCTGCTTAGCGGTCGTGATACACCTCTGTTGGCTAGCGGCTATTGAGCTATCGCAAAAATGGTGGGCCAGAGGAAGTGGCCGCAGATGCCGGGCGCTGTCAAATGGTAATTTTAGCCGGGCCAAGAACAGGTGCTTAACCCCTCCGCTTAAGCGCTCAGGCTGTAGCAGTAAAAAAACTCCGAATGAGAGCGATGATAGAAGAATGGAGCAAGGCCGTAAGGAAATGGGGCAGCGCCCAAGCTGGCCGCTTCCGGGCTAAGGCCCTCAGCTTTTACCGCAGCCACCCCAAGTGGAAGCTCGCCCTAATGGGCGCAGGCAGTGTCTTTGCCTTAGGCGCAACGGCCGTTCTGGGCATCGCCCTGCTGGTGTACACCCAGGTGTTAGGCCCCTTGCCAGGCTACCCTGAGCTCCGGGCTATCCGCAATCACAATGCTTCTGAAGTTTACGCGGCAGATGGGGTTCTGCTCGGCCGTTACTACATAGAAAACCGTGTCAACGCCGACTTTGAGGAAATATCCCCTGAGCTGATCAATGCACTGGTTGCTACAGAGGATGCCCGTTTCTTTGAGCACAGCGGTATCGACCTCCGGGCTGCAGGGCGGGTGTTGGTGAAGTCGGTTTTGCTCATGGACGAGTCTTCTGGAGGGGGCAGTACGCTAAGTCAGCAGCTGGCGAAAAACCTCTATCCGCGGCAGTCTTACCGTATGCTCTCTATGGTGGTCAACAAGATGCGGGAGATGATCATCGCCCGCCGGCTGGAGAAAACCTACGCCAAGGAAGAACTGCTCCGGCTCTATCTCAACACCGTATCCTTTGGCGAAAGCATCTTTGGGGTAAAGGTTGCCGCGCAGCGTTTTTTCAATAAATCGCCCAAAGACCTGACGATAGAGGAAGGGGCGGTACTGGTAGGCATGCTCAAAGCCACGACCTACTACAACCCGGTGCGCCACCCTGAGCGGGCGGTGAAGCGCCGCAATATTGTGTTGGGGCAAATGGTGCGCTATGGTTATCTGGAGGCAGCTGTCAAGGATTCCCTGGCCGGGCTGCCCTTGGAGACCCGCTATGTGAGGGAAGGGCACAATCAGGGGCTGGCCACGTATTTCCGGGAGCACCTCCGGCACGAAGTGGAGCGCCTGCTAGAGGGGAAAACCAAGCCGGATGGGACCGCTTACAACCTGTATACAGACGGGCTCAAGATCTATACGACGCTTGACGCTAAGCTCCAGCAGTATGCAGAGGAGGCGGTGAGCGAGGAGATGGCCAAAGTACAGGCCCGGTTTTATGAAGACTGGAAAAAAGGCGTGCCATGGGGGCGGAACGAAGTATTGCAGCGCGCCGTGGAAGCCTCGGAGCGCTATCAGCGGCTGGCAGCGGCTGGCAAGTCACAAGAGGAGATAGCAGCAGTGTTCAGCAAGCCAGTGCCGATGACGGTGTTCAGCTGGGAGGGAGGGGAAGAAGAACGGGAAATGAGCCCGCTGGACTCCATCAAGTACTACCTGACCATCCTCAATGCAGGCTTCCTCGCTGCCGACCCTTCCACGGGCTTGGTGAAAGCCTGGGTGGGCGGCGTGAGCCACAAGTATTTCCAATATGACCACATTTTTGCCCGCCGTCAGGTCGGGTCTACCTTCAAGCCGATTGTATTTGCAACAGCCTTGCAGAGCGGGATGTTGCCCTGCGAATACACCCCCAACCGGCAGGTTTCCTACGCAAGTTATGACAACTGGTCGCCCCGTAATGCGGATGGAGCGTACGAAGGGGTCTACTCCATGGCCGGTGCGCTGAGCAATTCGGTCAATACGGTTACCGTAGAGATCATGATGCGCACGGGCATCGACTCTGTCCGGCAGATGGCCCGGGCAATGGGCGTCAGCTCTGCTATCCCGGCCGTGCCCTCTATTTCATTAGGTGCGGTAGAAGCTTCCCTGTTTGACATGGTAAAGGTGTATGGCACCTTTGCGAACCGGGGGCGGCGGCCAGAGCTGCATTACCTAGACCGGATTGCCACGGCAGATGGGGAAGTGCTACTGGAGATGGGCCGCCCGGAGCCCCGGCGTTTCCCAGTTGTGCTGCCTGAGGGCCAGGCTGACATGATGATCAAAATGCTGGAGCAGGTGGTCGATAGCGGCACAGCCAGGAAGCTCCGGTACGAGTATGGGCTGTACAATGAAGTAGCAGGGAAAACAGGCACCACCCAGCAACAGTCAGATGGCTGGTTCATGGGCTTCAACCCCAAGCTGGTAGCAGGGGCATGGGTAGGTGCAGAGCTGCCACAGGTCCACTTCCGTACCCTATATCGTGGGCAGGGCTCATCCACTGCCTTGCCGATATTCGGCAACTTCATGCGGCGGGTATACCGGGACAAAAGCTTCAAAGAGATCCGGTATGCCCGTTTCTCTGAGCCGGCCGACAGCATTGCGGCATTGATGCAGTGCCCGCCTTACCTGGATGAGATGCCGGTTTTGGCAGCGTACGAGGATGGCTACTATTATTTTGAAGACAACCGGAGCCTGTTGGGGCGTCTGCTGGAACAGCCTTACCGCGATGCGCAGGGGCGGATCGTGCAGGTGCCGCCCCGCAGAGCTGGAGAGAGCGATGAAGATTACCTGGGCCGGGTAAGGGCTTATCAGGAGCAGCTCGAAGCGCGGGAAGGGCGGAAGGAAAAACGCAAAGCTTTCTGGAGCAAGCTGCTGTTTAACAAAGACAAAGCAGAGGAGGGCACGGAGCAGGAAGAGCCCCCCACCACCGGTTACCGTTACTTCGACCGCAAAGAAGGGGGCAACTAATGACAGGCTGGTGCACCTAAGGTTTGCAGCCCTGCCCACTTTGGAGCCGATTGAGGGGCCTGCCCCTGCCCAATGGCAGGTGCCGCTATGCTGCGGGGCTCGCTGTCCGCTCGGCCCCTCGCCCTACAGGCGTCGGGTCTGGCCTTCGGCCACCCCTCCGCAGCGCTAGGCCTGTGCCATCCTGGAGCAAAAGCCTCCTGCAGTTTGGTTGACGCCCCCAATCATTAGCAGCAGCCCTTTTTGAAAGCCTCCTCTCCGCCCAGAAAAACAACAATAGCAATCTGGCAATCAGATGTTTTTTAAAGCCTTAGGCCACAGCAGTGTTTTATTTTTGCCAGGTAGTACAAGTCAACGAAAAAAAGGTGGAATAAAAATTCCGGATTTCACCAATTATAGCGAACAAAAAACGCTTTGAAGCTGGAACTATGCAATTCTGCCCTACGAAATTTGCCTGCCCCAAAGCGTAACTGCCTGTTTTTCAATCCTTGCCTACTTCAGTCAATCTTAAAAAAAGGGAGAGTATCTTCTTATTATTTGGGCAAAGTACCTTACTTTTGTGCCGATTTATCAAAGACCCGGACTGGCGGGGTTTTCGCCTTCCGAAACTAAAGCACAGAAGTGGTGAAAGTGGATATCCGACAACTTTTCGTTCTTGTCTTAGCGCTGGCCCTTACAATGGCTGCTGCCCCGGCTGTAGCGCAACACGATGATCACAGTACCGAAGTGGCTTCCGGAGCGGAAAGCCATGATGATCACAACTCGCATGAAGCGCATGGGGACGAAGGCGAGTACGATCCCGTAGGGACTGTGATGCACCACATTGCTGACGCCAACGAGTTCCACGTTTGGAAAGGCGTGCACATCCCACTGCCGGTCATCCTCTATGCACCGGAGCACGGCTGGACGACAGGCCTCTCTTCTATGTTTGAGCACGGCCATACTGCAGTTGACGGGTATGTACTGAACCACGGCCGCATCAACCGGGTAGCCGATGCAAGTTTCCCGAAAGGGGAAGTACACATCAGCCACATCGCCCACAAAATGGTGGTGACAGCAGAAGGGGATACTACAGATGCCTACTTCGCCACTTACGAAGGGAAAGATTATGCATTGGATGCGCCTAGCACCCTCGACGGCGGAATGATGGGAGGCGGCATCACTTCCTTCTACGACTTTTCCATTACCAAGAATGTCTTCACGATGATCCTGGCAGCGCTGCTGCTCATTTTTATCTTCAATGCAGTAGCGCGTGGCTACAAGAAGAACGAAGGCAAGGCACCCTCTGGCATACAGTCTTTCTTCGAGGTCTTCTTTGTATTCATCCGCGATGAAGTCTCCCGCCCCATGATAGGCGAAAAGCACTACGAGCGTTTCCAGCCATTCATCATGACGCTGTTCTTCTTCATCATGTTCTGCAACCTTATGGGCCTTATCCCATTCTTTCCCGGCAGCGCTAACGTGACGGGCAATATTGCAGTGACCCTTACCCTTGCGGTGTTCACCTTCTTTGTAGTGAACTTTAATGGCAAGAAGGATTACTGGCAGCACATTTTTTGGATGCCAGGCATTCCGGGCTGGGTGAAGATCATCCTTACACCGGTTGAGATCCTCGGCCTCTTTATCCGTCCCTTTTCATTGATGGTACGTTTGTTCGCCAATATCTCTGCGGGCCACATCATCATCCTCTCGCTCATCGGCTTGATTTTCCTCTTTGGAGAGAACGGTACGAATACAGGGGGCGCTGCAGCCGGTGCAGTAGTAGGCGGGCTGTTCACCGCCTTTATGAACTTGATCGAATTGTTGGTTGCGCTGCTTCAGGCGTTTGTGTTTGCTATTTTGTCGGCCTCCTACATCGGGGCAGCAGTAGAAGAGCATCACCACGATGAAGCGCACGCGCACTAAGCATAAGTTAGATTTTTAATTACTCACTCCTATAAATTTTTAGATTATGGGTCCTATTGGAGCTGGTCTCGCAGCACTCGGTGCAGGTATCGGAATCGGTTTGATTGGTAGCCGCGCGATGGACGCTATCGCACGTCAGCCAGAAGCTGCAGGTGATATCCGAAGCAACATGATTCTGGTTGCAGCCCTCGTGGAAGGTGCTGCCCTGTTTGCCATCGTAGTTGGCCTTTTGGGCTAATTGCTGCGCCAAACCAAGAAGAGTAAAGAGCGGTAGCAGCAGCGGTTGGCTGTCTGCCCGCTCTTACCTCAGCAAGTGAGTTTTCAAACAACGATTTACCATCTAAATAATTTGCGATACCATGTCTAACGTATTGTTCCTGGCCGACTTCTCCGTCATCAAGCCCGATCCGGGCCTGATATTCTGGACTACGCTGATTTTCCTCCTGGTCTGGGTTTTGCTGGGCCGTATGGCTTTCGGGCCTATCCAAAGTGCACTGAAGAAACGTGAAAACGACATTCAGAGCGCATTGGATGAAGCCAAGAAAGCACGCGATGAGATGGCAGCCCTGCACACCAAGAACGAAGAGCTGATGCGTCAGACTCAGGAAGAGCGGGCCAAAATCCTGAAGGAAGCTAAGGAGACTAAAGATGCTATCGTTAAGGAAGCTAAAGAAAAAGCAGAGAACGAAGCACGCAAAATTGTGACCAACGCCAAGCAGGATATCGAGAATCAGCGCCTGGCAGCTATGACTGACCTGAAAAATCAGGTGGGCGTGCTGGCCATCGAAATTGCTGAGAAGGTGCTCCGCAATCAGCTGGACAACAAAGGTGCTCAGGAGAAACTTGTCGACGACCTCGTGAAAGAGATCGAAATGAACTAGCCCTCCGGTAGGGCTCCTGCTGCCTTTACCGGGCAGCTTCCATCTTTTAGCACATGCCCGCTCAGCGGGCAGCCAACATTAGAACTAAGTTATGTCTGTACAAAGAGTAGCTTCCCGATATGCCAAGTCTCTGCTGGATTTGGCCAAAGAGCAAGGCAGGATTGATGCGGTCACGGAAGATATGCGCAGCTTCAAAACGCTGTTAGCGAACCGCGACCTCTACCTGCTGCTGAAGAGCCCGGTCATCAGCACAGATAAGAAGAAGCAAATCTTCAAAGTGCTGTTTGAGGGCAAGTTCAACGAGCTCACCTTGGCGTTCCTCAACATCCTCGCTACCAAGGCCCGGGAAAGCTATATGCCGGAAATCGTAGGCGAATACCTGGCACAGTACAAAAAGTTGAACAATATCGCCACCGTTCGGGTGACAACCGCAGCACCGATGAGCAGCGCGGCCCTAAAAGCTATCGAGGAGAAACTCCAAAATAGCGGTATCGCAACAGGGGCTGTCGAAATCTCAGCCGAGGTCAATCAAGACCTGATCGGAGGCTTCGTACTTGAGGTGGAAGATAAAATATACGACGCGAGCATTCAGTCCAAGCTGGAAGGCCTCAAGCGTCAATTCAAGGGGAACCTTTATATTTCTAAGGTCTCCCAATAGTCTTTTTGAAACGTAAAACTAGAGAACCCGCTGCACCGCGCAGTGATAAAATTTGTCAGATATGGTTGATGTAAAACCTGATGAAATCTCCGCAATACTCAAGCAACAGCTTTCCGGCTTCAGTTCTGCTACGGAGCTGGAAGAGTACGGAACGGTACTTCAAGTCGGTGACGGTATTGCGCGTGTGTATGGTTTGACACAGGCACAGGCCGGTGAGCTTGTCGAGTTTGAAAATGGTACGCAAGCTATCGTCCTTAACCTGGAAGAAGACAACGTAGGTGTTGTACTCATGGGCTCCGGCGACGGCATCCGCGAAGGCAGCCGTGTACACCGGACAAGCCGTATCGCCTCCATTAAAGTAGGCGAAGGCTTTGTAGGCCGTGTAGTAAACGCCCTGGGCGAGCCTATCGATGGCAAGGGCGAGATTGTAGGTACTACCTATGAAATGCCACTTGAGCGCAAAGCGCCTGGCGTTATCTACCGTCAGCCGGTAAACGAGCCGCTACAGACGGGCATCAAGTCTATCGACGCAATGATCCCCATCGGCCGTGGACAGCGGGAGCTGATCATCGGCGACCGTCAGACCGGTAAGACGGCTATCGCAATTGATACCATCATCAATCAGCGCGAATTTTACGACCGCGGCGAGCCTGTTTTCTGTATCTACGTCGCTTCTGGCCAGAAAGCCTCTACGGTGGCTAATGTAGCCAAGACGCTCGAGGAGAACGGAGCAATGGATTACACCGTAATCGTATCCGCTTCTGCTGCTGACCCGGCCCCGCTGCAGTTTTACGCGCCATTCGCAGGTGCTGCTATTGGGGAGTATTTCCGCGACACAGGCCGCCCAGCCCTCATTATTTATGATGACCTCTCTAAGCAGGCAGTAGCCTACCGCGAGGTTTCCCTCCTGCTGCGCCGCCCTCCAGGCCGCGAGGCTTACCCTGGCGATGTATTCTACCTGCACTCACGTTTGCTGGAGCGCGCTGCGAAAATCATCAGCAATGACGATATCGCACGCAATATGAACGACCTGCCCGAGTCTTTGGCGAATGCCAAAGGCAAAGATGGCAAGCCGCTCGTAAAAGGTGGTGGTTCGCTCACAGCGCTCCCTATCATCGAGACTCAGGCAGGCGACGTTTCCGCTTATATCCCAACCAACGTAATTTCTATTACGGACGGGCAGATTTTCCTGGAGTCCAACCTCTTCAATGCTGGCGTGCGCCCCGCGATCAACGTAGGTATCTCCGTATCACGGGTAGGGGGGGCTGCTCAGATCAAGTCTATGAAAAAAGTATCGGGTACACTGAAGCTCGATCAGGCTCAGTACCGGGAGCTGGAAGCCTTCTCTAAGTTCGGTTCTGACCTTGACGCTGCTACAACTGCAGTCTTGGAAAAAGGCAAGCGGAACGTGGAAATCCTGAAGCAGCCGCAGTACTCGCCCGTTTCTGTAGAGAAGCAGGTTGCTATCATCTACTTGGGCACCAAAGGCTTGTTGCGCGATGTGCCTGTAGAGAAAGTGAAGGAGTTCGAAGAACTGTTCCTTACTACCCTCGAGAAGCAGCACCCACAGGTACTGCAGACGTTCAAAGCTGGCAAGCTCGACAAAGAAGCTACCGATCAGGTAGAAGCCTTGGCCAAAGAACTGTCTGCTCAGTATAAAGCTTAACGACCGTCAGCGCATTTTATGCGCTTGCAATAATAGCTGGCCCGGTAGCTGCCCTACAGTTACCGGGCCCACTTCCCAAGCAGCTCAGGCTGCCGATAAAGATTACGCAATCAACAGGCATCTGTCCTAATAACAATCCTGATGGCAAACTTAAAAGAGGTAAGGGACCGGATCAAGTCCGTTCAGAATACGCAGCAGATTACCAAAGCCATGAAAATGGTTTCGGCAGCTAAACTGCGCCGTGCGCAGGACGCGATTCTGCAAATGCGCCCTTATGCAGACAAGCTCAACCAGGTGCTTCGCAATATCCTTTCCAACCTGGAGGGGGATGCGGCTACCAGCCTGGGCGAAGAGCGGGATGCTAAGCGCGTGTGCATCGTGATCGTGACCTCTAACCGGGGGCTTTGCGGCGCCTTTAACTCCAATATCTCTAAGGCTGCTGCTCAAGCTATCGAAACCAAGTACGCAGAGCAGCTTGCCGCTGGTACACTGACCCTTCTGCCTATCGGCAAAAAAGGCTACGAGTACTTCAAAAAGCGCTATGCGAACCTCGATATCATCACTGACCACATCGCGCTGTTCGATAACTTGTCTTTTGACAACGTTTCCAAAGTGCCTAAGATGCTGATCCGTGCTTTTGAGCAGCACGATTTCGACCGCGTAGAGGTGGCTTACGGCAAATTTAAAAATGCCGCCACGCAGTTTGCCATCGTCGATCAGTTCCTGCCGGTCCCTAAGATGGAAAAGGAAGAGGGGGGCGCTACAGAAGAGTTTGTTGCTGACTATATCTTCGAGCCAGGAAAGGAAGAGCTGCTCAACTATCTTGTGCCTACTATCTTGCAGACACAATTCCAGAAATACCTTCTTGATACCCATGCTTCTGAGCACGGCGCTCGTATGACAGCCATGGACAAGGCCACGGAAAATGCCCAAGAGCTGCTCCGCGACTTGCGTATTTCTTACAACAAAGCCCGTCAGGAAGCGATTACCAATGAAATCTTGGAGATCGTTGGTGGTGCGGCCGCCCTTGAAAATAGCTAACGTAAGCTACAGGCAAAGGCAATCTAGTTTATTACGATATAAAAATCCCCCGGGAAGCTGTAGGGCTCCTCCGGGGGATTTTTGTTTTAGGGGCTATACCCTGGGTTATTGATACTTTGCGAGCAACTGCCTGACCTCCTGCTGACTGTTTTTGAAGTGCAGCTCGATACTTTCCGGGGTAGGGTTGATGATGTATTTGGGCTTGCCCCCATCTTTGAGCCGCATGGCCACTTTACGTTCCGCATATACAATAACGCCCTCCTCTTTATTGACAGAGCGCACCTTGCCTGATTTTTCCAGGGCCTTATAGCCTTCTGAATCAAGGCGGTTGTAGATCCGGCGGTTTTTTTCGTGTACCGAAATCTGGTAGAGGACGAGCTCTGCGTCGTTGGCCATCGGTTGGGTTTCTATCACCATTACCTGCCCATAGAGGGACTTTTGGTTGCCGTCGTTGGGGAGGGGGTATTCCTTTATAGCGTTGTCTGCGACTAGCAGCTGATTGGCGGTGGCGTAATCTTCATCAGAGATAGCGGAGTAGATCTTTTGCAATTCGGACTGTACTTTACCGCTGTCCGTGCTGCTGCAGGCTGTGAGCCCGAGCAGGAATACTGCGGTCAAAAAATGGACGATTTTCATGTAGTGCTACTGAGTTGTTAAAAAAGTATGAGCGGATAAGAGATGATGATCTGCCGGCATCTCTTGGCGGTGGCAAAGTTAGGGCACAGTGGCAATTGAAAGGTAGAATCAGGTAGTTTTCCGGCCTAGCTGGACCTGCTTTGCCGAATTAGCGGCTATGCCCCTGATATAGCCATTGTGGCCGATCCTGATTATAACGAAAAGGGCTATTAGTTTAGTGTATACTGAACAATAAGCCCGCTGTAGCTTGTATATCTATCGGGCAGGCTCAATGCCATAGGCAGTGCGCACCGTCCGGTTTTTGCGGGTTTCCTTACGTATGGCTTCGTTGCGGTCTATACTTTCTTGAGTGGCATACCCCCGAGCGTGGTCTAAGTGTGCTAAAACTGCCCTGTGCCGGATTTGCCGGCTTTGGATGCCATAGTTGAACAGGCGTTCGCCCAATTCCCGGTCTTCCCCCCCGTACTGCATGCGCTCGTCAGCCCCGTTGACCGCCATCACATCCGCTTTCCACACAGAAGTATTGCATCCATTGAAGGAGGCATTGGTAGGCGTAGCCCAGTCCAGCAGAGCGGCCTTCCAGCCTTTAGCTCGCAGCTTGCGCAGTGCAGAACGGTTTTTCAGCCCCCTTTCCTTAAGCCAGGAAGGGGAAAAGCACCGTTGTGCGGCAATATCTTCTTCAGTAATGGCTTTGCTCAGCTGCATGGGCAATTTGCAGTACCCTCCGGAAAGGAAGTAGCCCGGCTTTGCAAAATGAGCGTGCGTCGCCAAAAAGTCGGCACGGGGGATACAATCCCCATCGGTAAACAGTAGGTATTCGAAAGCTGCGGCTACTGTTGCCTTATTTAGGATCGCTGTTTTTTGGAAGCCATTGTCCTCATGCCAGACGTGGCGTATCCGGTTTTTTCCACGGCTTTGGTGGGCTTCAACTACTGCCTTCGTTTCTGGGCCAGACCCATCGTCCGCTACAAGGATCTCAAAGTGGGGGTAAGTCTGATGCTCGTACCCGCACAGCACCTTGTGCAGCCATTCGGGCTGATTGTAAGTAGAAATAATGACAGAAAACCGGAGTGCCATGGTGTTCATTGGTTAGAGGAGCGCTTTTTTTGCAGCTCCCAGAGCTGGGCATACTTCAAAAAGTTGATGTATGCAGCCAGGGCGCAGTAAATCAGCCCATGCTTGCCATCCAGAAAACCTCTTTTCAGCACATAAAGTTTGATGAAGGTGAAGCAGGGGTTGAGCACAACCTTGGGCCAAAAGCCTGCCCGTTTTTCCGGGCGGGCCTTAAACTTAGCAAGAGCAGCTGTACGGGAGAATTTTGCAGCTTGGGCCGCATGTTCTCCAATATGTACATAAGCGTAGTGCAAAAGGTCGCCCCGGAGCTGCCTTGGCTCCCCTTCTACTACAATTTGGTCATGAGGGTTAGCCCCTTTGACCTCGCCCCGCCTGCGGTCCCAAAGACGGAGCTTGCGGTCGGGGTACCAGGCATATCGGAGCCATTTCCCGCCGTAATTGTTCAGCCGGTTAAAGGTGTACCCATTAGCCGACCAATTGCCTTTGGCTTCTAGTATAGCGTGCGCGAGCTCCGGCGTCACCCGTTCGTCGGCTTCTACAGCCAAGATGATATCGTGGGCTGCCATTTCTGCTGCATACCTCCGTTGTTCTATAAAACCCTCGAAAGCATGCTGAAGGAAACGTACGCCCAGCTCACGGCAGATGGCTTCCGTGCCATCCGTACTGAAGGAATCTACGACTAGGATTTCATCTGCTACAGGGCGAAGGCTCTCCACACAATCACGGATATTGTGCGCTTCGTTGAGCGTGAGCACCGTTGCAGATATTTTTACAGGTTCCAAAGGCTTAATTGTTGTCGGTTTAGGCCTGCAAAACTAGCCTTTTTCCAGCATTTGAGGCTATTGTGCGATGACGAGCTTCTGCACGCGCATCTGCCCTGATTCATTTTGGATCTGTAGGGCGTATAGGCCGCCCGGCACAGCAGGCAGGCTCAACCTTGCAGTACGGCTTTGCTGCTTCCACACTTGTACGATCTGTCCGTTCTGCCCTGTGAGGGTGATGTCCCATTGCCCTTCCGGCAGTTGGACATCTACCCATTCTTGTGCAGGGTTGGGCCCAAAGCGGAAAGCAGGGGGGGCTGGTACAGCGGCTACACTCACCTCCGGGTCGAGCTGGAAATCCCATATCCCCCGTCCGTAGGTGCCAAAGCGTACGGTCTGATCCGCTTCCACGTACTCCACAGACCAGTAAGTCTGCGCAGGCGCACAGTCGCCCCCCATATAAAACCACTGCCCGGCTTCCACTGGGTAGACATAAGGCCCGGCTTCGGTAGCTGCGAAGAAGTACTGCTCATCTGGTGTGGCAGCCAAGCCGAAGACCATTGTGGGCGGCAGTCCAGCAGACATGGGCGTAAAATTGGCACCGTGGTCATCGCTCCGGTATACCGCCGGATTGGAATAGCCGCTGCCGCCAAGAAGGACCATGCCTTCCTGCGTTGTAGAGGCATGAATAGCTTGGCCATAGAGGTAGTGGCCTTCCGGCAAAAAGTTGAGGCTCTGTTCCCAGGTAAACCCTCCGTCTGCAGAGTAGAAGAAGCGGCCGTTAGAAGTGGCCGTATACCAGTAGTTGTAATCTAGGCTAGAAGCAGCTAGAGCGGTCAGCTCTCCCCCCACAGAGGCAGACTTGAAGTCGAAATCAGATTGTGAAGCCTGTATTTCCTGGCCTGTGGGCTCTAGCCGGATCAAGTAAGAGCCTGGCCCTCCATCCGCATTGCCGCCAGCAAGGTACACGGCGTTGTCTGCAGGGAAGGGGCTGCTCAGCAAAGGGGGGAGCCAGACAGATTCATCTGCTGAGATCACCTCCCACGAGGCAGTCAGGTTGCCAGTCTTAGGCACCCGGTAGTAAGTGACCCATCCACCGGGGTAAACGGTCCACAGCTCTTCGCCCTCATTGGAGAATACAATATGCCCATAGTCGCCAGAAATGACCTGGTTGAAATTGGGTATGCCCGGCTCATCAAAGTCGCGCGAGCGTTGGAACCCTTGGTCTTGAGAGCCTGCATAGACATAGCGGCTGTTGGTCGGGTCTGTGCGCACACTGTAGTATTGGCTTACATTCAGCCCCGCCAGGCCTATATTTTGGACCGTTTCGAGGTTGTCATAGGAAACAGAAAGCCCCCCGTGGTTGCTCACCAAGGTAAATGCCGTACTGTCCGCTTTGCGGAAAGCGCTGAACCGCATGATATCGGCATGAAGGGTATTGGCCACATCATCGTAGTAAGCCCACCAATCGTTGATTTTAGCCCAAGTGGCACCACCGTCGAGGCTGCGGTGTGCCTCTACTTCGCCCATATAGAGGTGGTCTGGGTTTTCTGGGCTGATGAACAAGCCAACCTCCCAAGGGCTTGCCGGGAGCTCGCCCCTTACTTCCCATTCGGAGCCCCCGTCAGTAGAGCGCAGCACTTGCCACCCGGCATCGGCGGGCTTAGCATAAGCATAAAGGATGAGGCTGTCCCCTATAGCATACCCTTGGAGGTTAGCACGTGCGCTCCCAAAGTTGAGCGCTCCCGCTTGTCCGGCAGGAGTTAGCTCGCCAGTGCCGGTATCTACCTGAAAAAGCTGAGCACTGCCCTGCTCTGTCTTTTCTGCTGCCCACAGGCTTTCGGTATGATGGGGCCGGGACAAAGCCAGGCGCCCAGTTTCATGAGTGGAAAAGGTGTGTATAGGCTCGTAATTTTCCCCATCTTGATCAGAGCGGTACAGCTTGAGGGCCGTCCAGTAATCAGGCTTGGCAAGGACAAATACGGCTTGGTTTTCTCCGCTCACGAGCTTTGGTGAATAGCTCGTGCCCCAGCTGTCAGCGTGTGCAATGCCCGTTGCGGGCGTCCAAGTATGCCCGTCGTCATCAGAATAATGAGGGATGCGGCCAGCAAAGGCAAGCATCCGCCTTCCTTCCGGCCCATCTATGAACTCCAGCATACCTTGGTTGAACCGCAGGGCCTGATTGACCGGTGCCCAAGATGAGCCATCAAGATCGCCTTGGAAAAGAGAGCCGCCTGCTGAGAGCAGCCAAAGCTCATCGGTAGTAGGGTCATAGGCGATGTCAAATACACTGCCAGCCTGATTGTTGCTGCCGCGCTCGGCCCAGCTGCCGGAAAGCCAGCCTTCTGCTACTGTGCCTTCACTACAATCATTGCGCGTTTCCAGCTGCCCTCGTTGCCGTGCCATTTGGTTTTGGTACTCTAGGCTTTTCCAATCGGTGCCCGGTGCACTCCGGTGCATGGCTTCTATCCAAGCTTCCCGGGCGTCGCTTTTGCCCTCTTCTTCCCCTTCCCGGATTTGGGTAGGGGCAGGCCTGCCATCGGATGGGGTATCGTTGTAAAGGTTAAAAAGCAAGGGTAAGGCGATAGCCGGCAGCAGTAGCCAAAGTAAGCGCTTTTTCATAATGAGGCAGATTGTAAGTTGATGAGGCCTACAATATACCCCAATCTGGCTAATCCTTCATGGCGGTCAGCTGACGGACAGCTATATTTGCCCCCAACTATTGCGTTCAGTCCGCGTTAATACATCATCTTTTGAACAAGGATTGTTGAACGAGTATATGGGGATTTCGGATAAGAGGAGGAGGGGCATCATCTTGGGGCTCCTCTTGCACGCATTGTTTCTGCTGTCTTTGGGGGGTGTCGCCCAGGAAACTGCTGATTCCTTGTGGTTAAGGGAGCTGCAGGAGGTGGTTGTCACGGCTACATTGCTGCCTACCGCTGGGCAGCAGCTGCCCTATGCAGAAGCCCGGATAGGCCCGGCATCTTTCCAGCGGGGCCAACAGCTGAGCCTGGGCGAGCCCCTTCAACAACTTCCGGGGCTGTTGGCGCTCAACCCGTATAATTTTGCACAAGATTTGCGCCTCTCCGTGCGGGGTTTCGGGGCTCGTTCGGCTTTCGGTATACGGGGCATTGCTGTATGGGTAGATGGCCTGCCCGAGTCTACGCCCGATGGCCAGGCACAGGTAGACAACCTGGATGCAGGCCTGTTGTCCCAAGCTTCTCTGTTGCGCTCGCCTGCGTCTGGCTGGTATGGCAACGCAGCTGGGGGCGTCCTTAATTTGCAAACCGTAGCGCCGCCTGAGGAGGCTGGTGGGCGGGCGAGGCTGTCAGTGGGCAGCTTTGGGTTCCAGAAATATCAGCTGCAGGTAGGCGGCCCAGGGTGGGTAGCCTATGGCGCGCACACTCGTTTTGAGGGGTACCGGGAGCAGAGCCGTGCTGTGTCTAGCCTATTCAATGCCAAGAAGCAGTGGTCTTGGGAGGACGGGCAGAATCTAGAGCTGCTTTTCAACCTAGCGTACAGCCCTGTGGCGCAAGACCCGGGCGGGCTGCCTGAAGAGGGGTTGGAGGCCCCTGGCCAGGCTTGGGGCAGCAACCTGGCCTTCGATGCGGGAGAAACCGTATTGCAAGGCAAAGCTGGATTGAAATGGCAGCAGCGGCTAGGCCCAAAGGCTGCCCTCTCTGCTTTTGGGTTTTATCTGTTCCGTGACTTTAGCAACCGTCTGCCATTTGAAACGGGGGGCATAGTAAAGCTCTTCCGGCACTATGCAGGCGTTGGGCTCAAGCTATCTGGCAAGTATTCTCCGGCTCTGCGCGGCACTACGGGCATCACGGTATTGGGGCTGTCGGACGGGCGGCAGCGGTACGACAACCTGGAAGGCGAACAAGGTGCCCTCGCTTTGGATCAGCAGGAGGAATGGATGAATGTTGGGGTGTACCATGTACAGGAATGGAGGCCCTCTGCGCCTTGGCGCCTTCAGGCTTCCCTGCGCTACGACCTCAACGCTTTGGGCGTAAAAGACAGATGGCTGGAAGATGGCGACGATTCCGGTGGGCAGGTGTTTCACAACCTGAGCCCCGCGCTGGGGCTGTTTTGGCAGGGTTGGGAAAACATTGGGCTGTACGCCAATTATGCTTATAGTTTCGAAGCCCCCGCCCTGAGCGAGCTGTCGGCCAACCCTACGGGGGGCGGCTTCAACCCTGCGCTCCGCCCTCAGCAGGCCCACAGTACAGAGCTGGGCTTGAAAAGCTCATTGGGCAGTATGTGGGAATTTGACCTTTGCGGTTATCAAATCTTCCTGCGTTCTGAGCTGGTCCCTTACGAACTGGAAGGCCAGCCTGGCCGTACTTACTACAGCAATGCAGGAGCTTCTAGCCGTAGGGGGGTAGAGGCGCGCCTGGCCTTGAAGCCATCGGGGCCATTGAGCGGGCAAGTGGCTTACAACTATGCAGATTTTGAGTATACAGATTTTGAAACGGGCGGTACACAGCTGAGCGGCAACGCTCTGCCCGGCATCCCGCGTCATTGGTGGGCTGGGCAGTTGACCTGGGCCTTTTCGCAAGGTGCTTATCTCAAAGCGGAGGCTAGGCAGTTGGGGGCTCTGTTCGCAGACGATGCCAACGCTACGCGGGTAGAGGGCTTCCTAGAGCTTGGGCTGCACGGCGGCTATACCTTTTCGGCAGGCCCCATAACCTTACAGCTCATGGGGGGGGCGAACAACATCCTAGGGCAGGCCTATGCTCAGAACATACGCATCAATGCGTTTGGAGGGCGGCATTTTGAGCCTGCCCCGGGCCGCAATATCTACTTTGCGGTTGAGGTAGGCTGGTGAGTTTTTAACCTTTCCTGCTTTACAGCAAACCGTGCAAAAGGGTATTGACAACGGCCATAATGAGTGCTAAAAGGAAGGCCGAACCGAAGTTCTGAACCGTGAACCCCTTTAAAAAATAGGCAGCAATCAACAGCATGGCACCATCTACCACAAAGCTGAAGAGCCCTAGGGTAAGGAAGCGCAGGGGAGTGGTGATAAAGTCTAGGATGTTGCCGAGGGTGGCATTGAGCAGTGCGAGCGCTACCGCCACGATGAGGGCCCGGGCGAAGTCTTCCACGTCCACACCTTTGAGCAGGTGGGCACCTGCCATCAGGGCGACAGCGTTGATGAGGAGCGTAAGGATCAGGTCCATGATTACTGGCAGTTTTCGAGTTGTTGCTGGAGGTCCTTTATGGCTGCGTCCCGTTTGGCGACCTCTTTCTCCAAGCGCTTCACTTCTTCATCCAAAGAGGGCTTGGCTGTTTTGGCTTTGCGCACAGGGGCTGCATTGGGGGAGGCAGACGTTTCCTGAGCTGCTGGTGCTGACTGGCCCATCCCAGTCCAGTCTTTAAAGTTTTGGATGGGGTCTTCTCCGTTGATGTAGGAGGCACCGGCAAAAGCCAGGGGTACGATGAAAACCATGGCCAGCAGGAAGCGGGCAAAAGGAGTTACTTTACGCTTTGGCATAATTTTGTGTAGGATTGAAGTCTGGGCCTTGTACGGCCCTTGTTAGCCGGCCCCGAGAGGGGCGCGCCCTTCTCTAGCCTTTTGGGTAAACACCCGGGAAATTGTCAACTGCAAAAATAAAATTATGTACAGGATTTGCGAGAATCCATATTTATCTACTTAATCCAGCGGATTTCCGATGTAGTGTCTGGAAGTCCAGCCCTAAAATGTCTTCCCATCGTTAGGGAGGGCCATTAATGGGTGCTATTTTTGTGCACAAACCCTTACCATGCCAGAAGCATACATTTACGAAGCGCTGCGCACTCCCCGGGGCAAGGGGAAGAGCTCCGGCGCGCTTTACGAAGTCAAGCCTGTAGATTTGCTCGCTGCTTTGCTCCAGGCCTTGGGGGAGCGGCATAATATCGATCCTGCTCAAATAGATGACACGATCATCGGTTGTGTGACCCCTATTGACGATCAGGGGTACAATGTGGGGCAGGCTGCCCTGCTCAAAGCGGGTTACAGTGCCTCTGGCGGAAGCATGCAGATCAACCGCTACTGTGCTTCGGGCCTGGAGGCGGTCAATTTGGCCGCCATGAAAATCCGTTCTGGTTGGGGGCAGCTGGCTTTAGCAGGGGGTGTGGAGAGCATGAGCCGCATTCCTATGGGCAGTGACGGCGGCGCCCTGCTGTTTGATCCGGGCCTGGTCCTTTCCACCCGCTACCTTCCTCAGGGTGTTGCTGCCGATCTGATTGCTACCCGGGAAGGGTTTACCCGGGAAATGCTGGACGCCTACGCCTATCAATCTCAGCAGCGGGCCAAGCACGCTATGGAAGAAGGCTACTTCCGCAAAGCCATAGTCCCCATTTTTGACCCCAACGGCTTGCCTATCCTTGAGGTAGACGAGCTGCCCCGCCCACAGATTACGCAGGAGGCGCTTGCTCATCTGCCCGCCGCTTTCCGAGCGCTCGGGGAGCTTGGGTTTGACGCCCTGGCCCTAGAAAAATACCCCACACTAGAGCGCATACACCACTTGCACACGGCAGGCAATAGCTCAGGCATCGTAGACGGTGCCGCCTTGGTGCTGGTCGGCAGTAAAGAGGCGGGCGCAGCTCAGGGGCTCAAGCCGCGTGCCAAGATAAGAGCCGCTGCTACAGCAAGCGTTGACCCTACCATCATGCTGACCGGGCCCGCCCCGGCTTCAGTCAAGGCATTGGGGCAGGCTGGCATGGAAGCTAAGGATATTGACCTTTGGGAGTGCAACGAGGCTTTCGCATCTGTTGTCCTCAAGTTTCAGCGTGACCTGGGCATCAACGACAGCCGCCTCAATGTAAACGGAGGGGCAATTGCCTTAGGGCACCCGCTGGGCGCTACCGGCGCTATGCTGCTGGGCACGCTGCTGGATGAGCTTGAGCGGCAAGGCAAGCAGACGGGCTGTGTGACGCTCTGCGCAGGCGGGGGCATGGGGGTTGCTACCATCATTGAGCGCGTCTGATTTCTATACCTACTATTACCTTGGCCTTTCAAACTGCATCGCCTGATGATCTATTATAAAAAGGATACCGACCACATCGTCACCCTAACCCTGGATATGGCCGGCCGGCCAGCTAATATTATCAACCACCACATCAGCAAAGTGCTGATGCCGGTCATAGAACACCTAAGGGAGGAGAAGAAAAAGGGCATGCTCCGAGGGGTTATCCTGACTTCCGCCAAGAAGACATTCGCGATAGGGGGCGATCTGGAGTACCTTTTTCAGGAAGAAGCTGCCGGTGAGATCTTTGAGCTGGCTGAGCAATTGAAGGATGTCTTCCGGGCCCTGGAAAGTCCCGGTGTGCCTGTAGTGGCCGCGCTGAACGGCTCAGCATTAGGCGCAGGCTTTGAATTGGCCTTGGCTTGCCACCACCGGATTGCGGTGGAAGAGCCCCGCAGCCGTTATGGTTTCCCTGAGGCGCAGCTGGGGCTTATCCCCGGCGGAGGCAGCATTACCCGGCTGATGTGGCTATTGGGCATAGAAAAAGCCTTCCCCATTTTAAGCGAGGGCTTGAGGTATAATGCCCGGGAAGCCATTCAGGTTGGGCTTATCGATGAGCTGGCGAGTTCCCCAAGGGAGATGCGGGAGCGGGCTAAAGCTTGGATCTTGGCTACCCAAGAGGGCCGCCGGCCATGGGATCAGGAAGGCGCTGCCATCCCCGGTGGGGACTCCCGTGGTGCGGGAGTGGAGGGGTTTTTGCGTTCGGCAGTAGCCCAGCTGGCCAGCCGGCGTTTGCACAAGACACCCGGGCAGCAGGCCATCCTTAGCATTCTGTATGAAGGCGGGAAGGTGGACTTTGATACTTCTTGCCGCCTGGAAAGCCGCGCATTTACTGCTCTGATGAGAAGCCCGGAGACACAGAATATGATCAAAGCTTTTTGGTTTGACCACAACTATATCCGGCAAGGAGGGAACCGCCCAAAAGGGTTTGGCAAATTCCGCCCACGGAAAATCGGCATTATTGGCGCGGGCCGTATGGGCTCTGGTATTGCTTATGTCTGCCTAGACCACGGTATGGAAGTCGTATTGAAGGATGTCTCTAAGCCAATAGCAGAGCGCGGGCGGGAGTATGTCAGCCGGCGGTTGGATCAAATGAAGGCAGAAGGCCGTAAACAGGCGGCGCAGTGCGATGCGATGTTGAAGCGGATACACACCACGGAGTCTTCAGCTGATTTTGAAGACTGCGACTTGGTCATCGAGGCCGTTTTTGAAAATCGCATGGTCAAGCAGAAAGTCATGCGCGAGGCTGAAGAGCACCTGGATGATTATAGCATCTTCGCGAGCAATACCATTTCCATCCCTATTACCAAACTGGCAGAAGGCTCTCTACGCCCGTACAATTACATCGGGCTCCACTTCTTTTCCCCAGCTGAGGAAGTGCCGTTGGTGGAGATTGTGCGGGGCGCCCAAACTTCCGAAGAGACGATAGCCCGTGCTTTTGATTTTGTCCGGGCAATCCACAAAACCCCCATAGTCGTTAAAGATGATTGGGGCTTTTATGCGGCAAGAGTACAGAATACTTACATCCTAGAGGGCATTACCATGCTTGCCGAAGGGCTCTCCCCCGCACTGATTGAAAATGTAGGGCGGCAGCTTGGCATGCCTTATGGCGCTTTGGCCTTGGCAGACAGCATGGGGCTGAACATGGTGCTCCGCTACGAAAACCAGGCGGCTGAGCATTACGGGGCCAAATACATCCAACACCCGGCGGTATCTGTGCTCCGGACGATGCTGGAGGAGCTCCAACGCCCTGGGCAGCAGAAACGTGCTGGTTTTTACGATTACACAGGAGACACGGCTCAGCAGCTCTGGCCTGGCCTGGCTGATGCTTTTCCACAAAAAAAAGGTGCGCCAAAGCTGTCTGAGCTCGCAGAGCGCTTTATGTTTACTCAGGTGCTGGAAGCTGTTTGGTGCATGCAGGAACAGGTTATCCACTCTGTGGCTGCAGCCAACTTGGGGAGCATCTACGGCTGGGGCTTCCCCGCTTTCAAAGGGGGGGTGATACAGTATATACACGATTACGGCGCGGAGGCTTTCGTTGCGCGTTGTGGCGAGCTAAAGGCCAAGTACGGGCAACGTTTCAGCGTGCCAAGCCAACTGAAAGAGATTATAGCAAAGGACTAGTTTGTAGGCGGGCGTGAACCCAAATGCCACAGATGTTTAGCAATGCTAAGCATAGCTGGCTCTAGGCTGGCATTGGCCTAGCGCTGCGCAGGGGTGGCCGAAGGCCAGACCCGACGCCTGCAGGGCGAGGGGCCGAGCGGATAGCGAGCCCCGGAGCATAGCGGCACCTGCCTGCTGGCAGGGGCAGGCCCCATACATGCAGCAGGGGCAGGCCCAAAAACGACAATCTGGTTTGTGCTTTTTTAGCCGGGTGTCTCTTCTGTTGTTTTTAGCGGCTTTCGCCGAACTTTTGAAATTTATTGCCTGGCTGAGCAAAAAAATATTTTGCAGCCTAAACCTTTTTCTTGTTTTGCTGTCTAGCTTTTGCAAGTTTTTCCTCTCTGTATTTCCAGACAGGTGCACTTGCCAATGCATTAGTAAAACATGGTTAGGGAATACGATATCATCATCGCCGGTGCTGGTGCAGCGGGCTTGTCCTTAGCGTACCACTTGTCTCAAAGCTCCCTCTGCGAGCTGGATGTTCTGTTATTGGATGCCGATCCAAAAAATACCAATGACCGTACTTGGTGCTTTTGGTCAGAAGGGGCTCCCCCTTTCCCTGAGGCTGTTTTCCATACTTGGGAGAAGCTTTATTTTCAAGATGAGACAGGCCGTTATGGAGGGCAACTGGGGCCTTTGAAGTATCATATGATCCGCGGGCTGGACTTTTACCGTCATGTGCGGAGTGCATTAGCGAGCAGGAGCAATTTTGAATTCCGGCAAGAGCGGATAGAGAGCATAGATGAAAAGAGCGGCAGGGCTATTGTCAAAACACAGATAGGAGCATATTCAGGCCGTCATGTTTTTAATAGCTGCCCTTTGCCTGGCGCACTGCCCGCTCTGGGCAGGTATCAGCTGTTACAGCATTTTGCAGGCTGGTGGATAGAGTTGGGCAAGCCCGTGTTCAGCTCAGCAGAGGGCACACTTATGGACTTCCGTACGGCTCAGCCTGGAGACTGCCGTTTTTTTTATGTACTGCCGGTAAGCCCGTCGCGTGCGCTGGTTGAGTTCACTGTTTTCTCGCCCTCCCGTTTGGCTGCAGAGGCGTATCAGTCTGCATTGAAGGATTATATAGAAGGCCAGCTTGGGTTCAGCCAATATGAGGTCCTTGAAAAAGAGGAAGGGGCAATCCCTATGACAGATGCGGCCTTTAAAAACCGGCTGAGCCCTCGTGTGCATCAGATAGGTACGGTAGGGGGGGCGGTGAAGCCTACGACAGGCTATGCCTTCAGCCGCATTCAAGAACAAGCCCGGCAGGTGGTGGCCCAGCTGGAAGCCGGGCAAGCTCCGGATACCCGCCTGCCTTCACAAGCGCGCTTTGCATTTTATGATCAGCTGTTGCTCGATATTCTTGAGGTGGAAGGTTTCAGAGGGAAGGGGGTTTTCCACCGTTTGTTCCGCCACAACCGCATCGGGAAAGTGCTGAAGTTCTTGTCGGAGCGCAGCAACCCGGTGGCAGAAGCCCGTATTTTTGCCACCCTGCCGGTGCCCCTATTCCTGAAGGCGCTGTTGCGCAACCTTCAGCTCAGGGCGGGCAGTTATGCTGCTGCCTACCCAAGCACGGCCGCTGCAGCCCCTGCAACGTTGACCCCAAAACAATAGCTTATGACAGCCAGGTACCCTTTGCTATACCGTTCGGTTCAAGGGCTGGGGCTATTGCTAGCCCTTTTCAGCTTTTTGGCTCCCGGCCTTTTGGCCCAAATGCAGTTTTGGGCTGCCCTAGGGCTGATTGTCCTTATTGGCATCCCCCATGGGGCTACAGACTACCTGATCTTTCAGCACTTGGCCCGCCCGCTGTGGGGGAATGGCAGCATGTTGCAATTCTACGCTTGTTATTTGGCCATAATGGGGGGGTACGCCTTGGCTTGGTATCTGTTGCCGCAGCTGTCGTTGCTCTTTTTCCTCTTCATTTCTATGTACCATTTTGGGCAGTCCAATTGGAACTATGCAGACCTGGGCGCCGGCTGGAAGAACAGGGCCGCACACTTCATCTGGGGCGCTTTCGTATTGTCCGCACCTATATTATGGCATTATGAGGCAGCCGTGCCGATTATAACGCACATCACGGGCGAGGCCCCGCCCGCTATGGCTGCCACATGGCGAAGGGCAGTGGTAGCTGCCTTGTTCATCATCAACCTCTGGGCCAGCCTCTATTACTTCTTGGAGGGGGCGATCAGCTGGCGCGACCTGCGCAATGAGGTGTTCAATTTGATTGTGCTGGCCATCGTGCTCACACAGCTGCCTTTGCTTTTGGGGTTCGCGGTATACTTCGTAGGCTGGCACTCTCTGAGCTCAATGATGGACCAAATCCGCTTTTTCAGAGATGAGGACCGGCAGTATGGCTGGCGGCATTATTTCAGAAATGCGCTTCCGCTCACTGCGGTGGCTATCACGGGGTTGGCAGCCTTGGCCTGGCTGCAAAATGAGATGGCGCTCGCCATGAACATTGGGCTCGTTTTCGTATTCATCTCCGTGGTTACCTTGCCGCATATGTTGTTGATCGATCAGCTCTACAAAGCGCATGATTCGCCATGATATTTAGACTTGGTGCGCGGGGGCATTTCGGAGTCAGAAGGGCTATTTCCTGCCCACTGCACTGGCCCGGCGCATCAAGGCCATTGGAATGAAATTTCAATAATCTGCTGTACGCTTCTTATAATTTCCGTAGGTACAAAAATTATTGAAATTTTATAAACCATTTTTGAGAGGGCCTGTTTCCTTCTCGTCGTTAACAGTTCTTTAACGGAAAACACTTTTATCATGGATGCATTAGTAAACAATTTTCAACCTTTGCTGCTTGCGCAGCTCAAGTCCGGTGACTACGTAGGGTTCACCTTCTTCATCGGCTCTATGGCTATGGCAGCTGCCACAGTCTTCTTTTTCTTCCAGTTCAGCCAAGTGAAGGGCAAATGGAAGGATTCTATGCTGGTCTCAGGGCTGATCACTTTCATCGCTGCGGTCCATTACTTCTACATGCGGGATTTCTGGGCAACCAACCAAGCTTCCCCTACGGAGTTCCGCTACATTGACTGGATCCTCACCGTGCCCCTGATGTGCGTTGAGTTTTACCTCATCCTGCGTGCGTTTGGCGCTAAGGTAGGCCTGCTGTGGAAAATGATCTTCTACTCTGTAGTGATGCTTGTAGCGGGCTACTTGGGCGAGACGGTCTTCCGCGATGCTTCTCCACTTTGGGGCTTTATTTCCACCATTGGGTACGCTGGTATCCTGTATGAAGTATGGATGGGCTCGGCAAAGCGTTTGTCCAACAACTCAAACGATCCGATCCTGCAGAAAGGCTTCAATGCACTGGCGTGGTTCGTATTTGCTGGCTGGGCGATTTACCCAATCGGCTACATGACCATCGAAACGGGCTGGCTCGCTGGATTGATCCCGGCAGAATCTATGGATATCATCTACAACATTGGGGATGCTGTCAATAAGATTGGCTTTGGTCTGGTGATCTACTCGCTTGCAGTCTCCAAGTCTGCACAGGGAGCCGAGCAGCACGTAGAAGCTGGCGCGGGCAAAGCGACAACCAACGCATAAAAAACAAAGCAAGGTCCTCCCTTTACTTTTGCACATGAAAAAAACCTGCACCCACCAATAGGCAGGCACAGGTCGACAATGCATTAGTAAACTATTCCTGCAAAGTTAAGGGATTTACTTGTTAATAGGGTGTTAAAGCCAAAAAACTACCGGCAGTACTGCACAATCGCGCAGTGCTGCCGGTTTCGTTTACTACCTGCTGTTGCCCCTCATCCGCTGAACTTTTTCTGCCTTCCTGCCTTTAAAAACCACCATCTGCCAAGGCCAACCCTGGCAGGTTCTCAGAAAAAAATCAAAGCAAACCCAATGAAAAAAGCACTGAAAATCACGGGGCTCATAGTGGCTGCCCTCTTAGCTTTATCCGTTTTGGGCATATGGCTGGCCCATACGCCCCGCCCGGAAGCCTCTCCTTCCCCGGAAGCCGATGCGCTGGCCCGCAAAATGATGGAGGCGGTAAATGCAGAGGCTTGGGAGGCGACCCGCTATGTAGCTTGGGCTTTTCCCGGAGGGCACGAGTACATCTGGGATAAGGCCAAGGAAGTGGTGCAGGTGAAATGGGGGGATACCGAGGTTTTGATGTCGGCGAATGGCCCTAATGGCAAGGCTTGGCGTTCAGAACAGCCGTTGGGCGGAGAAGCTGCGCAACAGGCTTTAGAACAGGCTTGGGGCTTTTTCTGCAATGATGCTTTCTGGCTTTGCGCCCCCACGAAGGTGTTCGACCCTGGAACTACGCGCAGCTTAGCCACACTCCAAGACGGTAGCCGAGGGCTCCTCGTGGCCTACAGCAGTGGAGGGGTGACCCCGGGAGATGCCTACTTATGGGAGCTGGGCGAAGACGGCCGGCCGCTTTCCTACCGGATGTGGGTTTCGGTATTGCCTATCGGCGGGCTTAAGGCCTCTTGGGAAAAATGGGAACAACTGCCGACCGGCGCCCGCCTGGCGACTGCTCACGACTTCGGGCTGATCAGCATGGAACTGGAGGGGGTCCGGGGAGGGCAGTCCCTACAAGATGTCGGGCTGTCCTTTTACCCCTTCGAGGCCTTGGGCATAAGAGAGTGAAAGCCCCTTTTGCGAACCTTTACCTCTCACGGTTGTTTTATTTTCAGAAATTACTGAAAGTAAAAAATATGAAAAGTGTCATCACCTGTGATATGGAAGGCCGGATCGAAACCTTCAGCAAAGGAGCAGAAGAACTGTTTGGGTACTCGGCCGAAGAAGTAGTAGGGAAAGAGCGGGTTTCTGTTTTTTCCCCTGGGGAGATCGTACTGCAGAACGTGCCCGTCTGGCTGGATACGGCTAGCCGGGAAGGCAAGTACGAAGGCGAGACCCGGTTTTTACGGAAAGACGGCTCCCCATTCAGCGCCCGCATACGGATTACGCCGACTTTTGCCAATGGCAAGGCGAATGGGCAGACCGGCTATTGCGGTGTGACAGAAGCTGTAGCCGAAGAAGTCGACCCGCCCATACGTTGGACAACCAAGCTGGTCAAAGCCTTGGCCATTACCCGGATGCCATTCCTTTCGGCTGTACTGATGCCCGCCTTCATCGGAGGGGCGTTTGCTTATCATTATGTTCTGGACAACCCTGGCACGGCTTTCAGCTGGGGGCTGTTTTTGTGGGCCGTGCTCGGCGTAGCGCTGCTGCACTTGGGCAGCAACGTCATGAATGATTATTTCGATGTAAAAGACGGGACAGACGGCGCCAACAACAATTACTTCCTACAATTTTCAGGCGGCAGCCGTGCCATTGAATTGGGGCTCATTACCTTAGGGCAGACTAAAAAGCTTGGGCTGCTCCTCCTTGCTGCTTCGGGCCTCATCGGCGCCTATCTGGCATGGGCAACGGGCTGGCCTGCATTGATGATAGGATTGGCAGGCTTAGCTATAGGGTATCTGTACACCGCTCCGCCTGTAAGGCTGGTTGCGCGCCGCGGGCTTGGCGAGCTGGGCATTGCGCTTGCGTTCGGGCCATTGGTCACGTTAGGCATTGTATATGTGGCCACCCTACAGTTGGTGCCAATGGCTTTTTGGATAGGCTTGCCAGCTGGGCTGCTGACTGCCAATATTTTGCTGATCAATGAATTCCCGGATGCAGAGTCTGATGCCCTTACGGGGAAAAACCACTTGGTCGTTACTTTTGGCAAGGAAAAAAGCACCTACATCTATTTGGGCATACTTTTAGCGGCAGCTGGGCTCACGCTGGGTTTGTCCTTCGCCCTGCCTGGGGGCAACCTATGGCTTGCACTGGTAGCTGTCCTGATACTGGCATCGGGCTTGGCTATTTTCCGGCATATCCGCATGCATTATGAGGACCGTTCTCTGGTCTTATCCAATAAAAGGACAATAGCGCTGAGCGCATTGGGCGGGCTGTTTACAGCCATAGCGCTTATACTCTGAGCTATCAAGAGCTGACTTCAGATGTGTTTAATTTGATTATTGGGTTCATTGGTGGGCAAGCGCCAGCTTGCCCACCTTTTTAATGCTCCCCCAAAGCAGCAGTTTTTTTTGCCTGCCCTTTCTGGAAAAACAGCATGCCAGGTTTTTCCCCGGGAAAGTCAAGGCTGAGGATATTCTTTTGGTCGTCGTAAGTATTCAACAGTATGCTGTATTCTACTTCGAGCGACTCAGGGCGGGGCAGCCCCGTTACTTCAAGGTAGCACCACACGGCCATAAGGTCGTCAGATATTTCCTTGCCGATGAAGTCAAAGGATAAGGGGGTGCCGTCAGCAGAAAGCTTGAAGTGCCGCTGGAGATAATCTTTGAGGTAGGCTTCCGCCTCTGTGGCCTCTTTGGGGGTACAAAGGAAAAGGTTTTCATGCCCTTCTTGTGCAAGGGCGAGCTCCAAGTCGTCGATGAAAATATGCATGCTCATTTGTAAAGCCTGCTCTTCGGTATCGTAGTGCGCCAAGCACTTGCTGACGTGGAAATCATGCGCTGGGCGGCTCAGCCAGAGGAGGGCAGAAAGCAACAGTACAGCCATCTTTTTTTATGCTAAACGTGGCGGCAAGCGTTGAAGTTGCTCAGGGTTTTAAAATTGCGCCCCGGTTGAATTCATAATTCATGCGAGCGATGTGCGCAATGGAAATTTCCTGTGGGCACTCTACTTCACAAGCTCCGGTCTGTGTACAATGGCCGAAGCCCTCCTCGTCCATTTGTGCTGACATGGCCTGTGCGCGGTGTTCACGTTCGGGCTGCCCTTGTGGCAGCATAGCCAGGTGGCTTACCTTTGCAGCTGTGAACAGGGCCGCAGAAGCATTCTTGCAGGTAGCCACGCAGGCGCCGCAGCCGATACAGGCTGCCGCATCAAAAGCCTGTTCTGCAGTACGGTGCGGTACAGGAAGGGCATTGGCTTCGGGCGCATCGCCGGTACGGGCAGAGACATACCCTCCGGCTTGTATGATGCGGTCGAATGCAGAGCGGTCGATGCGCAGGTCTTTGACAACAGGGAAAGCTGCCGCCCGGAATGGCTCAACGTAGATGGTATCGCCATCTTTAAAATGGCGCAGGTGGAGCTGGCAGGTAGTGGTAGCGGCAAGCGGGCCGTGGGCACGGCCATTGATGAACAGCCCGCACTGCCCGCAGATACCCTCTCTGCAGTCGTGGTCAAACTCTACCGGGTCTCCGCCAGCGGTGATGATCTGCTCATTGAGCACGTCAAGCATTTCTAGGAAAGACATATCCGGGTTGAGCCCGTTCAGGGCATGCTTTTCCATATTGCCTTTGGCTTGGGCGTTGTCTTGGCGCCAGATATAGAGGGTGATCTTCATCGGTAATTTCTTACAGTTGGGGAAACAGTTTCAAAAAGGAGTGGCTCCTCGACGAGCTCTGGCGGGGTGTCAGGCCCTTGGTAGCTCCATACCGGAACGTATTGGAAGGCCTCGTCCCGCCTTAGGGCTTCTCCATCTCCGGTCTGGTATTCCTCTCGGAAATGGGCGCCGCAAGACTCTTCTCGGGCCAAGGCATCCCGGCACATGAGCTCAGCGAGCTCCAGGTAATCTGCTACCCGGCCGGCTTTTTCCAGTTCACTGTTGACCGTTTCAGTGGCCCCCGGCACTTTCAGGTTTTGCCAGAAGTCAGCCCGAAGTGCTGAGATATCCTTGATAGCCTGCTGCAGCCCTTCCCGGCTCCGCAGTACCCCACACTTATCGTAAAGGAGTGCGCCGAGCGCTTTGTGGTAGCTGCCTGCCGTGCGCTGACCTTGGATATTGAGCAGGCGGCCGAGTTGTAGTGCCACGCTTTGCTCGGCTGCCGCAAAGGCTTCATGGCTGGGGCCGATGGCCGGAGCTGTCAGCTGGCCTGCCAAGAAGTTGCTGATGGTGTTGGGGAGAATAAAATAGCCGTCCACACAGGCTTGCAGCAGGGAGTTGGCCCCGAGGCGGTTGGCCCCGTGGTCGGAGAAGTTGCATTCTCCGATAGCGAACAGCCCGGGCAGGGAGGTCATTAGTTCATAATCTACCCAAAGGCCGCCCATGGAAAAGTGGGCCGCAGGCGAGATCATCATCGGCTCTCGGTAAGCGTTCCGGCCCGTAATCTTTTCATACATGCGGAAAAGATTGCCGTACCGCTCGCGGATGGCCCCCTCGCCATACTCCTGTATGGCATGGGCAAAATCCAGGTACACTGCATTTTTTTGGGGCCCAATCCCAAAGCCAGCGTCGATCCGTTCCTTGGCAGCCCGGCTGGCGATGTCCCTCGGGGCCAGGTTGCCAAAAGCCGGGTAGCGGCGCTCGAGATAGTAGTCGCGCTCTGCTTCTGGTATTTCATTGGGCGGGCGTTGGTCGTGAGCCCGTATAGGCACCCAGATGCGGCCGTCATTGCGCAAAGATTCTGACATTAGCGTCAGCTTGGACTGATAGCTGCCCGACTGTGGCAGACAGGTGGGGTGTATCTGAGTCCAGCTGGGCGCAGCGAACCCTGCACCTTTTTTATAGGCCCGCCAGATGGCAGATCCGTTGCAGCCCATAGCTAGCGTGGAGAGGTAATATATTTTCCCATACCCACCGGTAGCGAGCACGACAGCATGTGCAGCATGCCTTTCCAGTTTGCCCGTATCGAGGTTGCGGGCGATGATGCCCCTGGCCTGCCCGTCAACGGTCACGAGCTCCAGCATTTCGTGCCGGGCGAAAAGCTGCACTTGCCCCTGCGCAACCTGACGGCTCAGGGCCGAATAGGCGCCGAGCAAGAGCTGTTGGCCGGTTTGCCCGCGGGCATAAAAAGTCCGCTTCACCTGTACCCCGCCGAAAGAGCGGTTGGCCAGGTAGCCGCCGTATTCGCGCGCAAAAGGCACGCCCTGTGCTACCGCCTGATCAATCAGTTGGGCAGAGCATTCTGCCAACCGGTACACATTGGCTTCCCGGGAGCGGAAGTCGCCCCCTTTGAGGGTATCGTAAAACATCCGGTAGGCGTTGTCGCCATCATTCTGATAGTTCTTTGCAGCATTTACCCCGCCCTGCGCTGCCACTGAATGCGCCCGCCGGGGGCTGTCCTGAAAACAAAAAGCCTTGATCTGATAGCCCATTTCTGCCAAAGAGGCAGCAGCTGCACTACCCGCCAAGCCTGTGCCTACAACAATAATGGACATCTTTTTCTTGTTGGCGGGGCTCACCAGGCGGCAGGCGGCCCGGTAGCGGCCCCACTTCTCGGCCAGGGGGCCTTCGGGGATTTTTGCGTCAAGCTTCATGGTCAAGCAGGGTTTTGGGTGAAGTAGAGATAAATGGGGATGAGGCAGAAGCCTGCGGTCATAGCAATGGCGTAGGCGGTGCTTGCCCGCTTAGCCCACAACCGGTACCGGGGATGGTAAAGCCCCAGGCTGAAAAGTGCGCTTTTTACCCCGTGCAGCAGGTGGAAGCCTAAGGCGATCATGGCCACGACGTAGAGCAAAACGTACCACGCTTCTTGATAGGCGGTGGCTACCACCGTGTACAAATCTTTTTGGCCGTGCTCGTCAAGGGGGATAGCCGTAAATTTATAAACGTACCAGAAGTCCTTCATGTGGACGGCCAGGAACACCAGCAGTATGCTGCCGAGCAGCCCCATGCTGCGGGCATACCAAGGGGAGGCTTGCCGCCTGTGGTCGTAGACATAAGCTTGGCCGCCCCTCGCTTTCCGGCTGCTTAGGGCAAGGAGGAGGGCGTACAGGGCGTGCAGCAGTATGCTGAGATAAAGTCCGTAGGAAATGGCTTTGATCAATATGTTGCCAGACAAGAGCTGAGCATACAAGTTGAACTGTTCCCGTGCACGGGCTTCAGGCAGCAGCAACTGTAGGTTGCCGGCCAGGTGGATCAGAAGGAAAAACGACAGGAAACCTCCGGTCAGAGCCATGAGGTTTTTCCGGGCGATGCTGTGGCGGAAGGGCAGGTGCATAAGCGGCATTGGATTTTGCGGAGTTTAGCACAAAGAGGGCTTAGCCCTCCCGGCGCTTTCACTTGTCTGCAAAATTATCAGCTTTTGGCTAGGCCGGAGGTGACAATTCTCAGCGGGCCGCCTGAAAATTGTGCTATGCTGGAACCCGCTCCAGCGCCATGACTAGGGCAAGCCCGAAGGCCGCACCGGAAACGAAGAGGTTCCATTCCCGCTGCCTGACTTTCAGGCCTTGCATAGCGGCGAAGGAGAGCCCCAGCACTACCGCTACAATGGCCAACTGCCCCAGCTCCACACCTATGTTGAACGCCAGTAGCTGTGTGAGCAGCTGATTTTCCTGGCCCGGCAGAAGGCTGGAGCGGAGGAAATTGGAGAACCCCATGCCGTGAATGAGGCCAAATGCGAGCGCAAAGCCATAATTGAGCTTCATGGTAGGCCCCCAGAGCAGTTCCTCCTGCCCGCCCTGCCGGTGGGCTGTGATGTTGAAAAGCGCCGTTGCGAGGATTGTGATAGGGATGAGGAATTCTATCCAAGCCATATTGACTGGCAGCCAGCCGAGCGCGGCCATGCCGAGCGTCAGGCTGTGCCCTAGGGTGAAAGCGGTAGCCAACAGTGCAACCTGCCGCCATTGGGCAAGCCGGTAGATGGCGCAAAGGGCGACAATGAATAAAATATGGTCATAACCTGCCAGGTCAGAAATGTGCGTAAAGCCCAATTGGAGGTAAACAGAGAAGACGGATTGCATGGAGCGTAGTTGAATTTGGTGTTTCAGGGCTTGCGCCCGTTTGGGTTGCTCTACAAAGATAAAAAGCTGCCCCGGAAGAACCGGGGCAGCTTTTTGCTAATTGGCCAAACGCCTGTTGGCTTAGTAACGGTAGTATTCTGGCTTGAACGGCCCTTCTACGGTCACGCCGATGTACTCTGCCTGATCCTCGGAGAGGGTCTCCAGCTCTGCGCCAATTTTGGCGAGGTGCAGGCGGGCAACTTCCTCATCGAGGTGCTTGGGCAGGGTGTACACTTTGTTCTCATACTGATCTGTGTTGGCCCACAGCTCGATTTGTGCCAGCACCTGATTGGTAAAGGAGTTGGACATCACAAAGGAAGGGTGGCCTGTAGCACAGCCCAAGTTGACCAGGCGGCCTTCTGCCAGCAGGATGATGTCTTTGCCATCTATGGTATACTTATCCACCTGTGGCTTGATTTCCGTTTTGGTATGGCCATATTCCCGGTTCAGGAACGCAACATCAATCTCATTGTCGAAGTGGCCGATATTGCAGACGATGGTCTTGTCCTTCATCAGTCGGAAGTGGCGCTCCGCAACGATGTTTTTGTTGCCGGTAGCCGTTACCACGATATCCACACGGGGCAGGGCTTTCTCCATTTTCTGTACCTCGAAGCCGTCCATAGCAGCCTGCAGGGCACAGATAGGGTCGATTTCTGTAACGATCACCCGGCAGCCAGCACCGCGCAGAGATGCGGCAGTGCCTTTGCCCACATCACCGTAGCCAGCAACAACAGCAACTTTGCCCGCCATCATGACATCGGTAGCTCGGCGGATAGCGTCTACTGCTGATTCTTTGCAGCCGTACTTGTTATCAAATTTAGACTTGGTGACCGAGTCGTTCACATTGATCGCCGGCATTGGCAGGGTGCCTTTTTTCATGCGCTCGTACAAGCGGTGTACGCCGGTAGTCGTTTCTTCGCTCAGCCCTTTGACGCCTTCCACCAGCTCAGGGTGCTTGTCCAGGACCATATTGGTGAGGTCGCCCCCGTCATCCAGGATCATGTTCAGCGGCTGCCCGCCTTCAAAGGCGAAGAGGGTCTGTTCAATGCACCACCAAAATTCTTCATCCGTTTGGCCTTTCCAGGCATAGACCGGCACGCCAGCTGCTGCGATGGCTGCTGCAGCGTGGTCTTGTGTGGAGAAGATGTTGCAAGAAGACCAGGTCACGTCAGCGCCCAGTTCTACGAGGGTCTCGATCAGGACAGCCGTTTGGATGGTCATGTGCAGGCAGCCCGCGATGCGCGCGCCCTTGAGCGGCTTAGATTCGCCGTACTTCTCCCGCAGGGCCATCAGGCCCGGCATTTCTGCCTCTGCCAGTTCGATTTCTTTACGGCCCCAGTCGGCCAGGTTTATATCTTTTACTTTGTACTTCAGCGTCTGATCTACTGATTGCATTGATTACTCAGTTTGAATGTGTTAGAATAAAGAAGGGGTTTAAAACCCGACTACAAAAATAACGGTTTTTTGGCGTATTTGCTAATGCTGCAGCAGCTTGCCTGCCGGGGCTAATAATATTGTGCAGGGCGGCTGGGAAGACAGTGCAAACCATTGGGCATGGCCGTTGTAGCCGACAATAATGTGCCAAGGCTGTTGGGCTGTGGAGGGGCTTTCCTGTGTGCTGTTTTGTAAAGCCTGTGGCACATAAAGTGTTTGCCAATAAGCGGAAAGGCGGGAAAAAATTCGTTTTTTGAGCATATCAGACTTGATTCGTCGGAAATGGCTCAAGGGCGAGCTGGCTTTTTCCTTGCCAATATCAGCTAATGAACGCTAAAGAAGCTTGAGCGTTCATTAGCTGAGCATAGCCCATGCCCCCCATTCCATCAGCCCGGCGCATCAAGCCTGCTCAAACGCTTTTTATGGCCGGCGATAGGATTGAGCCGTAGATGCCAGCAGGCATTTGGGCTAGCCGCTCTGGCTACGGAAACCAACAACAAACGCATGGAAATTAAAAAACCTACCAAAAAGTACGATGTCGTCATTGTCGGCTCCGGTGCAGGGGGCGGCATGGCGGCCAAAGTTCTGGCGGAAGCCGGCTTGTCCGTCGCTATCTTGGAAGCAGGCCCTTTCTTTGACCCTGCCGCCCCAGAGACCAAAACACAAATGCGGTGGCCCTGGGAGTCTCCCCGCCGTGGTGCGGGCACCACCCGTGCTTTCGGGGATTTCGATATGGCTTATGGCGGATGGGAAATAGAAGGCCAGCCTTATACGAACGACAACGGGAGCGATTTCCGGTGGTTCCGTTCTCAAATGCTGGGCGGGCGTACCAACCACTGGGGGCGTATTTCTTTGCGTTTTGGCCCGGATGATTTCCGGCGTTACAGCATTGATGGGCTCGGCGCCGATTGGCCAATTTCATACGAAGATGTGAAGCCCTATTACGACAAAGTCGATAAGCTCATCGGGGTGTTTGGGAGCAAAGAAGGGCTGCGCAATGAGCCCGACGGGTTTTTCCTGCCGCCGCCTAAGCCCCGCCTGCACGAGCTCTACTACATCAAAGGGGCCAGAAAGGCTGGGGTCACGGTCATCCCCTCCCGGATGTCGGTAGTGACCAAGGCCATCAACAAAGACCGGGGCGTGTGTTTCTTCTGCCGGCAGTGCGCCAGGAGCTGTGCTGTTTATGCGGACTTCAGCTCGGGCAGCTGCCTGATTTTCCCGGCCCAGAAAGCTGGCGGGCAGATCGACCTCTTCACCAATTGCATGGCCCGTTCCGTAGAGACCAACGAAGAGCACGTCGCTACTGCCGTTTCTTACATCAACAAAAACGACCGCCGGGAGTATCAGATCCGGGGCCGGGTCATTGTGCTGGCTGCTTCTGCCTGCAGCACAGCACGCATTCTGCTCAATTCCAAAGCGCCCCGGCACAGCGAGGGGCTTGGCAATTCCAGCGGGCTGATAGGCAAGTACCTCCACGACAGTACGGGCAGTTCTAGCATGGCCTTCATCCCTCAGCTGATGGGCCGTAAGATGTACAATGAAGATGGGGTAGGAGGGCTGCACATCTACTCCCCTTGGTGGCTGGACAACAAAAAACTGGACTTCCCGCGCGGTTACCATACGGAGATATGGGGCGGCCTGGGCATGCCCAGCTATGGCTTTGGCGGCATGCACCTCAAAATGCAGGAAGCGGCCCGGCAGCGCATCGGAGGCTATGGCAGAAAGCTCAAAGAAGAGGCCCGCAGGTTTTACGGCGCTGTCATAGGCATCTCCGGCCGGGGCGAGTCTGTAGCTATGAAAGACAACTATTGCGAAATTGACCCCAACGTCGTCGATGAGTTTGGGGTGCCAGTATTGCGCTTCAACTATAAGTGGTCCGATCATGAGCGAAAGCAGGCCCAGCACATGCATCAGACCTTCCAAGAGATTTATGCAGGCATTGGGGCTATACCATTGACGGAGGTGCCCGGCGCAGACCAGGATTTTGGGCTGAACAAGCCCGGGGAGATCATCCACGAAGTAGGTACTGCCCGCATGGGCAACGACCCTCGTGATTCGGTGACGACCGCTTACCAAAGGCTGCACGATGTGAAAAACGTCTTCCTGGCCGATGGCGCACCTTTTGTTTCCCAAGCGGACAAAAACCCCACCTGGACCATACTCGCCCTCTCTTGGCGCATGGCCGATCACATCATTGACCAACTCAAAAAACAAGCCCTCTAATGGATAGGAGAGAACACCTTCGCACTTTATTGTTGGGCGGCCTGGCCGGCAGTGCCCTCCTGCAAAGCTGTACCCCTGAAACGGCTTCCTCAGAAACCGTTGCAATGGGGCCGGTGCCCGGCTACGGGCGCACCCCCGAAGAGCAGGCCCGCGATGCCCGCTTGATGGCGGAGTCCTTTTTCCGGGAAGATGAAATGGCCGCCCTTACCGCCCTTTGTGCACTGATCATCCCCGCCGATGAGCGTTCCGGCTCTGCTGTTGACGCAGGCGTGCCGGAGTTTATAGAATTCATAGCCAAGGATATGCCAGCGTATCAGCTGCCGCTGAGGGGGGGGCTGGCCTGGCTCAACCACGCTGCTTACGAACAAGCTGGCCTGCCTTTTGCGGAAGCTGGGGCAGCTGCTCAAACCGCGCTGCTCGACGCTATAGCCTACCCCGACCCGGAACTGCCAGAGGAAGAGCAGCCTTACGGCGTCCAATTTTTCAATCTGATGCGCTTCCTGACCCTCACGGGCTTCTATACGGCCAAGGAAGGTGTACTGAAGGACCTGCAGTATGATGGAAACTACCCGAATACTTGGGATGGCGTGCCGCCGGAGGTCTTGGCTGAGCACGAGGTAGATTACGACCCGGAATGGCTGGCTAAGTGCCTGAATGTAGAAACCCGGCATGAGCTGGCCAAGTGGGACGAGGATGGCAATTTGCTCACTTAACGGGTACGTTGCAGTATCGTAGGAGTAGCAAATTAGGTGATAAATGGCGTTTGGCTTTGCTTTGTTGGTTGTTTTTACCCTAGTGCCATTGATGGTGGTGCTGTTGTCTGCATGACTGTGGCGGGGCAGCCTGCTTTGGGGGCAGCTGCTGGAAATCAAGTGGCTGACTGCTCCCAAGGTATTGAAAAGGGCGTGGGCCCCAATGCCGCAGGTGCTTAAGCATTGCGGGCGCTAGCTTGGCATTGGCCTAGCGCTGCGAAGGGGTGGCCAAAGGCCAGACCCGACGCCTGTAGGGCGAGGGGCCGAGCGGATAGCGAGCCCCGTAGCATAGCGCCCCCTGCCGTTGGGCAGGGGGAGGCCCCAATCCTTGCGGAGGGGGCAGGCCCTATCCTGTTGTTCAGGCTCCAAAAACGGCAACCAAGCTTGCGCCTAAAGATGCCTGCTTTCGGGCTTATCTGTCGTAACGGTGTAGCCCAAGGTCTTCTATCAGGTGGATGATTTTATCGGCGTACTTTTTGTCTGTCGCATAGCCTGCTTTGCTCAGCCCCCTGGCCCACCCTTTGTAGTCGGTTGAGCGCAGCCGGAACAAGGGCTGATACCGTTCGCTATTTTTCAGCAGCAAGCTGTGTGCGCGGTAGCTTTCCCAAGCGTTGCCATAGATGCGGAAAAAGTCCTTGTGGCTGTCGTCGGTATAGTTGCTGCAGTGCCCGGGCTTGCAGCTCTTTGAAAAACACTTCATCCCGAAGTGGTTGTTGTTGCGCTGCGCGAGCTTGCTCTCCCCTACATTGCTTTCCAATAGCCCCTGTGCCAGTATAATGCTCGCCGGTATACCATAGTGCTTCATTTCTGCTTGGGCTACCTTGGCGAAGCGCTTTACGTATGCTTTCTGCCGGGCTATTTTGGCAGCTTTCCGCGCGCTGTGCCCGGTTTCTTCTTTCAGCCCTTTATTGGCAGCGGTGAGATTGGAAAGGGTATTGGCGGTATTTTCTGTTGCCCGGTTTGCTTCTGCACCTGCGGAAGGTGAGGCCTCCCGGCCGCCAACGAGGGAGGTGTTCATAGGTGGCGCTTCTGGCCGGAAAGCAGCCGCCTGAGCCGTAGCCACCTTGCCGCCGCCCCGGACCATAGCAGCAGGAGCTTGGTTCAGCTGTAGGTTAATATTAAGGTCCTTTTGCAGGGCCATGTATGCGGCGGCTCCGAGCAGGGCGGTTTTCAGCCAATGTTTCTGAAGGGTGCTGCCTGCAATTTGCCCGGCACGGTGCGCAAGCCGGTTTAAGGAGGGGATGTTGGAGTGTTGTATCATTTGAGCCCGGTTGAAAAGGTGATAGCGGTCGCTGCCAATTGGTTTTGTTTGAAACAAAATTAATACTTTTTGTTTCATAGTCAAATTTTAAAAACAAATTGATTGTATTTTTTTGTTGCAAGGCATTTGCTTTACCCTGGTTTAACAATCCCTTAAGCAACGAGCGGGAGGCTGCCTGCGTCATAATAGGGGTGCAGGCAGGGAATTTGTCTGCGACAAAATTGGCATAGTGCCGGGCTCAGGCTACCTTTGCAGGGCTTTTGAAAAGCAGCAGCCCGGGCTGGAAAGCCCGGCATTACCGCCACATTAAAAGATCAAACCACAGACTATGAAATCTTATTTGATGATCGCAGCCTGCCTGCTGCTTAGCCTTCCGGCCCTACAGGCACAGAAATATGGCCACCTCAACTTTGGCAACCTCGTTTCCTCATTAGATGCCACTCAGGCCGCAGACGCTGAGTTAGAAGCTTATCAGAAGCAGCTGGTCGCTAAAGGGGAGGAAATGGCCAAAGCCTGGCAGCAGAAAGCGCAGGCATTCGCCGCAAAGGTGCAGTCTGGCGACTTGGCGCCTAAAGCGCAGCAGGAGCAGCAGCAGCAGCTGGAAAAAGAGCGGGGGGATATCCTGGCTTATGAGCAGGAAGTCTCAGAAAAAGTGCAGGCCAAGCGGCAGGAGCTGCTCGGCCCAATCATTGAGAAAGCGGAAAAGGCGATTCAGGATGTGGCCAAGGAAAATGGGTATGTCATGATTTTTGATACGAGTGTGTTCAATGCGATTTTATTCGCTGCAGAAAGCGATGATGTCATGGACAAGGTGAAGGCTAAAATGTAGCTTTGGCTACTTCTTCGCCCAGGTACAGCCCTCTTTTGCTCTATTGCAGAAGAGGGCTTTGCTGTGCTATGGGGTCAATTGGTCTTTTGGTAGTTGAGCACCGCCAGGGTATTGACAGCCCCTGCATAAACGGCCATCACCCCAAAGTGGGGCTGTACATCCTGCCATCCGCTCCCTTTGAGGAGTACCAGGCGCATGACATCTACAAAGTAGGCGACCGGGTTCCCTTTGGTCAGCGCTTGTGCCCAAGGGGGCATGCTTTCGATAGGGGTGAACAGCCCGCTCATCAGGATGAAGATGATCAGGAAAAACCAAGCGAGGAACATGGCCTGCTGCTGTGTTTCGGTGAAGGTGCTGATCAGCAGGCCAAAGCCTAGTACGACAAACAGGTACAAGCCTGCAAAAACAAAGATGATGGCCAGGCTGCCGGCCAGTGGCAGGCCGAATACCAGCCTGCCTGCAATTAGCCCTATGGATAGCTCTGCCATGCCAATGAGCCAAAATGGCAAAAGTTTCCCTACTATGAAAGCCCCTTTCCCTATAGGGCTCACATTGATCTGCTCTATGGTCCCGATCTCCTTTTCCTTGACGATGTTCATACCAGATAGGAACATGCCTACCAAAGTGACCAGGATGACCAGAATGCCTGGCACCATAAAGGTTTGGTAATCCTGCCCGGGGTTGTACCAGTTGGCTGTTTCAATGGAGAGCAGCCCCCTTGTTGGCCCTGAAAACTGCCGGCTAAAGCTTTGTACAATGGCATTGGCATAAGCCTGCGCCAGCCCGGCTTGTACGCCGTTGATCGCATCTGCTGCCACCTGAACCTCCGCTCGGTTTCCCTTGGCCAGGCTGCGGTTGAACCCAAGCGGGATCTCTAGCAGCAGGTCGGCTTCTCCACGGTGGATCTGCCCTGCCCCGCCTGCCCCGTTCCCGGTAAGGGTAAAGTGGGGCGAAGCTTGGAAATGCCCCACGAGCTGACGGGAAGCCTGTGAGCGGTCTAGGTCATTGATATGGAGCCGGAGGTTGTCCACCTCATAGTCTGCGGCAAAAGAGAGCACGAGCAGCTGCAGTACCGGCATCACGAAGATGAGGGGCAGCATGATCCGGTGCCGGAAAATCTGGAGGAACTCTTTTTGGACGATGTATGGGATAGCCCTCATGCCAATCTGGTTTTAAAGCTGCGCACGCTTAGCGCAATGAAGAATGTGGTCATGCCAAGCAATATTAGGCTTTCCTGCCAGATGAGGCTTAGCCCGCCCCCCTTGAGCATAATGTCTTTCAGGATGATGATGAACCACTTGGCTGGTATGGCATTGCTGATGACTTGCAGGGGCAACGGCATAGATGCGATGGGGAAAATGAAGCCAGAAAGTAAGATGGTCGGCAGCATGAGCACCATCAGGCTGAACAGCATGGCGACCTGTTGGCTTGAGGTGCGGGTGGATATGAGTATGCCTAGGGAAAGCGCTGTCCCCACAAAGAGCAGGGCGCTGGCCCAAAGCAGGAGGTAGCTGCCCCGCATAGGCATATCGAAAACAGCTGTGCCCAGCCATAGGATGACCCCGGTATTCGCCAAGGCCAGCAAGATGTAAGGGATGACTTTGCCGACAATGATCAGGGCGGGCGGAAGGGGGGAGACGAGCAGCACTTCCATGGTGCCGAGCTCTTTCTCCCGGGTGATGGCGATTGAGGTCATCATAGCTGA
Source organism: Phaeodactylibacter luteus (assembly GCF_007993045.1). Lineage (GTDB taxonomy): Bacteria > Bacteroidota > Bacteroidia > Chitinophagales > Saprospiraceae > Phaeodactylibacter > Phaeodactylibacter luteus. The sequence continues at coordinate 95,988 of NZ_VOOR01000012.1, forward strand.
AACAAGCATCAGGATGACCGTCATCACGCCGGGCACAAAGAGAAAAACGCTCTTGAGCTCCCGGTTGTAGAGCATCAGTGGCTTTACTTCTACCAAAGCGCTGGCCTGCTGTCCAGTTGCGCGGCCAGCCCATTCTTGCCGAATGATGGCACTGGCATAATTGGACAAGGTGGTGGCGGTATTGGGGTCTGTGGCATCCGTTACGAGCTGAAGGGAAACCGGGGGCTCGCCGTAGCCCGGAGGGATGACGAGGGCCAGCTTTAGGCTGCCTTTGCGGAAAGCGGCTTCCATTGCGGCCTGAGTCTGTACTCCTTCTTGCATGGTGAAGTAGGGGGATGCCCTGAAACGGTCAGTAAGCTGCCGGCTTGGCTCATTCCGGGCCTGGTCTAGCACCGCAAACCCTGCTTCCCTGATTTCATTGCTGATGGCAAAACCGAACAAGAGGACCAACACGGCTGGCATGCCTAGCAATATGATAAGCGTGCGGCGGTCGCGCAGGATGTGGAAGGCTTCTTTCCGGATGAATACGAGGAGTGGCTTGATCATGGCTTGGGGCGGGTTAGTTGAAGGAATACTTCGTGCATATTGGCAGCTTGGAATTCGCTTTTTAGCCGATCGGGCGTATCTAGGGCAGCAATTTGCCCATCTACCATGATGGATACCCTGCCGCAATACTCTGCTTCGTCCATATAATGGGTCGTGACAAATACCGTGGTGCCTGTTTCAGCTGCTTGGTAAATCATCTCCCAAAACTGCCGGCGGGTGACGGGGTCAACCCCGCCGGTCGGCTCATCGAGGAAAACAACATCAGGCTGGTGCAGCAGGGCGATGGAGAAAGACAATTTTTGCCGCCAGCCCAGAGGTATGCCGCTCACCTGCTTGCGCGCAAAGGCTTCCATGCCAAGCTGCTCAATAAGCTGGCTGCCCGCCTGCCGGGCTTGCTTGCGGGGCAGCCCATAGATGCCGCCGTAGAACCGGATGTTTTCCATCACGGTCAGGTCTTCGTACAGGGAGAACTTCTGGCTCATGTAGCCAATGCGCTGCTTCACTTTTTCAGGATGGGCTGCTACGTCAATGCCTGCAACCCGGGCCTGCCCAGAAGTGGGGCGGGAAAGCCCGGTGAGCATGCGCATTGCCGTGGTCTTCCCTGCGCCATTGGCGCCCAGGAATCCAAATATCTCGCCACGCTCTACCTCAAATGAGATGGCGTCTACTGCGGTGAAAGCGCCAAACTGCTTGGTAAGCTTTGAGGCTTCGATGATAGGGCTTTGGGGGCTATTCTGCATGGATGAAAACGTCTTCTATGCTTGGCGCAATGGGCGTTACCGAAACGCCCGTATGCTTGAGGTTGAGCAAATAGCTTTGGACCAGTTCTGGCCAGACCGGTGCTTTTAGGCTCAGGTGCACTGCGTGCCCGAAAGCAAAGGCGCTGTAAGTGCTTTCAAATTGGCGGAGGTCTGTGAGCATCCGGTAGGTGTCATCTGCCTGCACAGCGAGCAGGGGGCGGTCAAATGCTTCGATGAGAGACTGCGGGCTGCCGGTGCTCAGTACTTGCCCATCTCGCATTAGTGCGACCCTGTCACACAGGCTGGCTTCGTCCATATAGGGGGTAGAAACCAGCATGGTGATGCCATGTGACTTAAGCCGCTGAAGCATGGCCCAGAATTCCTCCCGGGAGACCGGGTCCACTCCGGTGGTGGGCTCGTCAAGAAGGAGGATGCGCGGCCGGTGGATCAGGGCACAGCATAGAGCGAGCTTTTGCTTCATCCCCCCGGAAAGCTGCCCGGCCCTCCGGTTTTTAAAGGGCTCGAGCTGCACGTAAATGTCCCGGATCAGCTCGTAGTTCTCGGCTATGCTGGTGCCAAAAATGGTAGCAAAGAAATGTAGGTTCTCTTCTACAGTCAGGTCTTGGTAGAGAGAAAAAGTGCCCGGCATGTATCCTATGGCCCGCCGTATGGCCCGGTAGCTTTCTACCACCGGCTTGCCATCGAGGAAGGCCGTGCCAGCATCGGGGAGCAGTAGGGTGCCTAAAATGCGGAGGAGGGTAGTCTTGCCTGCCCCGTCTGGCCCAATGAGCCCAAATAGCTCGCCGGCCTGTATGGTAAGGCTCACCTCCTGCAGGGCAGTGGTTTTGCCATAGGCTTTACTGAGGTTTTGTGCAGTTATCATTGCTCTGAAGTTGTTGGCGCCCAGTATACTTCCCCGGGCATTCCGGCTTTCAGCCGGCCGTCGTTGGGCACTTTGACTTTGAAGGCGTACACTAAGTTGATGCGCTCTTCGCGGGTTTGAACGGTCTTGGGGGTGAATTCCGCTTCAGCGGCAATCCAGCTGATCTGGCCGTCAAAATAGATGAGGCTATCGCCTCCACCGTCTACGCCCACCTTTACTTTCTGCCCCAGGCTGGCCTCTGCCAGCTGTTCGCCGCTGAGGTAAGCACGCAGCTCAAGCTCGCCCAAATAGGCGATGGTGTAGAGGGGCCTGCCGGCTGGGGCAAATTCGAAAGGCTCGGCCAGTTGGAGCAGTACGGTGCCGTCTACTGGATTGTAGAGGTAGCACCTCCTGATCTGATCATCGATGATGTCAAGCTGGGCTTCCAAGGGGGCGATCTCAGACAAGATCCCTTGGTTGGCGGTCTGATTTTGAGCCCTTAGCGCCCCCACTTCCCGGTCAATGAGCTTAATCTGGGCTTCCAGGTCGTCGAGCTGCTTGGTGGTGGCAGCGTTGGCGGCGAGGAGGGCTTGTACCCGCCTGACTTCGCGCAGGGCATGCTCCCTTTTTTCCAGAAGGACGCTCACCTGTGGCTCGGCATCTCTTGTTTTCCCGCGCACAGCTTGAATTCGGGCCTTCAGCTGTTGGCGTTGTAGGTGTAGGGCGGAGGTGTCCGTCAGGCCGATCCATTCGCCAGCTTTCAGTGTTTCCCCTTCTTTCGCATTGAGGAAGAGCAGCCTCCCGGGCTGTTCGGCAGCTACGGTAGTTTCCCGGGCTTCGAAATTGCCATAAGCATCAGCCTGCTGTGCTTCGGGCTGGCAGCTGTAGGCCAAGAGCAGGATGGCTGTAAACAGGGTATATCGGATCATGGTTGAATGCCTTTAAGGGTGAGCAATTGGAGGTAGAGGGTTTGTTGTTGTACTTGGTATTGCTGCTGTAGCAGTCGTGCAGTGCGCACCCGTGTGGCTTGTTCAATGTAATCAGCAGCAAGTGCGGTGCCTTGCTGCAGCCTGGCCCCGAGCTCCTCTAGGCTGGCCGCTTCCAGCTCAATGATAGGCCCTTGCTGTTCAGCCAGCTGCCCAAAGGTTTCGATCTGCTTTTGCAAAACCGCTGCCTGCCGTTGGTTGGTGGTGAGGAAAGCGGCCGCCCGGTTGCGGGCTTGTTCTGCTTTGATGCGCGCCAAGTCGTCAGCACGGCTGGCTTGCCCCCAATCGGTGATCGGCCAGTTGAGCTGTAGCCCGCCTATGGCAAAAGGGCTTAGGGTGCGGTCAAAAAAATTGACAGGGTTGGGGGCTCCGATGCCAGCTTGCAGGAAGGCAGCTACTTTGGGCTGCAGGGCTGCGCGGGCCAGGCCGGGCTGTGCTGCAGCCTGTAGGGCCTGTTGCTCAAAGACATTGAGCTCCAAGCGCTTGGCTTCCCCTAGCCAGAGGGTATCGCTCACGATAGGGAGCTGAAAGGCTACCCCTTCGGGGATGGGGAGCCCGGTGAGGCTAGACAGCGCAGCCCGCATAGCGGCCAAAGCTCCATGCAGCTCATCCTGTTTGGCCTGCAGCCTCAAAAGCTCGGCCTGCAGCCTGCGGTGCTCACCGGGCAGGGCTGCCCCCGCTTCCACTGCCCCTGCCAGCTGGCTGGCCCGTGCGCCGAGTTGCTCTTGGCTGGCTGAAAGCTGCGCTGCCTGTGCCCGCAACAGTAGGATCTGCCCAATATACCGGTCTGCTTCTGCTCGCGGCTGCTGCAGCTCGGCCTCAAGCGCTGCCTCAGACAAAGCAGCGCTGGCCTCAAGTATTTTTTGTTGGGCCTTCCTGGCCCCACCGTCGTAAAGGGCATACTCTGCATTGGCGGTGGCTTGCAGCCGGTAGAGGGGCAGGTCTAGCCCGCCCCCGCCCGGTACCGGGAGGTCGAAGGGCAAGGCTGGGGCTTCACTCTGTAGAGTGGCCGCGGCCTGTGCGTACAGTTTGGGCAGCCTGCTTTGCGCGAGGCCGAGCTGTTCGGTTTGGGCAGATTGCCGGAGAAGGCTGCGCTGCCCTGAAAGGGGGTTTTGGGCTTCCATGCCTTGGTAAATCGAGGACAAAGGAAGGGGCTGTACCTGAGCACTAAGCTGAAGGGCAGTGAGCAGGCTTAGCACAGCTATGAGCGTATGATATGGATAGGGTCGCATAGGGCAGGGTTATTTGATCAGGAGCAATTGGCTGTCTTCAAGTCCGTCTACCCAATGTTCTACCTGAGGCTCGATGAACAAATAGCCCCCCGGGCTCAGTGTTTGTGTCTCCCCTTGAGAAGTACCGTAGCTTACCTGCCCCGAAAGGCAGATGAGCAAGGCTTTAACATCAGACGTATGGCTTTTCAGTTGCCCCCCTTTAAGTATTTGCAGGGCGGTGGTGGTGCCTTTTGCGCCGGTGAAAAGAGGCCGGGCAGAGATGGGCTTCTCTGGGCTGTGCAGCCCCTGTAGGCTTAAATTTTGCATAGCAGAAGTGGTTGTGCCGTCATCAGGCAGTGGGCTGGACTGTGCCAAGCTGTTGCTGATGCCTAGGGCAGTGATGAAAATGAGGATTAGATATTTCATAAATCAAAATTTAGCCATTTGGGTAAATGGGGGTTAAAAAAAATCAGTCGAGCCGGATGGCATTGATGGTAAAGGCAGCAACCTCCTTTTTGCGCTGCTGCAGGATATTTTGGTAGAGCGCTGCATCCACCCCCATAAGCCCTTGGAACATAGGCCGGGCAAGGAAGGGGAAAACGCACATAGAAAGCAGGTTCATGACGAGGCTGATGGGGTTCACCTGCCGGATGTGCCCCGCTGCGGCCTCTGCTTGTACCTGTGCGATGAGGGGCATAGGATTGGGGCGCTGCCGGCGGCTGAGGAGGTCTTCTGCGAAAGCTCCCCCTTTTTGGTTGATCTCGCTGATGACAAAAGCGGGCATATTGGGGTTGTCCATGAGCAGGTCCATATACCGGTCTACGAATTGTTCGATCTTCTCGAACAAAGGCAGGTCGGCTTCAAAGACTTCGTTGATCCCGGCAGAGAATTTGGCGAAAGCCTCATCGAAAACAGCGCGGAAAAGCTTGTTCTTGCTTCGGTAGTAGTAGTGGAGCAGCCCTTTGTTGATGGCAGCCGTGTCCGCTATCTCCTGCATGCGGGCAGCGGCGAAGCCTTTGTTCATAAAGACTTTGCGGGCGGCTTCCAATATTTTTTCTTCTGTTGTTGGCTCCATATACTTTTTACCCATTTGGGTAATTTTGAGCAAAGGTAAGTGGTTTGCGCTTAAGGCGCAAGGGCTAATGCGATATTCTTTATCTTTGCGGCTCATTACACCACAAAAGTCGCAAGCATCATGGACCAATTACGGCAAACGATAGAGCAGGCCTGGGAAGACCGCAGCCTGTTGAAGGACAAACGGGTACAGGAAGCGGTACAGCAAGTGCTCTCGCAGCTCGATCAGGGCAAGCTGCGCGTGGCTGCCCCCCTCTCCGATGGTACTTGGCAAGTAAATGACTGGGTCAAAAAAGCGGTTGTCCTGTATTTCCCTTTGCAGCAGATGGAAACGATAGAAGTGGGGCCTTTTGAGTTCCATGATAAGATACCGCTGAAGCGGAACTACAAAGCACAAGGGGTGCGCGTAGTGCCTCACGCTATCGCCCGCTATGGCGCTTTCTTAGAAGAAGGGGTGATCATGATGCCGAGCTATGTCAACCTCGGTGCATGGGTGGGCAGCGGTACAATGGTGGATACCTGGGCGACAGTAGGCTCTTGTGCACAGATCGGCCGCAACGTACACCTCAGCGGTGGCGTGGGCATCGGCGGGGTGTTGGAGCCCCCTCAGGCGTCGCCTACTATCATTGAAGACAACTGCTTCATCGGCTCCCGCAGTATTGTGGTAGAGGGGGTGCACGTGGAGAAGGAAGCTGTGTTAGGTGCCAATGTGGTGCTTACGAAGTCGACCCGTATCATAGACGTAACGGGCAAGGAGCCGGTCACGCACAAGGGGCGGGTGCCTGCCCGGTCGGTCGTTATCCCGGGCACCTACCCCAAGGAGTTCCCGGCGGGCACTTATCAGGTAGCCTGTGCACTGATCATTGGGCAGCGGAAAGCTAGTACGGATCTAAAGACTTCCCTGAACGAAGCGCTGCGCGAATATAACGTAGCCGTGTGATGGGCATTGTAAAATGGCTGTCAGGCCTTTTTTCCAAAACAGAACAAACAGCAGTAGACCCCATGAAGTACCTGATTGCAGGCCTTGGGAACATAGGGCCGGAGTACGTCAATACCCGGCATAATATTGGTTTCGACGTGGTGGACGGCTTGGCTGCCCGGCATGGAGGCGAGTGGAAAACGGATAAGCTTGGCGATGTAGCCACCATCAAGCACCGTGGGCGGACGTTCGTCCTGCTCAAGCCCTCTACCTACATGAACCGCAGTGGGAAGGCTGTTCACTATTGGCTGCAAAAAGAGAAGATCGAAAAGTCCCGCCTATTGGTTGTCATCGACGACCTCAACCTGCCTTTTGGCAAACAGCGCCTGCGGGGCAAGGGTAGCGATGGCGGCCACAATGGGCTCAAGGACATTGATCAGGTCACTGGCGGCAACAACTATGCCCGTTTGCGCTTGGGCATCGGCAACGAATTTTCTAAAGGGCGGCAGGTAGACTATGTGCTGGGGAAATGGTCGCAGGAAGAAATGGACGGGCTGCCTGAGATTGTGAAACGGGCAGGAGAGGCCTGTATTGCTTTCGGCAGCATAGGGCTGCAGCACGCGATGAGCCAATACAATGGATAAAAAAGAAGCCCCGGCATGTGCATCGTTGCTTGGCCGGGGCTACGGGTCATAATCATTGCTTCATGAAGCGGGAGGCCTGTACCTGCACGCCGGGTGCCACGAGCCGTGCCCAATATGGGCCGGCCGGCAGTTGCTGTATTGGCAGGTACTCAAGTGCGCTCTGCCCGTCTAGGTCTTTTTGCAGTACCACCTGCCCCAACTGATTGACAACAACAAGTTTTGCGGAGCTGCTTAAGCCAAGCCATTCTACCCATACCCCTTCCCTGGCTACTGTAGGATAGACCTTAAGGTGGGCAGCTTGGCCAGCCGTCAACTTAACAGAAACTGGGCCGTGGTAGGCCGCCGCCCCATCGTAGTCTACTTGCCGCAGCCTGTAGTAGTTGTACCCTGGCAGTGGGGAGGCGTCCGTCAGGGTATAGGACTGTGGCGACTGAGTCGTACCTGCGCCCCGCACGCGGCCAATTTCGAAGAAAGCCCGTCCATCAGTACTGCGTTCCACTGCCATATAGTCGTTGTTCAGTTCGGTAGCGGTCTGCCATTCTACTTTTACCTGTCCGCCTTGCAGGCGGGCGGAAAAATCGAGCAGTGCAATCGGCAGTGGGCCACCTTCCGGCATGAACATTTCGTTGTTGACAACGCCAGGAGTGGACAAACGCGGGAAGAGCCAGGCCTCATCCGGGCAGCCAAGTGTGCCATTGCGCTGCACAGAATGCCCCACCGGCGTGCTGGGCGATTGGGAAGGTGAAATATAGGTAGTGCTGTAGCCGGCTGCAGGCCCATCTGCTAAGGATTGAATGGAGGTGGCCCGGTAAGTATACGCTTCGACAACCGTTTGGGTCAGGGTATTGTACAGGGCGATAGCCCCGCTGACAGAAGAGATGCCCGGCATAGGCACCCATACTGCTCCGAAGCTGCCCTCCGGCCCGGGGATGGTGTCCTGCAGGCGGAATATGCCGCCCTCCCCGACGGAAGTGTTGAGGACGCCTCCTACGTTGGCTATGCCGGAAGGGGCATAAGCCAGCAGTTGATAGTGGCTCAGATCTGTACCTGCCGGCCCTGTCAGTTCGACCCCCTGATCGACGGGCACGCCCACATTGCGGTAATGAAACTCGCTGATAAAGACAAAATCCCCATTGAGGGAGGGGCAGCTGTAGCTTGGCGAGAGCGTGATAGCGTCGCCAGCTACCCAAGTTCCATCGAAGTTGGTGTATAGGCGGAAATGGTAATCGCCTTCTTGCAAGAGGTTGGAGATCATGGCATCCCCTTCTTGCCCTTGGTAAAGGGCATATACAGCCGAAGGGAAGTCGTCAGATTCGGGAGCCGAGCCAAACTCAGGCATTGCCAGGTAGCTATCAGCCTGTAGCCCAGAGGGGTCAAAGGTGATAGGCTGCCCGTAGCGCCCGAGCAGGAGCACAGAGCTGGCACAGGGGGGCATCTCCCAGGAAATAATGGCTGAATCTCCAAGCAGGAAGCCCTTTATACCGGTGGCCGGCTGCGGCCCATTGCAGGGCAGGGTGGCCGTAACAGATACGCCGCTTTGGCGGTTGAAGCAGTACTCCTGTGGGTCGTAGGTGAAGGCGGTGAAGGTATAGTTGCCGCCGGGCTTGAGGCCCGATATATTGGTGGATAAGCCATTGCCGGCGTAAACCACGTAAGTGCCCTGGCCGAGGCTTGCGCCATTGCCAAAGACCGGGCTGGGGAGCGGCATTTCTCCGCTGCAGGGCGGCAGGGCAGCCGGCAAGCCTTCCTCACGGGCAGTGATGAGCACATGCGCCCCGCTGACCGACCAAGACAAGTTGACGTTGCCGCTGCCGTAGCTGTCTACTGTAAAACTACTGGCCACCCCAGCAGGCGGGCTGCAAACGCTTTCTACGCCACCGTAAACGCGCAAGTTGCTGATCAGCCATTTGGAGAGCAGAGTGTCTGCACCATAGCCGTACCACCGTAGGTAAACAGTTTCCCCGTCGCAAGCGCGCAGCCCGGACGAAGGCACCACAACTGCCCGGTCAAGGGTGTCTGCGGGAAGGGTGTCCCGCTGGAGCAGGCTGCCTTCGTTGTCTAGGTTTTTGGCAAAGCGTACTTCCCGGTAGCGGATGGCGCCCGGTTCCCGTTTTTCTTCAAAACTTATGCTGTCGATGTACAGGTTGGTGCCGGGCATGGCATTGAGCGCCACCTCAATGAAGTCGAAAGCCATGGCGCTGTTTTCAGTAGTCCAAGCAAAAAAGCCTGCTTTGGATTGGCCAAATTCCGGGTTGGACACTCCGTTGCCCCTGAGCAGAGGGCTAGCCGTTACGCCGTTTGCGATAGTGCTTGGTGCCGGGGTATTGCTCAGCTCCCAGTGAGCAATAGTTTGGGAATTGCTGGCAATTGCTCCAAAGAGCAGCAAAGCCAGCGCCATAAGCCGTGTAATCGTCGTCTTCATAGTATTTTGGTATGTATGTTCAAATATCCGGGCAAGCCCGGTGGGGGATATGTTGTTTGCGGTGCGCAGGGCATGCGCTGTGCCCTGGTACACGCTGTCACCATTTGTAAAAACAAAGAGGAAGGGTGTTGTAAAACAATAGCTGCACAAGCGCACCGAATTGCACTCGGGAGGGCATCTTTTCGCTTCAGGAGATTGTTGGCGGCCAGGCCGCTGGAGAGATTTGTGCTATCCTTATACCGCTAAAATAGGCATTCAACAGGGAATGTTCACCAAGGGGAGATACAATTTGTTTTTTATAATATTTTGTTTTTCGATAAAATAAGCATGACGGGGCTACCCGAGCAGCCCTACAGCCAAGTAAAGGAGGGCGGTCAGCCCGCCTGCGGTCAAGGCATAGGGCAATTGCGTGCGGACATGGTCGATATGGTCGGTAGCGGAGGCCATGGAGGAGAGGATGGTCGTATCGGAAATGGGGGAGCAGTGGTCCCCGAAAACGCCCCCGCCTAGGGCTGCGGCAATGGTCATGTGCACATCGGCCCCCATCCCTTTTGCCATAGGTACAGCTATGGATATCATGATCGCAAAAGTCCCCCAGGAAGTGCCGGTGGAAAAAGCGATAAAGCAGCTTACGAGGAATACAATAAAAGGCACCATACTGGGCGAAAGCCAGGCTTTGGCCACGTCCGCCACGTATTGCCCGGTGCCCAGCTCTTTGCATACTGCGCCTATTGCAAAAGCGAACATCATGAGCAGGGCGAGCGGCATCATGCCGCTGATGCCCTTCAGGGTTAGGTCGATCATCTCTTTCCACTTCATCAAGCCTTGGGCCCGGTAGAAGCACATGGCAAAAAGCGTGGAAGTAATGACCGCTATCAGCACTGATGTAGAGCCGGAGCCTTGCCCGATAGCGTAAAAAAACTGTTGCCCAAAGCTGCCTTCGGGGCGGTTGGCCAGGGCAGCTTCCCAGCCGGTTGTGGCCAGCATGGCGGGCATCATGAGTACCATGATTACAATGGGGAGCACCATATTGTAGGCTTTTGGCTTGATGCCGCTCGCGGTTTCAACGTCGGTGAGCTCGTCAGAAATCATAGGGGTGGCCCCTTCATTCAGCAGGGCGCCCGTTTCCCGGACCCGCCTTTCCGCTTTGCGCATGGGCCCGTAGTCCTTTTGGGTGATGATGATGATCAGGGCCAGCAGCAGCGCGAGTATGGGGTAGAAGTTGAAGCCAACTGCCCGGAACAGGGTTGCGAAAGGGTCGGTAAAGCCTTCTGCGACCAGCAGCGACATGATGAAGGCGCCCCAGCCGTTGAACGGGATCAATATGCTCGAAGGGGCAGAGCTGGAGTCTGCCACATAAGCCAGCTTTTCCCTTGATATGCCCAGTTTGTCGAAGACAGGCCGGTAAAGCGCGCCCACCGTGAGGACCGAAATGCTCGACTCCACAAATATGAGCATGCCCGTAAACCAAGCCAGCAGCTGTACGATGATCCGGTTGCTGCCACTTTGCTTTTGCTCATAGTAGTGCAGCAGGCGGTTGACCCTAATAATGAACCCCTCTACGCCTCCTGACCGCTGTATGAAAATAATGAGCGCGCCGACTAAGGCACAGAACATGATCGTCCGGGTATTGCCAGGCTCCCTAAATACATCTACCAGTGCTTCTACAGTCTGAAAGCTGCCTTCCAGAGGATTGAAATCGGACAAGATCAGCCAACCCAGCCAGATGCCGAACAGCAAGGAGACATAAACTTGTTTGGTGCGGATGGCCAGAATAATGGCAATTACCGGGGGAAGGAGGGACAACAGACCGTATTCGTTGGGCATCGTTTTTCCTGAAATATAAGAAGTTGAGGTGAATTGCAGGCTATGCCGAGGCAAACTCTGCTCTGTACTTATACTAAGTAGTTGGTTTTTAGTCAGTTGTTATAGATTACGGCGCAGGTAGCTCAAAATTTGCTCCATCGCTTTTTTGACTGGGGCAGTGCCGTTGGTGTAGTTGTTGTTCATAAAACTGAAGATGAGCACCCGCCCGGAATCTGTAACGAGGTACCCGCTCAGGCAGTGTTTATTGCTCAGGGTACCGGTTTTGGCAAATACGTAAGGTTGGCCGCTGGGCCCGGCGTAGTCCCGCTCCAGGGTGCCAGACTGCCCGCCTGCCGGGAAAATGCGCTGCACCCAGCCCATCCCTTTTTGCTGTGCAATGAGGTGGAGCACGCTGGCCACCGACCGAGGGGTGAATAAGTTGTAGCGGGAGAGCCCTGAGCCGTCTCGCCACTGTAGCCTATCGGGGAAAGCAGCGAACAGGCTGTCTTGTGCAAACCGTATGGCGGCAGCAGTCTCTTGCCGCCCGTAGAGTTTTTCCGAGCAAGCCAGGAGCAGTTGCTCGGCGATGAAGTTATCGCTGTCTTTCATCAGCCGCTGATACAGGGTGTCGGGTATGGGCTGATGCCATGTTTTTACAGGCAAGGGCGGTAGCAGGCTGAGGTCGGTAGGCTGCACCTTGCGCCCCAATGTATCTGAAAGTAGGGCAGCGATGAGCGCCGGGCTGGCCCGGAAAGGGGCGCTGACTTGAAAAGGGAAGCCGGTCAGTGCCCGGTCGTTGTACTCGAAAATATTCTGATGCTCCTGCCTGACTACCCTCGCTCGCCGGTTGTCCAGCTTGGGGTTGTACACCAGCTTGTCCTGAAAAAAGGGCGGGTAGGCCCGAAAGCCTTCCCGTACTTTCGTACGTTCGAACCAAGCCAGATTGCCATAAATGGGGAAGGGGGATTTTTCGGCCTGATAGCTGTAGCTGTAATCGTCCCATGCCCAGCCCGGGCCAAATCGGTCATCGTGGTAATTGTGCACGCTGAGCAACAAGTGCTGCCCTGACCGGCGCAGCAGGTTCAGCCCTGCGGTATCTGCAGGCATGCCCGGGTTCAGGAATAGGGGGTTGCCTGTGCCCCATACTACTGTGGTATCCTTGTACTGTGCATAGCGGAAAGCCGGCAGGCTGTCGCCCAAAATCTGCAGGGCAGTATAGAGCGTGAATATCTTGGTGTTGGAAGCGGGTGTAAAGTACTTGTCTGCATCTTGCTCAAGCAGAAAGGCTTCCCGCTGAGGGTCGAAAAGGGCAAACCCGGTGAAGATAGGGCTGAAAACTTCTGACTCCTTCAGCATGCGCTGAACTACTTCTAAGTGGCCTGCTTCGGTTTCGGGCTGGGCAGATAGGAAGGAACAAGCCAAGAGGAAAAGCCCGGTCAAAATCGGTTTCATAGGCGCGCTTTTTCGATCAATTGATTAAGTTTGGAGCAGCGGCCGCTGTTGGGGCCGCCAATGCTCCACACAAACTACAAAAATTAATATGATCTCACGGTTGATTTACGCCCTGCCCTTGCTCTTTGCAATTTCCTTCTCCCTTCCTGCTCAGGACATGGCTGATAAGCAGGCCACGCTTGGGTTCAAGCAAGCCGAACAGGCCATTACGGTACTCCGGAACGAAGGCGGGCTGTTGCCGCTTTCCCGTTTGGATACGCTGCGCATTGGGTATATGGCTTTTGGCGAGCTCCGCACGGGCCCATTCTTAGAGACGTTGCAGCAGTATGCCGATATCACTCCGGTGCCCCTTCCCGCCAAGGTGGATTCTGCCTGGCTGTCCGCTCTGCAAGCCCGGTTCAACCTCTTAATCCTGGAAGTAGAGGACATACCCGCCGGCGGGCTGCTCCCGCCTTCTTACGCTATGGCCAAAACCCTGAAAGCGGTGTTGGGCAGTTGCACTACCCTTACTTTCCTGAACGGCGATGGCAGCATTTTCCAGGTGGTGCCCGAGCTCGCCCAATCGGCCGGCCTGATCATGGCTCCGCAGCATCTCCGGATGAGCACCGTGGTAGCCCCGCAGATATTGTTTGGTGCTGTTGGGGCAAAAGGGGTGCTGCTTGGCCCTATCCGGGGCACCGCTTTCCAAGCCGGGGATGGTTATACTTATGCCGGAGGGGAAGCCCTGGCCTACACACCTTATGCCTATGCTGATATGGACGGGCAGCTCTTGGAAGACAGCATCCGGGCTATCGTCGAGGCGGGCATAAATGGCGGCGCTTACCCTGGCGCGCAGGTGCTGATCGCCCGGCATGGGAAGGTTGTTTACCATAAGGCCTTTGGCCATCATACCTACGACGGGCAGCAGCCGGTGCTCGTTAGCGACTTGTACGATCTGGCTTCTGTGACCAAAATCAGCAGTGCCCTGCCGCTAGCCATGCAGCTGCACAGCCGGGGGCAGTTTGACCTCGATGCCCCGCTCAAGGATTATGCCCCGGCCTTCCGCGGTACCAACAAAGCGGGCCTCACTTTCCGCAGCATGCTGTCGCACAACGCCCGCCTAAGGCCTTGGGTCCCTTATTGGAAGGGCACGCTCAAAGGGCATGCCCGCTACCCTTGGGATGACAAATGGGACGATGAGCGGGTCAATGACGGCCGTTTCCGGTGGTTTACCTTCAAAGCCGATTCTTCCCGGCGTTTCCCCACCTACGTAGCGGAAGGGCTTTGGCTGCACCGCCGTTTTAAAAATAAAATCTACAAAGCCATTGCTAAGTCGCCCCTAAATGAGGAGCCCGGCTACGTCTACTCCGGGCTGTTGTTCTATGTGCTGCCCGATATCGTTGCCCAGCGCAGCGGGCAGCCTTACCGGCAATACCTGCGCAGTGCGTTTTACGACCGCATAGGTGCGGTCACCCTGGGGTACAACCCACTGGAGCGCTTCCCCAAAGCCCGCATTGTGCCAACCGAAAGGGATACCTTTTTCCGGATGGTGCAAATACACGGCCATGTGCACGATGAGGGCGCAGCCATGATGGGGGGCGTTTCTGCAAATGCAGGCTTGTTTTCAAATGCCAACGACCTGGCCAAGCTGATGTACGTCTATGCGAACGGCGGCCGGTCGTTCCGGGAGCAGCTGATCGATTCTGCCTCCGTAGCGGCTTTTACCAGCCGCCACTATGCAGCAGAAGGCAACCGCCGTGGGCTCGGCTTTGACAAGCCCCTGCTGGAGTACGATGCCGAAAAGAGCTATGTAGCCGCTGCTGCCAGCCCTTCGAGCTTCGGCCATAGCGGGTACACCGGCACTTTTACTTGGGCGGACCCCGAAAGCGGAATCCTAATCGTCTTCCTGTCCAACCGGGTTTACACCACAAGGGAAAACCGCCGGTTGTACGAGCTCAACATCCGGCCCCGGCTGCATCAGGCGGCTTACGATGCCATAAAGGAGTAGGGTTTATCGTTCTGCCTCCCAGGCTCGTAGCAGCTGTCCGATCTGAGCGATGACGGGCAGCCCGGTCGTGTCGTATTCGTATACCCCATCGTTGTAAATGCCGTTGTCATTGGTGTGGATGGTAACAGAAAGGAAGAAGGATGTGCCCTGCTGCTCGTCCCTGAAGTAGGCTACATCCGTCAGGAAGCCATAAGCGTCGCCTACTTTGTTAAGGATCTTTACATGGGGCGGCACCGGCGTTTTTCGGTCTCCATGCCAAATGAACTTCACGTAGTTGTCCCAATCTGCGAGGTCGGGGTAGGCCGGGTATTTGCTCTCCCTGGGCAACATGGCCATGTATTTCTTCAGGAAGGCATAATCGGCAGGCTTAAGGTGGAAACGCTGCTGGGGTGGCACGGCATCGGGCAGGATTACAGCCTGCAGCATGCGGTGGAGGTCTGACAGGGAGAGGTAGTTTTTCTGCCGGAAATCAAAAGGCGCGGGGATCAGCTGCCCGTCGGGGCCAGTATATCCCTTGCCACGCACCTGCCCCCTCAGTCGGAGCTCCCCCTCGTAATGGCTATAAGCTTGCCCCTGATGATACAGCAGCTCGTTGGCTTGGGTGAAGGAGACAGGGTTGGTATAGCGGTTGCTCTCAGGCGTATGCTCCGGGGCCGAAAGGCGGTGGATGATACGGGAGCTTCGGTAGCCTTTGGCATGGAGCTGCTCGTTGATATAGCCTTGCCCCAGCCACTCGTAGAGCCGGTTGTAGGCATCATTGTCGCTCACCAAGAAGATTTTGCGGATATAGTGCCCCACAGAAGGCACGCCCTGTTCCGCTGACGTATCCTCCCGCACAGCCGTTTGCAGCGGGTGGGCCCTGCCGGTGAACATAGGGGTGTCTTTGTCGAGCCCTTCTATGCGCAGCCGGTTAAGTTTTTCCAAGGCAAGGAAGGCCACTGGCATTTTTACCGTGCTCGCCGGGTAAAAGTATAGGTTGGTATCAAGGCCAAAGGTATAGGTGTGCAGTTGGGGCGGCCCGGAGGCGTGTTCATTGATCTGGGTATAAATCACTTGCAGCTGATAGCGGTCAGGCTGTTGGATGACCGCCTGTAGCAAGGAATCGCCCCTTTCCAGTAGGAACTGCCGGAGCCAGGTGGTGTCATTGAGGGGTTGGGCGTTGGCTAAGCCCACCCATCCGAGGGCGAGCAGCAGCAGTAATTTTTTCATAGGTCCAGTTGTTGTGCGAAAGCGTGTATGCCGATCTGTAGGCGCTCAACATCCTCCAGCTCATGGTGGGCACTGACCACCATACGGGTAGCCAGCGGGCTGCTTGGTGTAGGGTAGTGGAACTGAGGGATGAGGATGCCGTGCTGCAGTAGGAAAGGGGCTATGCCCTCATGAGCTGTATACCATACCGGGTAGCCGGAGAAACTTTGGAACAGGCCTGTACTTGCAATCTTGCTCCGGAGCAGCCCTTGCAGTTGGGCCAAATGACGGCGTGCTTCCTGGTACAGGCCCTGGCCTTGCAGCAGCGCGTAGAGGTAGGGGGGCAGTATGGGCGATGCCCCGCCAAAGAAGGCCTGCTGCCATAGCCTTTGGATGAGGGCTTCGGAGCCAGCTACGAAGCCGCCTGGCACGCCCATGGCTTTTGCAAGGGAGGCCGTGAGCACCAGTTCTATCTGAGGTAGGCGGGGCACATCGGGCAAAAAACCCTTGCCTTCATCCCCGTATACACCTACCCCGTGGGCATCGTCGAGGATGAGGGTAAATGGCCGGTTGGCAGGCAGGCTGTGCAGCCACTCAAAGCCGTAGCGCCTGCTGTGTATGGCATCTACGGTACTGGCCATGATAAAAACCGGGCGTGCTGCTTTTTCCAAAATAGCCGGCACTTTTTGGCTCCAGGCGTCGAAGTCTTCTGTATAAGCTTGCCCGGGGCCGAGCAGGGCGGGGTGGGTGCCCGGTGCATAATGGCACTCGCCCACCGTTGCGCAGTATTTCATGAGCAGCTGCCCGGCCAGCGAGCCGGAGCTGACGGTGAGGGCAGCCGGCAGCCCCACCCATTGTGCGATCCAGGCTTCCGCTTCTTCAAAAATGCGGATACGGGGCGAGCTCAGCCGAGAGCCCCCGTAGTTGCTGCCATAGCGGTCGATGCCAGCTTTGATCAGCTCGGCAAAATCGGGGCTTGTAGCCAGGCCTAGGTAGGAAGTGCCGCCAAAATAATTCAGGCGCTGCCCTTGCCATTTGGCAAAGCGCCCGGGGATGTGGTCCAGCATAGCCTAAGCCAGTTTTTTGAGCTGAGCGCCAGTACCTTTCCGGGCAGAGAAGCTGGCGTAGCCGTTGGCGTCCAGAGAAACGCCCTCGGCGGGGTCTTCGCTAAGCAGCATAGCGCCATCCATATCTACATAGTCGAGCAGGGGGAGCAGCTGTGCAATGGCAGAAATGCCAACCGAGGACTCGGTCATACAGCCGGCCATGACTTTGAGCCCCAGCTTTTTGGCGTGCTCTGCCATACGGCGGGCGGGGGTCAGTCCGCCGCACTTCATCAGTTTGATATTGATGCCGTGAAAGAAGCCATAACAACGGGCTACATCGGCTTCCACATGGCAGCTTTCGTCTGCGATGACGGGCAAGGCACAGTTGGCATAAACTTGCTTCATGCCTTCCCAGTCGTTGGCTTTAAGGGGCTGCTCGATAAATTCTACCCCCAGTTCTTTTAGGCGGGGCGCGTACTCCAGGGTCTGCTCAGCAGTCCACGCCGTATTGGCGTCAATGCGGAAAACAGCATCGGTTTTTGCCCGTAGGGCTTTGATGATTTCCAGGTCATGGCTGGTGCCCAGCTTGATTTTGTACAAGGGCCAGGGCTGATCCTCCATTTTGCTGACCATTTCCGGTATGCTGGCCATCCCAATGGTATAGTTAGACCGGGGCACCTGCTCCATGGAAAGCCCCCAGCGCTCGTACACCGTAGTGTTGTGCAGCTTCCCGTAGAGGTCGTGCGCAGCCTGGTCCAGGGCGCACAAGATGAAAGGCGCATCGGCCAGGTGGGCCCGCATGTGCTCCCAAAATGCTTCCGGCGCATCGAGGCGGGCGGTCTCAATGACAGGGCGCAGGGCTTCTAGTCGTTGAGACATGTTTTCTAGCGTTATGCCATAGTAGCGGGTTTCTGTAGCCTCCCCAAAGCCTGATAGCCCGTCTTGCGAAAGCTCTACAATCAGGCTGGGCATCACATCCCTTGATTCGTGGGTGATGGAGAAAGTGTGCCTCAGGGGCAGCTGAAAGGTATGAATGGTCAGCTTCATATGCGTATGGTTTTCCTGTAAAAGGGCGCTGCTGCTGGCACAGGCCCTGTAAAGCGCAATAATGGATACGGTTTATGAAGGTACGGAATCCCTGCCAATCTGATCCGTATCGGCAAATTGGCACAAACCAGATGGTCGTTTTTTTTGAGGGGGCCTGCCCCTGCCGTGAGGGCAGGTGCCGCTATGCTGCGGGGCTCGCTATCCGCTCGGCCCTGTCGGGCTTGCCACCCCTTCGCAGCGCTAGGCCAATGCCAGGCAAGTGCCTTAAGCCATAAATCTCTGATACTTAAGTTGAAGTTATTTTCCGGCTAATCCAGGCGAAGGTTCGCGGCTTTAGCCCGAGCTAAAGGAGCGGTTCTTTAACGAAGAGTAGGCGGAAAAGAACGAAACTTGGGGTGGCAAGGATTTATGGTTTGAGGCACTAGAGCCCGAAAAGCACAAACGCCTCCGAGATTTTGGCTTTCGCCTCGTCAAATATAGGATTTACGAGGGGCTGTGCAAGCCCTTGCGCACACCTGCTGCCTTCCTTCTTGGCTATTCCCCCGAATTGTGCGACTTTTGCTGACGGCGCGGCCTGATAGGAGCCTAACCACTTCCTGCCGCCTTTACCGGAAAACCTGTTACTGTCCCTAACCAAAACTGACCATGGAAGCCATTAGTGTTTTCGATATGCTGAAGATAGGCGTAGGCCCGTCCAGCTCCCATACCCTAGGCCCTTGGCGCGCAGCCGAGCGCTTTTGCCACTCCCTCTCACACCACCTCCACGCTGTAGCCCGCGTAGAAGCCCACCTCTACGGTTCCCTAGCCCTTACGGGTAAAGGCCATGGTACAGATATAGCTGTACTGCTCGGGCTGAGCGGGCAAGACCCGGAGACCATCCCAATACCCGATGTGCTGGCCATCCCGGAACAAGTCAGCGCATCCCACTTGCTTCATTTGTCTGGGGCGCATACCATTGCTTTCCAGCCAGACCGCCACCTGGCCTTTCATTATTCCGAACGCTTGCCCGGCCATGCCAATGGGTTGATTTTTAAAGCCTTTGATGAGGAGGGCCAATTGCTTACTGCCCAGACCTACTACTCTGTGGGCGGGGGCTTTGTGGTACGGGAAGGCGAATCGCTTGATGAGCTGCAGCAGGCCTTGCCCTGCCCTATCGGCACTGCCCGTGAGCTGAGCGCTTATTGCGAGGCCCGCGCTGCGGGCATTTGGGAGGTGGTCATGGAGAACGAACAGTCTTGGCGCACCGAGGCCGAGATCAAATCGGGGCTGCTGCGCATCTGGGGGGTGATGAAGAACAGCATGTACCGTGGCTGCCATACCGAAGGGACACTGCCCGGTGGGCTAGGCGTTAGCCGAAGGGCAGCTGCTTTGCACCAAAAACTGGTCTTGCCCTGTGAGTACAGCAATGCAGACGAGTGGCTGCGCTGCCTGGTCCGCTGCGATTTCCAGTTTTCCAAAATCCTGAAGTGGATTGGCTGCTTCGCTATGGCCGTCAATGAAGAGAACGCAAGCTTTGGCCGCATTGTGACAGCCCCCACCAATGGGGCGGCGGGCGTGATACCTGCGGTGCTAATGTATTACATCTGCTTCTCTGAAAAAGATGTAACCGATGAAGATATAGTACGTTTCCTGCTCGTAGCCGGCGAGATTGGCAGCATTTTTAAAAAAGGCGCTACCATCTCTGCTGCTATGGGCGGTTGCCAGGCTGAAATCGGGGTGTCTTCTGCTATGGCAGCCGCAGCCCTGACGGAAGGCTTGGGCGGCAGTGTGGAGCAAGCCCTAATGGCTGCTGAAATTGCCATGGAGCATCATTTGGGCCTGACTTGCGACCCCATAGGCGGGCTGGTACAGGTGCCTTGTATTGAGCGCAACAGTATGGGCGCTATCAAAGCGATTACGGCGGCAAACATTGCTTTGGAAGGCGACCCGGCCAAGGCTCGTGTCCATCTGGATGAAGTCGTGAAGACCATGTGGGAAACCGCTCAGGATATGAACCACAAGTACAAAGAGACTTCACAGGGCGGGCTGGCTGTGAATATTTCCATTAAAGTGCCAGAGTGCTGAGAATGGCTGAACAATTTACGGGCAATGCACCGTTATAACGGAAACAACTTTCCGGACGGCAGATTCCCCTGCACCGGCACAACGCTAAACTGTGTATGGAAAAAATACCTCTTCGCATATTGGGCCAGGCTAAAAGTGAGTCTACCCCTGAGCATTTTATCATTATACTGGAGGATGTGGGCGCTACGCGCCGCCTCCCTATCGTTATCGGGCCTTACGAAGCTCAGGCTATTGCGATCGGGCTGGAAGGGCTCAATGTGGGCCGGCCGATGACCCACGATTTGCTCAAAAATACCATCGCTGCTTTCCATGGCGCACTTCAGGAAGTCGTGATCGACCGCATAGAGGATGGTATTTTCCACGCCAAGCTGGAGTGCGTTGATGCCGGGCAGGAGCGGTTCACCATAGATGCCCGCTCCTCTGATGCATTGGCCATGGCCGTTCGTTTTGATTGCCCTATCTTCACCTTTCAGCATGTGATGGACGAGGCCAGCCTGCCGGCCGAGGATACCGATATAGAGTATGTGGATGATGAGGAGCAGGAGCCTCGTCAGGAGCAGCCGACTAAGCCGCTGCAGGAGTATTCTGTGCCGGAGCTGAAAGCCTTTCTGGAAAAAGCTTTGGCCCGGGAAGATTATGAAAGTGCTGCCCGGCTAAGGGATGAGATCGCGCAAAGGTAAGCAGCTCCCTCTCTGTGCACTCATACGCGGAGCACGGCCTGCCCGGCAATGACAAAAACCTCGTCTTTTTCTTTGGGGCGCACCGGGGCCATGCCTGTGAATGCCCCGAAAGCTGGCAGTACGCCTTGTTGTTCTCCAAACCAAAAGCAGGGCAGCCGCTCGCGCTGACGCCCTGCCCCTTGTAGGTGCACGCAGGGGTGTACATGCCCGGCTAGCGCATAGCCCTGCTGCCCGTCCCAATCTGCCGGCGGGTGGTGGAAAAGGGCAAATGGCCCAACGCAATAAGGCTCGGCATGTACCTTTAGGCCGGCTGCCTCGTACATTTCGGGGTGGAGTATATCGTGGTTCCCTGCCACGAGTTCAAATTCGATATGGCTGAACTGCTCTACCAAGGCACGGAAAGACTCCCACTCCCGGTTGTAGTCGCTGTGGAAAAGATCGCCGAGCAACAGGGCCCGCTTGGGCTGACAGTCGAGCAAGACCGCAATCAGCCGGTCTTCGTTTTCCTGGTCCACCTCGAAGGGCACAGCAATGCCCGACCTCCGGAAATGTGCAGCTTTGCCCAAGTGGAGGTCGGACAGCAGGAGGGTGTCTTCCGCTTCCCAATATAGGGCACGAAGCGGGTGCAGCCAACAGCGCTGCCCCCGTATCATGGCCAAGCTACAGCCCTGAGCTTCCAAAGCGTTCATGTGGCTTAGCGTATGATGATGCGCTGTGCCGCAAATTGGCCGCCCCCAGATGGGGCCCACTCCAACAAGTACATCCCCGCTGGCAGTGTCTGTGCAGGCAGCTCAATGGCCTGCCCCCCACGAGCGGCCACTTGGAAGAGGGGCTGCCCCTGTATATTGCGCAGCACAAGCTGCCCCTCGCCAGCTGAAGGCGGGAGCACTGCATGCAGCCCGCTGCCAGATGTGGCCGGGTTGGGGAAGGCTTTGCCCGGGAAAGGCGAGGCCGCTTCCGCTAAACCGTTGACCAGCCCGCATACCTGATTGGCCAGGAAGTGGGCTGTACGCTCTTCTACTTCTGCCTCATATTGGGCCGCGTTGTTGGTGAAGTAGCTGACATGCCCCCCGCCGGGTATGGTCATGAGCTCGCTGCTGACTCCAGCTTCTAATGCCCGGTTGTGCATAGCCAGGCTGCCTTCTAGATAAACAAAAACGATGGGGCCGGCTGAAACAAGCCCTTTGTTGTAAACGACCACGTCGTCCCCCTCATCGTGCACACTGAACTGCGGCGGGTCGTTTTCATCGATGAAGGCAGACTGCTTCAGGGCTCCAGAATAATTGACCAGGCCTGCAACAGCGGAGCTGTATTGGTAATTATCGCTGCTGTTGCCTTCCATCCCCCCATTGTTTTCTATGATATTGGCGAGGTAGCCGGGGATGTCATCTTCTGCATCGAGGTGGGCAACATGGGCAGCAGTGATGGCACCGGCTGAAATGCCGCCAGCAAAGATGAGGCTGGTGTCAATGCGGAAGAGGTTGTCTGTGGCCGCATCTTGGCGCAAGTACCGGATACTGGCTTTCATATCGCCAATGGCTTTGACTACCACATCGTGCATTTGGTTGGAGTCTAGCGGGAGCAAAAAATCAAAGAGGCGGTAGTCGATGGTAGCCGCCACATAACCTTTACGGGCCAAGGACCTGCACAGGCCATCGAGGTCCTGCCGTTCTCCAGCAACAAAGGCGCCGCCAAAGGCCATGACGACGGCAGGGCGGCTTTCCGCTTCGTCCCCCGCAGGTTCATACACATCCATGAAAAGGGCTTGGGTGTTGCCGGCAATGGTAGTGTTCTCTCCAAATTGGATGTTGGTGGTCACCACCACGTCATCGAATATATCTGCCCGGTAGCGGTCGCCCTCACAGGAAGGGTGAGGGTCTTGAGCAAAAGCTATAGCGGCTGCACTGCAGAGCGCCAGGCACACAAGGGTAAAGTTCTTTAGTTGCATAATTATGGTTTTAAAGTCGCTCAGTAAGGAGTTTTGATGTTATGGAACAGGCCTAGACCTATTTGGTTGGCGAAGGCCTAAATTACGGAAAAGGAGGCTGCTGAGGTACGGCTTTATGGGTTAATCCCTGACCAATTGCAGTTTCATTTTCCGGATCCGGTCTTCTAGTTTTTCGCTGCTCAGTTTTTCGCGCAAGCGGTCTACCATGATCGGGAAAGCGAAAGGGGTAGCCCTTTCGGGGGTTTTCAGCACGCACTTCTGCCCTTGGATGCGCTGCAGGGCCATGCGCAGCCGGGCCTCCTCAAGCTGGAAAGCCATGACCTCATCGTAAGCCTGCAAGAGCAAGAGGTTGCTGGGGTCATAATCCGTGAAGACTTCAAAAAAGAGCTGTGCGCTAGACTGCAGGTGCCGGTCTTTTTTGGCCTTGCCGGGAAACCCCTTGAACACAAGCCCGGCTATGCTCGCAATGTCCCGGAACCGCCGCCGCGCCAGCTCAGCGGCATTGATGCTGGCCTGTATGTCTTCCCGTAGCCCCTGGCTTCGGAACAAGCCCTCTTCCAAAGCTTTTTCTATAGGGATAGGGCGGTCAGAAAGCAGTTCAAACCCGTAGTCGTTCATAGCAATGGTAAAGCTGATGGGGAGCATTTTGGAAATGCGGTAGGCGATAAGGGCAGAAAGCCCTTCGTGCACCGCCCTGCCTTCAAAAGGGTAGGCCAACAGATGGTAGCCTTCCCGGCTGTGGAAGTATTCGATAAGCAGCTCGTGGCTGGCTGGCACATGGGAGCGCTCGCGCTGCACACTGATGAGGGGGCGAAGGTTGTCGAGCTCTGGCTCAGTCAGCTCTGCCCGGCTGATCTGGTCCATCTTATAGCGCAAGGAAGCAGACAACTGTGAGGACAAGGGCAGCCTCCCCCCCAGCCAGCTGGGTATTTTGCCAGTCTTCCGCTGGGTTCTCTTCACCTGTACCACCATTTCTTTGATACGGACGAGCTCCAGGCTCCGCCCGGCAAACCAAAAGTTGTCTCCGGGCTTGAGCTGTGCAATGAACCACTCTTCTATGGTGCCAATGTATTTGCCGCCCACATATTTGACCTGCATAGCGGCATCGCTGACGATGGTGCCGATCTGTAGGCGGTGGCGCATGGCTACCCTGCGGCTGTCTACCTGGTAGCGCCCGTCTGTTACCACTACTTTGTTGTACTCATCGTAGGCCAGCAGTGCTTTCCCGCCGGAGCGGATGAAGTCTAGGCACCAAGCCCATTCTTCGGAGGTGATGGAGCTGAAGGCAAAAGTGTTTTTGACTTCGGGGAAAATCTCTTCCGGCCGGAAGCCCTCAGATACAGCAAGGGTGACCAAGTATTGTGCCAGCACATCGAAAGAGCGTAGGTAAGGCAGCCGGCTTTCCAGCTCTCCTTTGGCAACGGCCCGCCTCAGCGCCGCTGCTTCCACCAGTTCGAGGGCATGGGTTGGCACAAAATAGATTTTGCTCGGCAAGCCCGGCTGATGCCCGCTCCTGCCAGCACGCTGTACAAAACGGGCTACCCCTTTGGGGCTGCCAATTTGGATGACGGTCTCTACCGGGCGGAAGTCCACGCCCAGGTCGAGGCTGGAAGTGCAGACAACCGCTTTGAGGCGGGCTTCGTGCAGGGCTTCTTCTACCCAATCACGCAGCTCGCGGCTGATAGACCCGTGGTGCATGGCGATGGCGCCGGCCAGTTCCGGGGCTACGTCGAGCAGTTTTTGATACCAGATTTCGCACTGTGCCCGCGTATTGGTGAAAATCAGGGTGGTGGTGCTCTTGTCCAATATCGGCAAGAGCTTATGGATGAGTTTGGTGCCCAGGTGCCCTGCCCAAGGGAATTGTTCTGCCTCATCGGGCAGTATAGATTCAATGATGATTTCTTTTGGTATTGCTGCTTTGACCAAGGCATAGCGGCCTGAGGCATAGGCCTGCCCAAGCAGAGCATGCAGGGCATCGTCCATATTGCCGATGGTAGCGGAAATGCCCCATACCTGCAGGCTTGGCTGCAAGCCTTTGAGGCGGGAAAGGGCCAGCTCCATTTGTACGCCCCGTTTGGAGCCCATCATTTCGTGCCATTCGTCGACAACGACCGCGCTGAGCTGGCCGAAGTAGCTGGGGTAGCCTTTGCTGGCCAGCAGGAGGTGGAGGCTCTCGGGAGTGGTGATGAGGATTTCCGGCGGTTTGCGCTTTTGCTTTTGCCGGTCGGCGCTGCTCGTATCCCCGCTGCGTATTTCAACCCGCCAGCCGAGCCCCAACCCGGCTGCTGCCCGTTGGATAGCGCCCTGTATCTCCTTGGCCAGTGCACGGATGGGGGTGACCCAGATGGCTTGCAGCCCTTTGGCAGCCTCCTGTGCCTGCAGCCCTTGCAGCAAGATAGGCATAGCAAGGGCGTACGTTTTTCCGCTGCCGGTGGGGGCATTGACCAGCCCGCTCCGCCCTTGGGCATATTGTGCCCATGCTTCTTCCTGAAACGGGAACGGTGCCCAGCCTTGAGCGGAGAACCAGTCATGTGCAGGGCTTGTCTGTATGGATAGCGGCATGTCGTTGTTGCATTGGCCCGAGCATCGCCCGGGCCAACCTAACAGGGCAAACCGGCTTAAGGTTTTAGTCCGCCGGTTGTAATTGGGGGGCTGCTTTTTGCCGGCGCACCGTCCATATCACCGTGATGGCGATGGTGGCAGCCCGGAAAACATTGGGCCAAACCCCGCCCAAAGCATTGGTGCCGCTTTCAAAAACCATCCAGTAGAAATTCATCAGGAAGTGCAGCCCGATGGGCACCCAAAGGTTGTACCCCCAGGCTTTGTACAGCCAGGCAAACCAAAGCCCTCCGGCGAAGGTGACGGCAAAGATGCCGAAGGTGTCCCAGAAGCCATGCCCCTGATACAGGTGCCCAAGCCCAAAGACAACAGCCCCAAAGCCAGCTGCTAGGGCAAACGGCCAACCGGCTTGGCGGTGGAGCTGCCCGAAGAGGAAACCGCGGTAGAGGATCTCTTCGCTAAAGGCTGCGAGGGCTACGGAGAGGATAAAGGGCTCCCACTGCCAGGTTGCATTGAAGTTGGCCAAGCCGCCCAGCCCTAGCAGCATAGGCAGGGTAGAAAGGAAGGCCATCTGAAGCCCTTCCCGAGCCCCTTTTTGAAGCCCCAGCATGTTGCCCGGTTGAGGGCTGCCCCGGTACAGCAGGGCGAGTGCAGCTATGGGCAGGAGGATGTACCAAAAGCTGCGGTTGAGCAGTTTCACGGCTACGTACAACAGCCCTTCCTGTCCCCCGGAGTAGCCAATGAGGGGCCAGCCGTAGTCGGCCAGGAAAAATAAGGCGATGGTGAAGGCGGCAATAAGGGTTTTCTTTTCCATAAGGTAAGACCAAGTTGAAATGAAATGTGTAAATATTGATGGGGCGTGAACCAAGATGTCGCAGGCGTTTAAGAGCGCTTTAGAGCACTTGCCTGGCATTGGCCTAGCGCTGCGAAGGGGTGGCAAGCCCGACAGGGCCGAGCGGACAGCGAGCCCCGGAGCATAGCGGCACCTGCCCACTGGCAGGGGCAGGCTCCTATCCTTACGGAGGGGGCAGGCCCACCAAAAAAAAGCGACAATCTGGTTTGCGCCTGTTGATGTGCCAAAGGTAGGCGCTCGGCCCTTGCTGTGCTTGGCTTAGGGGCGAATGGCAAAGCGTCAGGGCCGGTGGCTGGCTTTAGGGGCCGGGCGCAAAGCACAGGGGGGGGGCGGCAAGGCTCGGCGTGATATTCGGCGTAAAAGGGGCTTATGGGGTGTTTGTGCTGTGCTTTGGCGCTGCGGCAGTTTTTTCAGTGGCAAAACCTTGGCACAGCAGGTGCAGGCCGTGCCGGTCAGTAGCAAGGTGTTGAAAACAGCTGTGCGATATTTTCACTGTTTTTCAGGGAGTTATAAAATCGAGAAAGCAATTTTTTCAAATAATTGCTTGTTTATTGGGCAAAAGAGATTTACCTTTGCACCTGCCTTGAAAAGGGCAGCCCGATCAGCATTATTTCAGGGTTTGGGAAGATGCTCCAGGCCCTAGTTTTTCAAGCACCCGGGCAAAAGCGACAGCAGTAAGCTGAGCCGCCAACTTCTCCGGGGTCATTTGATCACAATTTTAAATCCTTATCAAAGTGGATACGCTAAGCTATAAGACGCAATCAGCGAAAAAAGAGGAAGTAGAGCGTAAGTGGTTCGTTATCGACGCCGAAGGAGAAGTAGTTGGCCGCATGTGCAGCAAGATCGCTTCTGTCCTGCGCGGTAAGCACAAAGCTTCTTACACCCCTCACGTTGATACTGGCGATTACGTAATCGTTATCAACGCCGATAAAATCCGTTTTACCGGCAACAAGCTCGACGACAAAGTTTATCAGCGCTATTCTGGCTACCCCGGTGGGCAGAAGTCACGCACCGCACGCGAAATGCTGGCTAAGAAGCCGATCGGTGTAGTAGAGCTGGCTGTGCGGGGCATGCTGCCAAAGAACCGCCTGGGCCGCGCGATGTACAAGAAGCTCTTCGTTTATGAAGGGGCAGAGCATCCGCACGAAGCACAGAAGCCGGAAAAGCTGGAACTTTAATTAACTAACCAGACAGGACAATCTCGATAAATATGGAAATGATCAATGCCATAGGGAGAAGGAAAGCCTCTGTTGCCCGCGTTTACCTCAAAAAAGGTGAAGGCAAGATCTTGATCAACGGCAAAGACTACAAGGAATACTTCCCCCAGACTCACATCCAATATAATATTACGGACCCGTTTTCAACGGTAGAAGTGGAGAACATCTACGATCTGAAGATCAACGTTAACGGTGGCGGTTTCAAAGGGCAGGCCGAGGCCATCCGCATGGGCATTGCCCGCGCGCTGGTGAAGCTCAACGAAGACTTCCGCAAGCCGCTTAAGGCCAAAAAGTACCTCACTCGTGATTCCCGCGCGGTTGAGCGTAAGAAGTACGGTAAGCCGAAAGCACGTAAGAGCTTCCAGTTCTCTAAGCGTTAATCATTGTTTTTCAGCAGGGCTTTGCCCTGTGACACTCAAATTCAGATTAAGAAAATGGAAAAGCCCACCTATAAAGATTTGTTGGATGCGGGTGTGCACTTTGGCCACCTCAAAAGAAAGTGGAACCCCAAAATGGCACCATACATCTTCATGGAGCGTAAAGGGATCCACATCATCGACCTCAACCGCACCTTGGAAGGACTCGAGCGTGCAGGCAACGCAGCCCGCAATATGGCCCGCAAAGGCCAGAAAATTATGTTCGTAGCGACCAAAAAGCAAGCGCGCGAAATCGTAGCAGACGCTGCACGCAGCGTAGGCATGCCTTTTGTCACCGACCGCTGGCTGGGAGGTATGATGACGAACTTCTCCACCATCCGCCGTTCTATCAAAAAGATGAACAACATCGACCGGATGTTCCAAGATGGCACACTGGAAAATGTGACCAAGAAGGAGCGCCTCACCCTTACCCGGGAGCGCAACAAGCTGGAGCGCGTACTCGGTGGTATCGCCAACCTCAACCGCCTGCCTTCTGCTGTGTTTATCGTTGACATTCACCACGAGCACATTGCCGTGGCTGAGTCGCACAAGCTCGGCTTGAAGACTTTCGGCATGGTCGATACCAATTCCGACCCCTCCCAGGTTGATTTTGCAATCCCGGCCAACGACGATGCTTCTAAATCTATCGCCATTATCACCAATTATATGGCTGAGTGCATCCGTCAGGGGCTCAAGGAGCGTGAGTCTTCCAAATCAGAGAAAGAAGCCAGCACGAAGTAAATTCATCATACTGCCGGAGCGCTACATAAGCACTCCGGCAGTTGACTGATACAAGCTGTCTGCTGTATTTTTCACCACCTACAATATAACTACCGATGAGTGCAAACATTTCTGCTGCCGACGTCAAAAAACTGCGTGAGATGACGGGGGCTGGTATGATGGATTGTAAGAAAGCCCTCGCTGAAGCGGAGGGCGATTTCGATAAAGCCATCGAGCTGCTTCGGAAAAAAGGCCAAAAGGTTTCTGCAAAGCGTGCAGACCGCGAAGCCAACGAAGGAGTAGTCGTGGCACTGGTATCTGATGACAAAACCAAGGGCATCATCGTCAAATTGAGCTGCGAAACCGATTTCGTGGCCAAAGGCGAAGACTTCAGCGGTTTTGCCCACAAAGCGGCTGAGCTGGCTCTGGCTAACTTCCCGGATACTCTGGAAGACCTCCTCAAAATTGATATGGGCGGGCTCCCATTGGCTGACCGCGTCACGGAGCTGGTCGGTAAGATCAACGAGAAGATCGAACTGGCGGCTTACGAAAAGCTCGAAGCCACTATGATCAGCCCTTATATCCACATGGGCAACAAAGCAGCTGTACTCGTAGGCCTGAACCAAGCTAGCGAGGCGGCCTACGATGCTGGCCGCGATGTGGCCATGCAGGTAGCTGCCATGAAGCCGGTTGCACTGGACAAAGACGGTGTCGATCAGGATACGATCGCCAAGGAAATCGAAATCGGCAAGGATCAGGCGCGCCAAGAAGGCAAGCCGGAGCAGATTGTCGAGAAGATCGCCCTGGGCAAGCTCAACAAGTTCTTCAAAGAGAATACCCTGCTCAATCAGCAGTTTGTTAAAGACAACAGCCTGTCTGTTGCGGGTTTCCTGCAGAGCATCGATAAAGAACTGACGGTTACGGACTTCAAGCACGTAGCACTCGGTTAAGCGCTTTGAAAAAGGCGAATTAGCTTGCTAATTCGCCTTTTTCTTTGCCCTTCCCTCTCGGTTTCCACACCGGAAATCGCTTATCTTTCGCCCCGGCTGCCAGCCGCCTTTCCAACCGAATAAACTATACGTCATGCCAACGCTAAAATACCGCCGTATCTTACTTAAGCTCAGTGGTGAATCCCTCATGGGCGATCAGGGGTTTGGGATAGATTCCAATATGCTCAGCCACTACGCTCATCAGATCCAAGAGCTCCTCGGCCTCGGCGTTCAGGTCGCGGTCGTCATTGGCGGCGGCAATATCTACCGTGGGCTTCAGGCTGCAGAGTCGGGCATCGAGCGGGTGCAGGGCGATTATATGGGCATGATGGCTACTGTCATCAATGGCATGGCCCTACAGAGTGCCCTCGAAGGTTTAGGCGTTTATACCCGCCTCATCTCTGCTATAGAAATGAAGCAGATCGCTGAGCCTTACATCCGCCGCAGGGCTACCCGCCACCTTGAAAAAGGCAGGGTGGTCATCTTTTCCGCAGGCACCGGAAGCCCTTACTTCACCACAGACTCCGCCGCTGCGCTGCGGGCCAATGAGATCAATGCCGATGTCATCCTCAAAGGGACTCGCGTCGATGGCATTTATAGCGCAGACCCCGAGAAGGACCCTACCGCTACCAAATTTGACAATCTTACCTTTGCCAAGGTCATCAGCCTTGGACTTAGTGTAATGGACATGACCGCCTTTACCCTCTGCCGGGAGAACAATCTGCCCATCATCGTATTCGATATCGGTAGGCCCGAAAACCTGAAGCGGATTGTACAGGGCGATGCCATTGGTACCTTGGTGGAAGGCTAAGCGCACGGGCGCCAAAACAGATTGTCGCTTTTTTTGCTTGCCCCCTCCGCAAGGATAGGGGCCTG
>NZ_VOOR01000120.1 GCF_007993045.1 Phaeodactylibacter luteus
TAGTTCTTTCTGCCCAAGGCCAGGGGCCGGATTTTGTTCTCGATATGGTTATTATCGATGAGCAGGCGGCCGTCCTGGAACAGGGCCACTAAAGTGGGCCATTGATTTTGGGCATAGGTGAAGGCCTGCCCGATCGCACTTTTGG
Organism: Phaeodactylibacter luteus; assembly: GCF_007993045.1. Lineage (GTDB taxonomy): Bacteria > Bacteroidota > Bacteroidia > Chitinophagales > Saprospiraceae > Phaeodactylibacter > Phaeodactylibacter luteus. The sequence continues at coordinate 146 of NZ_VOOR01000120.1, forward strand.
GGGTGACATAGACGCACTGCTCATCCAGCCAGTCTTTGAACTCCTGGAACAAGGGCCGCAGATGCTCTTCCCGGTAGGCTTTACGCTTTTCAGGGGTATATCCTGCGGTCTTGCGTTCGTGGCCATAGATCTGCTGGATGAGCCCCAGAGCATGCTGGGCCCGTTTTTCATCATTGCCCAGGGCTTCGAAGAACTTACGCCGCACATGTGCCCAGCAGCCCAGGCGTTCTACATCGGCACGTGCAGCGATCTGGTTGTAGGAGCCCAGCCCGTCGGTCTGTAAGAAGCCGCCCTGGAAGCCGCTCAATACAGTATTGGCGGCCTTCTGGCCACGATTATCTTCATAGACAAACAGCACCTGCCCGGTCTGCGGGCTGCGCACAGCCCACATCCAGCCCAGCATCTGCTTACTGCCCTTTTTGCGGGTATCTACTTTGATGAGGTTGCCGTCCTTGTCTTTGAGGATTTTAGTCAAGACCTTTATTTTTGATTCGTCGGCTTGCAGATAGGCCTGTCCCAGTATCTGCTGCCGATGGGCTTCGTACAGGGGCTTAAGCAGGGTGCAAACGGCTACAAACCAGCTATTGATGGTCGATTTGTGGACCGGCCAGTCATAATTGCGCTTAAAACGCTCGATCTGCCGGTAAAAAGGCAAATGATCGATGTATTTACTGACAACAATGTGAGCTAGCAGGCTAGCCGAGGCAATACTCTTTTCAATGGGGCGGCTAGGCAGCGGTGCACAGACAAAACCGGTGTTTCCATCCACCCGCGTATTGGGCCTGGCGTATTTGGGGCGGATCAGCCGGACGACCTTCAGCTCCGCCGGTGTATATTCCACGTACTCGGTGATGTGCTCGCCAACACGCACCATGCCCGTAGTATCTTCTTCCGGTTCCAGGGTCTTTTCTTCTACCGGGAAATGCTCCGGCAGCGGGGTGCGCCCGGGGTGCTTCTTTTTTGCCACCGGCTTATTGCGCTCGTAGCTGATCTTTTCCCGCAAGGGGGCCATCTCCGCCCCCTCCGCTCCGGCCTCTTGGCCGGCAGCGAACATATTGAGCTGCCCGGCCGGTGGCGCATCCGCTACAAAGCGTTCGCTCTTACGCCCAAACAGCATACGCTCCAACTTCTCCAAACGGAATTTGAGCTGCGCATTTTCGGCCAAAACGGCCTCGTATTCTGCTATGGAAACGGTTGCATTCATTGGTGAAAAGATACGGAAAAGGCAGCAAAATCAGGCACCGTGGCGGTATCTTTTACGCCTTTTTATGGATTTTAATTCGATGCCTTCCAGCACTAGCACCAGCTCCGGCCAGCTTAGCTCGGCCGTCCCTTCACGGGCCGCCAGGGGCAGCTCAAAAGTCCCCTGCTCCAGCTGTTTGTAATACAGGGCAAAGCCTGTTACATCCCACATCAGCAGCTTAATGCGGTCGCGGCGTCGGTTCACGAAAATGAATACGTCGCCGCTCATCAATTCCTGGCCCATATGCGCCCGCACCAGGCCGCTCAGCCCCGAAAAGCCCTTGCGCATATCTGTGGCCCCACCGTAGAGGAAATACCGTTGCCGAGAAGAAAAACTAAGCATGATCCAGGTGTTGTATGATTTGAGCAAGGGTCGCTGGCGAACCGCTGCGCAGGCGCAGCTCCTGACCGGCCAGGCACACTACTACTTCATGTGCCGCCCGGGGTCCGTGCGCCGCCCGGGGACGGATGCGAAGGAAGCCGGCCCCTTCATCTGGAACGTGTCCCGCCAGACGGCGCTGCCAATAATAAAAAGTGGCTGCATTGATGCCTTCTCGTTCACAAAAGGCCTTCTTGCTCAGCCCAGAAGTGGCCTGCTCGGCCAGTAGGGCCTTCCATTTTTGTACGCGTGTGTCTTGATTCATATCT
>NZ_VOOR01000121.1 GCF_007993045.1 Phaeodactylibacter luteus
TGCTCCAAACACCTGCCTGGAATACGCCAAGCTCAAGCACTGCTCTTCTCAACAACTCAAGCATAACAGCCTGTTTGGGATCCGCCTGTACCTTTGTCTGTCAAAAAAGTGCCGCCGAAGGGGGCTTGCCCCCCACGGCGGCCAAAATCTGATACCTAATTTTTGCAGGCAAAACCGCCCCAAGGCTAGCCTACTCTCGCAAAACCATCAGCGGGGCAGACCATACCCTCCCTGCTGCAACAGCTGCCACCCGGTAATTCCCAGCTGGCAAGCCGCTCAAGTCTAAAGTGGCCTGCTGCACCCCTACGCCAAGGTTCATCCGCTGCACCTGCAGCCTGCGCCCTAAATGATCATAGAGATAAATGTCTACTCCACCTGCCGCCGGCAGTTTCAACTCCAGTAAGGCTTGTCCCACTGCGGGGTTAGGATAAACGTTACCACTAAGGCGTTCTGTCTCGCTCGCCGGTTGCTCCACATCCATCTCAGCTGGCAGCCCAGCGCCTATCGCCTGAGTGCCGATCTGTGCAAACCGCCCTTGCCCCTGCACATCCAAGGTGTAATCTTCTGCTTCCCCCCAGGGGAAAGCTCCGCAGGGCCCGGCTGCTTGCCCATAATTCATCACGACACGGACACGGACCAGCCCCGGCAGGGTGTTCTCCGGGATGGTAAATGTGCCAGAAGTTGGGAAGGGATAATTATTCCGAGCATAGACCACCTCACCGTCGTCATCAAAATCACCATCTTGATTAAAATCGGCATAAACCCGCCAAGTCTCTGGAAAAGGGGAGCTCGTAAACCCTGGGGTAAGCGTAAGCGCTACTTCCTGCCCGGGGGCTACCGGATGGGAAAGGCTCGTATAATCCCCATATCCGCCATCATTCCCCGACAGGTTGTCAATACTGCCCAGCACTACTCTTTCCACCCATTCTGACCCCGAACTTACTGCGCCCACCTCACAATACCCCAGGCTTGCAGCAACTTGCACGGAGTAGTTCTCCACTTCTCCGTAAGGGATCAGGTCGCAGGGGCCTGCGGGGCTTCCGTATTTCATGGAGATGCGCATGGCATAAGTGCCTTCGGCAGTACCCTCAGGAGCGGTTATTGCTCCGCTCACAGCCGTATTGGAAGGGCCTGCCTGAAACATCAGTTCGCCTGCATCCAAGAAATCGCCGTCCTGATTCCAGTCTATCCAGATGCGCCAGTATTCATTGAATGTGAAGGCTGCATACCCCGGTTCTAACACCACTTCCTGGCTTTCGCCCAAAGGCAAACCCACAATCATATTCCCAAATGCGCCTAAGCCTCCGTTGTTGCCGCTTTGGTGCTCAAAGCCACCTATTTGCACCCGGTCTATCCACTCGTATTGGGTAGACTGCCCCCTCGACGTGCAAGCTACTGGCTCATCGGTTTCAATTTGAAAGGTTGTCGTTCCAGTACAGCCATTCGCGTCGGATACGGTCACGGTGTAGGTTCCAGCTGGCAAGCCAGAAACTTCATTTCCCATTGCACCATTGCTCCAAGAATAAGTATAAGGTGAAGTGCCGCCTGTAGCATTAGCCTCGGCTGTGCCACCGGTACTGCCTACAGCCGCAGCCGTTGTAACAGATACCACAATGGCTGTAGGGGCCGATACCACTGCTTGTGCCGAAACCGAACAGCCCGTTTGGTCTGTAACAGTCAAGGAATAAATGCCCGCTGATAAATTATTGATGTCGGGCTGTGTGCTGCCATTGCTCCAAAGGTAGCTGTACGGCTCGCTCCCCCCGTTCACGGTACTAACGATAACCCCGTTTTCATCCCCAGCACATGACAAATGGGCTGGGGCTAAGGAAAGTGTTATTTCGCTGCCCCCGCTCACCGTGCCCGTCGCGGTCGCCGTGCAGCCG
>NZ_VOOR01000122.1 GCF_007993045.1 Phaeodactylibacter luteus
GCCGGACTGCCCAGATTGTACGGACGGCCCGGACACACCGGACGAGGTATCGGACATCACGACGGTGAAGACGAACAACACGACGACCTACGTGCCGGGCACAACGGTGCCTTACACCATCACGGTGACGAACAACGGGCCGAGCGCAGCGAGCAGCGTAACGGTAGCAGATATGGCGCCTGCGGGCACAACGATCAGCAGCTGGACGGCGGTAGTGACGACCGGCACAGCGACGCTGGCGAACGCTTCGGGCACGGGCGATTTCAGTGAGTTGATCACGAACATGTCCAACGGGGCGGTAGTGACCTACACGGTGAACGTGGACGTGCCTGCCGACTTCACGGGCGGCCTGACCAACACGGTTGTGGTAACGAACCCGGAAGACCCGACCCCGGACTGTCCAGATTGTACGGACGGGCCGGACACATCTATCAACCTACCTCCCGATGCTGTGAATGATATGTTCACGGTTATCTCTGGGGGCACGCTCACGGGCTCGGTAGTAGCCAACGATGACAGTACAGATGGCCCATTCACGCAAGTCACGCTAATTGGCGGGCCGTTCAATGGCACGCTGAGCCTGAACTTAGATGGCAGCTTTACGTACATGCCGAACGCAGGTTACCTTGGGACAGATGTGTTCCAGTACAACTATTGCGATGGCGGCACGCCCAACCTGTGCGATGCAGCAATAGTGACGATCACAGTTTCGGAGAACGTACTGCAATTGCGCCCACGTGCGCTCCTGCAAGGGGCATTGCTGGGCAACGGCGGCGGCCTGATTATGCGTGATGACCTGCGCACGGAAGGCTATATCCCAACGGTAGAGCCTTACTCCGGGCTGGCCAGCTTCGAACACCGCGGCAGTGGGGGTGGAGAGTCTATCTCGGCAAGCGTGCTAACGGACAACGGCCAGGATGCGATAGTAGACTGGGTGTTTGTAGAACTCCGCTCCGCGTCTGATTCTGCACAGGTGATCGCAACGCGGTCTGCCCTGCTGCAGCGGGACGGAGACATAGTAGATACAGACGGCAGCTCTGCGCTACAGTTTGTGGGGCCGCTCGACGGCAGCTACTTTGTATCGGTACGCCACCGCAACCACCTTGGCGCAATGACCTCATCCCCTGTGGCTTTGAGCAGTGTGCCAGCGGTAGTGGACTTTACGGACACGGGCTCAGACTTCTATCACCGCATACCGCAGTTCGACGGTTTCGAGCAGGCGGTAGTAGAAGGGGCTTACGCGCTGTACCTTGGCAATACGAACTTCAACGGGCAGGTGAACTATGCCGGGCAGTCGAACGACCCGGACATCAACTACCAAGCCATCATCAACGCTGTGGGCAACCCTGGCCAGCTGCAGTCCTACATTTTGAGCGGCTACCGGGCTACCGACGTCAACCTCGATGGCATAACCAAATACACAGGTTTCAACAACGATGTGGACCCGATATTCAACGTGTCGGTGCCATCACCGCTGAACAGCTCGAACATCGTGACCTTCAACCTGATAGAGCAGCTGCCGCTGCCTGCCGGGGAGTAAACGAGAGGGCCTGACGGGGCAGCCCGTCAGGCCCATCAATACGGTCAAAACTGAAAATTCATTATTCATAGCTTCTTAAAAGAGACGACAACTATGCATGGCATGACGACCCGGCGGATAATAGCCGCCCTATTTCTGTTCCTCGGCACCTTCAGTATAGGTGTTTCGCAGAACATAACCTTCGGCATACTGCTCGACCCTGGCGACCCGCAGACGGTATCTTTTGTGGGGTACACGGATTATTCCGGCAGCTCTGTCCTGTCGACGAGCAATTTCGGCATCCGGTTCCCGGCAGGGACATTGACCGCCCCATCTATTACTGGGGTAGCAT
>NZ_VOOR01000123.1 GCF_007993045.1 Phaeodactylibacter luteus
ACATAAGCATAGGGCGAAATGCTGACATATTCATGTGCCAGCGGGTCGGGCGAAAGCCACCTGCTCACCACCTCTGGTTTCAGGTCATATTCACCGTATAGAGTGTCACTAATAATTACGCTAACAACCTCGCCCGTCACACGGTCGAACAAGACCGAGCCGATGCGCTGCAAGGTGTCGTTGGGGAAACTCTCCTGATATTTTCCGTTGCTCAATGTTAGCACCTTTACCTTGATGCGGAGTTCTTCATAAGGCTGTATCGGTTCGTGCTGTGCCGTGAGGCTGCCCCAAAACAGAAGGGCAAAAACAAGTGCGGATAAATGCTTCATGATTGCAAAGTTTTATGGTCTAATGATTTGAACAGGCTGTTTCTCTCTTTCGGTCTCGAACGATTGAAGCCACTTTGGGTAAACCTCTTCCGGCATCTGTTCAAAACCGAGGGCATCAAGCCGTCCATATATTTCGTGCACTTTAAAAAACAGTTCGTTGGCTTTTGGATAATTCGGCAACTCTTCCACGGGCGGCCTGCCCAACTGCTCGAGGACGTAGAAGAACAAATACGTCTGATAATCAGAACGCAGTTGCAGGGCGTAAACATTGTTCGGGTTGTGTTCCAATGCTTTATCCAGGCAGTCCAATACGAATTGGTCGAAACCATATTTTATCGCATACCCTTTGGCTAAATCCGCAAGTGTAGCGGCAACCACTTCTTTTCTTGACATCGTATCCATATAAATTCTGCTCCGCAATGCCTCCGCCTTGATGTAACCCGAACTCTGCACCCAAACATCAGTTGTGTAATAGCCGTTGGTCGTCTCGTAGTTCAGCAGGTTGCCTTTTCCGTCCTTCAGCTTGATGTAAGAGTGGGAAGGCGAATACGAAAGCCAAGCCTCAACACCCAGGTCCTCCGCCAATATCAAATACAAAAGCGGCATCGAATGGCATTGTCCTTTTTTGCTGCTGGTCAGTTTCATCACAAACTGCTTTGTCCAGTCCTTCTTGCCCCACGGGTCTTCAAAGTCGTATTGGTAGGGCAAATGGGTATAGGTCACGGCGCCTTTTTCGTCCCTGAAATAAATCGTGTCAGACATCAATTGCTGTAATGCCCACTTTTTGGCGGTCGGGTTTCCCTTGTCGTAGCCCGCTTGTTCAATCAGGGAATTGGCGACCTCTACATCGCTTGAAATATCATATTCGAACCAGTCATATTGTATTCGATTGTCGAGATAAGCGTTTTCGGTCAGGAACACCGCCCTTTTGAGGCTCATCGGTATTTCACCTTTCAGCATCTGGTCAATTTCGGCAAAGGCGTTTCGGAAATGTTCCGTCCCCGCTATATGGCTCTGGTCGGAGAATTCGTAGCGGATGGTCTTTGGCTTCATATCGTTTTCTATCTCCGCCAAAAACTGCTGCTGTTGCAACTTTCTTTGTTGTTCGTTCCGCATTGCTTCTTGTATCAGCATTTGGTTTTGCTGTTGAGTCTGTGGGCTTACGAATGGGTTTGCCCCTGTGCTTGTGTTCGGAAAACCGATTACCACATTCGGGGCAAGGGATGCAGGTTGCGGTGGCTTTGGCATTTCTATTCCGGGTATATTGGTCGACGGTTGACAAATTCCTCTTATCGCCATAATTATCAGTATTCCGATGAATGGTATTCTCTTCATCTTTTCTTTGTTTTTCTTTTTTAATTGGGCAGAACGGTCTGGCTATGTGCCGTGCCGACGTTTAGGAGGCATGGACATCATAGCCTT
>NZ_VOOR01000124.1 GCF_007993045.1 Phaeodactylibacter luteus
GTGCCTCATTAAATTAAAAACCATAAAACAAACAAAAGATGAGACTATTAACGGTAAAGGTTTTAGCAATTATTCTTGTGAGTGCTTTGAATTTGAACGCTCAAAAGGAAGATTTGTCGGAAAGGACTTTAAGTGCTGAGTATGTATTTGAAGGAAAAGTTATTGAGAAAACCAGCTTTTGGAATAGCCAGAGAAACAAGGTTTTTACCAAAAACAGAATTGAAGTATCTCGGAGCTTTAAAGGCGATGTTCCGCAGGTTGTTGATTTGATTACTCATGGTGGAATCATGGATTCTACAGTATATCAAATTTCTCATGGCGTATCCTTTTCTATTGGCCAAGAAGGGGTCTTTTTCTGTAAGCATTTTGACAATTCAGGTAAAGGAGAAGATATTTTCCTAATGTTGAATGGTATGTCGGGTTTGGTACTTTATGACTTCAAACTTAATGGCGTTCAAGCCCGTGACATACACAAAGAATATGGCAATGTATGGCAAGAACTATTTGAACCAGTTGAACAAGCAACAAGGAGAAGCCCGTTCCAATATGGCAGTAATGGCTTTGAAAGTCACATTGAGAATTGGCTTGAAGACAACCTTAGTTTGTTCTCTCAAGTTGATACCATTATGGAGTTTACCTTCCAAAATGTACAGTTAAATGGAGGGAGTGAAGTAGAATTTGACATTTTTGTACGTTCTAACCAAGATGGAATAAAGTTTGCTGCTTCTGATGTTTTTCTAAAATATGCCACCGAAGCATTTGGCAGTTCTGTGATTGAAAATGAAAAGCTGGCCGCCTCAAAAGAAGACGTGATAGAGAATCCAATCTATACTTTGGATTTGAGCGACTTTGATGCCGACATGGTGAAAATAGCTATAAATTCTGCTTCTTCGCCATCAGAACTTTATCCGATTTCTCAGTCACAGGAAAAGTTTCTCCATGTCGTTATTGATATTGAAAATATTATGGCCATCGGTACTATATCGTTTGACGAATTTCTGATGTCGAATGAAAGTATGTTTTATGATGAAAACATAGGAGAGTACGTCCCTTTTTCCAAGATAAAATTGTCACATCCTACAAATGTACTGGGTGGCCCCATGATTAGTGATTTTTCCAGCGAAGATGATGCTAATCCACACCATATTTCAGCGGGAACAGGAGAGATTTTAACAATAATCGGAATGGGGTTTGGTGATACAAAAGGAACAATAAAGTTTAGAGATGAAAACCTGATTTCAGGAGGCGTTGAAACTTCAGAAGACGATATTGAGGTATGGACAGAAAATATGATCCAGGTAAAAGTACCGTCAGCGGATAGTGATTTTTCTGGCCTTACGGCAGTTAGTGGTTTGTTTTCAGTCGAGTTGCCAAATGGAGGAGCCGCAGCAGAATCTGATGATTTCTTGTTTGTGGATTATTCCGTTTATAATTTCCGAACGGTAAGTAATTTGACCTCCCAGCCTGTTGATTTGGCAGACACACCACAAGGTGATGGAAATGCTGATGGCATTTTAGAGTTTTCGCTATCCACAAACATGAGTGGGAATGCAGAATTGAGAGCTATTGTAAATCAGAGTTTGTGTGACTGGAACGAACAAACCGAAATAAAATGGGGACTCAAGCCCTCTTATTCTTCCAAGACGACCTTTGGTAATAATGACCAAGTCAATTTGATTTATTTTGGAGAGGAAAGTGAGTTCACAGGTGAGATTTTTGGACTGGGGGCTTATACTATT
>NZ_VOOR01000125.1 GCF_007993045.1 Phaeodactylibacter luteus
GCGCAAAAAAAATGAGTCATACCACTTAAGATTCAAATCAAATTGTTTTGATCTGTCAATAGAAACCAAGTCTCTGTAAAATTGGTTATTTTTGTATAGCTTGATACGCTATAACGAAAATAACTAATTGATAATGAGTAATTTGACTGGTAGGTATATAAATCCATTGACCGATTTTGGGTTCAAGAAACTTTTCGGGACTGAGCCCAACAAAGACTTGTTAATTGATTTCCTAAACCAAATACTACCGGAAAAGCACCAAATCAAGGATTTGAACTACTCAAGAAATGAACATTTAGGACAAGCCGAATTAGATAGAAAAGCAATATTTGACCTATACTGTATTGGTGAATCAGGAGAGAGATTTATAGTTGAAGTACAGAAAGCAAAACAAAATTATTTCAAGGATAGAAGTATCTACTATTCTTCTTTCCCAATTCAGGAACAAGCCAAAAAGGGAGATTGGGATTTCAAGCAAGACCCTGTATATACAGTAGGAATACTTGATTTTATATTCGATGATCATAAGAATGAAGATGAATTACTCCATTTAATTGAACTTAAAAATCAAAGATGTGAAGTGTTTTACGATAAGCTAAAATTCATCTACATTGAACTTCCAAAATTCAAAAAAACACAAGATGAGCTAGATGATCACTTTGAAAAGTGGTTATATGTATTCCGTCATTTATCAGAACTACAAGATAGGCCCCAACAATTACAAGACCGGATATTTCAAAAATTATTTGATACAGCAGAAATAGCGAAGTTTTCACTAGAAGAAAGGGTGGCATACGAAGAGAGCTTGAAATATTACAGAGATATCAAGAATGTTGTTGATACATCTAGAGAAGATGGGATTGAGGAAGGGAAAGAAAAAAGAACTCTGGAAATTGCTAGAGAACTAAAGAGAAGTGGTGTGTCAATTGATGTGATAATGAAATCAACGGGACTGAGTAAAGAAGAAATCGAAAAACTGTAAATAATGCGCACAACGGGTCGCGCTATGAGCAAAAAAAGAAAGAAATGAAGACTCGAGTAGAATTATGGATTCATGGAGAAGTTACACCTGTAATTGAAAAGGAGGTCAGAGATTTAACCAAAATAAACACACCTAACGAGAGGGGGATTAAGATAAATAGAGATGAGATTGATGATAGTTTGTTAATAATAAGATTTAATTCATACTCGGGCAAGTCAGGTGAATTGGCAGAACAAATAATGAAATCTTATTCTCTGTATTTGGATAAATATAGCGATATAGCCATAGGGTTTGAAACAAGAAAAAAGGGGATAGACAAATCTACAGATGGGATTACGAAAAAAGAAGTACTTGATAAAATTGGAGAATTTTACCGGTTGCTTGACGATAAGAATTGGGCACAACTTCAATTGCTTTTTCTCGATAAAATAGAATACTTGGAATGCCAAGAAGGAGCTAGAATAACAAATGAAATTGGAAAAAAAACCTCGTCAAATAGGTATCTGAACCAAAAAGAAAAAAGGTTGCAGGGCGTAATTACGAATCATACGTTGAAGGAGGTTAGGTTGTCAAAAAGATATGGCTTGATAGCTTGCGAGGTTGATTATTTAATACAAGAAACTGTAGAGGATTGTGAAAAAGAAAATATATCAATGGGCAAGCAAGAGTTTAGGATGCAGTCTATTGCTGGAGAATTAAAAATATCAAAAATTA
>NZ_VOOR01000126.1 GCF_007993045.1 Phaeodactylibacter luteus
GCGAACCGCGACAGCGGTACCGGGCTTTCCGGGCGGTTCTGAATACTATTAGTATCAGTCCAGATCTGTACACCCTGAAGTCCAGATAAAAGGAAAGAGCAAGACTGCACAGCGCCCAGCCATTGCCATGCAGCTGTGCAGAAGGCCAGCAAAACCGCCAGCAAAAAGCATCAGCCCGAGGGGGCTGTATCCCAGCATTTTCCTTCCGGCCAGCCTTGATGCCCCACCGCCGGCTAGTTTCCCCCTATTGCCACGCAGGCGGCATTGTGATTTTTTGTATTTTGTAGCATTGCCTGGGGTATAGTGTGGCGCGCTGGGCGCTATGCAAAGCCTGGAAAAAGCGCAACAAATTGGGGGGATAAGGCGGATATTACAGAGTTGGCTGCTATTAGATCCAACCCTCGACATGACAAACAGCAGATGAGAAAGAATAAATAAACTGAAAATCAATGGATTATATTTAGGATGGAACTATAGGTGAACAGAGTTTGTAAATATCTTTGGCAACGATTATCTTGTATCTGAGTAAACAGCGGTAAAAATGAATAAAGCAAAAGAGATAAGGTCGGATATTTTCGAGATCCTCATACAAGTTGAGGACATTGAGACCTTGAAGGTGATCCGAAAAGAGCTTGAGGAGGTACTTTATAATAAGGCACATAAAAAGGAAGAAGAAAAACCTCGACCGGCCTTCATGGAAGGAGTCAAGGGAATAAGGGAAGCAGTAACCCTGGAGCAATTGAAAAAAGAACAGAATTACAGTCCTTGTACATATGAAGAATTCAGGGTCGAGGCAGATGCTATAGATTGGGATGATGTGACATTAGATGAGCTACTTGAAGCGATAAAATAGAAAGGAGTGGACTATTTATTGGATACCAATGTGCTGATAATTTATAGCCGTAGTGCGGATATCGCCAGACGTATTGAAAGAGACCATCAATTATTCGACGGCAGTAACGATCTTGCTGTTTCGGTAGTCACCATCGGCGAAATTAATTCATTGATCGCCCAGTACGGTTACGGGAAGAGAAGGAAGAAAAGTATCCAAAATGTGCTCGACAAAGTACTCGAGATAGATATTAACATTCGTAAGATTCTGGATTTGTATGGTCAAATAGATGCGTACAGCCAAGGTAAATTAAAAGATAAGAAAGGAAATTTTACATCCAGAAATATGGGTAAGAACGATTTATGGATTGCGGCAACTGCCAGTGCATTTGATATGGTTTTAGTTACCACTGATCAGGATTTTGTCCATCTTGATGGTGAATTTATCAAACTGAAATATATCGATATCGAAAAATATAGAAAGGGAAAATGAATTAACAGCAGCCAACAAGGTGCATACGTCCATGCCTTTCGCCGGTCGGCACGGCTCATGCACGGGCCGTGCCATACTATAATCAGAAAATGAAAGTAGAAATATCGAAAAAGTCATATAAGAATCCACACAAAAAAAGGAACGGTGATTTTTGTGAATTTGAGATTATTGAAAACGGGAATTTAGTCATTCTGGCTTTAGGAGATGGTGTGGGGAGTAGTCCATGTGACTGGAAAGCATCAAAGGTATGTTGTCAAACATTCATTGAACCAAATGTACAGAAAATTCTGACCGCGCGCTCACGTGCGCGAAAATTTTGTATCTTCTGTGCATGGACTTTAAGAAGATATATCAAAACGAGC
>NZ_VOOR01000127.1 GCF_007993045.1 Phaeodactylibacter luteus
GAGTGCGTGACAAAAAAGCGGGGCATCTATTATGCCGCCATTTTCCGGAGGCGGATTTTGCGTTCTGAGCCAACGACAAACTGGACAAAATCCTCCATGTCGCCATTTAATTTTACAGCTCTTAGATCCATCACTTTTTGGGCACTGTCGCTGCTCCACCGCATGCCGCTCTGCTCCATACGCTCTTTGACCAAATGCCCACAAGTGGACTCTGCCATAGCTGAGCTTATGGGGTATCCCTTCTTGATAAAAGCCAGATAGTCCATCTTATGCTGATGGTTGGTAAAATAGGTAATGGCTTTGTTCAGCTGTTGGCTTTTACTTTTGGATAATTTTGTCTTATCCCGGATAGCCACTAAATCATCAATGACTTTTTGCGTTTTGCTGTTGAGCAAGTCCGTGAGCATATCCCTGACCCAAGGCGTGCGCAGCTTGGACTGCTCGCCAAAAACGGCAGCCGCGGCTGCCCAAACATATTCCAGCACATGGATAATATCCAGGATAATGCCATCAAAGGCATCTTCCAAACCGTATTTTTTGACCGCTCCCAAGACTTTGTCCTCTAGCCCGATGCCTGCGTCAATAGGGACGACGAAGCGGCTGTCTGTATGGCTAATCCGGTTTTTGATGTCCTGTATCCCATAGTCCACCGCCTTGTCTTGGTCTGCTAAAAATGCCCTGCGGTGGATATTTTCGTGCCAGCCATTCTTTTTTGAGCGCTGCTCTTGTTTTGGTTTTTTCTTTATCTTTTGAGGCTCGTTTTCCACTCCCATCAAAGCATCGGCAATGGCTTTGACACTGCGTTGCTTAGGCTTAAAGCTGGAAGTTACTGAAACAGTTGCCATCTGCTTTGTCCCTGGTTTCTCCCCTTTGCCCAAGCGGGCTTTGGGGTTGCCCGAGCGGGCTTTGGGCTTTCTTATCTTCGGTACGCCCTTGCCGTCAAAAGAGGCGCTGAAGCACACCGCTTCAGGTTCTGCCTTAGCCGGGCGGGCCTCATAATAGGCTTCCACGTATTGGCCCAAATTAAGAGTGTTGCGCACCGAGGACTCCCAGCGCAAATCCAAATTCAGCAGCTTGTTAAACAGGTGCACGCTTTCACGGAAATCATTCTCTGATGCACTTTCGCCCACTAATTCCTGGATATTGTAAGACCAATAGCTCCCTCGGGGCAACTGCAGGTGCTCATCCAGTTTATATACAACCCCTTTGTCACTGGCCCAGTGGCTCGGGCGCTGTATGGATAAGGGCCCAAACAAACTTAAATAGCGCCGCGCCTTCTTGCCCTTGCTTTGGCAAGCTGCTTGATTGTCCACGTCGAATTCATAACTCTTGCACTGTTTTAGCTTCCCGGCTATGATGTACCGGAGCAGCAGCAGCCCGATGCTCAGCAATTCGCTCAGCAAGCCTTTTTCAATGTCATGCATGGCATCCGAAGATTCGACGTATCCATCGCTAAGGCACACTAATTCTTCAAACTTCTGATTTAATCGCTGGGTAAGTTGCTGTTTTTCCATAACTTCATCCGGGAGGTTTGGCTGTCGTTAATTGTTTTGTGTCAAACTCAATTTACGACTTATTGGCTCAACCTCCCTTTTTTACCCATCCCCGCTTTTTTGTCACGCACTC
>NZ_VOOR01000128.1 GCF_007993045.1 Phaeodactylibacter luteus
GAACAAGCTCTAAGCCCGGTAGGGCCGAGCGGGCAGCGAGCCCCGCAGCATAGCGGCACCTGCCCGTTGGGCAGGGGCAGGCCCCTAAAAATGGGCCATCTGATTTGCGCTTTACCCCTGTTGGTGCCCGGGCGTGAAAATCTTGCAGGTCAGTACTGTAAAATCATCGGGATAAGTCTCGTCCCCTTTGAACTGCTCCAGGTGAGCCATCAGCTGCTTGTTGAAATGCGTGGCGGTTAGCTGATAGTGCTCCTGCACAAAAGCATAGAGCTGCTCTTCGTTGAGGTAGTCCCCGGCTTCGTTTTGCAGATCCGTAAGCCCATCGGTGAAAGTGAGCACAATGGCTTCTCCGTGGAGGTGTACCTTGCCTACCTCAAGCTCGGGCAGCTTAGGGAAAGACCCCAAGATCGTACAGCCCCTGTCGAGCAGCTGCAGCTGCCCGTCGTTGACCAGCACCGGCGGGTTGTGGCCTGCGTTGACATAAGTCAGCTCCTGATTGTGGCGGTCGTAGGCTGCGATAAAGAAGGTGATGAAGCGCTCGCCCTTGGTGATGAGGTTGACCGATTGGTTGAGGTCGTGTATAAAATCGCCAAGGTCGGCCTGTTTTTTTATCAAGGTGTGGAAGTTGGCCTGAAAATTGGCCATCAGAAGGGCTGCGGCCACCCCTTTGCCAGAGATGTCCCCGATGCAAAAAATAATCCGGTTCTCATCGATCTCGATGAAGTCAAAGTAATCGCCCCCCACGCCATAATGCGGCTTGTAGATGCTGTCGAGCTGATAGCAGCTCGTATGTGGGAGGGTTTTAGGGATAAGCATGCGCTGCATCTCGCCAGCGAGCTCCATTTCCCGCTTCAGGCGCTCCTGCTCGAGCTGACGCTTGAACAGCCGCTTGTTCTCTATGGCCACCGCAATGATATTGGTGATCGTGGTGATGAACTGCACCTTATTGTACATGTCTTCATCTTCACTGAAGCCGCCGATGAACACGTAGGCAATGGACTTGTCTTTGTGGCGTACGGGGATGACGACATCAAACTGCCGGATGAAAACATCCTCTTCCCGGTCGACGTTGACCAGGCGGGTATACTTGTGGAAGTAGCGGCTAACCTCCGGCTGTACTTCTTCCTCTATGCCGATCGAAGCGGGGCAGGCCCAGTCGTCGTTTTCTTCATCTTTGACGAAAAGGGCCATTTTGCGCACGCCGATTTCCCAGCTGAGGAAAGACTTGTACATATTGAACAAGCCTTCGGCCGATACATTATTGTTGATGGCTTGCGTGATGTTCAGCAGGCGGTTAATTTGGAGCTGCTTAAGGTTGAGCTCGCGTTCCAGGGCTTCTAAACTGGATAAGCCTTTGCGGAGTTCCGAAAATCCGGGCATGCATTATATGGTCTGTGTGTACATTTGACGGGGAGCAAGGAGCAGTGACCGCCATCTATTGCCCTAAATATAAAAAACTCTGCTGCGCCTGCGCAGCGCTATGGTAATAAGCCGGCCCGATTA
>NZ_VOOR01000129.1 GCF_007993045.1 Phaeodactylibacter luteus
TCCGGCCCGCAATCGAGCGTAGCCGCATGCTTGCCCTGCATGTCGCAGCGGTCTGAAATGAAAGGGGTCAAAAGCAGCATACTCATCATTTTAGGTTTATAGGTAGTAAAATACAGCTTTTTAAAGGGCGCTGCTGTCTGTTTGTGCCATACCAACTCAGGCGGCGGTTATGGAATCGCGGCCTGAGCATGCAAATGGGACTTGCCTCACTCCACCTTCAAAAACCGCTCCGCTGCCCTGAGCTGCCCACCTTCCAGGTACTGCACCACGTACGCCCCCGCCGCCCAATCGTGTACGGGCACCACTACCGTGCCCAGTAACTCCCGTGCCGGTATGCTTTGCAAAAGCCGGCCCTGCGCATCCAGGATACGGAAAATTCCATCGGGGGCAGGGCGGGCACCGCGCAGCTCAAAGTTGATGAAATCGCGGGCAGGGTTGGGGAAGAGGGCGAGCCGTGGCGGGGTGCCGGGCTCCTGTGCTGTGCTGTTGGGCAGGTGGCAGCCGGGCACGAGGCAGCCGTGCTCATCGAGCTTGAGGAGCCAGCCGTAGCGCAGGGGGTGGACGCCCCCGTCATCGGGCGGGTCGATAGCGCCGCAGACGATGTAGCCGCCGTCGGGGGTGGCTTTGAGGTCCATGGGCTCGGGGGCAAGGGGCTCCTCATCAAAAAGCGTGAAGTAGCGCACCCAGAGGCTGTCGCCTTGTGGGGAGGCTTTCATGAGCCAGGTGCCTTTCCTAAGCTCTCCAATAGACTCCGTCTCTGCGGTCCAACTGATGCCAAGGTACCCGCTTTGGTCTGTAGCCTCGACGATTTTGACCATGGAGAAGTTAGTCCACGGGAATTCTCCCCTAAACTCCCTGACCCACTCCATCTGCCGATCGGCATTGAGCTTGAAGAAGCAGGGGTTCCAGTCTACGCGTCCGTTGCTGCTGTTGATGGCCGTCTCCACGCCTTTGCCGGTTCCGACGATGAGGCCGCCGTCGGGGGTGGGGAGGAGGGAGCGTGCGGAGCTAAAAAGCTGGTTCGCTGGGGTCTTGTACAGCCATTTTTGGTTGCCTAAGCTGTCTATCTGCAGGATTTGAGCCTGGCAGGTGAAATTTTGGTTGACTTGTCCGATGTTATGGCTAAAAGCCCCGATAGTAATATTCCCATTTTCATCTATGGTTTGTGATTCAGGGGTATTGTGCTCCGGCGCGGCGTAAATAAAACTATTTATAATTTCCCCTGCTGCGTTCAGGCGTAGCCAGTATATCTCAGAATTGCCCCCATCTGGGTCGCCATCGATCCCTGAAATAAGTGAAATCTCATCATTTTTATAAGGGCTGACATTTTGCGCTGCGGAGATAAAAGACTCTTCCGGATAGAAAGGGTTGATGTACTCTTTCGTGAATATAGTGTCCCCATTTCCATTGTATTTAATGAGCGCGATTTTGGGGATCGAGTCTTTAGTAATTCCCATGGTAACGAAACTTGAATCATCTA
>NZ_VOOR01000013.1 GCF_007993045.1 Phaeodactylibacter luteus
TCCGCCGAATGCCCACTGGGCATTCGATTGGGCTGGCGCCCAATTTCGCTCGCTCATTCTGGACTGGACGCTGCTTAACTTGAATAACCTTCTGCACAGCTGTATGGCAATAGCTTAGCGCTGTGCAGTCCCGCTCTTTAGTGACACTTGGCGACGAAGGAGCCTTAGTGTCACTTGAGCGGGAAATCCTACTCTGGACTGGATAGGTACTCTGACCAAGGAGCAGAAAGCTGCCTAAGACGTTGACAAACTGTCTTAATCCTACTCTGGACTGGATAGGTACTCTGACGGACAACCCAGATTACATTGCAATCTGGCCTGCTAGGTCTTAATCCTACTCTGGACTGGATAGGTACTCTGACCTACGAGTCTTTGTGATGATTTTGAAAGACGTATGTCTTAATCCTACTCTGGACTGGATAGGTACTCTGACCTGTAGCTCCGGGTCAGTACATAAAAGCTAACCTGGTCTTAATCCTACTCTGGACTGGATAGGTACTCTGACTAAAGAAATTGCAGCGGGTCTAGGTAGGACCTCTGTCTTAATCCTACTCTGGACTGGATAGGTACTCTGACGTATTGTAGATATAATCTACATTGTATTGCGAAAAGGTCTTAATCCTACTCTGGACTGGATAGGTACTCTGACATATCCATACAAAGCTACAGAGTTCTCACTGAAGTGTCTTAATCCTACTCTGGACTGGATAGGTACTCTGACATTTAGTAGACTGATGAAAATTAAACATCATCCAGTCTTAATCCTACTCTGGACTGGATAGGTACTCTGACTTCCAGACAGTATGTCATTACTTGGGCAAAGACCCTGTCTTAATCCTACTCTGGACTGGATAGGTACTCTGACAGCCTTGACTGTCAGAGAGGGAGAGTACGGAGAGTGTCTTAATCCTACTCTGGACTGGATAGGTACTCTGACTCAACGGTGGTCGTACTGACATTAATGGTAAAGACCGTCTTAATCCTACTCTGGACTGGATAGGTACTCTGACGACACTAAGTTGGGTGAATACTGACCGACATGATTGTCTTAATCCTACTCTGGACTGGATAGGTACTCTGACAGCATATTCCACAACTGGCTGAAAATGAAATACTTAATGTCAAAGAACTCGAAATTTTAACACTTTTTAACAAGGGTTTTTCCTTTAAAACCATCTGATCTGATAACAAAAAGTATAGCCAAGCTAGGGCTGCTTGCCCCGCCGGCACTACAGCAATATACAACCTTTTTGCATTCATCGTTCCCCAAAAACCCAAAAAAATGCTGCCCGGTCAATAAAACAAAGTGTTCGGCGGGTCTGTCAACGACTCCACCTGTATGTCCTTGCCTATGATCTTCATGCTGCCCACCGTGCTCGACTGTACCGGCACCAGCAGTATGCTGTCGTGATTGTCGTATGCGGCCTGTACATCCTTCAGCGCATCGCTGATCTCCGCAAACACCTTCTGATGCGTCCGCGCCATATAGACGGACTTCTGTATCCGTATACAGCCTTTCGACAACAGGTACTTCGCAATGTGGTTGCGCACCCGGTCGTCTTCGATATCGTACATAACAAGGTATACCATGTCATAAGTGTTTTCAGAAGGCCGCCGCACCAGCTGCAGTATGGCCCGTATGCGGTCGTTCAGAACGGGCATATCCTCCCACGGGCTGCCCGCGTTGCCGCCCTCCGGCTGCGGCCCTAGCCCGGCTTCCATGACCAGCCGCAGCTTCTCGCGCAGGTCATAGGCCACTTTCTTTGGCCGGGCCATCAGGGCGCAGGGTATAACAGCCCGCCTATCAGCTGATAGGCCAACTGTGCCAGCTCCGGGCTCGTGCCGGTCTTCGTCGTCTTCACTATCGAAAACCCGCTCTTGCCGTAAAATAGGTTCACCTCCGCCAGATGCGCGCCAGCCGCCAAGCGCAGCCTTTTGCCATATTGTATGGGCTCTGCCGCCTGCAGCTCAATGCCTTCCGCAGCCAGCACTTCCCTGATCTGAGGCACTACCTCCTCCACCTCGGTGGGCACATAAGGGGCGGCCTTCGCCCGATTGGGGCGGTATTGGGGGTTCAGCCGCCGCTTGATCCGGTCCAGCACCTCATCCGTCGGCCCCTCGCCCTTTCCGCGCTTGGGGGCCTCCTGCCCTGACTTCGCCTGCTCCAGCTCGCGCTCCCCTTCCCTCACCGCCCTATCCGCATCGGGGGCGTTGCGGTCGAAGTAGTCTTCCAGCACAATAGGCAATGCTCCGGCATGGAAGTGGGCTTTGGGGTCGACACTAAGGAAACAGGCCCGCGATACATCATGCGTCCGCAAATCCACCACCGCCTGCAGCTCATATTGGGCCGCCAGCTGCTGCAGGAAGGCCTTGTAAAAGTAACTGTACAGCCCGGCGTCAAAGCACTTTTCCGCCAACCGGAACATCACCTTCAGCCCGTCGCCGCTGGGCGAAGTGAACAGCATCAGCACCCGCTCATCGGCCCGCAGCCGCTCGGCCACCGCCTCCTGCTCTAGCCCCGAGCCTTCAAAATGGTCGAGGTCAATGACAAAGCTCTCTATGCTGCTAAAGTGCTCCTTGCGCCGGAATGCCGGGTGGAAATGTCCGCACACAAAGTAAGGCAGCCCCCGCTTCAGCCGGCTGTACTCCCGCTCATCTACCGCCCGCAACAGCCGCAGCCGCTCCACCTGATTGGACAGGGCCTGCTTCGGGTGCCGTATGCCTTGGTACAGCCGTTCCAAGGGCACCTTCTGCAATTGCTCGCTCACGCTTGTTATGTCCCTGCCATACTGTAACTGCATCATAAACTGCTGCTTTGAAAATACTTCGCCAATTGGTGGGCGTACTGCTGTATGTGCACCGCCCGCGACCGCTCCACGCCCTTCAGCGGCACCACCTCCGCCAGATAGTCATTCACCGACTGCACCAAGATCCGCTTGCCCAAGCCTTCCAGCCATATCCCACCGTTGCGCTCCACAAAACACTCCTCCGGGAAAGCCTCCTGCCGGCACAGCTGCAGCACTACATAATCTACCCACACCCGGTACCGCTCTATCACATCAAACACCAGCACCGGCCGGTTGTAATCATCCCGGTGGAATACCCCCACATAAGGATCGATCCCTGCCTTGATCAGCGCCCCCTCCACCTTGCCGTACAGCATCCCGTAACCATAGTTCAATAAGGCATTGAACGCATCCTGTGCCGGGTGCTGACTCCGCCCCCCAAACTGATACGCCTCCGGCAATGCCAGCGACAAAGCCTCAAAATACCGGCGCGAAGCCGCCCCTTCCCAGCCCCTCAGCGAAGGGGCCACATCCGCCACCACCTCGCCTTGCAGCTGCAGCACCTTCCGCTTGTGGTCTTCCAGCGCATTGATCGCCCGCTGCACCCTACGCTCCCCCTCCTCCCCCGCCGGCGCCAACGTCAGCAACACTGCAATCTGCGTCTCCATTTTGTACGCCAGCAGCTGCTTCACCCACTCCACCGCCTTAGGGCTG
This sequence comes from Phaeodactylibacter luteus, assembly GCF_007993045.1. GTDB lineage: Bacteria > Bacteroidota > Bacteroidia > Chitinophagales > Saprospiraceae > Phaeodactylibacter > Phaeodactylibacter luteus. Next base: position 3,501 of record NZ_VOOR01000013.1, read on the forward strand.
AAGATAAACTCCACCTGATTCCTCCGTATCGTCGCAATCGAGCCATACTTCACGCTCCACACCCGCCCCTTCGGCGAGCCCTGCCCATCCACAAACAACAGGTCAATCTCATGCTCAATGGCCAGCAACACCGCATCAGAGCTCACCTTAGCCCCCTTGCTCACCGTGATCGTCTTCACCTGCCCCGGCACGATATAGTCCTTCCCCTCCTGCGTATACACCACAAACCGCCCCTGCTCCCGCTGCAACGACGTCCCATAAGAATTCAACACAATATGCATACTCCAATTTTTAAAGGTTCACAGGGCGCACCCCGCCCAAGGCAGCCCCCCAATGCGCGGGGCCGCTATGTTCCGCAGCTCGCTATCCGCTCGGCCCTGCGGTCTGCCCTGCGGGCACTGCTCCACAGCGCTTGCGCAGCCCGGCAGTGCTGCTACCTGAACTTCCGGTGCAATGCCGCAAATATCGCCGTCAGCTCATCCGCCTCTTTTTTGAGGGCCTGCAAGTCTTCCAGCAATACCTGCGGGCAGAGCCCGCCTTCTTCCAGTATCTCCAGCCAAAAGAGGCTCTCATCCGCTTCCTCCAGCACAATGCCGATTTTGGCCGCATACTCCCGCTTGCTGCGCCCACGGTGCGCCGCCCGCGTATTGGCCCCCACCGAAGTCCCCGAGCGGAGCAGCTGATCGCCTATCACCCAATACACTTTCTGGTTCGGCAACGCCTGCACAAACCGGATCACAGCCAACGCAAATTGCTTCGTCCGCCTTTGTAGCCCTCCATCACTCATAACTTATAGGTTTTATTTGTTTTGCTAATCAAGTTTAATCTTCCCTATCCCTGGCCTCGCCCTCGGCAGCCCTGCACTGCCCCCGGACTAGCGCTGCGAAGGGGTATTAGCCCGATAGGGCCGAGCGGACAGCGAGCCCCGCAGCATAGCGACCCGCACCGTCAGGAAGGGTAGGCCCCTCATTTCCTCACTTCTCCCTTCCCCATTTCCTATTTCATACTTCCCATTTCCCATGTCATACTTCCCATTTCCTATTTCCCCATTTCATACTTCCCCCTTCCTATTTCATACTTCCCATTTCCTATTTCATACTTCCCATTTCCTATTTCTTATTTCCCATTTCCCATTTCCTATTTCTTATTTCCCATTTCCCATTTCCTATTTCATACTTCCCATTTCATACTTCCCATTTCATACTTCCCATTTCATACTTCCCATTTCATCCTTCCCATTTCCCCTTCCCTATTTCCTATTTCATACTTCCCCATTTCATATTTCCCACTTCCCATTTCATACCTCCCCCACCCAAAAATCATCATGCAAAAAAAGACGCTCGCTCGCCCTCGTCATAGCCGTATAAAACCAGCGGTACAACGCATCCCTCGGCATCACAAAGACCGACTTCTGCACATTCAAGAACACATTAGGCCACTCCCCGCCCTGCGCTTTATGGCAAGTGATCACATAGCCAAACTTCGCCCGCAGCGCATTCAGGTAAGCATCCGTGCGCATCGCCTCCTCATACGACTTCGACTTGCGCTTCACCCCATTCTTCCTCATCCGCACATCAAAATCGATCAACAAGTTCCGGTTCTCGTCCGGCGTAAGCCCAGGATGATCATTGTACAGCAGCTCCCGGATCAGCAGGGTATCATGCTCCGCGCCACCGCCCACCTCCTGCACCCGCACCCTCAGGAAATTCAGCCCCGCCCGCTTGCCCGCAAGCTCCACCCGCTTGACTACCACCTGATCGCCGTTGGTCAAAGGCACTTTATAACTATTCTGCACCACCATCAGCAGCTCCCCGGGCACCAGGTTCTTGTTGCCCATCAACTGCATCCGCAGCTTGTGGTTGAGCCGCCGGCAATGCCCATTGGCATTCGTGATCATCAGGGCCTCATCGTACGCCTTGCGCTCGAGGTACTTCATATAGCCCCTCACCAGCTCGTGCTCGTTTTTGTACAAGTGCGCCTGCTGCCCAGCCGGCCGGCCGATTTTCGGCCACTTCACAAACCGCCGGGCTACGATGTCGGCACGGAACCGCCCCGCCAGCCGGAGGATTTCCGAGTCTTGCCCCTGACGGATGATCTCGCTCAACTCTGCATACTGCACCGCCACCCTATAATTGTCGCGCAGGTAGCGCGGGCTCAGCGCCGGCGAGAACGTCTCCTTGCTCACCGGCGGCAGCTGACAGGGGTCCCCCACAAAGACTACCCGGTGGCCTTCCGAAAACTCCAGGAAATCCTTTAACAAATGGCCCGAGCCAAACCGCGCCATCTGCCCGCCCGTCAGCGCCATATTGGGGATCATAGACGACTCATCAATGATGTAGACCGGCGGGGCTTCGTAGTCAGGGTGGGCCTTGAGCGCAAACTGAAGCGACAGCTGCCCTGCGGCGGGCGTTTTGTCGCCGGCAGGCAGGCCCTCCATTTCATCGAACTGATAGATGCAAGCGTGGAGGGTGCGCGCTGCTATGCCCGTTTTGCCCTGCAGCACCTTGGCCGCCCGGCCGGTAGTCGCCAAGAGCACCGGGGTAAAGCCCTGCTGCTTCAGCCAGGCTGCATATTGCCCCAAGAGGGTAGTCTTGCCTGTGCCCGCATAGCCTCTGAGCACAAAAGCCCGGCCGGCCGGATCTTTGGTGAACGCCTGCAGCTTGGCCAGGGCCTGCTGCTGATGCGGGGTGAGTTGGATCTGCTTTTTCATAACGGTCAGGATTAATAAGGCCGGAACTGTACAAACTCAAACTGCACCACCTTTTTGCCATCGCGCTCTTCCACCAGCCGCTTGGAGGTGGAAGCCACACAAGGGATGCCCGCCGCCTTCAGCTTCTGCACTAGGGCGAAGGTGAAGGTCATCTCGCCCATGAGGTGGACGGCTGCCGGGGCCAGGGCCAGCACCTGCCCCAGGTAATCTTGTACCAGGGCGTCCATGTCTTCCGCCCTCATGTCCGGGTCTACATTTGGGAAGGGCAGGTCCTTCACAAAGCCATACAGCTCAATGGCCGTTTCCCGCTGACGGGCTGCCCACCGATCGGAAGGATGATTGGAGATGTTGAGCAAGCCGCCCACCGACTCCTGCCCCAAGTAAGGCAGCAGCGTTTCCCGTATCGCGACATAAGCCGACTGCAAGATGTTGTAAAACTTCTCCGCCTTGGTATTCCTGGTATAGCCCCCGTGGTTGATGTCGTTTCGGGCTGCAGCAAGCTTGCTGAACGGCTTGGCCAGCGCCTGCGCCAGCTCATCTTCCATCACCTGATAGCCAAGCGTTGGGTAGCGCCCGAGCTGCCCACGCCATTTCTCCTCCGGCATCGGGAACTCGATCAGCTGTAAGGCACTAGACAGGAAGTCCCGCCCTTTACCATTCTGATAAGGCTCAAAGTAGCCGGCCTCCCCCCAGCCCTTTTCGGCATAATAGCCGCACAGCCAAGTGATGAGGCCTTCCTGCAGCTGTGTGATGCCCTGAGGCACCAGCCGGTGCGCGATGCACCAATTCACAGCCTCCAGCCACTGCCCATTGCGGAAGGGGGCCACCTTCGACTTGATGTGGTCCATCACCCCGTTCAGGGGCTTGATGTAGCTCTGCTCGTTTGAAAAAGCGTTCAAAGCCGAGTACAGCCCATCGAAGTTGTACTCCCATATCTCCCGGCCCCGGTTGGTGGTGATCTTCCTGATGACCTCCTCCAGCCCGTGCGTAATGTCCCGCAAGTTGCTGGCCACGGCGTCCTGCCCTTGGCTTTCCCTGATGATGGGCGCGATGTTCTTCTGCGTGAGCAGGGAAAGGCGCTCGGCATTGCCATCGCGCACAAAATCATCGGCCGCCACCGTCCAGTCTTGCAGGTCGGAGAAGCTGACCAGGTCGAGCACCGGCACGGGGCGGTCCTCCATAGGCCGCTGACTGACTTCAAAAACATTGCCCAGCTGCTCAAAAGCCCCGTAGTAAATGGCTTTGACCTGTATGCCCTTCAGCACCTTGGCGTAGTTGAGCAGGGCCATGCCCAGCATCGGCAGGTAGCGCCAGGAATGGGTGATGTCCAGGTAGACCTCATCTCCAGGCTGTATGCACTCGTACACGCGCTCGAAGGTAGCCCAGATGGCTTGGGGCTCCGATTCCCCATCCACATCTACCGGGCTTACGCCAAAGGCATAGGACTCAGCTTCGATCTGCTGAGCCAGCCCGATATTGGGGATGACCGCTTTGGCCCTGTGGTCATAATGGCCATCGTTCTCCCAATTGCCCGCCCTAGCCTCATCGGTCAGGAAGATGTACGCATGGTCTTCCGCCGTAAAGACAGGGGACAGATGGTTCAGTATCGTCTTCTGCACGTACTTTTCCAGGGGGGCCTGCGCTGCCCGGCGCTCAATGTAATAGCTGACGGGCTCGTAATTGCTGGTGCCCAGGAAAGAAAGTAGGATTTTGCGTGGCATGGTTGATTATTGTGGTAATTGACGGAAATACGCCCGATAATCATAGCGGGACGCTACATTCTCTTCCCCCAAAGTATCATGCGGGACAAGTATCTCCTCTTCATCGAGCTGATCGATCAGCACCAATAGCAGCCGAAGCCCTTCCAGCCGGCACGCTCTGCTCCTTTCCTGTTGCTCGGAGCACAACACATCGAGCCAAAAGCCAGCCTCGTCGTACCAGGATTGGGTGAGCGGGGTGATGACATCGTATCTGCCGTCATCGCCCCAGCTATGGTCGAAAAAATCCCCCTGTAGAGACTTTTTGTAAAAAGCCCTCACCGCATCGAGCACCTCTTCGTCACTCCACTGACTGACGACCTGCTGTTCGTACAGCTCAGAGAGCAGTAAGAACAGACTGTTCTCGTCGAGCAGTTCTAAATTGTCAGTCAGCAAAGCAGACAGCTCCAGTTTGTCAGCTTGCTCAATAGCAAGGCGTAAAGAAGGTAGATCAAAATGCATATCTTAAACTTTTTGGGTGCCGAAATCAAGGCAGGGCAGCAGGTGAGCACTTCCGGTGCGCGGCATCGTGCTTCACGCAGTAAGGCTTCGTCAGCTGTTTCAAGCAAAATGCTGAAGGCTTGGCAAGCCATGGAGTTAATTTTCTCAATTTGGAACGCACCGGGTTCCAAATTGCAATTTTGCCCTACTAAAAGTTCAGCCCTCATCTGCTAACAGATGGTGAAGCGTTTAACAGTAAAATCAGCCGCTTGCGGGTTGTACTTTTCAAGCTTGCCCAGCAGCTCCTCATACCCCGCCAGGGCCGCCCCCCACAATACGGCATCATATAGCTCATCGAGCAACAGCTGTTTTATCTGAGCAACATCAGGATGAGGGGCTTCCAATGCTTCCTGTATGGGCGTTTTCAATAGCTCTAGCTCCCCCCCCAACTGTTGCAGGTTCTGCCCGATCGCCAGAAGCCTGCTTTTCAGTTCTTCCACCAAACTACGTTTTGAAGTAGCCGTAGCCGACGGCGGTTTTGGCGCCTATGCCGTGGTGGGTTGATATCTGCAACCAATAGTTGCAGAATTAAACCTTCAGAAATAAGCTGATGATCAGGAAGTCATAAAGGAGGTTTTGCAAATCGCCTGTTGGACTATTTAGTCATTTCCCGGATGGCTTTATCAATTTGACGGAACAATTCATATCCCTTTTCATAGGTAGTTTCCAATCCACTGTAACGGTTTTCCCACCCTTCGATTTTCCCTTCTTCCAGCTTAACCAACTCATGCAAGGCTCGGTTCCGCTTCTTTCTCCAAGCGTCTAGATCGTTATTGACGAGCAGGTAGAATTCGTCCGAAAAAGCATGCGGCTGATCCTTGACGAGCCTGATCAGAAAACCCAACGTTTTGAAGCTCACCTCTTGTCCTGTGACTCTGCTCAACAAGCTTTCAAGCCGGTCTGTTATCAAACTTTCAAATAATGTGATCCCTTCTAAATAAAGCCCTTTGCCTTTGGCGGCAACAGCTTGGTCTATGGCATTTTTATAAAGCTTATAACGTGCCTGTTGAACTTCATCCTTAGGGTTCTGCCCTTTAGCTCTTATCCGTTTTGCCATTTTCCTTGGTGTTATTTTCAACGTAGGCAATAGTTGCGAGGCGCTTCAAGCACAACAGGAAAAAAGCCAGGCGAGCTTCCAACTCAGCGATAGCATTACAATCTGCCCCGGCGAGTATGTAATACTGAAAACTCCCTGGGTCTATGCCCACGAACTGCGCCATCTGCTCGTAAAGCCGGAGGTAGGCTTGCGGCAAACCGAACTTCTTGGCTGTATCTCCGTCTTTTTTCTTTCCCTCTCCGTCCGGCTTGTCCGCTTGGTGGTCAGTGCCATTGCTTTGCTTATCCTTTTTTTCTCCGTCTTTAACCATCTGCCCGCTCACATAGAGCATGCAGCGCTTCAAGCCCTGAGTGCCCAGCTCCAGGCCGGCCTGCTGCACGGCATTAAGAAGATGCTTGGCCATTTCGGCATTCGCGGCTTGCTCTTGCCTCATATATTCTTCCTCAAAAGCTTGAAATGCGCTCAGGGCCCGTAGCGCAATGCTCCTATTATCTGTCTTGATGCTCATACGGCTTGTATTTGCGGTGAAGAGGAAAAGTGCCAGCTCAGGACGCATTGCCCCTTGCCCAAGGTGGCATTGCCAGCCAATTGCAAAGTCTTGGGGGTACTGTCCAGCATGCCCGCTACCTCCTTGTGCGTGGAGTTAGGCATGGAAAACGACAAGGCGTACAGCAGCGCTCCCTCCGGCAGGTACTCCTCGGTGAAGAGAGCGCCACCGCCCGTAGCGCCGGTGCTGTCCTTAATTTTATTGCGAGTGGAGACCTCTGTGTACAGCCTCGTCAACTCCGTGAAGTTCTCGTCGGATACGATGGCCAGACGCTCCGAAAAATCGTTCAAATCGCTGAGCAGGGGCATGGCTTTTTGCCAGTCTTCCAGCTTGCTTTTGTCTATGCGGGTATCTAGACCGAATACGTGGTGGTGCAGCAGCAGTTTGTCTCCTAAGTCCAAGTTTTTGCCTGCGTATACCGCATTGTCATTGATCGCATTTGCAAAAGCTTGGTAGAAGGTGGCAACCGCCGGCTGCGCCACATCATAGCCTGCTAGCCCGGCCTCCTCTCGGAAGCGCCTCAGCACGCTAGGGCAGCTCACCCAAGCCCAGCCGCCCCGGGCCGAGCGCACAGGGAACAACAACAGCCGGGCATCTGTGAAGGAGAGTAGGCCAGCCTTACCGTACCTTACTTTTTGCTTATTTCCATTTTCGTCCTCGAATACAGATTCTTCTACACCAAAAAGATTGGCCGCATGGCCACTTCTTGCTATGCCCTGCTCGCGCAGCGCCCCCTTGAGGGCCGCGCTGCTGACCTTGGGCCAGCCAGAATGTACCTCCCTGTCTATCGGCCGGTCTAAGATGTGGTTGCCGCCCAGCACTCCGGCGTGCAGAGGGCTGAGGGTGCGCAGCCCGAGTAGGGCACGGAAGTAGGGGTGGGTGTGCTCGCTCATGGTCGCAAGAGTTTTTCGATGGCTTCTTTAAAATTGTTGTTTTCATGCCCATCCAAAGCAATGATAGGCAGTTGGGCGCGATTGGCGGCGCGGATGGCCTTCGCGCTTGTGTCGTAGGGCCATACTTTGCTTAATTCACCCACTTTGGATACTTGCGCTTTCAGCAAGGCGGTCAGCAATACCGGCTTGCCGTATACCCCGGCTATGGCGTAGGTGGTGTATTTGGTGCTCTTGGCCACGTCGCCGCTCATGCCCCCGCTCTTGACCTCGAATACGACTAGCTGGCCGGTTTTGGTGAGCAGGATGATGTCTATTTCGTCGGTTTGCTCATCCACATCCTCCTCCAGGCTGTAGAGTCTTACATTACAAGCCATTTCCGCTACCTTGTCTCCAAAAGCCTCCCAAACCTTTTGGCCAAACAAATCCTCCAGCAAATGCCCAAAGGGGAAAGTGCGTTCTTTGTAGTTTTTGCTTTGGGTAAAGAACTCATACTCCGTTTGACTGAGATAGCTGTCATCTCCATCCTTAAGCAAGTAGCTTTTGAGCTTAGCCTCTACTTTCCAAATTTTGTTGTTGTAGAAACGTACAAGCTGCTTTTTGCCATTTATGGTATACTCCTTTTCAAAGTAATAAAGCTTCTTTTCGTCAACTTCCTCATATTTGACTAGTCCCTTCAGCGCTTTAGTTTTATCGGTAAATTTCTTATTGAGGGAAAGCATACGCATTCTGAAAAGCTCGTTTTCAGGCTTCTCATACTTTTGGGCGATGGTTTTGAGGGCGTCATGCGGGACAAACTTACGGGAGGCATATGTGCTTACATCAGCCCCCATCAGCCTTAGGGCGATGGGGATGGTGAGCAAGTGTAAATTATGCGCTAACTTGTACTTTCCTAACTTGTGTTCAGAGGCAGGAATAGGCACAAGCTTTTGGTCTTCGACCTTCATCCATACGAGCTGAGCATTATTCCCTTCCAAGTACATTACGACGTCATCCTTGCGCTCTTCTTCTTTCAATAGCTCGAAAATGGCCAGCAGGATAGGGCGCTGCCCGCCGGTGATGTTCCAAAGGACTTTTTTGCCTTTGGCTTTGTCTCCCAAGGGCTTCTTTATACCACCTATTTTATTAATGTCACTTAGCTCTTCTTTGCTTGACGGCATATCAAAACGTGTGCCCTTCTCCTCATTTTTAAGCTTCTTGCAAGTGTCGAACAAGCATTTGTCAAACGCCTCATTTGGCACACCTTTCAAGGTCAGGTACATCTTGGGCTGCTGAAAGTCGAACAGCAGCATAGGCAGGTAATTCACCATCTGATTGAGGGTGGAAATCATGCAGTAGGTATATTCCTGGGCAATTGTTTGCTGCCATTGGTTCGTATTGCGCTTGTTGTCAGCGCTATTGCTTTTACTTTTATTCTTTGTCGCCATCGTAGGGTATGATTTCAAATTGGTTATAGCCTTGGCCGTACTCGCCATAGCCTAATTCGGATTGTGCTTGCTGTGTACTTATGGAGCCTGCACTGCCCGTGTACTCAAGAATGTACACACTGCCCGCCGGAGCGACGTAGCGCATGGGCTTCGGCCGACGCTGCTTGTAATCAAAGCCGCCGAGCAAATAGGGCTTGCCCGTTACCCCGCCCTCTACCCTAAAGGGCTTGTCTTTGAGCAATGCTGGATGGCCGTACTCATCCAAATAGGCAGGCGAAGTGAGGTAGAGTTTGAAAAAGTCAGCCTTCTGCGCTGGCAATCGAAGCGAAAAGACCGCTTTGAGTTCATCTGCCTCCTGCTCTTTGACTTTCTCAAACCGCGCCATTTTCCCCTCCCCGCCCAATTTCAGTATGCCCGAATCTGGATAATCATCCGGGTACGCTGCTTCTACCAAAAAGCAGTAGCCCGGCTGCAGATGGGAAAAATGCACAGTATAGAGCTTGCCTTCTTCTGCTGTCCTGCGGTGTGCGTCTCGCCCAATACCGATTTTGAATTCTTGCCCAACTATTTCCTGTACTTTAGAAAGCTCCAAAGTGTTGAAGTCTTCATGTGCCCCCATATAAGCCTCCAAGCTGCCCATAGATAGCAAGTAGCCTTCGGGCAGCTCGACTTTCTCGTCGGTCAGGGGCTTCAGCAGTACGTTCTGTCCTTCTCGCTTGGTAATGAAGCCATGCTCATCCTGCCAGTGAAAATTGTGGTGATGGCGGCGCGCCTCCTCTTCCATGAACATATCGAGCGGCGCTGGCAAATAGCAATGCATGACGTTTTCGCCCAGCAGCATGATACGCCCAATCTTGAGGGCATCAAGCGGTGTATTGTTGTCTCTGTACCAAAGCTGCGAGAACAACGCCCCCCAAACCACCCCCGGCGGCGGCAACAGCTCGGCTTCCGTCCAGCTCTCGTCCCCGATGCTGAAGGGGCGGCCCTTGCCAAAGAACAGGCCGTCGAAGGGCGTTATTTTGAGGTATCCTATGGCCATAGATTGGTGTGTTTTGCGGCCAGCTCGGCCATTTTCAAGAATTGGAGGAAGTTGGGCAGGTCGAAGTGGGTGCGCCCCTCGCGGAGCTGCTCGAACAGCAAGTCTGAAAACTGCCCGTCGAAGTCCATCTCTTCCTTGGGGGATTTGACCCGGCTGCTGTCCCGTGCCCGTAACAGCAGCCGCTTCAGCTCGCGCAGGGCGTAATTGCGGAGTTGCTCCTGCTCATTAGCATCCGTCTCCCCGCCCAGCCCTAGCGTTTCCATATTGGAAGCAAACTGAAAGATAAACTGCGGGGAGTAATCACCCCGCTGCAAGGCTTGGAACAACTGCCGCAGCAAGTTCAGTTTGTCCTGTTTAAAGTAGCTCGTGCTGACCGCCCCGCTCTTCGCCATAAAGCAGCAGGCGATGCCGTCCTTGCCCTCCTTATCGAAGCGGGCCTTGACGGCCTTTAGCTCGGCCTTGGTGGTCTGCACCGCCCGGGTCAGGGGCGACTTGTAGTGGGCCATGATGATGGATGTGGAGTAGGTCAGGCCGGTGTCCAGCTTGTTCCATTCCGTTTGTATATGCTCAAGCAGCTCGAATAATCCATGCAGGTTGAGCATGAGCAGGAAATCGTCGCCCCCGGCGTGGAGAACGCGGCCTTTGCTGCCACCCTCTACCAGTTTGGTCACTTCCTCTGCGAATTGGTGGAGATACCTGGCCGTTTCTACATGGCCTGCCTTATCTACCTTTTGCAGGTGCTTGCCCAGCCCGTCTATGTCTAGGGCGACTAGGGCGTAGTAGGGGTGTAGGGCAGCTTTGCAATCGTCCGTATTAGGCAGCGCAGCCTTGAACTTCTTGTGTGCCTTGCTGATTTCTTCAAGTTTCCCCACGTCAAAGTTGTACTTCTTGAAGTAGCTCTCGGTGTGGTTGTCATCGAAGTAGAGTTCCTCGTCTTCTGCTCGATAATTTGGATATCTTTTCCCAAAATCCTCCGGTCGGGCGTTTTTTACCAACTCATCCAAGACCTTGAATTTCGCCCGGACGTTATCCAGCCCATTGGCTGCGGCTTCCGATTCCATCCGGTTGAGGGTATCCAATAAAGCTGTTTTTGCGGTGGTGGGCAGTTCTATTTCTTGGAGGTAACGCTTTGCTGAATACTTGGCTTCCCAAAAGTCTGGCTTATTGTATAGCGCCTCCCACTGCGACTTATCTTCCACTGCGCCCTCAACCTCATCCGGCTTGTAGCAGCGTTTGAACAAGCTGACTGCCGAGAGCCCTTCGCCATCTTGGATGAACTTTGGCGGAACGTTGTTGATTTCAACAAAAGCCCCTTCATCAGCTTGTCCAGATTTTCCTACAAGCACCACTTCCTCTCGGCATAGAAACAGTTTGTTCCGCAACAGCGCACCCACGGTTTTATACTGCTCTATATCCTGCTCGCTCCACCGGTAGACCTTCACGTTGCGCTCGCCGTCCACGATGCACTTGCGGCCAGTCTCGCCCAGGAAGCCCTGCTCAAATCCCGCATAGTTACCGTATGCGCCTTGGTAGGCCAGGGTCTTGGGCGTGCGCAGGTGCTTGCTCATGCCAAAGACGCGCTCGGCCTCGCGGTAGCGCTCGGCATAGTGCTCCTCATCGTAGGGGGAGAAAATCCAGTAAGTTTGCAGATGGTTTTCGAGCTGCTCCTTCAGCCCTTTGATTTGGTCGAGTCCTTTGCCGCACAGGGCAGCTTCGATGACGGCCAGGCCCTCGGCTGCAAAGCGTTCCTGTACGGCATCAGCTACTTTATTCCCGATGTTTTTCCCCGTATCGCCATTTTCCAGTGCTATCGTGCCCACAAAGCGGTTGGTGAGCGAGGCGCTGTTGACTTCGGGGAATAGGATACTTCCTCCTTGCTGCACAAAAGTCAAAGCGGCATATCTGCAGTAGTCAGACACCATGCGGCAGCCGAGGTACAGGTCCTGCGCCTTGCGCGCTTGCGCAATGAAGGACTGCACCGGGCCTAGGGAGAAGATGAAGAAGTGGGTTGGGGTGGGTTGAGTCATGGTTTTCTGATTAGCTAATGATGCCGTCTAATGAGGCAGAAGAGATGATTTTGCCTTGTTTCCCTGCTTGGATAGTAACCCTGATAATGTCTTCTACTTTTAGCGTATTTGTCCTTCCAGCGATTTGGATATTGGGATGCTTTTTATCCTCATAGCCATAAACAGTGGCCGTAGCTGGTCTGCCAGGCTTTGTCACTACTGCTTCAAACTTATCTCCATTTTTAAATTTCTTAGTGCGCCCTTCTTTAAACTGCGGCTCCCGCTTCTCTTCGGGCTCCTCCGGTGGGATATATTCATCATCCTCGCCTCGTATACGCCCATAGCCCACGGCCGTCTTAGCGCCTACGCCAGCTTCTTTTAGTGCATTTTCCAGCCATTCTTTAGCGGTTTTGAGCAGTTGCTTATTTTGCTCTTCCTCAGCACCCGGGATGTACCCGAGGTGAAACTGAAAGGACACCCCCTTCATCGTCAGAAAGAAGATGGGGCGGGGGCTGAGCCAATCTGCGGGGGGCTTATTGCCTTCGTAGTAATCGGGATAGTGGTTGTTCATAATGTCGGGCTGCACCATCTTCTCCTCAAGCGCTACCGGCAGGGCATCGAAGAAAATGATTTGACCTTGCTGAAAGTCTTTGTCTCCATCTTGCTCATTACCGAAAATCTTCAGGTAATCCGTACCCTCTTTATCCTTACCTTCCGCCTTAGCCCAGTGCCGCGTCATCCCCTTGAGCGAGCTGCCGGGCAGGTAGGGCATGCCGTAGGTAGGGTGGAAGGTGAAGCCGTTCTCGTAGACGGAGGCATTTCCCATGCCGAGGGCGATGCGCCATTCGGCTTTTAGTAAGAAAGACTCAATGCTTGGACAAAGAGATTGGATAGCCTTGGCATATTCATTATTAAATTTCTTGTATCTCTCCTTTTGAGCGCCGCTCAATGACCATTCTGTAGTCAAATCAAGAAGGTAATCTTGTTTAATTTTACTGTCCCGGGTCTTGTGGAAGAAGTGGAATTTGATTTCTTGAGACAAAAGTTTGTCAATTTCCAATTCTTGCCTCAGCTCCTCCTTTTTTGCGAAGTGCCCCATCCGGTTGAATAGCAAAGCAAAGTTCTCGGGCTTCTCAGCCCCTATTGCTTTTTTCGTATCACTTGGCAGTGCGGTACGGTCTATTTTGAATAAATTATTTGCCATCGTTTCCGGTTTTTTCAGGTTTTTGCAATCGCGCGTCGGCCACGCGCTTGAGGTCTTGGAGGAAGGCCAGGGCTTCGCGGGTGGCTTGGCGGATGTGGGGGCTATTTTTGCTGTAGAGTTGTTGGATGGAATTTTTAGCTTTCTGTGCTTCTTTCTCCCGGTCTTGCACATTTTGGATATTCTCGCACTCGTCATCCACCTTTTCTAAATAACCGCTACACCTTAGCCATTTGGTCAGGTGCTCGATGATGAGGTTGTAAGCTTCAGCTTTTTTATCCCCTTTATTCGCCTTGCCCTGTGCAAAGAGCAGGGCGGCCACCAAGCCGCTGTTCAGCACGAGCATGCCGAAGGACTTGATGTATTGGTGGTAGTTTTTGGCGAGTTCACTTGGGGTGAGTTTTTCTTCTTTCCTCTTTTGAGGTGTTAGCTTCAACCGAGGGTCCTCTTTGTCGCCTTTTCCCAACTCCGCAGCTTTTATGACCTCCTGCACGCGCTCTAACGCAAAGTCCAGCCGCTCGTCCGCTATGCTTTTGAATCCGATCATGGGTTGGTGGTTTTGAAGGTGAGCTCCACTATGCCCTTGCCGATAGTGGTGTTGCCGCCGATTTGGAGGACTTTTTGGGTATCATCCCCTCCCCAGCAATCTTCGGTGATGAAGTCGCTGACGTGGTCTTCTGTTTTGAAATCATCAGGTAAAGCCAGATTCTTCTCCCCCTTCGGCTGCCGGGGCGCCTCGGCCATGAGCAGACTGTAGAGCACCGCCTCGGCGGGCAGGTACTCTTCGGTAAAGAGGGCGCCGTCGGCAACCACACCGTTGTCTCCGATTTTATTCCGGGTCATGCGCTCGGTGAAGAGCTGCGTGAAGTCGCCGAAAGCATCATCAGGCAGGATGATGAGGCGGGTAGTGTCGAGGCCGGTAGCGGTCTTTAGGGCATTGGCTATGGCTTGGCCTTGGCCTCCGTCTTCATCTTTAAAAAGGTACTCTTCGAGAATGACCTTGCCGCCCTTTTGCAAGGGGCAGCTATTTGGCAGCAAGCATTGGCGTTCTTTTAAGGCCATACCATCCAAAGCGCTCATCAAGCCACTCCCCTGCCCTGCCCGCTCAAGGTCTTCGGCCAGCCGCTTCAGCACATAGGGGCAAGTCGCCTGTGCGAACACCCCCCACATGGAGCGGACTGGAAAGAGCAGCATGCGCGCATCGGTGAAGGTAAGGGCCCCGGCGAAGTAGCGGGCGTAGGCATTGGCGCTGCCCTCACCGGAAAAGTCAGTATTTGTGTCTTCGTACATGCTTTGGTCATCATAGCCAAAGGCGAGGTGGATTTGGGTAGCGTCTGCGCCCAACTGCTCCACCCGGCTGCGCAGCGCGCCCTTGAGGGAAGAAGCTTCGATCTTGGGGTATCCGGTGACGAGCTCCCGCTGTATGGGGAGGTCTACTAGGCCGTTATCCTTGCCGCTGCCCGCGTGCAGGGCGGAAAGGGTACGGAGGTAGAATGGGGTGGTTTTGGACATGGTACTGTTATTCTGCTATTAGTTTTTGAATCTTGGAACGAAGGTCTGGAAGATCATACTGTATGATTTCCCAAACCAAAGCTGTGGAGACCTCAAAGTACTGATGTATGAGTACATTCCTAAGGCCAATTATTTTACGCCAAGGCACCTCTGAAGCATCCTCCCGAAGCTCTTCACTGAGGCGGGAAGCCGCCTCACCAATAACCTCTAGGAGACGTATGCTTGCCAATACGAGCACCTCGTCCTTGGCGAATGTTTCATAATCTAGCCCTTGTGTATATGTTGTCAGTTGAGTAGCCGATTCCGCTATATGTCTCAGCCGTGCATCGTCACTAATCCTCCCTTTCATAAATCAGTTGTTTTTGGGCCTCCACATACGGCCTTATGTAGGGAGACAGGCTTTCCTCAGGCACGAGGTCCACCTTGCGCTGCAGTAAGTCTTCTAGGTCCAATATCATTTGCACGAAGTGTAGGCCGATAGGCTTGCTGTGATCGAGTATCACGAGCAGGTCTATATCGCTTCCCTCTGTGGCCGTGCCCGCCGCGTGGGAGCCGAACAGCCAAGCTTTCAGCACCGGCTGCTCCTTGAAGTAGGCTTGGATGGCGGTTTTGGATTGCTCTGTCATCTTATGAGGGTTTTGATTGGTACAGATTTAAGCTTCAACTTCTCAAAGAACGAATTCAGAAGAGCCAGTTCAGCCTCAGTCCAGAAGTGGTCTTTCTCACAAGTAGCCTTTGGGTTCTTACTATGAAATTCGAAGCCAACCCCTTCAGGTATAAGCCTACCTTCTAACTTAGTAACCATCCAATGAAACTGATTTTTGTGTTTCAGTAAAGTAATGGATACAGGCGAGGCGCGCCTTGAGTACTTCTCGTTCTCTGTTTCCTGAAAATTAACGCTGTTGTCATCGCGTACACTGATGGGCAAACCAAAAGCAGCTTTCTGATTCAGCGTTTCCATCGTGAACTTACGGCGAGAACGATCCTTATTTGGAATCGCTTTTCGGTGCTTAAGCATAATGCTGCCGATAGCATCAAGTGCTTTGTCCCAAGAAGGGAAAGCTTCGCTACTCAGGTACGCATTGCCCAAGGTGCTGTAGTTTTCAGAACGGAGGCTATCCTCACTAACTTGAAATATGTCATGTACAACTGCAATGCTTTTTTTCAAGAAAGCCCCTAATTCCGCATTAGGCTTGAAACGGAGTGCCTCAGGCAAGGCGTCCCCATCTGTCTTAACGACTCGGAATGCGCCAGCACCGCGCCGCGCCCTAGTGCCCAAAGCCCCAAAGTGAGCCAGCACCCAAAATGCTGCTGCTGCTTTTCTCAATGCACCCTCTTCTTTACTGCGCAGTACGACTGCAAATGGGAAATCCTCAGCAATATATTTTCTTTCAACCTGATACCCTTTTGCAACCAAGCTATAAAACAGGTACTTCCCACCTTCATCCAAATGAAGTAAAGTTGCAGGGTATTGCGCTATCTCCCCACACCGAACACTAAGCTCCACCAAGCTCCGCCCATGCGCCTCCGTCACCCCGCCAAACAAAGATTCATCCTGCTTTAGTAGCCGTTTATGGCTTTCGTCCCCCTGTTTATCATAGGGCCAGCCCAAGCTGATGGCCCTGGCCCAAAACCGCAGCGCCCCCTTAATGCTAGGCGCACGCAGCTCGGCCTCGTCCGTATCAGGCCCACTTAGGAACATAGGGCTGATGGTTCGGCAATGAAAAGTAATCTTGTTCATGTTAGTATTCTTTTAGGCTTTGTTTTCAGAGGGCACGATGCTGGTTCTATTTTTTGCCTGCGCAATGAAGCTCTGCACGGGACCTATGGCGAAGAGGAAGAGGTAGGTCATAGTATTTCAGTTCTTATCGTTGAAGTAAAAGATTCTTTTATTCCTTGATAGGGTTGATTTAGAAAGGCCGGTCTTTTTTGATTGTATTGATTTAGGTTCTTTCTTGGAGTAACAAGCTTCAGGTCAACGCCTTCAGGCAGTAAAGAGGATGCGAAATTCGTAATAACAATATAATACCTACCGTTAAATTCATTTATATGTATTATCAAACTTGACGCGCTACGATCAATTTCTCTTTTTGTAGTTTTTACATTGGCACCTGCTTTTCCGTATCTATCCAAGCTAGTGTATCGGAAAGATAAAGGAAGGCCAAATTCAACTCTCTGTATCTGTTTTGGAAAAGTCCCAGATACTATATAGTTCTTAACTTCATTGTAGTCTGGCTGTAGTCTTTCTCGAAACTCTTTGAATAACCTCCCAATTCTTTCTAATGCGCCTAGCGCGAATGTCTCCGAATCTTGCAAGACATGTATTTGCGCATTATGTAGCATTGGAAAAGGTGTAAAGGAACCAGGATTAAAATCTCTCGTGAAGGCAAATCTATTGGCTAAAAAGTCTATGTTTCTTCTTAGATGTCTCACCAGCGACTCTGATCCAGATTGAACAAATTCAAATTCAATTGAACTATTCCCTGATATAGAATCAATTTTAAAACAACCGCCACCCCTTCGTGAACGCGTTCCTATGCCTCCAAAATTAGCTAGCGTCCAAAAACTAAGAGCCGCCTCTTCTAAGGCTAAGCTTTCAAGAGAAGATAAATGAACGGAGAAATTACCTTCCCAAATTCCTGGTCTATTATTCATAGGTATTGTATACCACAAATATTGAAGACCAGGATGCTGCTCTTTGTCAGCTTTTGTGTCAGGAAGGGATCCAGTTTTAATATTTCCTTCCTCCAAACGAATTGTGACTTTACTCCTCCCCCCCGTATTCGTACCTCCAAATATGGCTTCTTCTCTCTTCCTCATCTCTTCCACCCCCAAATGCCCATTCAAAGCCCGCCACCAAAACCGCATCGCACCTTTGATGCTCGGCGCCCGCAGCTCCGGCGTCTGCCCGTCCGCCCCTGCCAAAAACATAGGCGTAATAACCTTACAATGAAAAGTGATCGACTCCATATTTGTTATTTGTTAGTGGTTGTGTAAATCATGGCTGTTCGTGGTTCCCATTTCAAATTTCATATCCCCCATTTCGCACTTCATATTTCTTATTTCAAACTTCATATTTCTTATTTCAAACTTCATATTTCTTATTTCAAACTTCATATTTCTTATTTCAAACTTCTTATTTCAAATTTCAAACCCCGCACTCCCCACTTCATATTTCATACTTCCCAGCTTCTTACCCCTTATTTCAAGCAAACTCCCAAACCCCACGCTCACGCCCTTGCCCAAGCCGATAAAATTAGGGAAGCTCGCATTGCAGCGGAAATTCAGCGAAAAGCAAAGGACTTTGCGGCCCTTGTAAGGAAGCCAACGACTGCCTTTGAGGCGGGAGATCTGTACTTGCAGGGCCCCTTCCGGGCACCAGCCGATGCCTTTGGCGAAAGCCAGGATATTGCCCAACAGGAGCTTCTCCAGAAACTGCAAGCGTTCGATTTCGGTGCCGAGCGCTTGGAAACGCTGATAGTTGTCCTGATTGAGGGCCTGCCAGTCTTTGAGGGCATACTCGAGCTGCCCCTGCCAGCATTGCACGTTGAAGTAGTTGAGGTGGATGTCCTCGATCTGAAACGTCTCCTGCCGGTCCCCGATGCGCAGGGACAGGTCCCGGCGCTGGAACAGATAGTGGATGTCATCGGTGCCTTCGTTGAGGCAGATGATGCTCGCCTTCTTGAACAGCGGCTTGTATTGTATGAGCGGGTAACGATAGATGCTGCCGCTGTCCGGGGTATGGTTGTGGAAGAGGGCCGACTGCCGGGCGGTGGCTTCGATGACCGAAGCCCGGAAACAGGGAGCTTCCCTGGCCAGGATAGGGTTGGCGAATGTCACCTTGAGATAGCGTACCTTTGGCATATAGGCGTTTTCATTGGGTCAGGGAATGCGCTCGCACAACAACTGCCGCAGGCGGGGCACACCGGGTATTGGGGGGCACAGACCGCCGCTGTGTTTTGCTCACAGGTAATTTTACGACTTTTATCGCTCATTGTTACACAACTTTACATTTTTTTCTGCGGCACAATTTATCATCTTGGTATATCAATTGGTGATATTCAAAATGAGATTCCTTATTTTCACGCCCTGAGCATAAAATATTAGGCGAAATGAACCAGGAAATGATGTTCAGGATAAGGGTCATCGACAGCTGCCTGAGGAAGAGCAGCTATCAGTGGACCCGCGAAACGCTTGCGGCTGCCTGCAATGACCAAGCCTGGGAACACCTTGACCTGGATCGCAATTATACTGTGCTCACTGTTTCCCGCGACCTGAAAAGGATGAAAGCGGAACCGCCCGCCGGGTTCGGCGCACCGATTGAATGGGACGCCAAGCACAAAACCTACCGGTATGCTGATGCCTCCTATGTGCTCGACCAACTGCCGCTGTACCAAGAAGATATCCACCTGCTGGAAGAAGCGCTGGGGCTTATCCAATCTGCCCCTTATTTCGAACTGGACAAGGGTCTGTCGACGCTCGCCGACCGCATCGCAGAACGATTGAAGCTGAAACGGGCGCCCGCTGAGCTGCCGGCAGTCGTGTTCAGCCATTCACAACAGGTAAAGGGGCAGCAATGGGTTTCAGGGCTGTACGAAGCAGTGATCAAAAGGCAGTGCATCGCATTGCAATACCAACCCTTTGAAGAGCCCGCTACCCGGCAGGTGGTCAGCCCGTATATACTGCGGGAATACAACCGCCGGTGGTTCCTGATCGGCTACAGCCACAAATATCAGAAGATCCGCACCTTTGCCCTTGACCGCATTCAGCATGCAGAGCAATATTTGTTGCAACAGTTTTACCTACAGCCGGGCTTCCACCCTAAACGCTATTTTGACCCGGTGATCGGGGTGAGCATCCCTGAAGGCCGTCAGTTGGAGGAGGTCCGTATCAAAGTGGCCCCGCTGCGGGCTAAATACCTGATCACCAAGCCCATCCACCACTCTCAAAAGCTGCTGGAGCAGACAGCCGCCTACGCCACCCTCTCTATCCGGGTAATCCCCAATATTGAATTGGAGCGGCTGCTGCTTTCTATGGGAGAGGATGCCGTGGTACAGCAGCCCTCTTGGCTAAGGCAGCAGATCGCGGAAAGACTGAAATTGGCAGCAGGCCAGTATATGGAGGGAACGCAGTGATACGCCCCCCCCTCTACCCCTCAGCCTTGTTGCCGGCACGATATCCCCCAATCTTGAAGCCTACCGTATGGCATTTCCATCCAACTGCCACATGGCCAATTGACCGCCCGCCCCCTGTCAGGAAAATGGGGCCTACCCCCGCCTAACGGCAGGGGTCGCTATGCTCCGGGGCTCGCTCTTCGCTCGGCCCTGTCGGGCTTGCCACCCCTTCGCAGCGCTAGTCCAATCCTATTGTAAACCCGATGAGGCTGCAATAGCTAGGCGTAGCCCGATCCTGCAGCGGCGCAGGCATTACACGAAATCACTTGGGCCATAACCGCCTTGCCGGTCCTCCCCTCTCGCCCCTGCCGAATCCCCCTCTAGGAATTCAATCTTTTCAGCAATTTTATAGTTGTGATTGTCCACCTTGGCCGGGATGTGAAATAAGTCGAACAGCGCCCAGATGCCCAATCCGCCAATAGTAATCTAATATATATAGTTCTCCAAGGCGAGATTAATGCATTTTGACTTGCTCTTTTTTCCGCTCGCTGCGTTGAAAAGCCTCGCCGTAGCTGAGGCTATGCCTGCGTTTTTCGCCTTGCGAGCGAAAAAAATACCTGCGTCAACTTTGCACAAATCCTGCCTTGGAGAACTATAGGATCTGCAGCCCCCACCTTCCAAGGTAAGCGTAGTGGCAGCCAATGAGGAACCAACACAGGTATGCGGTCCCTGTAGATTTCATCTGCGACATCAAATAGTACTTGCTCATGATGTATGTTTTGGTGTTAAATATGAATAGCCACGGCCTGCTAAGAGGCGCGTAGGTGTTCTAATGGCTTCTCTTTAGGCCGATGTAGATGGTTGGGCCGTCTTGTTCACCTGTGAGGGCAAGGCGGACGTACCGGTGATCCTGACTGCAGGTTTCAATCCGTGCGAAATACAGGTACGCTTCTTCGCCTTCGGGCATGACCAGCATTTTCTGGCCGCGGGTGATCTTGTACATAGAGCGTGTTGGGACATTAGCAATCGGTCTGCAAACTGCAGTTTTTGGTTAGGCAAGGCACATAAACCTTTGGCCAGCAACAGGAATGAGCTACAGTGGCACAATGCAGCTACAAGGGCCTGCCCCTGCAAATCATTTGACAAATATCTCATTGGTGATAGACATAACAGGATGGTGGATTTGAATTTTATCAGCTTTCGCCCTTCAGCCCACTAAGGTGCCGCCGGCCGCTACGCGAAAAAAGAGGCCATGCGGGTACCGAATAGCGAAGGGGGCAAATGGGCAGTTGTACAATAATCAGCCTCTTGTATGGCCATAGCCCAAAAGGCGCAGGCTTCGGCCTCCTGATGGCAGCGGACTAGCGCTGCGAAGGGGTGGCCGAAGGCCAGACCCGACGCCTGTAGGGCGAGGGGCCGAGCGGGCAGCGAGCCCCGCAGCATAGCGACCCCTGCCCTCAGGCAGGGGTAGGCCCATCTCGCAAAGCAAACAGAGGCCCTCTCACCAGCAGGACAACCTGACTGAAGGGCTTTGCACATTGCCGCCCTGCTCTTGTCTCGTGCCATAGGGGCTTAGTCCCAGATGAAATAGGCCTTGCCATCTTCCGGGAAAACCAGCGTGATGTCGGCATATCCCCAATCGCCGTACATCCTCCATTCGGTGGGAGAAATGATGACGTACCTGTTGTTGTACTCCTCTACCAGGCCATTCAGCGCCCCAGGGTCTTCCGGGATAATGAATGTAAGCGCACAAACATCCTCATCGTCAAGCAGGTACATCACACTCGACCGTTCCATCTCAACCCTGATGAAAGGGCGGCCGCCATCTGTCGCCCCATCTTCCAGCTGATAGGTGGGGTCAGAGAATTCTTCGCGTATTTCGTCCGCTGTACTCCCGAGCCGGGACTGAGCAAATGCAAAGTTGGCGCAAAAAAAAGCCGCGGCCAAAACAAAAAGCTGCTTCATCATCAATAGATTTTGGTTTTCGGTTTGCGGATCATAGCGATCCCTTGTTTCCGGGGCAAAGGTGGACCGCCATTGTATCATTTAGTGATACTCTGAAAGCCTGCCCTTGCTCTTTCTGATCTTTCTAGAGGGCCGTATACAGGCAGGACGGGGGCGGCTGCGGGCTAGGCCAGAAAGGAGCGCGGGTCAGCTTGGAGAAAATTCTGCCGCTGAAGGGAACAATTGGCAGAAAAAAGCTGTATATTGCTTCAGTACCGATGAGGGCAAACGGCCCTTGTTTGGCTTTCTTTTTAGTATTTTGCACAGCAGGTTTTGCAGAAAAAACCCTTGTTAAAAAGTGTTAAAATTCTCCGTTCTTTGACATCAACCCGTTCATTTTCAGTCAATTGCAAAACATGCATCAGAGTCCCTATCCAGTCCAGAGTAGGATTAAGACTTCAACGAACTGTTTGTTAGTCAGAACGTTGTACTATCAGAGTCCCTATCCAGTCCAGAGTAGGATTAAGACATTTCCCATCAAAGATGGGAAAAGATGCAATGTAGGATCAGAGTCCCTATCCAGTCCAGAGTAGGATTAAGACATTGCTCGCAGTTCCAAACGTAGAGCTCTGACGCATCAGAGTCCCTATCCAGTCCAGAGTAGGATTAAGACTCCCGCACAGGTGGGTGTTGTTATTTTCAAGCATAATCAGAGTCCCTATCCAGTCCAGAGTAGGATTAAGACCAAATATCCCTCACTGTAAAATCAGCATCGTGAATCAGAGTCCCTATCCAGTCCAGAGTAGGATTAAGACACCTATTTTCATGCGCTACAGCCACGAGCTTTGCAATATCAGAGTCCCTATCCAGTCCAGAGTAGGATTAAGACGAGAACATCCCGTTCTCCTCGGTATACTATGTGAATCAGAGTCCCTATCCAGTCCAGAGTAGGATTAAGACACAAGAAAGGACAGTGGGTAGATTTCTTTACTTTCAATCAGAGTCCCTATCCAGTCCAGAGTAGGATTAAGACTTGCTGTCGATGTCCATTAACTTTTCTTTTGGTTTATCAGAGTCCCTATCCAGTCCAGAGTAGGATTTCCCGCTCAAGTGACACTAAGGCTCCTTCGTCGCCAAGTGTCACTAAAAAGCGGGACTGCACAGCGCCAAGCTATTGCCATACAGCTGTGCAGAAGATTAACAAAACCACAATCAACAAAGCAGCTGACGCGCAGCGGCAGTCCCGCTCACCAAAGGCGTAACCCCTGACCGGCCACCGCAAAAAGCGCCAAGCGGGATCCAGAATGAGCGAGCGAAATTGGGCGCCAGCCCAATCGAATGCCCAGTGGGCATTCGGCGGAGCGAACCGCGACAGCGGTACCGGGCTTTCCGGGCGGTTCTGAATACAATTAGTATCAGTCCAGATCTGTACACCCTGAAGTCCAGATAAAAGGAAAGAGCAAGACTGCACAGCGCCAAGCCATTGCCATACAGCTGTGCAGAAGGTTAACAAAACCACCATCAAAAACCAGCTGACGCGCAGCGGCAGTCCCGCTCACCAAAGGCGTAACCCCTGACCGGCCACCGCAACAAGTGCCAAGCGGGATCCAGAATGAGCGAGCGGAGTTTAGCGTTAGCTAAACCAAATGCCCAGTGGGCATTTGGCGGAGCGAACCGCGACAGCGGTACCGGGCTTTCCGGGCGGTTCTGAATACTATTTGAATCAGTCAGAAATTACACCCTGAAGCCAGCACAAAAAGAAAAAGCAAAATTGCACAGCGCCAAGCCATTGCCGTGCAGCTGTGCAGAAGGTTAACAAAACCACCATCAAAAACCAGCTGACGCGCAGCGGCAGTCCCGCTCACCAAAGGCGTAACCCCTGACCGGCCACCGCAACAAGCGCCAAGCGGGCAAGGAGAGGCGCAGGTATAATCTGTTTTCAGGGCTAAATTTTAGTCCTTGGGCAAAGCAGTGCCAGGGCAGTGCCATGCTGCCAGCCGTGATCAGTTGCAGAGCATGGGCCTAAGTTGTGCAGGCGGGCTTTTGTTGGCCGGCAGGGTGCCGGCGGTATACATCTGGCCTTTGTGGCAGCAGGGGCATTTGCCGGCAGCCTTGCCGAAGAGGCACTGCTTGGCGAGGGCCCTGCGCTGGCATTGGCCTAGCGCTGCGAAGGGGCGACAGGCCTGATAAGGCCGAGCGAAGAGCGAGCCCCGTAGCATAGCGGCACCTGCCCGTTGGGGCCTTCCTTGCGGCAGGGGCAGGCCCCCCAAAAAACGACAATCTGGTTTGCGCCCAAACAACATGGCACTTCAAGGAAAATACATCAACCCCTTTAGGGGCTACGGTTTCAAGAAGCTGTTTGGGACGGAGATAAACAAAGACCTGCTGATCGATTTCCTCAACTAGGTGCTGCCGGAGCGCCATCATAGCCAGGACTTATCCTATACCCGTTGAAGCGTTCAGCGCAAAGGGTGCAAAACAAACCCTCCACAGCCGTTCAGAGAGCAAATATAGGCTAAAGCCGGATGGCAACAGCCTATAAAATGAAGGGGCGCAACCCGGCTATTGCCAGATCGCGCCCCTTCATTTTACCGGTTGGAAGCCACGCTTGGCTGCCCAACCTGCTGCTGTCCTAGAAAGACAACAAATGCTCAGGCTTCGTGGTCATATCGCTGCTTGGCGGGGCAAACTGCGTCAGCTTGATGCCCTTTACAGCGTACTTGTACTCCTCCATCGTAGGCGTCCTGCCCAAAATAGCAGAAAGGACGACAACGGGCGTGGAAGCAAGCAGGGACTCCCCTTTCTTGCGGTCCGAATCCGCTACGACACGGCCTTGGAACAAACGGGTGGAAGTCGCCATCACGGTGTCCCCTTTCTCTGCTTTTTCCTGGTTGCCCATACAAAGGTTACAGCCCGGGCGCTCGAGGTACAAGATGTTCTCGTATTCCGTACGGGCTGATGTTTTTGGGGCGTTGTCGTCAAACTCAAAACCGGAGTACTTCTGCAGGATTTCCCAGTCGCCCTCTTCCTTGAGCTCTTCAATGATATTGTAGGTCGGCGCCGTCACCACGAGCGGGGCTTTGAACGTGACCTTACCGTACAGCTCCTCCAGGTTGCGCAACATCTTGGCAACGATTTTGATGTCTCCTTTGTGCACCATGCAGGAACCGACAAAACCAAGGTCCACGGCTTTCTCCCCACCGTAGTAGGACAGCTCGCGTATCGTATCGTGGGTATAGCGTTTGGAAACGTCTTTGTTGTGCACGTCGGGGTCCGCGATCATCGGCTCATCAATGATGCTCAGGTCTACCTCAAACTCCGCGTAGTACTTTGCATTCTCGTCCGGTGCCAGCGGCGGCCTCTCGCCAGATTTGATCTCCGCTATCCTTTGGTCCGCTTTGTCGATAAGGCCTTGCAGGACTTGCTGCTCATTGTCCATGCCTTTTTCAATCATGGCTTGAATCCGGCCCTTGGCGATCTCCAAAGATTCGATGAGCGTATCCGGCTGCGAGATGCAGATAGAGGCTTTCGCTTTCATTTCTGCCGTCCAGTCGGTAAACGTAAAGGCCTGATCAGCCAGCAGGGTACCGATATGGACTTCAATAATCCGGCCCTGGAAGACATTCTCCCCTTTAAAGTGCTTGAGCATCTGAGCCTGAGTGGCATGCACTACGTCGCGGAAATCCATGTGCTCCGCCATTTCCCCCCTGAAGGTCACCTTGACCGACTCCGGGATGGGCATAGAGGCCTCCCCTGTGGCCAGCGCAAGGGCCACGGTGCCCGAATCGGCACCAAAGGCGACGCCTTTGGACATACGGGTGTGGGAATCCCCGCCAATGATGATGGCCCAATCGTCTACCGTGATGTCGTTCAACACCTTATGGATGACGTCCGTCAGCGGGGCATAGCCGCCCTTGGGGTCCCGCCCGGTAATCAAGCCAAAATCGTTCATAAACTTCATCAGCCTTGGGGTGTTGGCCTGCGCTTTCAGGTCCCAGACCGAAGCCGTGTGGCAGCCCGACTGATAGCCGGCATCAACGATGGGGGAAATTACCGTTGCGGCCATCATTTCCAGCTCCTGTGAAGTCATCAGCCCAGTGGTATCCTGTGAGCCAACGATATTGACATTGACCCTCACATAGGAGCCTGCATGCAGGGTGGCGCCTGAAGTGCCTACCGCATTTTTGTTGAAAATCTTTTCCACCGCAGTCAGCCCCTGCCCCTCATGGGAAACTTCTTTGGAAGGCGCGTAAACGGGCGGGACATCAATGCCAAGCGCCCCCGCGGCGAAGGTCTGCAGTTTTTTGCCAAAAACAACAGCGTAAGACCCTCCTGCCCTGATGAACTCCATCTTTTGCGGCGTAAGGGCAGAAGAGATATCGATCAGTTCTCTGCCCTCGCTGTCGTAAAGCTTTTTGGTTTTGGTGTTGATCGTAAGCACCGTGCCGGTGTCCACCGAGTACATCTGCTTCAGCACAGGCTCCCCGTCCTCGTCCACCACCAGGTTGCCAGCCTCATCAAACTGCTTCACCCAATTTTTCAGGTCCAGCCCAATCCCGCCGGCCACACCAACGGTGGTCAGGAAAATAGGCGAGATGCCATTGGTGCCTGCAACGATGGGCGCGATATTGATAAAAGGCACGTAAGGGCTGGCCTGCTTTCCGATCCACAGGGCCACATTATTGACCCCCGACATACGGGAAGAGCCAACGCCCATTGTGCCTTTCTCTGCCAACAGCATGACCCGCTTGTCAGGGTGGGCCGCTTTCAGGTCTTCCAGGGCTTTTTGCTTTTCCTCATCAAACTCGAACATGCACTGCCCGTGCAGCTCCCGGTCTGCCCTCGAGTGGGCTTCCTTGCCCGGAGAGAGCAGGTCGGTAGAGATATCCCCTACCCCAGCTACGAAAGTGACGACTTTGATCTCTTCTTCCACTTCTGGCAGCTGAGTGAAAAACTCAGCCTTAGCGTAGCTTTCCAGGATGCCCTTGGCTATTGAGCTGCCACCCTGATGTGCTGACTCCAGGCGCTCCATATCTGCCTCGTACAGGAATACTTGTGTTTTCAAAACTTCAGCAGCTTGGGCAGCAATGTCGGCGTCCTCACCCAATGCCAGATCGAGGAGCACCTCCACAGAAGGCCCGCCTTTCATGTGGGACAGTTGCTCAAATGCGAAAGCTGGAGTGATCTCCTCTACCACAGCCTTGCCAAGTATGATGTCCTTGAGGAACTGAGCCTTTACGCCAGCAGCGCTTGTCGTGCCCGGCAGCACATTGTAAATGAAGAAGTTAAGGGAGTCCTTCCGGTGCTCATGCCCTTCGTCTTTGATCTGCCCGATGATCTCGCCGAGCAGCCCGGCATCGTCAATGGGCAATGGGTGCAGCCCGTTGGCTTCCCTGTCGATGATCTGCTTTAAGTATTCGCTGTATAAACTCATTTAAATGGCCTTTTCTGGAAAGTTTTCTAAAAAGATTGGGGGCTAAAAGTACGTTTTTTTCTTATTCCAAAACGCCGTTAGCGCATTCCCATAACTCAAAAAACCTACATTTTACGAAGGGGAAAAGCGCGCAAACCCAATCGGCGTTTTTTTTGCCTGAAGGATAGGGGCCTGCCCCTGCCGCAAGGAAGGCCCCAACGGGCAGGTGCCGCTATGCTCCGGGGCTCGCTGTCCGCTCGGCCCCTCGCCCTACAGGCGTCGGGTCTGGCCTTCGGCCACCCCTCCGCAGCGCTAGGCCAATGCCAGGCTAAAGCCCAAAAAGCAGGAACGCCTGCGGCAGTTCTGGCCCACGCCCGGGGAAGGGCGCCCTCCTGCTGCCCGCCCGCCTGTGGGCCTTAGGGAACCTTTGGCAAAGGCGAGGCAGCAAGACGGAACCCAGGAGCCGTGCTGCTGCTCATGCCGAACCGGAAGGCAACCCGGCAGAAACTGGGCTTGGACTCATAGCTGCCGCCCCGGAATACATGACTAGTGCCAGCAGGCCGCCCTTGGGGGTTGTGCAAGGGCGAACTGCTGTAATAATCTGCAGCATAGGTGTCTGAGCACCATTCCCATACATTCCCGCTCATATCGTAAAGCCCGAGCTCGTTTGGTGCTTTGAGCCCTACCGGGTGTGCTTTGCCGCCGCTGTTTTCAGCATACCAGGCTACACGGCCCAGGTCATCGCTGCCCGAGAAGGTATAGCCCCGGCTTTGGCGGCCGCCCCGGGCGGCGTACTCCCACTCTGCTTCAGTAGGCAGCCGGTATTGGCCGCCTGTCATTTCATTGAGGGCATGTAGGAAAAGCCGGCGCACGTTCAGCCAGCCTACCCCCTTTACCGGGCACTCCGGGCACCCCTTGAAATGCTCAGGGCCGCCTCCAACTACGGCCGCCCACAGCGCCTGAGTCACCGGGTAGCGGCTGATCCAAAAGCCGTCCAGCGCTACCTCGTGTACGGGCGTTTCCGGGCCTCGGCAGCCATCGCCCTGCTCAGCAGCACCGCCCATCATAAAAGTGCCCCCCTCCACCCATACCATATTGCCCGCCAATTCTTGTACCGCCTTGGGCATTGCTGAAGGCATCTGTGGCGGGAGGGTGCGCTGCACAGCCAGCGTGCTTTTTACAAAAGGGCTACTTACCTCCCCCTTTGGCCTTGGGGCACAGATCCTGGCGCCGGGCTCTTTTCTCAAGACATTGGCAAGGGTGCCGCACCACTCCTCTGGCAACCGCGACAAATCGACTGCCCCGCCCTGCTGTATGGCAGGCCGAACTGCCGCCGGGGCCGCCTCAGCCAAGCCATAAGGGAGCTCCCCGGTCAGCAGATAGTAGAACGTAGCCCCCAAGGAATAATAGTCGGAAGCCGGGGTCAGCGGCTCGGTATTGGAGCGCTGCTCCGGGCTCAGGTAGCAGGCAGTGCCCGTTTGGGCCAGTGGCGGGGTTGCCGGGGACAGCCCAAAGTCCAAAAGCCCTAGCCCGCCAAACTCAGTAAGGAAGAGGTTGGAAGGCTTGATGTTGCGATAAAGCAGCCCACGGCGATGGGCGTAGTTGAGGGCCTTCATGGTATCTGCCCACAGGCGTGCAGCCAGATCCAGGCTCAGCGGCCCCTTTTCCCGGACGTACGCCCCGAGGTCCTGCCCGGTAAGGTACTTCAAAAAGAAAGCCGGCCGGCCCTGATGCTCCGTGAGGTCAAATGCCCGTTCGATTAAGGGGTGGACAACCTTCGACAGCAAACGCGCTTCCTGCTCGAAGCGCTGCCGCAGGCTCTCCTCCGCGCTGTACGCCGGCTTGAGTATTTTCAGAACTGCAGGATATCCGGGACGGACTTGGGCAAAGAACACTTCTGACAGCTGCCCCTCTCCTATTTTATGCCTGATCTCATGCCCGAGAATGATGTTGCCTTCCATATTATTCAGGTGCATTTGGGTTAGCGGACAGCGTCAAAGATTTGTATTCGGCTCCACATCCCTTTGGTCTTTTCGATGAACGCCAAGTGGGCCGGCTCTTTTTGGTAGCTATCGTGGCCAGCCTGATTGTCAAAAGTCACAATGAGGCAAAAGTCGTAAGAATTATCTACCACGGGCCGGTCGGTGCCAGCGGGCGTGCCGATGTACATCCGTTTGGCGTAGGCGGAGGAGCGGATGAAGGCCTCCATATCTTGGCGGAAAGCAGCTTTGCCAAGTTCGGTCTGCCCCTCCATCCAAAACAGGACGATGTGGGCGAAATCGCCTTGGATGGGCTTTGGCTGCCTGAGGGCAGCACAGGAGGAGGACAAGAGCAAAATGGCAAGAAGGGCGGAAAAGGGCTGCTTCATCATCTGGAGTTTGGCTTAAGGTAACAAGATAAGAAAAAACGTTTTCCCAACTTGAGCGGCTATTGCGCTGCCCTCTCCCTGAATGCACAGGCAGCAGGCTATTTCAGCTCCAGCTGATCAATACGGCTGCCTATGGTCACCGCCTTCATCTCCGCTTCCAAGCTGCTGAAGCCGCTGCGCCCCGCAGTCTGCAAAATGCGCCCGCTTCGCAGCAAAGATATTTCATCGCATACTTCTGATAGGGCAGCAAAAATATGAGAAGAAATAATCACCGTCTTGTTGAGGGCACGCAGCCTGCTGATGACCTCCACGATGACCAGATTGCTTTGGATGTCCACCCCGCTGAAGGGCTCATCTAAAATCAGGACCTCATTTTCCTGTAGCAGTATAGCGGTCAGGGCCAGCTTTTTCTTCATGCCCGTAGAGTAGGACGAAGCATACTGCCCCAGCGGCAAGCCAAATAAGTTTTTGCTTTCCAGGCCCGCTATTTTTTTCTGACGGGCGCTGGCCATCAGGCGGATGTACTCCTCGCCTGTTATCCTTGGGAAGAAGAACGGCTCCGCTTGCAGGAACCCCAAGTGCCCTTTGAGGCTGTCATACTCAGAATGGATCGTGCCAGTATAGGGCTCCAAGCCTGCTATGCACCGGAAAAGGGTCGTTTTGCCAGCTCCATTCTCGCCAGCGACCCCATGTACCCGCCCCTTTTGGAACGACAGGCTGACCCCATCCAGGGCTTGTTTGCGGCCATAGCTTTTTGACAATTGCTCAATGCGTACCATTCAGGAAAGGGTTGAGTTTTTCGATAGACTTGGCATATAAAAACGGGATGATGCCGAGCAGAGCCGGGGGGAAGAAAAAGGCAAGGCCCAATAGCACCCCCTGCGGCAAGCTCTGCGCTGCGGGGTAGGCTGAATACTTGGCCAAAAGCGCAGCGGCCAGATAGAGCAGGGTGAGCAGATAGATGCCCAACAACACGGTGGTCTGCTCAGGGAAACCGGCCAGCAACGGAATAAGGATGGGCACGCTTATGGCCGTAAAGTGCAGGCCGCAGGTTTTCAGCTTCCTGTACAGGAACTGACGCGGCGTAGCCCTGAAGGCCCAGACATAATACTCGTTCTCTGGCTTGGCGTAAAAGGACATGCAGACGAAGCCAACTAAAAGCTGGGAGAAAGCGCCTAAGTTGAAATTGCCCACACCCACCGCCATAAATGCCAGAAAATAGGCGGCGCCCACAAGCAGGAAGTTCTGCCTGAAACCTGCTGCAAACTCGAAGGGCTGCCTCCCAAAAGGGGTCGGCAATACAAAACTGCCTACTGCCCGGAAGCGCAGCAGGGCCAGGGCAGCTGCAGCTAGGGGAAGGGCAAGGGCCAACAAGTAACAGCCGTGATGCAGCAGGGCGGGCAAGAACGGCAAGGCGCAGATCAGATTTTCGGACGCCCTGAGCTGCCAATACCTCCTGCGGCTGAAGGTAGCGCGCAGAAAATCGTTACGCTCTGATCCGCCTAAGCGGGAAACGAGGCTGAGCGCAAGCAGTACATAGAGGTAGCCGGCTAAGGCCGTTTTGGCAAACAGGATACCGGTAACTGCCAAAAAACCAAGCCCTATTGCTACATAAGATGCCCATAAGGGTATGCCCATCTCAAGCAGCCGCCGGTTGAGCATGCTGTGCTGTAACAAAAAATAATCCTTCAACAATTGCGTCTTTTTAAACTGCTGGCCTGCGGAAAACAGGGCCTGCCAGCCCCTGTTTCCCAACAGCACCAAATATATTCAATTTCCAGGAACTGCCCACGGTTATGCTCCGGCGCTGCCCCCTCCTCACGGCAGGGGCAGGCTCAAAAAACGGCAACCTGGTTTGCGCCCGCCTACTCGTAGCCCCTCAGCTGCTGCTTCAGCTCTTGCTCCACTTCCGCTGCACTGAGCCCTAGTATCTCCCCGCAAAGCTGCACAATAGCCTCATAGCTGCCTGATTGCCCTCTCATGAGCTGATTCAGCCCGGCATCGCCCTTGGCATTGTAGACGGCTTCGCAGGCCAGAGCGCCACCGGGGTAGATCGCAGGGTAGCCCCTCCACTCCACATCGCCGTTCAGTATGTTCTCCAGGGTGTAAGCAGGGCGGCTACGGTGGTCATGCGCCAGCTTTTGCATCAGGCTGCGGTAGGCTTCGGGGTCTTCTCTTGTCCCCAAAAAGGTGGCCAGCCCCTCCTCTATCGCCTGCCCCCTGCCCTCATTGCCGGGCAACAGCTGGTGCACCAGCTCGTGGGGATAATGCTCATCTCCTTTGCTGGTGAGGATCATCCCCTCCCTGGCCTTGCCGGTAGTGATGCCCGTGAAGTAGTAGTCGAAGTTCTCGAGCTCGCCCATCTCGTCGGGGCCGCTGGCCAGGTAGAACTGAAAAGGCTTATCGTAGCCGGGGTTGAAACGACGGACTATACGCTCACAAAAAGCAGCCGCCTCTTGTGCCCGTGCGGCATTGAAACCATGGCCCGGCGGGAAGACGTACTCCACGAGCCCTACCTGCTTTTTCTGCCAACCTGCCGTCTTTTCCCAAAGGTAGTTGCCGAGCTTCCACTCGCCCCCTTCTCTCAAAGCCACGAGTTTGTGGATGCACCATACCTTGGAGCCTATATAGGGGGCCTCAGCGGAAGGGTTCGAGTACAGTACCCGGATATGGTACTGCCCACGGTGCGGCTCTACGGAAAGGGCAAAAGGGGTGTACACCCGGAACAACGCTGCGCTGCTCACCCCATTGTAGATGCTGGCCCGCGAAAAATCAAAGTCCTCATAGGCTGCTTTCTCTGCAGTGTTCCAGTGGGGATTGTCGTAGATGGAGTCTGGCCGGGAGTTGAGGTAGCTCTCATAAAGAGCGAGCACAGCACGGACATCGCTCCGTGCTGTGTCCACCCGGGCACTGACCTGCAGTCGGACGGCCTGTGGCTTTTGCACATCGCTCACATTGCTCCCGCCGGGCGCTGCCTGGCAGCTGAGAAGGAGAAGCGCAAGGGTTAGGCGTTTCATCTCTTAGGTTTTGGTTTATTGCACAGCCCCTAAACTACCCTTTCCTGCCTGAACGCACAAATGCACAGTACAGGGCACCCCGCAAAGGGCGATAGCCACGCCTATGCCCTCTGCCCAGCGCAAAAGGCCTGCCGCCTCCCTTAGAGCGCTAAGCCGTCATCTGCTTAGCCGCCCCAACGCCTTCACCGCTGACATAGGTATCGGTCCCCAGCTTGTGCAGCAGCCGGAAATGGCTCTTTATGGCCCCTGTGAAAGTAGGGTGCTCGTGGTAAGGCAGCCCATACTCCCTGGCCGTTGCTTTGACAATCTTCGCGATCTGCGGATAGTGGATGTGGCAAATCCCAGGGAAAAGGTGGTGCTCTACCTGGTAGTTCAAACCGCCAAGGCACCACGAGAGCAGCCGGCTGCCGTTGGCAAAGTTGGAAGTGGTCATCAATTGGTGGACAGCCCAGCTGTTCTCCACACTGCCCTCCTCGTCCACTTTGAAGAAATGGGTCTCTTCAATGACGTGCGCAGGCTGGAACACCAATGCCAGGATCAGCCCACAGATGAAGTGCATCATCAGGAAGCAAAGCAGGGTCTGCCACCAGGCAAAAGGGAGGATGACAATGGGCAGCACCAAAGTGATGGCCAGGTACCAGCCTTTATGGAACAAAATGGCCGCCAACGTGCGGGCAAAAGACTGCCCCTGTGCCTTGAGCAGCCCGCGCTTGTGGTAGCCGAACAGCTGAACGTAGTCTTTTACAAAGACCCATACCAGGGTCATCAGCCCGTACAGGAATGGGGCGTAGAAAGCCTGATAATAGAACCCGCGCCGCGCCGGCTGATCCGGAGAAAAACGCATGACCCCTTTCTTGATGTCCTCGTCAAAATCATGGACATTGGTATACGAATGATGGAGCACGTTGTGCTGAATCTTCCAGTTGGTGTGATAGCCCCCCACCAGGTTGATCAGCCCGCCAAGGGCCTGGTTCACTTTTGGATTGGCGGAGTAGGCACCGTGATTGGCATCGTGCATCACGCACAGCCCGATACCGGCCATCCCCAGCCCCATAACCGCCCACAATAGCACGATCAATGCAGCAGACTGCAGCCCTCCGAAGAGGAGCATAGCGAGCGGGGCAACGTAAAGTGTTACCATAAAAACCGTTTTTACGGCCATCTGAACATTAGCATGCCGGTCGATCTGTTCGTCCTCAAAATACTGGTTGACACGGCGGCGAAGCTCCCGGAAAAACGCTGGCCGGTCGTTCTTGTTAAATCTTACTGTTGATAAATTCATGAAAGCTTTTTAGATGATACAAGGCGTAGTGACAGCTATCCCAAACCGGCTCACATCCGGTTGGCGATAGGCTTTGCAGTAGAGGTAATGGGAAAAAAGGCTTGTGGCTGTTGTGTTCAGGCGGGCTAAAAGCTATAGCATTTGCCACAAGTTAACGCTTTTTGGCCAGCAATAGCCCTGTAAACCAAGATTTGTGCAATTGAGGCGCAGCGGAATATTGAGCTGACAGGCTATGCCGCCTTCAGCGGGCGGTTCATTTCAGCCCCGGGCTGGAGGCCATCCGCTGGGCTGAGCCCTGCCGCTATTTACCCTGGGGGCGAGCAGTATTTGGCGTCAGCCTAATTAGCAGACCGCGCCAACGGTGGCTAGCTTTTTGCCTAAGCCCGGGATGCCTGGCCAAGCCGAGGTGGGCCACCCGGTAGAGGACCGTTTTGGGAATGCCCCGGCCTGGCCAAAGCCGCTATAGGGCTACAGCACGCAATCAGGAGGCAAAGCAGCAACGGCTTTTCATCGGGTATGCTTTAGAAACTGTACGTTTGGGCAGATGCCAACAATTTTACGGTATGGCATCGGTTGGGCCAACAAGGAGGGGCCTGCCCCTGCCCAACGGGCAGGTGCCGCTATGCTCCGGGGCTCGCTGTCCGCTCGGCCCTATCGGGCTTTACACCCCTCCGCAGCGCTAGTGGTCTGTCAAGTGTTAATTTATGGGTTGAGTGGGAGCGGATTTTGAGGCTAATCAAGGCGGATGTTCCCGCGCATAGCAGCGCTACGTAAGGGGTTGTCCAACGAAGAGTAGCCTCAAAAGTCGCCGCAGGCAACCCCTAGTTTTAGCCTTGACAGACCACTAGGCCGCTGTCGGGGCTATAGCTTGCCGAGGGGCGCTACCCGCGCGGGGCCCAGGCCACCTCTTCCACGCCTTTAGCATGCGCCACAAAGCGGGCCAACAGGAAAAGATAATCAGACAGCCGGTTGAGGTACTGAATGAGGATGGGCGCTACCCGCGACTCCTGTGCCAAGGCGACACACAAGCGCTCTGCACGCCGGCATACGCAGCGGGCGATGTGGCAGGTAGAAACAGCGGGATGGCCACCGGGCAGGATGAAATTTTTGAGGGTGGGCAGGTGCTCGTCTATGCGGTCCATAGCCGCTTCGAGCGACAGAATATCTTCTGGCTTGATATCAGGGACAGACATGGGCTTGTCGGGGTCTGAAGCCAGATTGGCACCGAGGCTGAACAAGCGGTCTTGAATATATTTCAGCTCATCGCGGAGGCCAGGCTCAGAGATGTGGTCGCGGGCAAGCCCAATGTAAGAATTCAGCTCATCCACTGTGCCATAAGCTTCGATGCGGAGGTGGCTTTTCAACAAGCGCTTGCCGCCAAAAAGAGAGGTCTCCCCCTGATCTCCTGTCTTGGTATATATTCGGAAGGCCATACAAGGTCGGTTTTGATTGGGGAACAGCCCAGCCCGCCTTTTGGTTGCCGGGGCGAATGCCCCCTCGCCGTTTTATTTCTGGTTGTAACGGTGGCCCGGATCATCAGCCCGGACGACGTGCTCGTTGCGCTCATCCGTTTCCACCACTCCATCGCGCAGGCGCACAATGCGGTGGCAGTGCTCGGCGATGTCCGGCTCGTGGGTCACCAAAATAACCGTATTGCCCATTTGGTGGATGCGCTCAAAAATGGACATGATCTCGATGGAGGTTTTGGTATCCAAATTGCCGGTAGGCTCATCGGCTAGTATGATAGAAGGCTTGTTGACCAGGGCGCGGGCAATCGCTACCCTTTGGCGCTGCCCGCCCGAGAGCTCATTCGGCTTGTGCCCCACACGGTCGCCCAGCCCAACCTCCTCCAAGACCTCCTGCGCACGGGCCAGCCGCTTGGCTTTGGGCATGCCCGAATAGACCAAAGGCAAGGCTACATTTTCGAGAGAAGACAAACGGGGCAGCAGGTTGAAGGTCTGGAAAACAAAGCCGATCTCCCGGTTGCGGACCTCAGCCAGCTCATCATCGTTCATGGTGCTCACGTTGGTGCCATTGAGCCAGTACTCCCCATCCGTAGGGGTATCCAAACAGCCCAAGAGGTTCATCAAGGTAGATTTGCCAGAACCGGAAGGCCCCATCAGGGCGAGGTACTCGTTTGTCGCAATGTCCAGGTCGATGCCCCGCAGCGCATGTACCTTGGTAGGGCCCATGATGTAGGTTTTGGTCAGTTCTTTTACAGTGATCACGGACTTTGTCATGCAGGCGGTTTTTGATGGTAACAGAAAGTAGGAGCAGGCGGCACAGCGCAAGTTTGGAGCGCTAAAGGTCAATGACCTTGGGCACCCGGAAGTGCGCGCCGTCTTCATCGGGCGACAGCCTCAGCGCAGCGGCCCGGTCAGCTTGGCCAGCAACAGCATCTTCCCGCAGATCGCCGGGCTCCTCATTGATATAAGTGAGGGGCTCTATGCCCTCGGTGCTCAGCTCGTCGAGCTTCGCTACCATTTCCAGGATGCGGTTCAAATCTTGCTGCACAGTTTGGCGTTCTGTAGGTGTAAGTTGCAGGCGGGCCAGATGCTCAAGCCGTAAAATTAAGCCCTCGTCAATTTTCATAAGCATAATTTAGATGTGAAGGGCTATTTCATCGGTAAACAGCGCCTTAAGCGTGATGCAGGGCATTGCCCTCCGAATATATCCCCGCAGTTTTATATTTTCGCAGCAAATCACGAATCAAACATGAGCGGAAGCAATACCCAATCGAGTCCAAATATAAAACATATCGCCATTGCCGGGAACATTGGCGCGGGCAAAACTACACTTTCGGAAAAGCTCGGCCGCCATTTTGGCTGGGACGTCCACTACGAGTCCACTACCGAAAACCCCTACCTCAGCGATTTTTATGAGGATATGCACCGGTGGTCCTTCAACCTGCAGATCTACTTCCTCAACAGCCGCTACCAACAGGTGCTGAAAATCCTGGCCGGCGACCGTACAGTAGTGCAAGACCGGACCATATACGAAGACGCTTACATCTTTGCCCCCAACCTCCACGATATGGGCCTGATGTCTGCCCGGGACTTTGACAACTACTTTCAGCTTTTCCGCACCATGTCCTCACAAGTACAGCCCCCTGACCTGCTCATCTACCTCAAGGCCAGCATCCCTACGCTCGTGGAGCACATCCAAGAGCGCGGGCGGGACTATGAGGGCAGCATGAGCCTCGACTACCTCAAACGCCTCAACAAACGCTATGAAGAATGGATCAGCAGCTACGACGAAGGCCGGCTCCTGATCATCGATGCCGACCACGTCGATTTCATGCGCAACCCCGAAGACTTGGGCGACATCATCAATCAGGTCAGTGCTGAGCTGCACGGGCTCTTCTAACGGGCCTCCAATATTTTGCTTTTTTCTACCCGTTTTATGTGTACCTTTGCGCCCTGATTTCAAAGCCCGGGCAACTACCGGTGCACATCCTTTTGACTATTAATTCCTTTCTGATATGGCACTCAAGTGTGGGATTGTTGGACTGCCGAACGTTGGCAAATCGACCCTGTTCAACGCGCTGACTTCTGCGAAAGCGCTCGCTGCGAACTACCCCTTCGCAACCAAAGACCCCAACGTGGGCATCATTACCGTACCGGACCCCCGCCTCGACAAACTGGCAGAGCTCGTCAGCCCGCAGAAAGTACAGCCGACCACCATTGAGATTGTGGACATTGCCGGCCTCATCAAAGGCGCAAGCAAGGGCGAAGGCCTGGGCAACCAATTCCTGGCCAATATCCGGGAGGTGGATGCCATCGTGCATGTCGTGCGCTGTTTCGAAGAAGGCAATGTGGTGCACGTTGACGGCTCCGTAGACCCCGTCCGCGACAAAGACACAATTGATACGGAGCTGCTGCTCAAAGACATAGAGACCGTTGAAAAAAGGCTCGACCGCTACAAAAGGCAGGCCAAGAGCGCTCAGAAAGAGGACCTCAAAAATGTGGCGATCGCCGAAAAAATCCTGGCCCACCTGGAGGAAGAAAAGCCCGCCCGCTCCCTAGAGCTCGATGAGGCTGGGCAGGAGCTGCTCAACGATATGTTCCTCCTTACTGCAAAGCCCATTTTGTATGTCTGCAACGTAGACGAAGCGTCGGTCAATGACGGCAATGAGCACACGGAAGCTTTCCGTGCGGCTGTAGCGGGGGAGCCGGCCGAAGTCATCCTCATCAGCGCCGGCATTGAAGCGGACATCGCAGAGCTGGAGACCAAAGAGGAGCGCATGGAGTTCCTTTCCGAAATGGGCTTGGACGAGCCGGGCGTCAACCGGGTCATCCGGGCCAGCTATCAGCTGCTCAACCTCATCACTTACTTCACCGCAGGTGTGAAAGAAGTGCGTGCATGGACCATCCAAAGGGGCTGGAAAGCCCCACAGGCTGCTGGCGTCATACATACCGATTTCGAAAAAGGCTTCATCCGCGCCGAGGTCATTGGCTACGAAGATTTCGTTGCATTCGGCTCGGAGCAGGCGGTCAAAGAAGCCGGCAAAATGTCTGTTGAAGGCAAGGAGTACGTCGTCAAAGATGGCGATGTGATGCACTTCCGCTTCAACGTCTAACCCAAGGGCATGGCCAGGCAGACCACTTACCGCTACTTTGCCATCCACAAACCTTATGGGGTGCTCAGCCAATTTACGCGCGAGCACCCTGCCCACTCGGTCTTGGGCGACCTCTACCCTTTCCCCAACGATGTCTACCCCATTGGGCGGCTTGACCGCGACAGCGAAGGGCTCCTCCTCCTGACGAACAACCCGAAAATCAATGCGCTGCTGCTCTCTCCTTCAAGGGGGCATCAGCGTACCTATTGGGTACAGGTGGAAGGTGCCCCTACGGCCGAAGCGCTCCGTCAGCTCCGCGAAGGAGTGGACATCCGGGCTAAAAAAAGGAGCTTCCGCACCCTGCCCGCACAAGTAAGGATAATCGCCCCCCGCCCGGAAGTGCCCGACCGCGACCCTCCGGTCCGGTACCGCGCCAACATCCCCGATACTTGGGCTGAAATAAAGCTTACAGAAGGTAAAAACCGGCAGGTGAGGCGGATGTGGGCTAGCGTTGGCTTCCCTGTGCTCCGGCTCATCCGGGCAAGCATAGCCGGGCTGAGCATCTCCCCTACCGATACACCGGGCAGCGTGCGGGAGCTGACAGAAGAAGCATTTCTTAAAGCATTGAAAATCAATCGTTCTTGGTAAGCAAGGGCAGGCCTCTGCGGCCCTTATTCTGTGCCCGGGGAGGGCTCAGGGGCGCGGGGGCTGATCAAGCCTAAAGCCCGGATATCCTGCAACAGCCATTTGGCCCAAAGCCAAATCAACAGGGGCATGACTACAAAAACAAGGGGGTTGAAAAAGAAAGCCGTCTGTACGTCAAAGTGCATCAAGTGCATGACTGCACGGGTAAGCCCACAAGCGTAACACTCTACATCCAACAACAAGCGGGATACACATACCGACTGCCCCTCGTCGAAATAATCAGCGGGGAGGGCCCAAAGCACGACAGGCAAGGCCAGCAGAAATGCCAGCCTTGCCATCGCAAAGAACTTTCGTCGGCTCGGCTTAGAGCTTAGGGTCATAAGCGCTTCCGTCTGCAGGGCCAAGGTCGCCGGTAATGATCCGGATAAGGTCAATCAGTGCCCAAACGCCACAACCACCAAGGGTCAGCAGCTGAATGATACCGATTGTGGTGTAGCCCAGGTAAAAACGGTGGATGCCAATGCCTCCAACAAGGATAACCAGCAGCAGGGCGATGAGTTGGCTTTTCGGAGCGCTCTCATCTACTTTGCGCAGCTCCTTCTTGATTTTCTTTTGTGCCGCTTTCAGCGCGATCGTCTCCTTCAGGCTTAGGCGTTCGCCGGTCTGCTGACGGATGTCGCGCGGAGTGAGCGCCAGAAATTCTTCAACAGTGAGGTTAGCAAAAGCGTCTGCGTTCAGTCCAGCCTATTGCGTTGCCGCTTCGACTTTAGCCTTGGCAGGCGTGTGAACAACAAAGGCCATCGCTTGCTGTGTGGAAGCGAGTGCAAAAATCAAAACGAGGCTTAGTAGAACCAGCTTCTTCATAGAATATGGATTTAGTGTGAAAAAATTGGGGTATAAGTGACGAAGAAAAACTCTTCGGCAAAATGCGGGCTAATCACTGATTGCCAACAGCTTAATCTAAAAGGAGCAAGAAAAAATAATCGTTAAGCCTTCGTAAACATAAAAGTTTTCTGCAAAATCTGCACGAGTCTGCAGAAAAAAGAAAGGTTAAATATCTGACTGCAATGCCTCAGCGGTGGGCCCCGCCCTACTCCTCAATAAAATAGTTGTAAGTGCTCACCGCATCCAGGTAATGCTTCTCCGGATAGGAGGCTATCCCTATCGTCATAAGGGTAGCGCCCCCAAGCAAGGAGCTCAAGCCAATGGCATTCAGCCTGCGCTGACTAGGGACGTTGTACAGCTCCATGGCCCCGGCAGTGGTAAAAAGGATGCCCGCAACGAGGGCCACCCGCTTCATGATTTTCCGGTTGCGCCCCCGGTTGAGCTTGCCCCTGACGAGCGCGGCTTCTTTCTCCCCCAAGATGGCGAGGCCAGGCGCCAACGCTTTTTTCAGGTTGGGGTGGCGGAGTTCCTCAGCTTGGGCAAACCCACGGGTAAAGTATAAATCCGAACGGCGGTGCCAGTTTTTGTCTTCAGACGGGATGTGGGTAGAGAAGAGGTCGATATCCCCCATTTCAAAACAAAAAGCCCGCTGGAAATCGTCTTTACTGACATTAGCCATATAAGCCTGATCTGTGCGCAACAGCCGGATCATCTTGCGAGGTATGCTATCCCCGTCTGCAGTTTCCAGCCATTCGTAACGGAAGTGCTGCATCAGCTCAAATTCTTCCGCCCTCAGCAGGCGGTCGTCGCTGAGCACCAAGAAAGGCTCGTTTGACTCTAGCCTAAGGAAAGCGGTCTCATCAAAGAGGCCAGCCGGCTGAGCAAAAGCATGGGCGGTTGGCAGGATAGCGGCAAGGGCGATCAACAATCGGCTCAAGTAGTACATATTTCAGGGTTGAAGATGTTGTTCTGAAAATGCTAACCTAATGCATTGTCCAATTATCTACAGCATTTTTCTCCATTTTTCTTCCTGCCCCCCCTAACCTTTGATGGGCTTCCGCCCCGCCAACGGCCTAGCGCTGCGCAGGGGTGACCGAAGGCCAGACCCGACGCCTGTAGGGCGAGGGGCCGAGCGGACAGCGAGCCCCGCAGCATAGCGGCACCTGCCCGTTGGGCCCCTCGCCGCGGCAGGGGCAGGCCCCACCAAAGGAACAGTCTGCCCTCAGCGCATCAGGCAGGCAACTGCCAATCCACAGGCGCCTCCCCCTTATCCTGCAAATAGGCGTTCGCTTGGGAAAAATGCCTGCTGCCAAAGTAAGCGCCGCCTGCTAATGGGGATGGATGTGCCGCCTCAAGGACAAGGTGCCTGCTGGCATCGATCAGCAGCTTCTTCTGCCGGGCAAAGCCGCCCCACAATAGGAAGACAAGGTGCTCCCGCCCGTCTGACAGCCTGCGGATGACCGCATCGGTGAACTGCTCCCAGCCTTTTTTCTGATGGGAACGGGGCGTCTTGTGCTCAACGGTGAGCACCGTGTTCAGCAGGAACACCCCCTGCCCTGCCCATGCCGTGAGGTCGCCGTGGGCGGGCGGCTGATGCCCAAGGTCGG
Organism: Phaeodactylibacter luteus; assembly: GCF_007993045.1. Taxonomy (GTDB): domain Bacteria; phylum Bacteroidota; class Bacteroidia; order Chitinophagales; family Saprospiraceae; genus Phaeodactylibacter; species Phaeodactylibacter luteus. Next base: position 44,981 of record NZ_VOOR01000013.1, read on the forward strand.
CCTGAAGCTCTTTGTAGATGTTGCGCAAGGAAGGGGGGACGCGCACGCCCCGGGGCACCGAAAAAGAAAGCCCCATGGCTTCGCGCGGGTTGTGGTAAGGGTCTTGCCCGATGATGACCACCTTTACCTTATCAAAAGGCGTCATATTGAAAGCATTGAAAATCAAGCTGCCCGGTGGGTAGATCTGCTTACCGGCCGCCTTCTCTTTTTTGAGGAATGCAATAAGGCTTTGGAAGTAGGGTTGTTCAAATTCATAGTGCAGCGCCTGCTTCCAGCTGTCTTCGATACGGACTTGGCTCATGTAGGTTGTATTTTCGGTTGTCACCCTTCGGGCAGGGCGAGGGCATCGGCTCCGCCTGCAGTAAGCCGGATCAGCTTTTCCAAGGACTTTTCAAGCAGGGCGCGCTTGGTCCAGAGCAGATCGTGCTTGCGGCCCTCCAGCATTTTGAACTCCAAGAAAGACGCATTCTCCAAATGATCGCGGGCGAATATAGCATTTTCGGGGTAAATCAGCCCGTCCTCATCCCCGTGCAGCAGGATGGTCGCGCTTTTTATGCGCCCCCATAGCCCGGCCATAGAATCGAGCTGCGCTTTGTGGGACAGCTTCTCCATATTGGCGACGTGTATGGAGCCGGGCAGCAGCCAACGGAAGGGCCAGTGGCGGGTGATGTGGGTGAAAAGAAAGGTCTTTTCGCTCCCGGCTTTGAGGGAGGCCGACTGCAGCAGCAGCCCGTCAACGAGGTCGGGGAAGTCCATCGCAATTCGTGCAGCCACGGTGCCCCCATAGCTGGAGCCGTGCAGGATGACGGCAGGGTGCTGCCCGCGCTTTTCGCGTATGGCTTCGGCAATGAGCGCCGCTTGTTTTTTGACCGAGAGCTCTGGCTGCCCATATCCGGAGTAGCCGTAGCCTGGCCGGTCTACCGCCATGAGCTTGGCTTTGGACAGCAGGCTGCTGTCGCGCAGAAAGGTTTTCCAAAAAGAAGATGAGCTGGGCGCCCCGTGGATGAAGACGACGAGGGGGAGGGAATCGGTGCCGATCTCAAGGTAGCGCAACGCCCGCCCATCCTGCTCAAGGGTGTCGAAACGTGCGCGGTAGCCAAGGGGGTTGTCAGACAGCACCGCCTGGAAAGTCGGAGTGCTGATGCGCATCTCCATAAAATCGTAGGCGTAAATAAATAGCAGCACAATGGCAAGGGAGAAATAAAAGCGTTTCCGGTTGGGGATTATCTTTTTCATAACGGCATCGTCCTTTGAAGTGTGCAAAGGGCAACCCTCTGCCCTGCCCCTTCTAAACAAACCGCTCAGGGGCAAGGTTGAGCCCCCGCCAAGGAAGAAATTCCAGCCCCAAAGAACTAAACCGCTGGTTTTTGCAGTTTTTTCTTTAATTTTGCGCTGCAAATGCAATAGACCTGATGCGTCGGGCCAGTCAGTAGGCAAAACGGGCTGTTTTCAATCACGCGCCGGCTTTTTCCCAGAAGCCTGGCCTAAGCCAAACGATCGGAAAAAGGCTTAGCGCGGGAAAAGAAAGCGCCATTTTAAGGCTACCCCCCTTACGCATCCAAGCTAATAGGTCCCATAGCTCAGTTGGATAGAGCACCTGACTTCTAATCAGGCGGTCGCAGGTTCGAGTCCTGCTGGGATCACGAAGCAACCTACGACAGCAGCCGCTCCCCCTCCGGAAGCGGCTGCCTTTTTGGGCACCGGCTGTTCCGCTCAGCGCGCTCAGAGCCTTGCAAGCTGCCCCCCAACGCACCACCTATATGAAAATACACATCGAAACCAGCCGGCTGATCCTTAGGGATATCGAAGCGGATGACCTTCAGGGCCTATTTGAGCTCGACTCAGACCCTGAAGTGCACCGGTACTTGGGCGGCAAGCCCATTAAAAGCCTACAGGAAGCGGAAGGCATAATCGCCTACATCCGGAAACAGTACGAAGATGACGGCATAGGCAGGTGGGCGGTGGCCGGCAAAGCGTCCGGCGAGTTCATAGGCTGGGCAGGGCTCAAATACGAAAGGTCGGTAAGGGAAACGCCCTATTTCGACCTTGGCTACCGGCTGAAAAGGCGGTTCTGGGGGCAGGGGATCGCTACCGAGGCAGCACAGCATGCCCTAAGCTACGGGTTCCGTGAAATGGGGCTGCAACAGGTCTTTGCCGGGGCCCATATCGAGAATGCAGGCTCCAACAGGGTATTGCAAAAAATAGGGCTGAATTTCCTGGAGACCTTCGAGTTCGATGGCGCACTGCACCATTGGTATGGCCTGGGGAGGGCCGAGTGGGCGGAAAAAAAACAGCCCTCACATTAACCTTGCCCATTGGGGCCGATAAACCACTATAAAAATGGAAGCACCTAACCATCAGGAGGGAGCCCAAACCGGGCTTGAAATATCAGACCTTGAGCCTTTCTTTCTGTACTACTTTGAGCAAAATATCCCGGACAACCTCAAGCCTGGCCGGAAGTTCACCCTCCTGCCTTCCCCAAAAGCAGAAGGCCAAGATTTCCAGCACTTGAAACCGGCCGCTGATCTTGCCCGCTTCTCTGCAATGACCGCGCAGGAGCTGAAAGCCGAAAAATCAACGCTGAAGCCGCTCGTGAAAATCAAGTGGCTCTCCAACCCTGCAGCCGCCAAATACACCTCGATCGGCCTGCCCAATATTGAGGAGATCCACGAAGAGGCCTACTTTATCGGCCTGCAGAGCAGCTCCTACAAAGACTACTTCAAGTACCTGTCCACCAACGAGAACCGGAAGGTAGGGCTCCGGTTCATGACCTGGTCCCAATACGGGGAGGCCGGGGAAAAAGAGCGGGCAGCCGCCCGGGAATTCTTAGAGGCTTTTGCGGCCTTCGAGGCCGAAGCCTGGACCTATGCAGACGCCCTGATCTTCTTCTATGACGAGATGGGGCAGAAATCCCTAAAACTGCAGCTCAAGGATGGCTCTTGGATATCGGGGCAGGGCAGCAGCATGCACCCCGGCCTGGCCTTCAATTTCCAACAACTGCTCGATGCCGCCAAAGCCTCCCGCCCCGGGGACAAGCCCTAAGCCACGGCCGAGCACAAAGCAGATGCCCCTTTTTTGAGCCTGCCCCTGCCCGAGGGGCAGGGATGGCCCGGCCGCCCTACCCTGCAATCTCATCCAGGAAGCCCGCAATTTCGCGGGTCAGGGACTGAATGGAATACGGGCTGATATCCGACGCCAACGGCTGCAGCAATTCGCCAGTCTTGTACTGCCGGTACAAACCCAATACCGCCTGCCGGATGCCCGCTTCGTCCTCATAGCCCAAAGCCTGCCCTGCCCCAGCGCGGGCCAGTATGCCCGCCACATCACTCTCCATGGGCTGCAGGCAAAAGACCGGGCGGCGGGCAGCCAGGTACTCAAAGAGCTTCCCTGGGATGCGCCCCTGCGCATTGGGCTGCTGATTGAGCAGCAACAGCAGGATAGGGCTGTTGAGCGTCAGGGACAAAGCCTCAGAGCGGGGCACATTCCCCGGCATTTCTACAGCGCCCATCAGCCCATGCCCTTGCAGCGCAGCCTTCACGCTTTGGTCTACCTGCCCGACTAGCTTTAACCTGAGGTCTTCTTGGAACCCCGGAGTGTCACGGCATAAATCCGCTAAGACTTTGAAAAAAACATCCGGCCTACGGTCGTAGCCCATTATGCCCAGATGGGTGAAAGCAAACTTACCGCCCACTGCCCGGGGCTCCGGCGGATAGTCGCCGGGGTCGAACCCCCAAGGGATGACCGAAACATTCCTCGCCCCCAACGCCTCCAAGTCCTTTTTCCAGGTAGGGCTGACGATGGTGATCTTGGAAGCCTGCCGGAACGCTTCCTGTTCCATACGGCGGTGGCGGGCATCTCCCCACCGGGTCAGCTTTAAAAGCTGGTAATAATCGATCTGTGTCCAAGGGTCTTGGAAATCCGCCAGCCAGGGGATGCCCGTTTTACGGCTGACCAAAGTGGCAATCCGGGTATTGGTATGTGGCGGGCCATCAGAAAAAATGGCATCCACAGGGTGGGCTTTTAGGTAGCGGCACAAGAACCGGACTGCCGATGGGATCCAAAAGCAGCGGGCATCAGGAATGAAAAAATTGCTGCGCACCCATACGGCCAGCTCGTGGGCCCACCTCCCCTTGTCCTCTTGCACATAAAATACGTTATTGACATTGGCCCCGGGCGGCTTCCCCGTCAGTTTGCGGTAAGCTTGGTAAGGCTCCCAGATCGGATGGCGCAAGACAGTAGCCCCTTCCGGGACATCATGGTCGTTGCTGTGGTCTAAGGTGGGGTAATCCGCGCCATCAGCCGTGAAAATAACAGGCTCCCACCCATTTTCGCGCAGGTACTTGGCAATCTTGAGGCAGCGCAGCACCCCAATGCCGCCGCTTGGAGGCCAGTAATAGGTGATCAGGAGGACTTTCTTCTTCAATGCGGTTAGGTTTTTCCAGCGCTCAAAATACCATTTTCCATCCTTTGCGCCCAACAACAGCCCGCTCGCCGCTTTGGGCGCTTACGCAAACGGGCAGCCCAGTACCCCAGGCTGCCCGCTGACAGTCGTTATGCCACGACAAGGAAGGTTACATCTGCGAGATGACCTCATCTCCAAACTCAGAGCACTTCAAGAGGGTAGCCCCATCCATCAGGCGCTCAAAATCATAAGTGACCCGCTTGGCAGAGATCGCCCCTTCCACACCCTTGACGATGAGGTCGGCCGCCTCGTTCCAGCCCATGTAGCGCAGCATCATCTCCCCAGAAAGGATGACAGAGCTAGGGTTGACCTTGTCCAGGCCTGCGTACTTTGGCGCTGTGCCGTGGGTAGCCTCGAAGATCGCACGGCCAGAAGTGTAGTTGATGTTGGCGCCCGGCGCGATGCCAATGCCGCCCACCTGTGCAGCAAGCGCATCAGAAACATAATCGCCGTTCAGGTTCAGCGTAGCGATGACGGAATACTCTGATGGGCGCGTCAGGATCTGCTGCAGGAAAGCATCCGCGATAGAATCCTTGATCAGGACAGCGCCATTCGACAGGGCCGCATCCTGTGCTTTGTTGGCCGCCTCTTTGCCCTCTTCTGCTGCAATGCGGTCGTACTGTGCCCAGGTAAAGACCTTATCGCCGTACTCGCGCTCAGCCACCTCGTAGCCCCAGTCTTTGAACTTGCCTTCGGTGAACTTCATGATGTTGCCCTTGTGGACCAGCGTCACAGAGGGCAGCTTCTGATCGATCGCATAGTCGATCGCGGATTTCACCAAGCGCTCTGTGCCTTCCACAGAGACCGGCTTGATGCCAAGCGAGACCGTATCTGGGAAGCGGATCTGGGTAACGCCCATCTCCTCTACCAAAAACCGCTTCACTTTGTCCGCTTCCGGAGTGCCGTTGAGGTACTCGATGCCCGCGTAGATGTCCTCTGTATTTTCGCGGAAGATCACCATGTCGACAGCGCCGGGGTTCTTAACCGGGGAAGGCACCCCCTGAAACCAGCGTACAGGGCGGACACAAGCGAACAGATCGAGCTTTTGGCGCAGGGCCACATTCAGCGAGCGGATACCGCCACCGACCGGTGTCGTCAATGGACCCTTAATCGCCACCAGGTACTGCTCAATGGCCTGCAGCGTTTCCTCTGGGAGCCACTCCCCCGTCTGGTCAAAGGCCTTTTGGCCAGCCAAGACCTCCTTCCAGTGGATTTTGCGGCCGCCGCCATAGGCTTTTTCTACCGCAGCATCCAGCACTCGCTCGGCAGCAGCCCAAATGTCAGGCCCGATGCCGTCGCCTTCGATGAAAGGGATAATGGGGTCGTTGGGTACGTTGAGTTTTCCGTTTTCGATGGTAACTTGTGATCCGCTCATTGTTGTTTTTCAGTTTTTTATTGGTGACACATCGGAACGAGCCGGAGGAGCGCCTTATTGTGCGGCAATGCCGGCAGGACCGGTGCTTTTTGAAAAGCTCAGCAAATGTAAAAATTATAATCCTAAAAGGCAGTGCCCCAACCGCTAATTCCGCCTGCCCAACCGCCTTTTGGCCCTATTGACCACCTTGCTGCCGTAGGGGGGAATGTGGTGTAGGACAACCCTGCACCGCCCGGCGCTCTAGAAAGCTGGGCCCAGGAAATCGACCGGGCCATCGGGCCAGGGCTGCCCGTTCAGCGGTTTGACCATCAGCCCTCCACCCAGGCCCCGGCTGACCACCCCCAGCGTTTTATCGCCGCTGATCATCATCCAAGTGCAGCGGTTGTCTACCTTTTCAAAGCCATGCCCCAAGTACAGCTGTTGGTCCGAAGCCGTCAACAGTATAGCCCCTACCCTGGCTTTGCGCCCCAGCTCGGTAAGGGCTTTGAGCATAGCGCTAGCCATTTTCCGCTGCTGGAAATCCGGGTGCACACAGAGGTCGACCACCCCAAATGCCCGGATGAGCGTGCCCGCTGCGTTGACCATCCGGAAATCGACCCCCATGTGGGCGGCCAGCCGCTCACCTTGCCAGCACAGGTAGCGGAATGCCGGCACCTGCCGGAAAAAGCTGCGCGCAGGGTAGCCCGGGAAGGCTTCCATCAATAATGCGGCTATGGCCTGCTCGGTCTGCTCCTCGATCTCAAACTCCTCGCGCCGCTCCAGTTGCCAATCCTCCTTAGTAATGCTCACTTAGTAAATTTTTCAGTTCTTTCTCATCCAGGTTGCGCCGGAGCTTCCCTTCGTATGCTACGGAAATGCCGCCCGTCTCTTCTGAAACGATAAAAGCAGCCACATTAGCGCGCTCCGATATCCCCACACCTGCCCTGTGCCTCAAGCCTGCGCTTTTTGGCAGATTGGGGTTGTCCGAAACCGGCAGGACACAGCTGGCTAGTTTTAGCCGGTTGCTGCCTACAATGACCGCCCCATCGTGCAGAGGGCTGTACTTGTTGAATATGCTCTCCAGCAAGGGCTCGCTGATGTCTGCGTCCATCTCAACGCCTGAGCTGACCAAGCCCTCCAGGTCCAAACTGCCCGCGAGCACGATCAGCGCACCGGTCTTGCGCTTGCTCATGCGCACAATGGCCGAGCGCAAAGCACGCAGCTGACGAGCCTTCTCCTCCGTGTTCTCCAAGTTGCGGTCCAAGATGCGGCCCAGGAAGTTGGACCGCTGCCGCAGCGTCGTATTGCCCAAAAACAACAGGAAACGCCTCACCTCCGGCTGGAATATGATGATGATGATGATAACGCCTACACTGACAAATTGGTCGAGCACAGCCGAGAGCAGGTCCATGCCCAGCTGATTGACGAGCCACCAAACGACGTACAGGGTGAGCACGCCCACGAAGATGTTGAACGCGATACTGCCCCTCAGCAGTTTGTATATCTGGTACATCAAGTACCCAACGATCAGGATATCCAAAATATCCCAAACACGGACGGGCAGGAACCCAATGTTGAACAGATACATCATAGCGCTTGCTTTTCTGCCGCTTGGCCTATGCCTGAAAGTAGGCTGCGCACCCAACCGCTAAGCTTTGCTCCAACAAAGCCAGCAGCCTGGGCATGCGCTTGGCCGGGCATTGGGCGCAAAGGTAAATAAAAGCTGTTGGGGCGTAAACCAGATTCTCGTTTTTTGCCCTGCCCCCTCCGTAAGGATAGGGGCCTGCCCCTGCCAGCAGGCAGGTGCCGCTATGCTCCGGGGCTCGCTGTCCGCTCGGCCCCTCGCCCTACGGGCGTCGAGTCTGGCCTTCGGCCACCCCTGCGCAGCGCTAGGCCAATGCCAGGCTAGGGCCCGAAAAGCATTAAGGGCTGCGACATTTTGGTTTACGCCCAGCTGTTGTTTCCGGCAGGCGCTTTGCACGCCTTCCCTGCCCGGCGGCTGATGCCCCAACCAAGTAAGCTGATTATTGCCTATTTTTGGGCAAGAACAGCATTTACCCAAAAACAGCTCGTCATGAAGTACCTCCTTGCCCTGATCGCCCTGTGCTGTACCGCCGTCTCATCGGCTCAGCAGCCTACCCTCCGCTACGATGAGAACGGGGTGCCCATCATTTACAACGAAGAAGGCAAAGCCAGGGATATCGAAGGCAATGCCGTTTCCGAACAGGACCTCGCGGTGCTCGTTGCAGACGTACAGCCCCTGCCGGGCAATATCGCCGTCACTTACGATGACCTCAGGAAAATTATAGACCGGCAGCTGCAGCTCGCGCAGAGCGCCAACGAGATTGCCAGCAAAAGGCTGGACGAAGCCCGGGCCCGCCGCATTACCCTCGAAGAGGAGCTCAAAAGGGCGCAGGCGGCAACAGAAGATGCCGACCTGCTCGAACAGATCGGCCAGCGGCTGGCCACCGCACAGGAAATCGAACGGCTGGCCAAGCACGAAGCCCGCCTGGCAGGACAGGAAGTACGCCGCCTGGCTTCTTTATCGGAAGGCGGGGAGATTGTGGAGGAGTATAAGCGGCAGCGGGCGGACAGCCGGCAGGCGGCAAGGGAATTCTCTGGGCTTGATATTGTGTCGGCCCAAAGCTATGAAAGCGTCCTGCTAGATGATGACTACCAGCCTTTCAGCCACACGCGGGAGGTCATCCAAAACCCTCAGCCGGGGTGCCATGCTGAATACGACGGGCTCAACCCCAATGGCAAGTTCCAGCGCATTCTTGAAAAAGAGACGCTCTTCGACCATACCGACGAATCTATGCGCCCGTTCCTGGACGGCAAAGAGTTTATGACTTGCAAGGCGGGGCTCACCCAAGTGGGCGGCTACCGCTATGTGTCCGTTGTTTACCATTTTTCTGTGGCCAATGCGGCACGCATTTATGGGGAGATCCGCAAGGGCAGCGCGCTGACCATCACCACCCTGGCTGGGCAGTACGTGCGCCTGCCGGCCGGCAAAACGGCCCGGGGGGAGCTCAATACAGAGACGCAGGAAGTTGTCTATGAGGTGTATTATGCCATAGACCAAGGGCAGCTCAACCTGCTCAAAAAAGACGAAATAGACCGCGTCATCGTCAGCTGGAGCTCCGGGCATGAGGAGTACGAAGCTTACCACCCGGGTTTTTTTATTCAACAGATCCCCTGCTTGCTGGAATAGCTTGCTTTTTGGCTCACTCCCTGTCTTCGCCACGGAGACAGGGAGTACCCGGAGGCCCACAGAGCATTTGACCTCCGTGCCACGCTTTGCCCTCTGTGCCTCCGTGTCTAATTCATCTCCGGACCTCCGTATCTGTTATTGCCATTCGGCCCTACCGGATCAGATGCACATTGCCAGCGTAGGGGATAACCTTGCCATCCACAAAGATGACCTCAGCCCGGTACGTATACACCCCGGCAGGCAACCGCTCCCCCCCCGATGTACCGTCCCAGCCAGCTGCAGCGCCCGGCTGAGGAAGGAAATCGCGCTCCTCAAAAACCGTCCCGCCCCAGCGGTCGAACACCTGCAACAACCCGATGGCCTGCACATTAGGGCTCACCACAACAGGAGCAAACCAATCATTCCGCCCATCATCATTGGGAGAAAAAGCCGTGGGCAGGTACACTTGCCGCACCTCTTCTACACGCACAAACAACGAGTCTGAAACTTCACAGCCGTCCGCAAGGCTGCCCGTAAACCGGAACATGCCGTCCACAAACGGCAGCAGGGAGATGCGGAGGCAGCCCGGGCCAAGGCACTCAAAATCAGCAAAGCCCTCCCAGCTGCTTTGCGCAAGGGGCAGGGAAGGTATGGCCTCCAAAATCACCTCCTCCCCCAATTTCACTGCGGTATCACCCAACAACTCTACAAAGAAAGCCTCCGGCTCCAAGACCAGCAGCGTATCCGATACCTCGCAGCCGAAACGGTCGGCTACCCGCACTGCATAGCCGCCCGCAGGCAGCCCGCCAAGCGAGGCCGGCAGCCCCGCCTGTGGCTGGCCGCCTATGCTGACTTGAAAAGGGGGGAATGCGGGCTCAACGCCCAACACCTGTACCCGCCCATCAGCAGCCCCAAAACAGCTCGCCGTGTCGACTGCCGTTTCCAGCGCCAGGCCGGGGTCGGGCACTACCGACAGCCTGAGCGTAACAATACTATCGCAGCCGAGGGAAGAAACCAGGGAATCGACATACGCACCGGCAGTGCGGAGCGTATCGCCACCGAACAGGTACAAGCTGCCCTCGCAGAGGGTGTCTGCCTCTTCAAAAAACTTGGGCTGCACCACCACCACTTTGGTATTGGATACAATCCGGCACTTCGCGTTCTGCAGATTAGCGGGCGAGCTCGCCAGCAGGTAACGGTAATAATAGACCCCGGCAGAGAGCGAGGTGTGCATGATGGTGCCGGTATTGCCCCCCGGCATATCCACCCAGTCTGCCCCGTTGGTGCTCTGCTGCCATTGCACAGCAGGGTCTTCGTACTCCTCCCCCACTATAGTAGCGCTCAAGGGTATGGGCGAACCGTCCTCGCAGATGTTCGCTACCGCCTCCGGCAGTATCTGCGCTTCTGGCCCGCAAGCCCGGAAAGAGATGTTGTCCAGGGCAAGGTCGTTGCCAAAACCGCCCGGTGCGTTGTTGCGCAGGGCCAGGGTCACAGAGGTCTGCCCGGGCGCAGTGGTAAAAGTGAACCCATAGGTATTCCAAGTATTGTTCTGCGGGATATCGCCGGTGGTATAGCGCACCTCCCCGTCGATGAGGAAGGTCACATTGGGCTTGATCAGGCTGGCCGAAGACTGGCTGATGAGGTTGATGATATCGGCCGAAAACTCAAAAAGGGTATTGTCGCACAACCCCGTGACCTCCTGCTCGTAGAAGACCCCCTCTTCAAAACTGGCATTGACCACCATCATGTACCCGTTGGGGTCCGGGCTGTTGTCCTGTATGGGCAGCCACCCCTCAAACAAATTCCAGAGCCCCGTATTGTTGGTGATGGTGTAAAAGCCATCATTGGGCGGTGGGCTGGTGGAGTAAACATAGCCCGGAGCTATGCCCGGATCGGTAGTCAGGATATTGGGCAGCCCGCTGCCGAAGTCGCCCGCCTCAAATATGTTCTCGCCCAAATTGCCCCCGCAGGTTTCCTGTGCCCGCAGCGCACCTGCACTGCCAAAAATCAAAACGGCCAGCCATAGGCTGCAGAAAAATCTAAAATCTGTATTCATATTGCTATCTGATGGTGACGGGCGCAAACCAGATTGTCGCTCTTTTGGCCTGCCCCTGTACAATGTAAGGGGCCTGCCCCTGCCCGATGGCAGGTGCCGCTATGCTACGGGGCTCGCTATCCGCTCGGCCTTATCAGGCCTGCCGCCCCTTCGCAGCGCTAGGCCAATGCCAGGCTATAAAGCCCCAAAAGCATAAACACCTGCGACATTTTCGTTCACGCCCATGATGACAGGGTCGCCCCTTTTGCTTTCGTGAAGCTACAAAATTTTAAGCCCTTATGGCTTGAGGCACTAGATTGCCAAACTTGATTCTGCTGCCCAAGCTTGCAATTGCTTACCTTTGCCCAAAACAGCAACCCACCATGATCGCAATCACAGGAGCAGCCGGGTTTATTGGCAGCTGTTGGGTACAGTACCTCAACGAAGCAGGACGGGAAGACCTCATTTTGGTCGACAACTTCAGCCGGGAGGACAAAGCGCCCAACCTGGCCGGCAAAAAATACGCCCAGAAAATCGACCGCAACCACTTCCCCGGTTGGCTATGGGAAAACCATGACGATGTTTCCGCCGTCTTCCACATTGGGGCCCGCACCGATACGACCGAGCAGGACTGGCAGATCTTCCTCGATCTCAACCTCGATTATACCAAAGCCCTTTGGTCTTTGTGCGCAGCACATCAGATCCCCTTCATTTACGCCTCAAGCGCTGCCACCTACGGGCTGGGCGAGCACGGCTACCAAGACCGCCACGATATCGTCGCGCAGCTCCGCCCGCTCAACCCTTACGGCGATTCCAAAAACGACTTCGACCTTTGGGCGCTGTCGCAAAAAGAGCAGCCCCCCCACTGGTACGGGCTCAAGTTCTTTAACGTCTATGGGCCCAATGAGTACCACAAAGGCAGGATGGCGTCTGTCGTTTTCCATACCGCACGGCAGATCAAAGCCAATGGGGGCATGAAGCTCTTCCGGTCCCACCGCCCCGATTTCGCAGACGGGCAGCAGAGCCGGGATTTCATCTACGTTATGGATGTGCTCAGCGTTATGCACTGGCTTTGGCAGCACCGCCCGGAAAGCGGGCTGTACAACTTGGGCACTGGGCAGGCGCGCTCTTTCCTCGACCTCGCCAATCAAACCTTCCGCTCGCTCGGGCTTTCGCCCAAAATCTCTTTCATCGATACGCCTGAGGATATCCGGGAGACTTATCAGTACTTTACTGAAGCGGATATGGGCAAACTCAGGGGCGCAGGCTACACGGCTCCTTTCTACAGCCTGGAAGATGGCATCCACGACTATGTTACCCGTTTCCTTAAAACAGAAACCGCCTACTGATTTTTTTTGCCGCTGTGCCTGTTTTTGCCACGGAGACAGGGAGGGCACGGAGGTACACGGAGGGGTTGATCTCCGTTTTTCTCAGTGTACGCTGTGCCGCTGTGTCTAATTTCGTCACGGAGACGCGGAGGGCACGGAGGTACACAGAGAGAGTTGATCTCCGTGTTTCTCAGTGTACGCTGTGCCGCTGTGCCTGTTTGCCCGCTGTGCCTATTCCCGCCACGGAGCCTACCGGCCTATGCAACCCAAACCCCTAAATTTTCGTACCTATTAGGTACAGCCGTCCATCAGGCACAAGAAACGACGTAAACTATGAGACAGACCATCAGCAATAAGACCATCAGCAGGCTATTGGGGGCAACCCTGCTTGCCCTACTCCTATGGAACGGTTGCAGCAAAACCACGATGAGCCCGGTAGAGAAAGGCAAAGGGCCGGAAGCACAGCAAATAGATACCCTGCACTACCTCGCCTTGGGCGACAGCTACACCATAGGGGAAGGGGTAGCCCCCCGCAGCCGATGGCCAGAACAGCTGGCCGCCCGCTTCAATGAAACCTACGCCGGCGACACCGCACTGATGCTGCCCCCGCGCATCATCGCCCGCACAGGCTGGACCGCCGCACAGCTGCTCAGCGAGCTGGAACAGGAAGAAGGGCTGCTCACCTCTTACGACCTGGTTAGCCTCCTCATCGGGGTCAACAATCAATATCAGCGAAAGCCTTTCGAGCAGTTCGAAGCCGATTTCCAAGAGCTGGCCAGCCGGGCAATAGCCCTGGCCGGAGGCGCCCCCTCCCGGGTAGCGGTGCTGTCCATTCCTGATTATGCCTACACCCCCTTCGGGCAGCAGTTTTCCAGCCCAGAGGACATCTCCGATGAGATCAACAAGTACAATGGCTATATCCGCAGTGTGGCAGACAGCCTAGGGCTCCGCTTTTTTGACATCACCCCCATTTCTCGTTTGGGACTGCAGGAGCCCGCCCTTGTCGCCTCAGACCAACTCCACCCTTCCAGCCTTATGTACCGCCGTTGGGTAGAGCTGATCGAAGCCGATATCGCTGAGATGCTGGGCTGGCCATGAGCCTGCCCGCTCCAAACCACCTCCTAACGGCTAACGGGCCTCCACGCGGTTCAGCCCCGCATAGTAAATGAGGTGCCAGCCATCTTCCAGGCGGGAAAAACGGCGCTCAATCTGCAGCCCGTACTCCGGCTGCACGATCTTCTCTATGATCAGGTCCCGCCCCACGGGAGTGAGCTCCTGACGGAACTCCGAACGGGAAAAATCAATAGCCCCCTGCAGCTGCCAGGTCTGCGGCGTCCAACGGAACAAGCCGGAAGCGATCAGGGCGCTGTCGGCCTCCTGCGGCAGCCCGGGCAAAGGGAACACAATGCGCTCCCGCTGAAAGGCCGTGTCCTGATGAAAACGCTCGTAAAACTCCGCAAACTCCCGGAAGGGGCGGCTGCCATCCTCAGGTGCCCCCTTCGGGGCACAGCCTACCGCCGCCACCGCCATCAACGCCCCTATCATCCATGCTTTGTACATCATATCGCTATCTGTTCTTTTCCGGCCCTAACGCCAGCCGGCACAAAAGTTACAACAACGCGGCCAGGACCATTTGGGCCATGGCCTCTTCGTCCGGCCGCTCGGCCTGCGGTGCAGCTACCCCCAGGGAAGCGAGGGCGTCCTTCGTCGGCTGGCCGATGGCAAAAGCGCGCTGACCGGGCAGCAGGGGGAAAACGCTCAAATAAGCCCGGGCGCTCATAGGGCTGGTGAAGACAATGGCTGCCGACGGCCACTGCTCAGCCGGCGGGGCAGCTTCGTTATCGTAGGCCACTACAGACTGTGCCGCCACCCGACCGCCCAATGCTTTTTGGACCGACTGCCGGGAGTGCTTCGCCTGCACAAAGGCTACGCTGTGCCCGCTGGCCTCTTTGGCAAAAGCCTCGGCCGTCTCCCCGGGGCGGCCCGTGCCTGTGAAATCCGGCAGCCAGCCGTGGCGCTGCATGGCTGCTGCCGTGCCCGGCCCTACTGCGGCCATGCGGTAGCCTGCCGGGCTGGGGTGCAGGCGCGACAGGCAGTCTGCCCCCCTCGGGCTGTAGAAAAACAGCCAGTCTGCTTCGGGAAGGGCGGGCGGGGCACAACAGCGGAACCGGATCAAGCTCTGCCCGTGGACCACCCAGCCTGCCCCCTCCATTTTTTCCCGGAAGGGGCTGCCGGGCTGCAATGCCCGGGTAATGGATACGGTGCGCGGTGCTATTTCCAAAATCTTATGCTTTTTCGCTGTGGTATGCTTTGCCTTGGCACGCTTTTGGGCGTTGCCGCCAAGCCAGGCCAGGCCTGATCAGCCATACACAAAATTGATGCCCGTCACGAATTTGGAGCTTTTGGTCATGCGGAACGGCAGATGCTGCAGCACGAAGCCGGCCAGATGTTCATCCCCGGACTCGTACTTCACCTCTACCACCACGGCCTCTTCTGTGTAGGGCAGCCGCCCAACCCCCGAAGGGGCGTAAGGGCCAAAGCTCAGAGCCGTATCTATGGTCAGGCGGAAGGGGTAAGCCGGAGCCGCCCAATAAGACCGGTGGTATCGGTTGAACAAGACCGGCTGCAGGTCGAGCCCCTTATGGGCCAGGGCCCGGCACTGCCCGACCAAAGCCGGCAGGGCTTGCAGCCCGTAGCGCCCGGGGGGCAGCGGGAAATGCCGCTTATAGCCCACCTGATTGTCTTTGACCTTGGCCTCCAGCACCGGGTCTTGCAAGGTACTGAAGTCGGCCCCATACCAGCGCAGGCGGTACTTCAGGCGCTGAGGCGCACCGTCCACATTATCCTGGAATGCGGTGAAGCCGGGCGTATCAAAGTACAAATTGTTGATGTAGCGGGGCGGATGCAGAGCACGGAACCCTGCCGGGTGGTGGCGCACCACCGTTTCCACTACAGCAGGCGAAAGCTGCTCGATCTTGTATTTGCGCTCGTACCGGCCCATACCCCCTGTTTATAAAGGTACGTTCTCCACAACTTCCAGCCCATACCCGATGAGGCCGATGCGGCGGCGCTGCGCATTGGTCAGCAAGCGGAGCTTGGTGATGTTCAGGTCGCGCAAGATCTGAGCGCCTACGCCAAAGTCGCGTTGGTCCATGCCGCCCCTGAGCTCGGCCTTCTCCCCTTTCTCCTGAAGCTTGGCATAATCGGACAGGTGCTGCAAGATGGATTCGTACTTCTCGCCGTGGCGCATGTACAACAGTAGCCCGTTGCCGTCTTCCGCTATCTTCTCCATCGCCCGCTGTATCTGCACCCCGTAATTGTCGAACAGGGAGCCCAGGATCTCTCCGGTCTCGGTGGAGGAGTGCACCCGGACCAGTACCGGCTCCCCGGGGTTCCAGCTGCCTTTCTTGATCGCCAGGTGGATATCGCCGGTGGTCAGCTGCCGGAAAGCGATGACCTCGAAAGGCCCGTATTGGGTGTCTAGAGAGACCGACAGCTCCCGGCGGATGAGGCGCTCCGTCTGCATGCGGTAGGCGACGAGGTCTTTGATGGCGATGATCTTTAGCCCAAACCGCTGCCCGATTTCGATGAGCTGCGGCAGGCGGGCCATGGTGCCATCTTCATTGAGGATCTCCACCAGGACCCCGGCCGGGCGGAAGCCGGCCAGCCGCGCCAGGTCGATAGCCGCCTCGGTGTGGCCAGTGCGGCGCAGCACCCCTCCGGTTTTAGCCCTCAGGGGGAAAATGTGCCCCGGGCGGGCATAATCTTCTGCTTTGGCATCGGGGTTGACGAGGTGGCGGATGCCTGTAGCCCGGTCGTAAGCCGAAATGCCCGTGGAGCAGCCATGCCCGATCAGGTCGATAGAAACGGTAAAAGCCGTCTCGTGCAAAGCAGTATTGGAAGAGACCATCATTTCGAGCCCCAGCTCGTCGGCCCGCTTCTCATCGATGGGCGAGCAGATCAGCCCCCGCCCATGGGTGGCCATGAAGTTGATGATCTCAGGCGTGACGCACTCTGCGGCACAGATAAAATCGCCCTCGTTCTCCCGGTCTTCGTCGTCTACCACAATAATGACCTTGCCCGCTTTGATGTCGGCTATGGCCTCTTCTATGGTGTTGAGCTGAAAATCCTTTGGTTTAGTTTCGTTTGGTTGGTTGCCAGACATTGGTGCGTACTCCTTTTAGATATTTGTAAAAACCAGCCAGCAGTGCCCGGTTCATCGCCAAAAAATAGCGTGCGCCCCGGACGGGCAGCCAGTCGATTTGCCATCGGTGCAATAACTGATCCAGGGGCGGCAGCAGCAGCATCCCGCCCGCTAAAAGCCCAAACAACAGCTGGTAGAATAAGTTGCCCCCCAGGGCCAGCAGGGCCGTGCCCGCCAAAAGGGCGATGAGGGCGAAAGGGCCCAGCCAGCGCAGCACTTTGTGGGAAAAAAAGGCGAAGCCCAGGCGGCCGAACGGGGGCCACCACAGGTGCCGGAAGGCCTTGAGGTTCTGAAAATTGCCGGCCGATATGCGGACCTTGCGCCGGAACTCCTCCCGGATGTCGTGGGAGACCGCCTCGTAGCAGAGGGCATCAAGGGCGGAGACCGCCCTGCCGCCCTGTTCGAACAAGCGCATGGTGATGTAAAAATCATCGACCAGGAAGGTGGAGGGGACCGGGCTGAAATAGCGCCCCCTCAGGGCGTAGCAGCCGCCGAAAGGGCCCATCATGCAGCCCCAGGCCAGCCCCTCGCGGTGCTTGAGCAGCACCTCCCCAGAAATGTAGGTGTTCTCCGCCTCGGATATGCCCGCCCGCTGCATGCCCGTATGCTTGATGTGGCTGTCTACCAGCCCCACGCCCGGGTCGGCAAATCGTGCCGCCAGGCGGCGGGCTGTGCCCGGCTCCATCATGACGCTGGCGTCGGTGATGATGAGGATGTAGTCCGGGGAAGACGCCCGCCTCCGGGCTTCCTGCGCCAGCTCGTTGATCACCTCTGGCTTGCCCCTGCGCTGTGTGTAGGGGAAGAAGGACAGGCGCGGCTCCCGGCCTGCCCAGGCTGCGGCCAGGCGGTTGGTGCCATCGTCGGAACAATCGGAGCCGACCAGGATCTGCAGCCGGCCTTCGGGGTATTCCTGGGCGGAAAGGGAGGCCATCTTCTCTTCGATGACCCGCTCCTCGTTGTAGGCCGACATGATGATGAAGACCTCCGGCCACTCCTCCGTGGGCGGGAGCTGCTCGGCCTTGCCACGGGCCAGCAACTTCAGGAGCAGGGGGTAAAAAAGGTAGGTGTGCAGCAAGGACAACAGCCCGCCCCAAAACATGATATGCCCGAGCGCTGTCATCATCTAAAGGGCTTCGACATTAAGTGCGCGGTAGGCCTTCAGCAGCCCACGGGCCACCTCCCGGCTATCGTAGCGCTCCTGCACCAGCCGGCGGGCAGCCTGCCCCATCTGCTCCAGGCGGGGGCCCGCCCCGAAAATGTATTGGGCCTGCCGCAGGAAGCCTTCCGGCCCTTCTGCGATCAGCACTTCTTGCTGGTCTTTGGCGGCTATCCCTTCCAGGCCTACGGGGGTGGTCAGGACGGCCTTGCCCAGGGCCATGCCTTCCAGGATCTTGGCGCGCATCCCGCTGCCTGCCAAAAGGGGGACGACCATGACGCTGTGCCGGTTGATGAACTGGCTCGCGCTAGGCACTTCGCCGTGCACCTTCACGCCGGGGCGGCGCAGCCTCGTCAGCCAATCGGGGGTATTGCGGCCCGCCACGTGCAGCTCTGCCGTGGGGTGGGCCTGCCGGAGCGGACCCCAAACGCTGTCGAGGAACCACTTCAGCCCCTCCTGATTGGGCATCCAATCTAGAGAGCCGATGAAGGAAAAGCTGACGGGGCGCTGATAGCTCCCATAGTCGGGGTGGTAACGGCTGCAGTCGATGCCGATGGGGACCGCACTGCCCGCGCCCTCGTAGCCCAGCTGACGGAACTGCTGCAGGTCGCGCTCGGTGATGGCAGCCAGGTAATCGTACCCTTGCAGCTGCGCTACCTCGTAGGCCCGCAGCCGGCCGGTGAGGTGGCTGAGGTAGCAGCGCTTCAGCCCCGGGCGGGTGTGCTGCACAATGCGCCCCCATATCTCGTGCTCCACATTGTGGGCCCGCATGGAGACCAGGGCGGAGGAGTGCTGCCGGATGAGGGGCAGGTAGGGCGACAGGTAGGGCGTCTCCAGCTGTATGACATCGAACTGATGGGCGCGTAGGAGCTGTGCCAGGCGGTCGCTAAAAGCTTGGGACACAAAACGGGAGATGTGGTAGGAGCCCGGCTTGAAGAGATGCTTCAGGGCTTCCCAGGGCTTCACCCGGTTGTCGACCGGCACGGCCTGTACCTGCTTGTAATAGCTGAAGGGGGCCGGCAGCTGATCGATGGGGAAATAGTGCTTGTGGGTGTTCATGGCCAGGAGGGTGACCTCGCTGCCCAGCTCGTGGAATGCCCGGCTGAGGGAAGTCACGGCTATGGACTCGCCATCTTTCAGGGGGTACGGGAATTTCTTGCAGAGCTGAAGTATCTTCATGAAGTAGATTTGTGCCGGGCCTTGTGGACGGGCCATGAATGTTTGACGGCTGTGGCCGGTCGGGATGGCGTATTGGGTTCACAGTGGGGCTTGGCTGCACGCATCTTGTGCGGGCTCCGCAAAAATAGTGCTTTTTGCCAATCGCTGAAATTTTTGAGGAAAAGGTGGCGGGCAATTGGTTTTTTATGCCCGGACTAGCGATGCGGAGGGGTGGCCAGCCCGCAGGGCCGAGCGGATAGCGAGCCCCGGAGCGTAGCGACCCGAGCCTGTGGCGAGGGTAGGCCCCTGAACAACTATATGAGGCTGTTCCAAAGCGGTTATCCTGGGCTTTGGATTTTATAAAAAGAACAGATGGGGCTAAATGGCTGCCTGGCAGGGGGTTAGGTTGGCGATAGCCCTTGGCGGGAAAGTGGCTTTTGATTTTGTGGGCTTAAAATTTGGGAAATCGGAATTGGCAGCCTTTTTTTGCATTGTCCTACGAAAAGAAGCCGAACGACAAAATGAATGGGCTTCCCCTAAGGCTGGAACATTACAGCTGCTTCTGGGGGATGGTGTTGGGAGGCTGGTCCTCTGAACTGCCCTTCGTTACTACAACGTCTCCGGGGCGCTGCTCTTTCTACGGGTGTCGCTTTTCAGCTCCGGCAAACACTTTAACACACAACTTGACTAACAACTGCTACCTTTGCAGTTATCTATATTGATCGGTCCGCTTTTGCTGGGCTGGTGCAACTGATGCCTTTTGGCCAACTACATATCTCTGTTCAGCCGGTTAAGCCCTTGCGACTTATCGTCGGCGAAGCCGTAGGAGGGGTGAGGGGGTGAGGATTGAGGTTGAGGGCTAAGGGTGAGGATGAGGGCTAAGGGTGTGGTTGAGGGATGAGGGGTGATGGGCCAAGTAGCGACCGTTTACTATAGCAGCCCCCGAATGGTCTCAATCTCAACACAAGAAAAATCTCAACACAGCCCCAGCACAAGAAAACCTCAGCCTCAACCTCAACACTGCCCTATCACAAGAAAACCTCAATCCTCAGCCTCAACACAGACCCAGCACAGCACAAGAAAAACCTCAATCTCAGTCCACCATGCCCTACCAATCCTTCAGTGAAATGCCCGTCTGGCAAAAAGCAAATGAACTGGCTACCGAAGTTTTCCAGCTTACCGTGCCTCTGCCCAGATCTGAGGACTACGGATTGACCTCGCAAATCAGAAGGTCTTCCAATAGCGTCTCCGGTAATATTGCAGAAGGGTTTGGCAGGCGCACTTCAAAGGATAAAAGCTATTTCTACACCATCGCCCGCGGATCAGCATGCGAAACCCAAAGCCATCTTCTTTATGGACAAGGGGTTGAATATTTCACACCGGAAAAGGTGGAACCTCTCTTTCAGGAATATAATGTCCTGATTTTGGAATTAAACCGGTTGATGAAGGCCTTGAGGTGAGGGGTGAGGGCTAAGGATGAGGTTGAGGGCTAAGGGTAAGGTTGAGGGGTAAAGGGTAAGGATGAGGGATGAGGGTTGAGGGGCTAAGTGGCGACCGCATCCTGTAGCAGCCCCCGGATGGCCTCAACCTCAACACAAGAAAAATCTCAACACAGCCCCTGCACAAAGAAACCTCAACCTCAGCCTAAACCTCAGCACAAAGAAACCTCAACCTAAACCTAAACCTAAACCTAAACCTCAACCTCAACACAGCCCCAGCATTCTAACACTTATTACAAAATGAAAATACTGATCACTGGAACAGCAGGGTTCATAGGCTACCACCTGGCTAACCGGCTAACCCAACGCGGCGACCAAGTTACCGGCCTCGACATCATCAACGACTACTACGACCCGCAGGTCAAGTACGACCGACTCAAAAGCGCCGGGATCAACACCGATACCATAGCCTACGGCAAGCCCGTAAAGAGCAATACCCACGATAACTATCAGTTCATCAAGCTCGATCTGACCGACCGGGAAGGATTGGAC
Organism: Phaeodactylibacter luteus; assembly: GCF_007993045.1. Lineage (GTDB taxonomy): Bacteria > Bacteroidota > Bacteroidia > Chitinophagales > Saprospiraceae > Phaeodactylibacter > Phaeodactylibacter luteus. The sequence goes on from NZ_VOOR01000013.1 coordinate 65,859, forward strand.
AAACTATTCAAAGCAGAACAGTTTGATGCCGTAGTCAACCTCGCCGCACAAGCCGGGGTGCGGTATAGCCTGATCAACCCCCAAGCTTATATCGACAGCAACATCATAGGCTTTACCAATATCCTGGAATGCTGCCGTCATCATAAGGTAGGCCACCTTGCCTACGCCAGCAGCTCCAGCGTGTACGGGCTGAATGAGAAAATGCCCCTTTCTACCGCTGATAATGTAGACCACCCTATCTCCCTCTACGCCGCTTCCAAAAAGAGCAACGAACTGATGGCCCACACCTACAGCCACCTGTTCGGGCTGCCCACGACCGGGCTGCGCTTCTTTACCGTCTACGGGCCTTGGGGCCGGCCGGATATGGCCCTCTTCCTCTTCACGGAGGCCATGCTGAAAGGCGAGCCGATCAAGGTGTTCAACCACGGCAATATGGTGCGTGATTTCACTTACGTAGATGATATCGTAGAGGGCGTGGTGCGCGTCATTGATGGCCCGCCTCAGGGCAACCCGGAATGGACCGGCGCAAATCCCCTGCCAGACTCCTCTGTAGCGCCCTGGAAGGTTTACAACATCGGCAACAATAACCCGGTAAAGCTCCTAGATTTCATCAAAGCCATCGAGGACAAACTGGGCATTACGGCAGAGAAAAATATGATGGACATCCAACCGGGCGATGTGCCTGCCACCTATGCAGATGTGCAGGACTTAATTGATAACTTTGGGTACAAGCCCGAGACAAGCATCCGAGAGGGGATTGATGCTTTTGTGGATTGGTACCTCGACTATTACGATGTAAAACGGGGCAACACTAGCCACTAATGCACACCAAACATCTGTGCTGCCATCTGTGCAAATCTGTGGACAAGACTTGCCCACGCTGCCGAAAACCCCTAAATTGACAGCTACCGGTCAAAGGGTAAAACGATGATTACCGATATCAATCAGCTAGACCTCAATAAAAAGTACACCTATGCAGATTACCTGCAGTGGGGGTTCAAAGAACGGGTAGAGCTCATAAAAGGGCGCGTGTTTAAAATGTCCCCGGCACCTAGTGTAAAGCATCAGCAAGTAAGCAGAAACCTGCTCCACTTTTTAGACGCCTTGCTCTGGAAACAACCCTGCCAATTATTCCATGCACCCTTCGATGTAAAGCTCAACAAAAAGGGCAAAGACACTGTCGTCCAACCCGACATCTGCGTCGTTTGCGAAGTATCCAAACTAGATGAGCAAAGCTGTAACGGTGCCCCTGACCTCATCATCGAAATCCTCTCTCCCGGCAACAGCCGCAAAGAGCGCAAAGAAAAATTTGAACTCTACGAGGAAAATGAAGTCAAAGAATATTGGCTGGTCGATATCTCGGAAAACAGCGTCACCGTCTATACCTTGAATGAGCATGGCCGCTATATTGGCAGCAAGCCCTATGTAACGGGCGAGCGCCCCGTGTCTGCCGTCCTCCCGGATTTGAACATCCCGTTGACCGAAGTATTTGAATAAAGGTCTTGAGCCGTGAATGAAATGCTGCCATCTGTGCAAATCTGTGGACAAAACCGGCCACTAACACACGCTCAAAACCCCAAAACCACCAAAACACCACAAAACCACAAAACCAAAACACCGAACCCCCAGCCCCCCCCAAGAAAACCATAAAACCACAACACCAACCTCCAAGCCAAAACCCAGAGAACCACAAAACCAAAACACCGAACCCCCAGCCCCCCCCAAGAAAACCATAAAACCAAAACACCAAACCCCAAGCCACAACCCCAGAAACACCACAACTACGGAAGCCAAGAATCGCGTTTCGATAAATTTTGAACACCTTGATTTTGGGAACTCTCCACCCTGCCCCACTGTTTTAACAATCAGATCATTAGCAGACTGTTATGCAGATAATACTGCTACTCGCGTAACACTAGAACAAGCCTCTGCCACAACCTGAGCGATAAGCTGCAAAAAGAAAAAAAATGACCGTATTAAACATAGAGCTGGTAGACCCAAGAGCCAAAAGCCTCTTAGAAGAATTGGCTAAACTAAACCTTATCCGTATTCAGGAAGAAACAAAACCAAGCTTGTCTTCAATTGCCGAGCGCATCCGGAAACGCGCTGCAGAGGAAGCGGTCACGGAAGAGGAGATCATAACAGAGGTGGAAAAAGTCAGAGCAGCACTGTATAAAGAAAGTGCCTCTTAAAAAGATCATCTTAGATACAAACCTTTGGATCAGTCACCTGATTTCAGAACGCCTGATCCAATTGGATGCCTTATTAGCTAATAATCAGGTGAAACTAATCTTTAGTGAGCAACTTTTAGAAGAGTTTGTTTTAGTAGCCCAACGGTCAAAATTTCAAAAGTATTTTGCAGCAGAAGATATCCAAGACCTTTTGGCTGTTTTCGATACCTTCGGCGCAATGGTCGAAGTAAAATCTGAAGTTGATATATGCAGAGACCCAAAAGACAATTTCCTGTTAGCTATGGCCAAAGACAGTGAAGCTGATTTTTTAATTACAGGCGATAAAGACCTACTGGTGCTAAAACAATTCGAGGAAACAGAAATCCTAACCTTTACGGATTTCATCCATTTTATGATGCCAGAGTAATTGCCCCTGACACTTCTGTCCTTATCAACTACTACAGATCGAACGATAAAAAGGCAAGTTTCCTTTTTGACTTTTCTCAAGAATAAAAACCCCAAACCTCCTAATATCTGAATAAAGATAAAGGGTAAAGCTGCCAAGATTAAAGCAAAACCAAAACCCCAAAACCACAACACCAAAACACCAGACAACCCCAAGAAAACCACAACACCAAAACACCAGACAACCCCCAAGAAAACCAAAACACCAAAACACCACAAAACCAACCCCCAAGCCACAACCCAGAGAACCACAACACCAAACCCCCAAACACCCCAAAACCCCTCCCCCATCGGCAACTTCAAAAAACTCCGCGTCTGGCAACTAAGCAAAAACCTAGCCGTCAAGATCTACCAAGTAACCGATGAGCACACAAAATTCAAACAAGACTTCCGCTTCCGAGACCAAATCAGAGCCGCCGCAGTCTCCGTCCCCTCCAACACCGCCGAAGGAGACGAGCTAGACACCAACAAACAAAGCATCCGGCACTTCTACATCGCAAAAGGCTCAACCGCAGAAGTCATCACCCAACTCATAATCGCACAAGAAATCGGCTACCTGCCCCCCAAAATAACAGAAGAACTCATAAAGGAATACGAACACGTTTCCCACATGCTAGCCAAACTCATAACCGCCCGATCCAAAACACCATAAAACCAACACACCAAACCCCAGAAAAACCACAAAACCACAAAACCAAAACACCAAAACACCCCAGAAAAACCACAAAACCAAAACACCAAAACACCCCAGAACCACCAAAACACCAAACCCCAAGCCACAACCCCAGAACCACCAAAACACCAAAACCCCAAGCCCCCCCTCAAACGATTCCAACCAAAGATTGGTTATTCTAAATATGCAAAATTATAAAACCACAAAACCGGAAGAAACCAGTCCCACTCCATCCGCAACTGCCCTGTCCTGTCGTATGTTCTGGGACACACCCGTTTCCAATATCCATTGGCACGAACATCGGCACTTCATCGTACAGCGGGTCATGCGTTACGGAAAGCTGGAAGACTGGAAACTCATTCAACAATGGTATGGACCAGATACGCTTCGTGAAATTGTAGTATCTCTAAACAACCTCGATGCCATAAGTGTAGCTTTCCTAAGCTTAGTATTGAATATAGACAAAAAAGCATTCCGGTGCTACACAGAAAAACAGTCTCGGCAGAGCTTCTGGGATTATTAGAATCCCTCATGGAAATACCAGCCTTTTCGAAACTGCGATTGGTGGGTGGTACAGCTCTGGCGCTTCAGCTTGGGCATCGGAGCTCCATAGATATTGATTTATTTGGCGAACACCATCTCGATGATCATCAGCTTTCAGTACAATTATCTGAATTCGCAGAAGTAGTTGCCATCAGAGGCAGCAGTTCCATTAAAGCTTTTTTCATCAATAATATCAAAGTCGACATCGTCAATTACCCCTATCCATGGATTGCTTCGCAAGTAGAGGAAGATGGAATTCGTATGGCGTCAATATTGGATATCGCCGCCATGAAAATTGCAGCGATTGAACAGCGGGGTTCCAAAAAAGACTTTATCGACCTTTATTTCCTGCTACAGCAATTTTCACTCCTGGAAATAATGCAGTTCTACCAACAAAAAATCACCGATGGAAATGAATGGATAGCCCTCCGTAGCCTAGCTTATTTCGAGGATGCAGAACGCGAACCGATGCCAACAATGTTCTCCGACACCTCCTGGCCACTTATCAAAAACCACATCGCTAACGAGGTTCGGAAGTATAGCCGCCAATGATACCTGAACAAGGGCAGAAGCAAGGTTAAAGTGTAAAGCTCCCAAGGTTAAAGGACCACAACCCTAGCACTACAACACCAAACCCCCAAAACACCACAAAACCAAAACACCACAAAACCAAACCCAAGCCCAACCCCCAGCAACACCAAAACCCCAGAAACACCACAAAACCACAAAACCAAAACACCAAACCCCAAGCCACAACCCAGAGAACCACAACACCAAACCCCCAGACACCCCCAAGAAAACCACAAAACCACAACACCAAACCCCAAGCCACACCCCGGAAAACCATACCCCCCTTGCCCCAACCTCAAAAAAAAACTAACTTGAAAGCGACTTACTCAAATGGCGACATGACCCAAAATATCAAAATACCCATCCATCAGCTCAATGAAGACAAACTCAAAGAGCTGCAAGAAAAGTACCCCGGGGCAGAGGTCAACCTGATCCTTCAGGCAGAGCCCGGCAGCAGCTTGAACGAACAAGACTTCTGGGGGATTATTGACCTGCTGGACTGGGAAGCCAAAACAGATGAAGCCATTGTATGCCCGGCAGTAGAAAAGCTTGCCCAACTCGATGCCCGCTCCATCTACAGCTTTGCCGACCTGCTCTCTGAAAAGCTATACCGGCTCGACCAAAAGGAATACGCCCTTCATATCGGCGAGGACGCCTGGCAGCCAGACGCCTACTTTTCTGTAGACAACTTCCTTTATGCCCGGGCCTGTGTCATTGCCAATGGAAAAGACTACTATGAAAAGGTACTGTCCTATCCAGAAGCCATGCCCAAAGACCTGACCTTCGAGTCCCTGCTGTATGTACCCAGTGAAGCTTTCGAGCTTAAAACCGGAAAACCCTATGACTATATACCTGCCTACCCTATCGAGACGTATAGTAATAAGCAGGGCTGGAGAGACTAAGTGGTATGGCAAAGCATGGTAATAGCCTCGACAATGAAAAAGAGCACCATCTCTACGCCATACACGATCGAAAGGAGAAAGACATCTTCAAATATGGCATTAGCGACAAACCTATCGGAAAAGATGGCTACTCCTCAAGAATGCGTGAACAGATCAATTTTCTCAATGCAGCCGTAGGCATCATCCGCTATGTTGGAGAAATCCTCATCAAAGGGATCATTGGCAGAAAAAAAGCACGCCAACTCGAAGATGAGCACATTAAAGCGTATGAACGTAAAAAGGGTAGAAAACCTAGAGGAAACAGAAGGTAATCCAACCACCCTCCGCCCGCCGAAGCCTGTAGGCGAAGGAGGACAACACCAGAAAACCCCAAGAACACCACAACACCAAAACACCACAAAACCAAACCCAAGCCCAACCCCAGAAACACCAAAACACCAAACCCCCAGACACCCCCAAGAAAACCAAAACACCACAACACCACAAAACCAAACCCAAGCCCAACCCCAGAAACACCAAAACACCAAACCCCCAGACAACCCCAAGAAAACCACAACACCACAAAACCAAACCCCCAAACCCCCTCCCCCATCGGCAACTTCAAAAAACTCCGCGTCTGGCAACTAAGCAAAAACCTAGCCGTCAGGATCTACCAAGTAACCGATGAGCACACAAAATTCAAACAAGACTTCCGCTTCCGAGACCAAATCAGAGCCGCCGCAGTCTCCGTCCCCTCCAACACCGCCGAAGGAGACGAGCTAGACACCAACAAACAAAGCATCCGGCACTTCTACATCGCAAAAGGCTCAACCGCAGAAGTCATCACCCAACTCATAATCGCACAAGAAATCGGCTACCTGCCCCCAAAAATAACAGAAGAACTCATAAAGGAATACGAACACGTTTCCCACATGCTAGCCAAACTCATAGCCGCCCGATCCAAAACACCATAAAACCAACACACCAAACCCCAAGCCACAACCCCAGAACCACCAAAACACCACAAAACCAAACCACCAAAACACCAGACAACCCCCAAGAACACCAAACCACCACAACACCAGACAACCCCCAGAAAACCCAAACCCCAAGAACACCAAAACACCAGACAACCACAAAACCAAACCACCAAAACACCAGACAACCCCAAGAACACCCAAACCCCAAGAACACCAAAACACCAGAAAACCCACAACACTCCAAAACCCAACCCCCAAGCCAAACCCCAGAAACACCACAAAACCATAACACCAAAACACCCTACCCCCCCCAAGCCAAACCCCAGAAACACCACAAAACCAAACCACCACAAAACCAAACCACCAAAACACCACAAAACCAAACCACCAAACCACCAAACCACCAAAACACCATAACACCAGACAACCACAAAACCAAACCACCAACCCCCAGCCCCCCCCAGAAAACCCCAAAAAATGAACACCATCATAAAAAATATAACCTTCTTAACCCTAATCCTCCTCCTCGCTTCCTCCTGCGTACAACACCGCCAGCTCATCAACTTCAACGAAGCCAACCTCCCCGAAGACACCCCCGAGAAAATCTTCAACGATATTAACCTCACAATACAACCCGAAGACCTCCTGCGTATCGACGTAACCAGCATTGACCCGCTCGCCGCAGCGCCTTTCAACCCCGGAACGGGTCCTGGGGGGCAAAGACAAAATATGCAAATGGGTGGACAAGGTCAAGGCGGTAACTACATGCTCGAGATGTTCCAGGGCTACCTGGTCGACCAAAATGGCTACATCGACTTCCCGGTATTGGGGCAACTAAAGGTGGAAGGGCTCACCATAGAAGAAGCCAAAGGGCAAATCTACGGGCTGCTGCAGGAATATATCAAAGACCCGGTCGTGGAAATGCGGTTCCTAAATCTAAAGATTACAGTGCTGGGAGAAGTGAACGCACCGGGGGTCCAACGCTTGTCCAACAAACGAACAACTATACTTGAAGTAATCGGCATGGCAGGAGACCTCAGCGATTACGCCAACCGGAATAACGTCCTTTTAATCCGGGAAAAAAAAGGGCGGCGCACCTATACCCGACTGGACCTGCAATCAGCAGAAATTTTTTCGTCTCCCTATTTTTATATGCAGCAGAATGATGTGATCTATGTAGAGCCGATTCAGGCGCGGATTGCTACAGTAGCCGACCCGGCTCAGCGGATTATCTCTTATGCTACGGCTGGATTGTCTTTGATCTCATTAATTATTGCCCTGAGCAGATAACGGCCCATCCGCATTTTATAACCGGACAGCCAACCACCAAAAACTTGCAACAACCCCTAACACAACTCCCTACCGACAACCCGGGAAGCGAAAACAACAATCGCATCGACCTCAAGGAGTACCTCTACCTCTTCCTGGGCAATTGGTACTGGCTGGTCCTGGGGCTTGTGATTGGAATTACGGCAGCATGGCTCGTTTTACGATACAGCACCGTTGTTTACAGCGTCCGGTCATCTATTCTGATCAACGAAGAGCAACAGCAGGCCTTCTCCACAGATATCATCGCCGAAGACCTGGGGCTCAGAGACAGGACTGATATCAATAATGAACTAAGAGTCCTGGAGTCTTCCGAACTCATGCTCAAAGTGGTAGACTCCCTAAAATTAAATATCAGCTACTGGGTTGAGGGCAATATCCTGGTCACAGAAGTCTATGGCAGCCAATGGTCCGGAATACTTTCCGACATACAGCCGGCGGAGCAAAATCAATACCACCAACTCAAAATTGAACTCAAAGACAATGGCAAATTCGCCGTGCTGAAGGGAGAAACGGATACGCTGATTCAGGAATTGGGCAGGCCTTTCACCCTCGATCAGACCATCTGGACACTCAGCAAACAAACCCAGGAACTTTTGAAGCCGGGGGCTGGCCTGACTATTAAAGTAGCTCCCGCAGAGGAAACCGCAAGAAGGTTCGCCAATGCCCTGAAGCTAAGCCCGGCCCGGAACTCCAATGTCATTGACATGGCCATGAATAACCCCCTGCCCCAACGGTCCATCGACATCATGAGTTGCCTCGCGCTGTTTTACAACGAGGCCGTCATCGAACAGAAAAACAAAGCAGGCAGGCAAACCTTGAGCTTCATCGACGAACGGTTGCGCTTTATTACAGAAGACCTCTACAGCGTGGAAAAAGAGGTAGAAACCTTCAGGCAGGACAATGCCCTTTCCGGATTGGACCAAAATGCCAACTACCTGGAAAAACTCACCGCAGCAGATGAGCAACTGATGGAACTGAACCTGCAGGAACAGCTCCTGCAGGAGGTAGAAACGTTCATTCAGGCAGATTCCAACCGTTACAAAACCCTGCCTCTGACTTCACAAATCCTGTCCACGCAGCTCAGTGAAGTCGCAAAGGAATATAACGAGACTATCTTTGAGCGGGATCAACTCCTCGAAGCGGCTACAACGGCCAATCCCGGCCTGGCCACCTACGACGAACAATTGCAGTTCCTGCGCGGTATTTTGCTTCAGGGTATCAACACCTTACAAAAAGAACTGCGGCAAAGAACCCTGCAATTGCAGGAGTCCCTGCGCCCCGTTGAACAGAAAATCGCCCGCATTCCGGAAATCAACCGGCAACTGCTGCAGATCATGCGGCAACAGCAAATAAAAGAAAACCTCTTCCTCTACCTGATGGAAAAACGGGAAGAAACAGCGCTTTCCATCGCTGCCCAAACCGCTAACGCCCGCCTGCTCGATAAACCGGTAACAGAGGGAGTGGTCTCCCCGGACCGGCAGCGTATTTTCTTCCTGGGCGGGCTGCTGGGGCTAGGCATCCCTGCCGGACTACTCTTTTTGCTGGCTTACTTTGACAATAAAGTGTACACCCGTAAGCACATCGAAAACCTTACTCAAACGCCTTTTATAGGTATGATCGGTACCTCCCCCAAAGCAGACAGCATTGTGGTAAAAAGGGGCAGCCGCTCTTCTGTGGCGGAAATGTTCCGCCTCCTGCGTACCAACCTGGACTACCTTTCACAGGGGGACAAATCAGATAAAGTGACATTGGTGACTTCCAGTATCTCCGGTGAAGGCAAAAGCTTTATTTCCATCAACCTGGGCATGTCTGAAGCCCTGGCGGGTAAAAAAACCGTTCTTTTGGGGTTCGACCTGCGCAAACCAAAATTATCCCGCTACCTCACCGGTGCCACCGCACCACAGGGGCTGACCAACTACCTCGTCGATCAGGCGTCCCTTTCAGATATTGTGCAGCCGGTGCCCGGGCAGGATGATATCTTTTTTATCGGCTGTGGCCCTATCCCACCGAACCCCTCCGAGCTGATCATGAGCGCCAAAACCACCCAACTCTTTAAGGAATTGCGGGAAGCCTACGACGCCATCATTGTAGACACCGCGCCTATGGGGCTCGTGACCGATGCCCTGCTGCTCGCTCAACAGGTAGACCGGAGTATTGTGGTTTCCAGGCATGGCAAAACAGATAAAAACCTCCTGATGATCACCCAAGAAGTCTACAAACAAAAGAAACTCCCCAAAATGGGGATCGTTCTGAATGGGGTGAAGAAAGGGACTCGGTATGGGTATGGGTATGGGTATGGGTATGGGTATGGGTATGGGTATGGGTACGGGTATGGATATGGGTATGGGTATGGGTATTATAGTGATGATAAGAAGAAAACCTGGTGGAAGTTTTGGTAACAACCGAACCATTAAGCGAAACTTGGTACTCTTCTCTGGACCTTATGCCTTCGTAAAAAGTTAAAAACATACATGCAACCACAAAATAATAAATATACGTTGGTCATTGAGCCCAAGCGGTCTCTGCTGGATCTCAACCTCAAAGAAGTCTGGCAGTACCGGGACCTGATTCTGCTCTTTGTACGGCGTGATCTGGTCGCCCGCTTCAAGCAGACCATCCTGGGGCCCGCCTGGTTTCTGCTGGGACCACTGCTGAGTACGCTGGTATATACGCTGGTGTTCAATAGGATCGCGCAGATCTCTACAGATGGCGCTCCTCCCATGCTCTTTTACCTGACCGGAATTGTAGGCTGGAACTACTTTGCCGCTTGTCTGAACGGTACCTCCAGTACCTTCACCGCCAATGCGAGCATCTTTGGTAAGGTCTATTTCCCGCGCCTGGTGACCCCCATCTCTACCGTGATCTCCAATCTGGTGCAGTTTTTTATCCAAATGCTGCTGCTCTTTGTGGTCATGCTGATCTTCTGGCAGCGCGGCGCTTCCTTTCAACTCAACCTGACCGCACTGCTTATCCCGGTCTATCTGGTCATTCTGGCGGCGATCGGGCTGGGTGTAGGGATCATTATCTCATCGCTGACCACCAAATACCGGGACCTGATTCAGCTCATGGGCTTCGGGGTGCAGTTGTGGATGTACGCCACCCCGGTGATCTATCCGGTATCTACCGTCCCCGAAAAGTACCGCTTCGTTGTACTGCTGAACCCCATCGCCCCGATTGTAGAGAACTTTAAGTACGGTCTGCTGGGCTCGGGCAGCTTCAATCTGACGGGCCTGCTCTACGCCGCTGGCTTTGCTCTGGTATTCCTGTTTCTGGGGATTGTACTGTTTAACCGGGTCGAAAAAACCTTTATGGATACCGTATAGATCTTGTACCGTGCTCATTAATTCTAAGGAAGCTCCTGCCTCCGCAGGCTAAATGCCAAACTAAATTTCACGAAAAGTAAAGAATGAGTGAACCCATCATAAAGTTAGAAAACATCAGTAAACAGTATCGCCTGGGACTGGTGGGGACCAACACCCTGCGCGGCGACATTCAGCGCTGGTGGTACCGCATGCGCGGTAAGGAAGACCCCACCCTCAAAATAGGAGAAGAAAACCAGCTCGACAGTAGAGCCGGCGAGTACGTATGGGCCCTGCGCGATATCAACCTGGAAGTGCAGCAGGGAGAAGTACTGGGGATCATTGGGAAAAATGGTGCCGGCAAGAGTACCCTCCTGAAAATCCTCTCGCGGGTCACGGGACCGACCACGGGCCGCATCACGGCGCACGGCCGCATTGCCTCCCTACTCGAAGTCGGTACCGGCTTCCATCCGGAGCTGACCGGCCGGGAGAATATTTACCTCAACGGCGCGATCCTGGGTATGACCAAACAAGAAATTCGCAGCAAATTCGACGAAATCGTTGACTTTGCAGGGGTAGCCAAATACGTAGATACCCCAGTCAAGCGCTACAGCAGTGGTATGTACGTCCGCCTCGCTTTCGCCGTAGCCGCCCACCTGGAGCCGGAAATCCTGATCGTAGACGAAGTACTGGCCGTGGGGGATGCGGAATTTCAGAAAAAGGCGATTGGGAAAATGCAGGATATTTCGAAAGGGGGAGGACGGACGGTGTTGTTTGTGAGTCATAATATGGCTAGTGTGCAGAAGTTGTGTGAAAGGTCTATACTTCTAGAGTACGGTAAAATTGTGTTACGAGGTCATACTAATGAAGTTGTAAATCAATATTTAAAAAGGAGTGAGGGCTATCTTCCTGAGTCCAAGGCTATCGTTAACTTAAGCACTCATCCAAATAAAGTGCTCGATCCCAAAATTGGATTTCAAAAATTACGACTCTTAATTGATGGGAAAGAAGACACAATATTACATACTAATTGTGTATTAGAAATTGAATTACATGTAGTAATTAGGCGAGCTAATGAAAATATTCGCTTGGGAATCGTAATTAAGTCAGATAATAACGAAAAACTAATCGGCTTAAATAACACCATGTTAGGAAAAACAATCGTTTCTGAGGAGAAAAAATCACATGTTTTTTTTATTAAACTTCCTGATTTCCCATTAATCAGACCAGGCATATACTATATTGATCTTTATTTAGGGGATAACGACGGTGATTATGATACTGTTAAAAATGCAGCCTCATTTCATTTGAAGGAAACGGATATTTATTCCTCTGGCAAAATTCCTTATCCTCATACTAATATAGTTGCTGTTCCAAAGTTTGACATCAAAAAAATATAAAATGTACGTACACACGACTGATATTCATAATACTAACGCTGCAAAACATATCATACCTTTTCTTTTAAAACGTATCCAAGTAAAGTCAGTTCTTGATATTGGTACGGGATTAGGTACTTGGTTAGATGTTTTTTTAGAAAACAACATTAATGATGTTCTAGGAATTGATGGAGCATATGTTGATAAAAAACTATTATCGATCCCCCTAAAATATTTTAAGGAATATGATCTTAGGACAAAATTAGATTTGGATAAACAGTTTGATTTAGTTGTAAGCCTAGAAGTAGTAGAACATATTGATGGGAAATACGAAGACATTTTCTTCGGTAATATCATCAATCATGGCGATACTGTTCTTTTCTCTGCTGCAATTCCCGGTCAAGGAGGACAAAATCATCTGAATGAACAGTGGCATCAATATTGGATCGATAAATTTAATTCCGTTGGTTACAAATGTTATGATATTATACGGCCCCATTTTTGGAATACCACAGAAATAGAGTGGTGGTATAGACAAAATATGTTTCTTTTTTCCAAAAAAGATTTTATGTTCGAGGAGTTTAGAAAACCTATGCATAACCTCGTATGTAAAGAACTCTTTGTTAAACGTTTGGAAGAAATAAAAACATTAAATGAGTCACTAGCTAAAGCTAAAGATGACCTGAATAGGTTGAAAAATGGCAGAACTGGAATCAGAGCGCCATTAAGCGCTTTGCTGAAAGCTTTTAAGAATAAAAGATATTATTGATTATAACATGTATCGATTTTCTATCATCACTGCTTTTAGGAACCGAGATTTAGAACGAGTTAGAAATAGTTTGGATTCGCTGGCAAGTCAAATTAATCAGAACTTTGAATTGATCTTTGTTGACTATGGTAGTGACGAAGAGGTAAGAACAACTGTTCGGCCAATCGTTGAATCTTATCCCTTTGTGACCTACATCTATAATGAAACACGGGGGATGTTTTGGAATCGTTCTCATGCTTTAAATACCGGAATTCGGCGAGCCAAAGGAGAAATAACCGTACTTTGGGATATTGATCTTATGGTAGAACCTGCTTTTTTACAAAAACTAGAAGAACAGATAGACTACAGAAATACCTTTACGACGCACCGCTGTTTTTATCTGCCAGAAGGTGCTAAACAGAAAGATTATAAACAAGGTTCAGTATTGGCAAAATCAAAGCATGATTACGTTGGTCTTTGTACTGTCGATACCGATATCTTACAACAAATAGAGGGGTTTGATGAGTATTTTCAGGTATGGGGAGCTGAAGATGATGATTTGTACACTAGGCTAGAAGATAGTGGATTATTGCGTATCATGGTCAATGCTACCGATATACCTGTTTACCACCAATGGCATCCAACTCAGGCTCCCGCTTTGCCAGATATGTGGTATTTAAAAATGGTGGAGCATTTATTTAATAAAAGAAAGATGAAAAGAAAAGGTTTTGGAGAAATTTTAACAAAATCAAATAGACCTGCCCTAAGTAGCTTTCTAAATAAAACATATCCCAACTTTCAGGAAATTCAACTTGCTGAAAATAAGACTTTTTATTACAATTATTTAATAAAGACTTTTCTTGATGATACAAAATTCAACGGCTATTACATAGAACATAAGTTTCCACAACTAGTATTCTCTAATACAGGACAAAGGCTGCTTATGGTTTTCAATAATGTAATGAAAGCTAGAGAACTAAATTTTCGATTGATCAATAGAAGGCAAGAAGAAAGACAAGAGCTGAAAGGAAATGTTTATTCATTTCTCAAATATTTTATTGGCAAAAATAGAGATAAAATTAAGGATTATTACCTGGATTGGAGGGAAGATGGTTTTTTACTAGCTTTAACTACATGAGAAAGATAATTAAATGGGTGATTCCATTAGTAAATTTAATATACTTGTATGTATATACAGGGATATTAGTAAAAAAGTCAAAAAGGGTATTGCTAGTTCCAGAATTTGGTAAATACGGAGGTACTAGAACCTACTTCTTTTCTTTGTTAGAATTCCTGAAAGAACAAAATTATGATGTAACAGTCGAGCTGTCAGAAGAACAACAAGATGATGAAGTTTTAAAGCAATTAAGTACTTATGGATTTAAGTATATAAATCAGGAATATGATTTTGGAAGAATTGCATTTAACGAAAAGCTATTCTCTAAATTCAACATCAACCCTCTTAAAAGAACTATACATGCTACAATACATTACTTGAGAGTAATGAAGAAAAATGAGGTTTGTGCAATAATAACTAGCATTGGTTCACCAGATAAATATTTATTTTTTTTTCTTCTTCCAGGTTCTCTCCTTTACATAATTCATACTGTAGTTGATCAGGAAATTGAAAAAATAAGAAGACTTTGGGTGAGAAAGTTATCCCTCAAAAAACAAATCATTACAGTTTCTGAATATGCTAGAAATAAAATAATTGAAAATTGGCATCTATTACATAAGGAAAGATATGTATATAAAATATATAATCATTATCAGAAGAAAAAAAATGCGTACAAAATTGGTGGGGCAAAGAAAAATAATGATTTAATTATATTAACTATAGGAAGTGTAGAGTGGTATAAAAACCCAAGTTTTTGGGTGCAAATCGCTCGGGAAGTTATAAAAACAACAAGTGAGGTTAAATTTTACTGGATTGGGAGTGGCTCTGAAATCGAAGAATGGCGTGAACTGACTAGAGATGAAGATAGAATAGTTTTTTGGGGAGCTGACCCCGACGTTGAAAAATGGTATAATAAAGCAGATGTATATTTCCAGCCAAGCAAAAAAGAAAGTTTTGGAATTGCCGTTGTTGGTGCGATGGCGCATGCTCTTCCTTGCATTGTGTCTGATCAGGAAGGTTTACCAGAAGTAATTGATAATAATAAAACTGGATACTTAATTACAATAGATGATAGAAAAGATTCATTAGTGAAATTCTTCAGGCTATTAAATAATAAAGATTTAAGATTGGAACTTGGGAAAAGAAGTTCATCTAAATACAGAGAAAAATTTTCCAAAGAAGTCTGGGAAAATAGTATGAAAAAATTCTTTACAGAATGGAGTTAGCTCCTATCGTCCTTTTCGTATATAACCGTCCCTGGCATACCCAGCAGACAGTAGAGGCCTTACAAAAAAATGATTTAGCCGATCAGAGTGAGTTGTTTATTTTCGCCGATGGCCCCAAAATACCCAGCGATAGTAAAGTACAGGCAGTCAAGGATTATATCAAAACTATCAATGGTTTCAAAAAGGTCATCATTGTCGAGCGAGAAAAGAATTGGGGCCTGGCGGACAATATCGTGGATGGAGTGACTACTATAGTAAATAAATATGGGCGTGTCATCGTCTTGGAAGATGATATAGTCACTTCTCCTGGTTTTCTAAAATATATGAATGAAGCCTTGAATATATATGAACAGGAGGATCGAGTAATGCATATCAGTGGCTATTGGTTTCCGGTAAAAGGATGGAAGCAACTGCCAGAAACTTTCTTTTATAATGTCACTTCTTGTTGGGGATGGGCTACCTGGAAAGAAGCCTGGGCCAAACTAGAACTTGATGCTAAATACCTGAAAAGTCAAATTGTACAAGATCCACTAAAAGTAAAAGAATTCACCATTGAGGATTCGGGAGATTTTATGCATCAGCTTGATATGAATATTAGTGGGAGCAAGAAAACTTGGGCCGTTAAGTGGTATGCCTCTATGTTCTTGAATAATGGATTTGCCTTGCATCCCAGACAGTCCTTGGTTAACAACATTGGGCATGATGGTAGTGGGGATAATTGTGGTGAGTCGGATAAATGTTATTGGGAGAAGCTTGCAAAAGAAATTATTCTAGAAAAAATTCCCATTCAAGAATCAAAACTAGGGAGAAAAAAAATAGTTTCTTACAATCATAATAAAATCAAAATGAGTCCGGTGAAACGTTTGTGGTTTTTAGTTCCTAAAAAACTCAGGTCGATTATCAAGAGTATATTCCTAAAATTAAATCTAATCAATAGTAATTAAAATGAATGTTAATTGTAGGGTGTGTTCGGGTAAAACCAATGTTACTTTTCAAAAAAAAGTGCTAGGAAAGTATTTGGTAAACTATGCTAAATGTGAAAAGTGTGGTTTAATCCAAACAGAAACTCCATTTTGGTTAGATGAAGCCTATTCCTCTGCTATCACTTCCCTTGATATAGGACTCATCAGCCGTAATTTACATTATCAGACCGTAGTGAGTAGAATAATTGAAAATACTTTCAATTCGAGAGGTAAATTCCTGGACTACGGTGGAGGTTATGGCATGTTTGTACGTATGATGCGGGATAGAGGGTTCAATTATTATCGACAAGATATTCACTGTGATAATCTATTTGCTAAATATTTTGACATAGAGGATTTATCTAAATCTGACCGCCAATTTGAATTGGTAACGGCATTTGAGGTGATGGAGCATTTAGTTGACCCGGTGGACGAATTGAATAAGATTCTGTCTTATGGGAAAAATGTTCTGTTCAGTACGGAATTACAGCCAGAAAACAATATTGAAGGCTGGTGGTATATTGCGTCTGAGACTGGCCAACACATCGCTTTTTATACAGAAAAGGCACTAAAAATACTGGCCGATCGGTTTGGTTTGAATTTCTACACGAACGGAAGAACTCTGCATCTTTTTACTGAAAAAGAGTTTGATACAAATCCATTAGAAATGCAACAAGCCAAGTCAGGACTCTTTATAAGAGGATTAAGAAAGATTAGAAGGATGATTTATTCAGAAATAACTAATCCAAGGCCAAGCCTGTTAAGCATAGACTTCGAAATGGTCAAACAAAAAGTACAACAAGACTTATCCCAAGGGCAGTGAAAGTTCATTTCGATAATCAAATCTTCCGTAGCCAAAAATTTGGTGGTATCTCTCACTACTTCGCAGAGTTGTTTGATTTCCTTCCTGATTACGGCATTCAACCTATTACTCAGTTGTCGTATACTTATAATGAAAATTACCAGCGGATTGGTAAAGAACATTGGTTGGAGCGCTTGACCAATGGGCCCTATTTTAAAGGAAGAGATCGCTTAAAGGTTTATTTACGGCAAAAAGCTCAGGATACCCTGAATAAAAAGCTTTCTACTGGGGAAGTTGCGGTTTTTCATCCAACTTATTACGAAGATTATTATCTGGAATACCTTCATCCTTCGACTAAGTTAATTGTTACTGTCCATGATATGACGCATGAGTTGTACATTGCCCGGCAAGAAGGTCATGGGGGTTTTATGGAAATCCGCAACAAAAAAAAACTTTTGCCCCGGGCAGATAAGATTATTGCGATTTCAGAGAATACAAAAAGAGATATTCTTCATTTATTTCCGCAGATAGATACGGACAAGATTTCGGTGATCCATCATGGGATTCGTTTACCTGGAGAACTCAAAGTTTCCAAAGGAGAAGATTCTGATCATTTTCTATTCGTTGGCAACAGATCCGGCTACAAAAACTTCAACTGGTTATTAGAAAACATAGCGGATTTTTTGATCCAGGAAAATCTTCGTTTAATGTGTTATGGTAGTGGGCCATTTTCTCAGGAAGAAAAGAATTCTCTAAGTAATTTGGGGCTAAGAGATTTAGTCCTACATCAACCATTTATTGCTCAGGAAGACCTGTACCATCATTATCAAGGAGCCCTGGGGTTCCTTTTTCCTTCTGTTTATGAAGGCTTTGGCTACCCAATATTGGAATCCTGGTTAAATGCCTGCCCGGTTATTTTACCCAGGGCTAGTTGTTTTCCAGAAATTGGTGGCGACGCGGCCTTATTTTATGAAGTGGACGATAGGCCAAGTTTCGTAAGATGCCTGGAGCAACTTAGAAACAGGGAGGAAAGACTCCATTATGTAGAAAGGGGCCAGAATAGAGTGCAGCAATTTTCAATGGATAGTTGCGTACACAAGCACGTTCACCTCTATCAAAGTGTTCTCACTTAGAAAATCCAATTTACCAGCATAGCAAGCACATGTTAACATGGATAAAGCATCCCAACCCAAACTCTCCATCATCACCATCAACCTCAACAACAAGGCGGATCTGGAAAAGACTATTTGGTCAGCTAAATAAGAAGTTTTAAAAAATTAGATTTAAATATCGGTATGTCAGGACTATTAGAACAATTACCTCCTTCTCCGCCAAGTAAAACAGGTTGGCCTTGGACGGAAGAAACCGATCCGGCTTTATATTCAGTTCGTAGAGATTGGCCTAAAATATCTATCGTAACCCCAAGTTATAATCAAGGGATATACATAGAAGAGACCATCCGCTCTATATTGCTTCAGAACTATCCTAACTTAGAGTACATCATTATTGATGGAGGGAGTACGGATAATTCGGTAGATATTATCCGTAAATATGAAAAATATCTAAAATTTTGGATTTCAGAACCAGATCGTGGGCAAAGTCATGCCATTAATAAAGGTTTGGCCCAAGCAAGTGGTGATATTTTTAACTGGATAAACAGTGATGATTATTTGGCACCATCTTCCTTATTTGAGGTTGCGGCTGAGTTTGAACGCCTTCCGGAAACTAAACTTTTATGTGGGTTTGGAAATGTTTTTGAGGATAATAAAGTTTTACCTGATTTTAGATACCGTACAGAAATCTTGGATAATGTCTCTGAAACTATAATTCATGAGCGGTTGAATCAGCAGGGGATGTTTTACAGCCTTAAGTGTATTAAGAAATTAGGTGGTGTAAATGAGAGTTTGAATTATGTAATGGATTTGGAGCTTTGGTTTAGGTTTTTAATGAAATTTGGTATTTCAGACATAAACCTGACTAATCATACTTTAGGGCATTTTCGCTATCATAGTGAATCAAAAACTACGAAATTTGAGGAGATCTTCAGAGAAGAAGCGAAGCAGGTTTTCTATTTTATTTTTAAGCAAGCAAAGCTGCCGAATGAAATACTTAGTGTATATGAAGCAAAATCTGTAAATTATTCACCAGTTAATTGGAGTTTTAAGTTTTTAAAATCAAATGATATGCTAAAAGCTGTTAGTTCTAAGTATTTATTTGATTTTTACAAACAAAACCACATAGAAGCAGCAAAGCAAGCATATATACAGCAAATTAAAAATGGGCAGGTCAAGCTAAATAAAGCATATCTCAGCTTGTTCTTTCGTTTATTCTATTCTAAAAAGGCATATGGACAATGAACTTCCTTTAGTATCAGTTATTATTCCTTGTTATAATTTAGGTGAATATATAGATGAAGCGGTTGATTTGATGTATAAAAAACACTTGGAAAATCCACACGCGAGTCTTATTTATTCTACACATTTCATTTGTGATAAAACCCTAAAAGTGATAGGAAAATCAACTTATGTTGGAACAATTCCTTACAAACAAAGTTATCTGACGCTCAAGAATAATACTCAACATCATATTTCACATTTTGCAACATTTAAGAAAGAGGCATATCAAAAAACAGAAGGTGTTAACGAGAAATTTAAAAAAAGCGGTGGATAAAGATTTGTATTATAAACTTGAAGAAGTAGGGAAAGTTTTATTTTTTGACAAACCTCTTTATTATTACAGACACCAAGCTGAAAGCATTTCATTAAATAAGAAGGCTCTATGCTAAATCGTGTGGGTAATAGCCAAAAAGCGAGTAAATTTGGTGGATGAAGAATAAGGAACTATTCGCGATGGCATTGGGGATTAATACTCCATGGTTTATACAAAAGATTGAATTCACCGAAAGTGAATTGAATGATTCGAGAGAGCTGCATTTATTTCTGGATTTCAAGCCAGGGAGCGCGTTTAAGGTATCGGACGGGGACAAATATACTGCCTATGATACACGTGATAAGACTTGGCGGCATTTAGATTTTTTCCAGCACCGGTGCTACCTTCATGCAAAAGTCCCCCGGGTAAAGAAGTCGGATGGCAAGGTCGAGCAGGTTGAAGTGCCTTGGGCGCGCCCTGGCAGTGGCTTTACGCTGCTGTTCGAATCCTTTGTATTGCAATTGATCGAATGTGAAATGCCGGTCAGCAAGGTAGGGCAATTGGTTGGGGAATATGCGAACCGGATATGGACTATCCTTAATTATTATGTCCGCGGCGCTTATCAAAGAGAAGACCACAGCCAGGTTAAAGAGTTGGGGATAGATGAGACAAGCACTAAAAAAGGGCATAACTACATAACTGTAGCGGTGGACATGGATGAGCGTAAAGTGGTCCATGTAACTCCGGGCAAGGATAAGCAAAGCGTCTCAAACATACAGCAATACCTTGAAAGCAAAGGCTGTAAAGCAGAGCAGATAGAAGAAGTCAGCCTGGATATGTCCCCATCATTTATTAGTGGCAGCCTGGAATCTTTTCCAAACGCAGCTCTGACCTTTGACCGGTTCCATGTAAAAAAGCTGCTCAACAAAGCCATGGACAAAGTACGCCAAGCGGAAAGGAAGGAACATGAATTGCTCAAGGGCCATAAGTACACCTTTTTAAAAGGGGAGGAGAAGTTGAGCAAGTCACAAAAAGAGAAGCGGGATAGCTTGCTCAAGCTATATCCAACCCTTGGCGAAGCCTACCGGCTTAAAGTGCTATTTGATGACTTTTGGGAAATCAAGGAAGAAGGGCAGGCAGAACTGTTTTTAGCTGATTGGTGCAGCCAGGCAGAGGAAAGCAAAATCTTCCCGTTCATCGAATTCGTCAAAACCCTGAAAGCTCACTGGTATGGAATCATGAGTTTTACTACATCTCGATTAACCAATGGGATATTAGAAGGCATTAACACAAAAATCCAGCTGGCAAAAAGAAGAGCGAGGGGATACCGGAACCTCAATAATTTCATCACTATGATCTATTTGTTAGCAGGTAAACTCGACCTTAAGTACCCACACAAATCCGCATAGAGCCAATAAGAATATCTGGCAGGCTAGAATTTTTTCGCTTAGAGCTAAGCAAGATGCATATTATAGAAGATTAAGGATGCCGGGAATCCCTAATCTTACGATAGAAGACATAGAAGCTGAAGCGATATTTGTACATAAGCAATCTGCGTTATTTGAATTACAGAATAAAAGATACTGGTATTATTTAAAGTCGGTTTGGTCTCTGGCTAAATATCTATCCTTATTTAATTATTTCAAGTTTGTTTATTACACAATAAAAAAAACGATCACCCCTGAAAAATTTTAACCTTCCTAAGGTCTCAGTAATCATTCCTTGTTATAACCAGGCACAATATTTATTGGAAGCTGTTCAATCTGTTTTAAATCAAACGTATCAAATATTTGAAATAATTATCATTAATGATGGAAGTACTGATAATACAAAGGAAGTTGCGGATAGGATCAAAGAGCTAGACGATAGAATAAAGGTAATTCATCAAGCTAATTTAGGGCTTTCAGCTGCTAGAAATAGTGGTATTACAGCATCAACAGGACAATACATATTACCACTTGATGCTGATGATAAGATTGATGCTAAGTATCTTGAATTAGGAATAAATTGCTTAAGCGAAAAAAATACTGTTGATGTTTTCTATGGAGAAGGAATATTTTTTGGTGATAAAACAGGAGAATGGGATTTACCAGATTTTGAAATGCCATTAATGCTTACGCGGAATCTAGTCTATTGTTCCGCTATTTTCCGTAGAACGATTTTTGATAAAACTAAGGGCTATAACCAAAACATGAAGTATGGTTGGGAAGATTGGGATTTGTGGTTGTCCATGCTTGAACAAGGGGCTAGGTTTTATAAATCAAACGAGCCTTTGTTTTATTATCGGGTGAAAGAAAAATCAATGGTCAAGGATATTGCCAACGAGAACCTGAAAAGGCAATATTTAGAACAGCAACTAATCGTAAATCATCTAGATTTATATAAGCAGTATTTTCCAGAGCCTTTAACGATACTTCGTGAACTGGATACTTTGCGTATGGAAAAAGCAGCTTTCGAAAAGTATAAAAAAGAAATTTATAATTCTCTCAGTTATCGTGTAGGAGACTTTATTTTGAAGCCGTTTAAACTCATCCGACAGCTATTTAAATAGGATGCCCCGTCTTTCGGTCGTTTTACCTAACTATAATTATGCTAAATACTTACCCCAACGGATAGATAGTATCCTTGGTCAGTCTTTTCAAGATTTTGAATTACTTATATTAGACGATGCCTCTACAGATAATAGCCTTGATGTCATTGAAGCCTACCGGGCAAAAGATAGCAGGATAAGAGTATATCCGAATCGCATTAACTCAGGTAGTGTTTTTCAACAATGGAGAAAAGGTATTGAATTGGCTAGAAGCGAATTGATTTGGATAGCAGAGGCAGACGATTGGAGCGAGCATACATTTATTGAGGAGTTATTGCCTTTTTTTGAGATGCCGGAAACAGTTATTAGTTTTTGCCAATCCAATAAAACGAACGAAACAGGCGTAGTTACCAGTAAATGGAGCTATTCTACTGATGAAATCGCAGAACTGTTTAAAGAAACGGTCGTCTTCCAGGGTAAGGAGTTAATCTACAAAGCCTTGATTTACGAAAACGGGATTCCCAACGCAAGCGCTGTTATTTTTCGAAAATCATGCTATGAAGAGGTAGGTGGCGTTGATACGAATTTAAAAACTAATGCAGACTGGCTATTATGGTTGAAATTGTCCTGCCTTGGAAATGTAGCCTTTCATCACAAGCCTTTAAATTATTTTAGGCGTCATGAAAACAGTGTGATTGCTAACATTTCAGCAAGCACAACCAATTATAAGGAGCAATTTGATAAAACAATGCGTATTAAGTTTAAGAATTATCTTCGAAAGAATCGAATAGACCTTCCCGACATTACCACCGAAACAAATAATCAATTGATTGCTTTGGATCGAGGCAATGAAGCCTTATTCTTAATCCAAAGACAATTCAGCTTAAGAGCACTTTTTAATTTGGTAAAAGTTTCTTTACAGTTGAGAACCTTAGGTTTTATTCGCAGAGCACTGACAAATGCTTAGTATAATAATTTGTTCTATAAATTCGAATTTACTAGAGCGTTTAAAGCAGAATATTGCAGATACGATTAATTGTAGCTACGAAATTGTAATTATTGATAATACAAGCAATAAATACTCCATATCCCAGGCATATAATTTAGGCGCGCGCAAGGCTAAGTTCTCCCATTTACTTTTTTTACACGAAGACGTTGCTTTCCATACCAAAGATTGGGGTGAGGCACTTAAAGTGTTGTTAGATAAAACTGAAATTGGATTAGTTGGAGTTTCGGGGGCAGTTTGTAAGTCCAGGTATCCTTCGACATGGAGTATGATACCTACCGAATTTTATCGTATTAATGCCGTTCAAAGATGGAAGGATGGAAAAACTACTCAGCATATTCAAAAGGAGGCTGAACATCGCAATTTCTCTGAGGTATCCGTAGTAGATGGTGTTTTTCTGGCCATGCGGAAAGATGTCTGGCATGACTTTCCATTTAATGAGCAGGATCTAAAAGGCTTTCACTTTTACGATATGGAAAGTTCTCTGCTGATTGGTAGAAGGTATACTGTTGTAGTAACACATGATATTTTACTGGAGCACTTTTCAGAGGGAAGCATTAATAAAAAGTGGATAGATGAGAGTTTGAAGTGGCATAAGCGACATAAAAATAGTCTTCCTATTGTAAAGAAAGGATTGTCAAAAGCAGAAATAAAAAGGGTAAACCATTATGTACTTACTAGCTTTTGCTTTGTGTTGGTGAAAAATAGAGAATTCAAGACGGTGATTCAATATTGGTTAAAAGCCTTGTCCTTAAAGCCCTTTGAGAAAAGTAATTTAGATGTGCTGAAATATTACTTAAGATCTTGTTTGTCGGTAAATAAATAAAGATTTCACCTTGAAAAATCTGCTGGATTATAGAGTTATTTTTGATGAAAAAATGATCGTTACCCTGATCCTCTTAGTCAAGAAAAATGAAATTAACCTATTATAAAAATCTAGATGGGGTTAGAGCTATAGCTGCATTAATGGTGATGGTTTTTCATTTTTTTCAGGGAATAGAACCTTCTACAAAAGTACTCAGTTACATGGCTAAAGCAGCGATCTTTGGACAGACTGGAGTAACCCTGTTTTTCGTGTTGTCTGGTTTTTTGATTACCCGAATTTTAATGGCGACCAAAGAAACTAAAGGGTACTTCAAGAATTTCTATGCGCGGAGGACTTTAAGGATTTTTCCTTTGTACTATCTGTTTCTTTTGCTGTACTATTTTGTTGCTCCTTTGATACTACAAACAAAAGGTACTGATTTTAGTCAGCAAATATATTACTATACGTATCTACAAAATTTTGCCATTACATTTGATTGGAATGCGGTAGGTCCGACGCATTTTTGGTCCTTAGCTGTAGAGGAGCATTTTTATCTTTTTTGGCCCTTGGTGGTATTTTTTGTTTCGAAAAAAAATCTATGGAAAATAATTGCCGGAATAGTAATCATGGCCTTTTTGTTGCGGCTTTTTATGCTTGATCTGGGATATGGCGTTTTTTATTTCACCTTTACACGGTTTGATGCTTTAGCAATAGGAGCATTATTGGCTCTTATTGAAGAACGATATGGATTTAGAGAAACGCACGCTAAAAAATATACAGTTCTAGCTGTAGGACTGTTTCTTCCAACCACGATTATGTGGACCATTTTTTCGGGATCCGGTAATGATACTATACAGGTAATCAAATTTTTATTTTTAGCGACAATCTATTTTTCATTCATAGGTTTGCTGCTAAGCTTAAAGAGTGATCATATCACAAATAAAGTGTTAAAGGGAAAATTTTTCGCATACACGGGGAAAATTAGTTACGGTTTATATGTCTATCACCCTCTAGCTTATTCTATTTGTGATCGTTTTTTTAGGTTTGAGCATCTGGGAATAGATTTTTTGACCAAGGTAGCTCTGGCTTACAGTATCTCAGCCATTAGTTTTCATTTCTTTGAATCTAAGTTTTTGAAAATGAAAAAATATTTCAACTATCAAAAGCAGCGAGATAGTACACAACTGGCGTATCAAAAATAGTATCGCCACGCTACAAAATTGGTAGATGCAAAGTATTGCCTATATATCATTAATGGGAGGGCTACCCTGGGGTGGGAGCGAAGCCTATTGGAATACACAGGCTATGGCGAGTTTAGCGCAAGGTAAGCAGGTCTTGGTTTCGGTTTATGATTGGGGAAACGAGACACATCCTAAAATAAAAGACCTACAACAGAATGGCGCGCAACTGCATCTGCGCGAGCGCTTTACCCACGATGTACCCCTAAGAAAAAAAATACAGCGGTTTATAAAGAATAGAGTAGCCTCGCTAGATGATACCTGGCAGGCGGTATTGCAGTTTGCCCCCGATGAAGTAATTATTAATCAGGGGAGTAATATTGATCTATTACTACACCATTATGGTCTTTACCAAAGGCTCTATGTACAAAAAATACCCTACACGCTGATTTGTCACTCTCATTGTCAGTATAGTTTTATTCCCGAAGCAAATATTTACCCTCGGGGGAGGCAGGTATTTCAGCGAGCGAAAGCAGTATTGTTTGTTTCCCATCGGCAGTGGCAACTGACGGAACGAATGTTGTGTACTCGCCTGGATAACGCCAGGATTTTTCAAAATCCACCGAACTTACAGGAGAAGGTCTATTTACCTTATCCAACAGGTCAAACCACTCAAATGGCCATGGTGGGGGCTTTAGTCTCCGGTAAAGGGCACGATACTTTATTTGAAGTCTTGGCACAGTCCCAGTGGAAGAACCGACAATGGCAATTGAATATCTACGGGAAGGGCTATGGTTTAGCCTATCTAAAAGACTTAGCTCAGTGGTTAGGCATTGAGCAAAAGGTTCGTTTTTGTGGTCACGTAAGCTCCGCTACCGAAATCTGGATGAAAAATCAAATTTTGCTGATTCCTTCCGATGGGGAGGGGTTGCCGATCTCTCTGGTCGAAGCGGCTATCAGCGGTCGTACCGCAGTAGTGACCGACGTGGGTGGCAATACCGAAGTGATAGTCGATAATCAAACGGGTTTTGTAGCTTGTGCCCCTACGCCGCATAGTTTTTCGGAGGCTTTGGAGCGGGCCTGGAGGAGGCGAGAAGAATGGGGGGGGATTGGAAGAAGTCTTCACAAAAAAGGTTTGTCTACAGATGGATAAGTATAAAGAGATACCGCTAGTATCTGTTTTAATGACGGTATACAATCGTGAGAAATACATTGCCGAAGCCATCGAAAGTGTCATCAACTCATCCTATCAAAATTGGGAGCTGATTATTGTGGACGATCAATCAACGGATCAAAGCGTTGCCATAGCTCGAAAGTACGAACAACAGGATAGTCGAATAAAAGTATATATCAATGAAAAAAATCTGGGAGACTACCCAAATCGGAATAAAGCAGCTAGTTATGCGAAAGGGAAATATCTCAAATATTTAGATTCTGACGACCTCATTTACCCACACGGATTAGCAATGATGGTAGCTGCCATGGAAAAGTACCCAGAAGCGGGAATTGGTTTGACGTATAATAGCTACCTGGGCGCTACCCCGCTTCCTGTTTTACAGACCACGGAAGAAGCCTTTATAAATCATTTTTTCAAAAAGGGCGTTCTATACATCGGTCCTAGTGGCTGCATTTATCGGCGTCAATTCTTTGAGCATATCGGTGGCTTTAATCTTGCTTTTAAGGTGGCAGCGGATTATGAATTCAATCTGCGGGCAGCTTCCCAGAGCCCCATTGTATTATTTGCTCGGGATTTATTTTGGTGGAGACAACATCCAGGACAGGAAATCATAAACAGTAACCAAAACAATGAGTACATTATTTTAAATTATTGTATTCATCGGCATACCCTGGAGCAGGCCATTTTACCTGATTACCTAAAAAGTGCCATCTTGGAGAATAATAATATTTTGATGGGGCGACGTTTGCTTCGACTGTCCCCGAAGCTCTCCCTGAGGGAATTAAGACGTATTCTCCGGGAGACCGGTTTTCCTAAAGCTTATTTTTTTAAGTGTTTCCGTCCTACCCAAAAAATTTAATTGAAAACAGGTGAATAGGTCTAGCATTCTTTTTGTATTGGAATCCTTCTTCCCCACTCACCGCGCCGGTACCGAGATTTATGCACTCAATTTATGCCACTATTTTAAAAAACAAGGATGGAGCGTAAGTGTCTTAATTTCTGTGACAGCAGTACAAGACGATTATATTCACGAGGACATCCCCGTCTATACCTTTCCGGTCCCCCCAACAGCTAGTACCAAAGAACTAAATGGGTTAATTCCACCACGGGGTATTGAGGCTTTTGAGGCGCGATTAAAGATGATCCAACCCGATTGGGTGCATTTTCATTCTTTTGGAAGGGCAGTCAATAGCTTTCATCTACGTACTGCCAAACAACTAGGGTTTAAAACGGCTTTCACCCCCCATTTAGGTGGGCTGTTTTGTATTAAAGGTAATATGCGTCTTTTTGATAAACGTAATTGCGACGGTAGAGTAGAAATAAGCCGCTGCCTAAATTGTCTATTACAGCATAAAGGCTTAAATCCTTTACTAGCAAACCTGGCGGGGCGTACGCTGAGTACGCTGACACAGCAAGCAACTTTTCAAGCGGTCTTACCACCCAGCTGGTACCAGGCCAGCCACCGGGAAAAAGAATTACAACGCATCGCCACCTACGCTGATGTGATTTTCGCGATCGCTCCCTGGATACGGGAGGCTTTTAGGGCCAATGGTATTGAAGATGTAGTCCTGTTACCCCAAGGGATTAGTTCGGTTTTTTTTGACCATGCTCTCATTGAACATAGGCCGGTTCATCCAACTGTACACTTCTTATTTTTAGGCCGCATGCATCCCATTAAAGGGTTTCATTTTTTAAAAGAAGCTTGGGAAAGACTAGAAAGCGATAAGACCTTTCACCTCCATATCATTACGAATCCTTCTGGTGAAGAAATAGATTATTTTGATCGACACAAATCATGGGCTTCTTCAAGGTCTGATATTACATGGATTGAAGGGTTAACTCAAAAAGAAGTGGCAGAATACTTAAATAATATTGATGTCTTGCTTTTGCCTTCCATTGCTGAAGTGGCTCCCTTAGTTATTTTAGAAGCCGCTACCCGTAAGATACCGACCATCGCTTCGGATTATATCGCTATGAAGAGCAGTATCGATCATGGGGTTAACGGCTGGTTGTTCGAAAATGGTAATACCGATGCTTTAAAACAGCAATTAGAAAATATTTTAGAGGATCCAGCCTCGATTATGGAGGTGGCAAAGCATATCGAAAAGCCGCACAGTATGGAGGAGGTGGCTGCTTTGGTTATGCACCATTTGGAAGTGCAAACAGTAGAGTAAATGAAAATACTTATCCCCGTCGACCCTGAAATTCCTGTCCCTCCCAAATTGTACGGAGGGGTAGAGCGCCTGGTGGATGGTTTAATCAATGCCTACGTCGAGCGGGGGCATGAGGTGGTTTTGCTTGCCCATGCCGAATCAACGAATCCAAAGGCTAAGCGCTACGCCTGGAAAAATACCTCTTCCCGGGGACTACGGAATACCCTGCAAAATGCGTTTACTTTATTACGAGTCTACCATCTCGAAAAGCCAGATGTAATCCATAGCTTTGGCCGGCTGATGTACTTGTATCCTACTTTAATGACCTCAAAGGTTGGTTTTTTAATGACCTACGGACGCTTCATTAGCCCAAAATCCACCGGCTTAATGAGTTTCCTGTTTGGCAAACGGGCGAATTTTACGGCGGCAGCTGGACATATGTTGAATCACCTGCAACACTATCAACATAAATTCACGCCGGTGTATAACTTTACCCTCACGGATTACTTTGTGCCCGATGATACCGTAGCTAAAGAACATGTAATGTTTTTGGGCCGGATTGAAGATATCAAGGGGACTAAAGAGTGTATTGCAAGTGCCTTAGCGACCCATACAAAACTGATTATTGCGGGGAATATTCAGCCGGGCCATGATGCCTATTTTGCAGAACATATCAAGCCCCACCTGGAGCATCCATTGATTGAATACGTGGGGCCGGTCGACGATGAACAAAAGAAATACTACCTCCAGCGGTCCAAAGCATTCTTATTCCCCATTAAATGGGAAGAACCCTTTGGTATTGTGATGGCAGAAGCCATGGCTTGCGGTACACCGGTGATCGCTTTTAAAAGAGGTTCCGTTCCGGAGGTGGTAAAGGATGGAGAGACGGGGTACATCGTCAATGATGTTCCTGGGATGATTGACGCTATTGAAAAAGTTGACGAAATAGATAGAACGGTGGTCCGTCAAGACTGCGAACAGCGTTTTTCCCTTGCGGTAATTGCCGAGCAATATTTAGACTTATTAGCGCAAATTAAGCTTTGATTTGGCTAGGCAAATTTTATACCTACTCTCCGGCAATCTCTCCACCACCCCGCGTGCACTAAAATCTATTTTGTATTTACGGGAGTACTACCAGGTGAAAATTGTATTGATCAATCGTGCGGAGCGCTGGCGGCAGAAAGATCAGGCCTTGATAGCGCAGTATCAATTGGAGGTGGTTAGTGTCAATTTGGGTAGAAAACCCTTTTGGCCCTGGTTGCTGGCTAGCCTGAAACAGCAAGCAGCCCTGCGCTTATCTCCTTTTTTTAGACGTAATCGGCTCATCAATGCCTACGCCAGTAATAAAGCGGCTATTCTGCTTTGGCAAAAGATAAAAAAGCTAGACGGGCCGGCAGACCTTATTCTGGCGCACAGTGGTGGTAGTTTTTACCCCGCCTGGCGACTGAGTAACTATCTAAAAGTACCCTTCCTTTTCGACGTGGAAGACTATCACCCCGGAGAGTCTATTCGCCGACATCCGGCAACTGAAAAACAGCGTCGCGAATTTTTAATGCAAGCTATTCTGCCGGCCGCCTTTGGCCTTTCGAGTGCCAGTCCGCTCATTGCTGTCCATACGCTTAAGCTCATCGGTGGGCATCCCAATCATCGGATGATTCTAAATAGCTTTCCGGCTGCGGAATTTACACAACCATTGTCTGGCACTACTACTGGACCGGTAAAGTTGGGCTGGTTCAGTCAGACCATTGGACCGGGCCGGGGGCTGGAGCAGGTCTTTGCCGCTGCAAAAGATCATCCGGCTATGCAATTTCACCTGATCGGAAACCCCAAACCGGATTATCTAGAAAGGTTCCAGCTGCCTTCCAATATTCATTTACATCCGATTATGTCGCAAGCCGCTTTACACGCCTTTTTGAGCACCATGGATATTGGCTTGGCCCTGGAAGCAAAAAATGCCGATTTGAACCGGGATCTTTGTCTGACCAATAAGTTTTTAGCCTACGCGCAGGCTGGCTTATATGTCCTGGCCACCGATACCCAAGGCCAGCGGCAATTTCTGGAAAGTCTGGACTATCGGGCGGGTGAAATCATGGACGCGGGGCTATCCGAGGCCTTAAAGCATATAGACAGCGCTCAATTGTCCTTATCCCATAAGGTGGAGCGCTGGGAAAAAGCGAAAGCCTTTGCCTGGGAGGCCGAACAAAAAAAATTGTTGGCCTTATTACCGTGAAAACCCTACTCATCATCTATCCCCACTGGCACCCCGCCAACCTGGCCGGCGTACACCGGCCCCGCCTGATTGGCAACTTCCTGCCGGATTTCGGCTGGCAGCCTCTGGTACTCACTGTGGAGGAGCAGTACTTTGAGGAAGCACC
The DNA here is from genome assembly GCF_007993045.1 of Phaeodactylibacter luteus. GTDB lineage: Bacteria > Bacteroidota > Bacteroidia > Chitinophagales > Saprospiraceae > Phaeodactylibacter > Phaeodactylibacter luteus. The sequence continues at coordinate 96,877 of NZ_VOOR01000013.1, forward strand.
GGATAAAGATTTTGTCAGGACTTTCCGGGAGCACTTCGAAACCATTCGGGTGGCTGCATTATCCCCACCGAAACGCGTCCGGCTTATTGGCGATATTGGGCTGCGTGCTTTCTGGGCGTTGTATAAAAAAGCGATTGCGTTGAGCCGGGAACGGCAAATCGACTTCATATGGATTCCTATCCCATCCTTCTACATGGCAGTTCTGGGCCGGCTGATTTACAACGAAACCGGGCTTCCCTATGGCATCGACTACATCGACCCCTGGGTGCGCCCACTAGCCCCCTATCAGCGAAGGTACGGCCGCGCATGGTGGAGCCTTCAGCTGGCAAAGTTGCTGGAACCCTTTGCCGTAAAGAAGGCGGCTCTGATTTCCGGAGTCTCCACGTCCTATTATCAGGCTGTCCTGGATCGTCACTTCAAAGGTCAACCCATTACCCACGTGGGCATGCCCTACGGCTTTGATCCGGCAGACCATCAAATTGACCTGGGAGAAATCACCTACCCCTGGAGCAAGAACCCAGAGGTTATCCCTTACGTCTACGCCGGGGCTTTTCTGCCACAGAGTTACCGCTTTATCGAAGCCCTGTTTAGCGTTGTCCAAAAAATAGAGGCGCAGGGGCAATGGGATAGCCGAAAGAAACTATATTTCCTGGGGACAGGCGCCTACGGCGGCACCACCATTCAGGAGTATGCACAACGGTATGGCATAGCTCAGCATGTAGTGGAAACGCGCTCCCGCTTTCCCTTTTTGCATATTCAGCAATTTTTGAGAAAAGCAGCCGGGGTAATGATCATCGGCTCCACTGAAGCGCATTATACAGCATCCAAAACTTTTCAGTGTTTACTGTCAGGCCGCCCGGTATGGGCTGTTTTTCATGAAGAAAGCTCTGCAGCGGAAATCATGGCCGCCTGTAAGGCTGACCGTTACCTTGCCCGGTACAATCCTGAAATGGGATTGGAAGCAATAGAAGCAATGGTCGCTTCCACCTTTATCCCTTTTCTAAAGGAGGGAGACGAACAATGGTCACCCGAACTGCAACCGCTGGAGCAATTCTCTGCCCGCCAATCGGCCAGGAAACTGGCAGCAGCTATTGATACCGCACTTCATAGCCTACCGCGTTGATACAGCGCCTCGCCATCATTCTTACCCACCCTATTCAGTACCATGCCCCGCTCTTCCGGCTAATCACAGCGCGTAAGCAGATAGGCCTGCGGGTATTTTACACCAAGCCCAAAGAGTCGCTGGGCTTTGACCGGGCTTTTGGCAGAACCGTAAGCTGGGATATCCCTTTGCTGGAAGGCTATGCGTTTGAGTTCACCCCCGCTGATACCAAAGCTCATCTTCAACTGCTTATCCGTTCGATTGAGGCTTATGATCCACAGGCCGTGCTGGTATTCGGCTGGAATCCGCCCGGCCATTTGCGGCTCATGCGTTATTTCAAAGGGAAGCGCCCGGTCTGGTTCCGGGGCGACTCTACTTTGCTCGATGAGCAGCCGGGATGGCGGACAATGGCGCGGCGGTTGTTCCTGAAATGGGTATACCGCTATGTAGACAAGGCATTTTATGTAGGTTCCGCAAACCGGCACTATTTCCTGAAGCACGGATTGCAGGAAGCACAACTCGCCTTTGCGCCCCATGCTATAGATAACGTTCGCTTTGCCGGAAACGATCAGCAGCAGGAAGAAGTGCAGGCCCGCGCCTGGCGGCAAAAGTTAGGAATAGCAGCGGACGATTTCGCGGTATTATTTGCAGGCAAATTAGAAGCCAAAAAAGCTCCGCAACTCCTAATGGAAGCGATTATTGGCATCGCCGAAACGCAAAAAAATCCAGTCCATCTGGTTCTGGGCGGCAGTGGAGAGCTGGAGGAGCGTCTCAGAGAACGGGCACAGGGATTGACCTACGTACACTTTATCGGCTTCCAAAATCAAAGTCAGATGCCAGTAGTTTACCGGCTGGGAGATGTTTTCTGCCTGCCCTCAAACGGTCCGGGCGAAACCTGGGGCCTGGCCGTCAACGAAGCTCTGGCCAGTGGGCGCCCGGTTGTAGTCAGTGACCGGGTGGGATGTCAGGTCGACCTGGTCATTCCCCAAAAGACCGGTGAAGTTTTTCCCGCCGGCAATGCGGATGCGCTAAAGGAAAAAATCCTTTGGATGAAAAAACATAGTGGCAAGGCGTATACCACCTCCGACTTGAAAGCCCACATTGAGGCCTGGAGCTTTCAAGAGCAAGCCAAGGCTTATGAGCAGGAACTGGGAAAAATACCTTAGCGGTATTGCCTTCATCAAAAAAAGACGATCGGGACGGTAACAATCAAAAAAGCGATATGACCACAGCCAGTATAATCGGGCTGACACTGGTGATATGGGTTTTCTTACGTTTTGTGCGTGTTCTTGGGAAAAGTGTCCCTATTCTTGAGTTGATGCTTCTTACGGCCGGACTGCAGTGGATTGTAGGCCCGGTCATCGAATACCTTACGCCCTCCTTTCATTACCGGTACTATATGTACGTGCCCGAGGCAGAGTACATGGGCTACATTGTGCCCGCCTACGCCTTTTTCGTACTTTCCACCCTGGGCGGGCTGGGCAGCTATGGCAGGCTGGCTATTCCTGTGACGCAACTACAGCGTTACGAGCAGTATGGGTTGGGCGTATTTCTGATCGGCGTCTTTTTCGACCTGATTTCCGGTGTTTTGCCGGGCACATTGGGCTTTTTTGCATTCCTGGCCTCCAACTTTAAGTTTGTCGGGGCTATTGTGCTTTTCTTTAGTAATGACCCACGCCTCCGCAACATCTTTTACCTGGCATTGGGGTATTTGTTTTTGAGCGCGCTGAGGCAGGCAATGTTCCACGATCTCGTGCTCTGGTCGGTCTTTTTCTACATGTTCTGGGCATTGAAGCACCAGCCCTCCAAATCACAGATTTACCTGACAATACTCATCGGTGTTCTATCGCTTTCCACTCTACAAACCATCAAAGCCGCCTACCGAATGCAGGTCTGGCAGGGGTACGGCGGCAACAAGCTGGAGTTATTCGCTGACCTGGCACTTGACGCTATACTTTCGGATGACCGTAATGCCGATCAGGAGAGGGATGTAGAGAATAATGTAAGGCTCAATCAGGGATGGATCATCAGCGCCATCATGGATGAAATCCCTGCCCGGACACCATTTATTGGGGGCGAGACGATCGGACAAGCTATATCCGCATCAATCCTGCCCCGGTTCCTAAACCCCAACAAAACGCAGGCCGGCGGCCGGGAAAACTTTCGGAGGTTCACCGGGCTGGACATTAGCCAAGGTACCTCAATGGGTATAAGTATCGTCGGGGAAGCCTATGGCAACTACAATGTCTTTGGCGGCATTCTCTTTATGGGCGCCTGGGGTTTTTTCCTGGCCCGATTTTGGCGTTTTTTGTTGAAAAACGCCGGACAAAATCTGCTGCTTATCGCCTTCCTGCCCCTGATTTTCCTTCAGGTGGTCAAGGCGGAAACAGAACTGGTGGTCGTGCTCAATCATATGGTCAAAGCCAGTATTGTGGTCTTTGGCTTCTTCTGGGCCGCCAGGAATATTCTAAACTGGAAGGTCTGACTGGTGAAGGTGACCCTGTTTTTCCGCAAAGCTTTTCCGCATCAGTACAGCATTGAGCAGGTATTTGAAGCTTTGCAGGGCTGCTTCCCCGAAACGCCAAAGTGGTATACGCTGCCTTTCCCGAGCAAGGGGCTGGCCCCCCGCCTGAAAAACGGGCTGAATGCCCGGCGGCAGCAAGGAGTGGTCAACCACGTTACCGGTGACATCACTTACATCACCCCTTTTCTGGAACGGGGGCGCACCGTGGTTACCTTCCATGATTTTGAATTCCTGAAGCGGAGCAGCGGGCTGAAGCGCCGGTTGCTTTTTTGGTTTTGGGTGTTTCTCCCAGCCCGTCACGCCCGGTACATCACAACGATTTCCGAGGCCACCAAAAAAGACCTGCTGGAATTGGCTCCCATTCCTGAAGCAAAGATTGCAGTGATCCCCAACCCGCTCACCCTGCCGGTAGCAGAGGCTCCAATACCATCCGCTGCCATCAACCACCCGCCGGTTGTACTCCACATTGGCACCAAAGCCAACAAAAACCTGGAGGGCCTTATTCGGGCAGTCGAGGGGTTGTCTCTGACATTAGATATCGTGGGCGAGCTGACGCCTGTGCAGAAAGCCCTGTTGGAAAAACATCGCATCCGCTACCACAATGCATACAAGATCAGTAAAGCAGCGCTTGTACAAAAATACCGTAATGCCGATGCCCTGGCATTCGTCTCTACGCTGGAAGGGTTTGGGCTCCCCATCGTAGAAGCACAGGCCCTCGGTTGCCCGGTCATCACGAGCAACTGCTCTTCTATGCCCGAAGTAGCCGGGAGTGCCGCCTGCATGGTTGACCCTTCCGATACAGACAGCATCCGTACCGGCGTACAGCGCGTTCTGAACGATCCGGCTTACCGGGAGCAGCTTGTTGCGGCAGGATTTGAAAATGTGAAGCGGTTTGAGCCCGCACGTATCGCTCAGCAATACTGGTCGCTCTACCAGAAAGTCAGCAGTGCCAATGGCTAACCCTTTGGGAAAAGCACTCCTGCTAACTGATTGGTTTGCTCCGGGCTACCGGGCCGGCGGCCCCATTTCCTCCACCGTCAATCTGGTAAAAGGCCTGTCCCCTAACATGCCCATGCTGGTGGTGACCGGAGACCGGGACCTGGGCGACACGCAGCCCTACGAGGGCATCCGCGCCAACCATTGGGTGGCCTACGAAGGCACTGCCACACAAGTGCAATACCTCAGCCCAGCTGACCGGCGCAAGCGCATCCGAACGATTTTGCGGCAGCACCCTACCCTCCCCCTGTACCTGAACAGCATGTTCTCCCCGGACTTCACGCTCTGGCCGCTATGGTTGCACCTCAGGGGAGCGCACCGGGGAAAAGTGGTTTTGGCTCCACGGGGGATGCTGCGGAGTTCAGCCCTGGCTTTCAAGCCAATTAAAAAAAAGCTTTTGCTAAGCCTCCTGCACACCATAGGGCTGCAACGCCGCATCTGTTTTCACGCCACCGATGCCACGGAAGCCAAAGATATCCGCTCGGTTTTTGGCCCTGCTGCAAAGGTAGTACAGCTTTCTAACTTTCCCGTACAGCCGGAAGCCCGGAAGCCCGTCAAAGCTGCCCCCGCTCCGGCCTGGAAACTCCTTTTTGTGGGGCGCATCCACCCGATCAAGGGGTTGCTCCATGCCTTGCAGGTACTGCAATACATTAGCCACCCCGTGGAGTTGACCATTATTGGCCCTATGGAAGATCCGAGCTACTGGAAAGACTGTGAAGCAGCCATCCAAAAACTGCCTGCCAATATTTCGGTAAGCTATGCGGGTGAACAGCCTCCGCCCAAGGTAAAAGACGCACTGCTGGCTCACCACTTTTTTATACTGCCCACTCATGGTGAAAACTTTGGGCATGCCATTTTCGAGGCTTTAGCTACTGGAACGCCCGTGCTGATTAGCGATCAAACGCCGTGGCGGTGGCTAAAAAAACATAAAGCAGGCTGGGACCTGCCCTTATCTGAGCCGGAAGCCTGGAAAACAGCCCTCCATCATGCTTTAACAATGACCGCTCATGAGTACGAACAATGGTCCAGGTCTGCCCATCGTTTTGCAAAGGAGTATTTTGCAAAGCAAGACCTGGTTTCATCCTACAAAAAGCTCTTTTCCAAGTAGCCCTTTTCCAGGATGCCCCAAACCGACCTCTCCCGCTACCAAAACAAAGCTTTTCAGCGTGGCGCTCCCCGTTGGAAAGAACTGCTTTGGCTGCTCTGCAGCGCGATACTGTTCCGCCATCCCCTGGCCATTATCAATGGTTTGAAAATTCAGGTATTGAAGGCCTTCGGAGCAAAGGTGGGGACCGGCGTGGTCATCAAGCCATCCGTAACCATCAAATTCCCCTGGAAGCTCCGCATCGGCGACCACGTTTGGATAGGCGAAGGCGCCTGGATTGACAACCTCGATCAGGTCGATATTGGCAGCCACTGCTGCATTTCTCAGGGCGCTATGCTGCTCTGCGGCAACCACAACTACAAAAAAAGCAGTTTTGACCTCATCACCGCCCCCATTACACTAGAAAATGGCGTATGGATTGGGGCGCAGTCCCTGGTTTGCCCGGGCGTCAGGTGCGGGAGCCATGCGGTCCTTTCGGTCAAGTCTGTGGCAACCTCAAATCTGGAAGCCTTCACCATTTATCAGGGGAATCCGGCGGTAGCTAAGAAAGAGCGGAGGGTGCAAGACTAAGACTGTGTTGGGAATTCGCTTTTGGAGCGAATGTAGTCAAATTTTATTCTGAACAAGTCTTTGATCCCGACATTCATCGTCGGGGGCGCGATGAGGGAGCCTAGCCTGAGCTAAGCGACTGAAGAGCAACGAAGTACAGGATAAAATTTGGCAAATGCAGCCCAAAGGGTGAAATCCCAACACAGTCTAAAAGGGTCAGAAAATAGAGAGCACCAAGTTTTTAGCCCGGCTCTGCCAATCGAACGAAGGCATTAAATTCCATTCTCATTTCTCTCACGTTTTCCATCATCACCGTCTGCTACAACAGTAGCGCCACCATTGCGGATACGCTGGAAAGCGTTGCCAGGCAGCAACACCCCGGTATCGAGCACCTCATCATTGACGGCGTCAGCCAGGACAACACCCTCGCCATTGCCCGGCAGTACCCCCATGTCTCCAAAATCATTTCCGAGCCAGACAGCGGGCTTTACGATGCCATGAACAAAGGCATAGCCCACGCCACCGGGCAGTACATAGCCTTCCTCAATGCCGATGACTTCTACGCTACCCCCGGTACCCTCCAACGGGTAGCCCGGCAGCTTAAAGACACCCAAGCCGACACCCTCTACGGCGATCTGCACTACGTCACAGCCCAACCACCATTCAACGTAGTCCGGCACTGGAAGTCCGGCCCCTACCGCCACCGCAACTTCCTGCACGGATGGATGCCCCCCCACCCCACCTTCTTCGCCCGCCGCGCGCTGTTTGAGCAATACGGCAGCTTCGACCTCCGCTTCCGCTCCGCAGCAGACTATGAGCTCATGCTCCGCTTCCTCTACAAGCACAAAGCCTCCGCCACCTACCTGCCTGAAGTACTCGTCAAAATGCGCACCGGTGGCATGAGCAACGCCAGCTTCCGCCACCGCATCCGCGCCAACCGCGAAGACCACCTCGCCTGGCAGGTCAACGGGCTAAAACCCTATCCCCACACCACAATACTCAAACCCCTCCGCAAACTAGGCCAGTGGTTTAGGAATTAAAGGCTATTTTCCCGTAATTGTGGCAACACAGCATAAGAAAAAACTCCATGGTTAAATTCACCACAGAGGCACACAGTGCACAAAACTCCACGGAACTCCATGGTTTTACTCACCACAGAGGCGCACAGTGGTAACCCCCCTAAGTGCCTCCGTGCCTTAGTGGTAAAAACTCCATGAAACTCCATGGTAAAACCCCTAAGCGCCTAACGTGCCTTAGTGGTAAAAACAAAAAACAAAACATGAAGAAAAAAGCCCTAATCACCGGCATCACCGGCCAAGACGGCGCCTACCTAAGCGAACTCCTGCTCGAAAAAGGCTACGAAGTCCACGGCATCAAACGCCGCGCTTCCCTTTTCAATACCGCCCGCATCGACCACCTCTATCAGGACCCCCACGAGGAAGACCTCCGCTTCATCCTCCACTACGGCGACCTGACCGACAGCACCAACCTCATCCGTATCATACAGGAAGTACAGCCGGATGAAATCTACAACCTTGGTGCGATGTCCCACGTGCAGGTCAGCTTCGATGCCCCGGAGTACGCCGCCGATGCCGATGGCCTGGGCACCACCCGTATCCTCGAAGCCATCCGCATCCTCGGGCTGCAGGAAAAGACCCGCTTCTACCAGGCCTCCACCTCCGAGCTCTACGGCCTAGTACAGGAAGTCCCGCAGCGGGAGACCACGCCCTTCTATCCCCGCTCCCCCTACGCCGTCGCCAAGCTCTACGCCTATTGGATCACCGTCAACTACCGCGAGGCCTACAACATGTACGCCTGCAACGGCATCCTCTTCAACCACGAGAGTCCCCTGCGGGGCGAGACCTTCGTCACTCGTAAGATCACCCGCGCCGTCGCCAAAATCGCCCTCGGGCTCCAGGACAAAGTCTACCTCGGCAACATGGACGCCAAGCGCGACTGGGGCCATGCCAAAGACTACGTCAAAGGCATGTACCTCATGCTGCAGCAAGACCAAGCTGAGGACTTCGTGCTCGCCACCGGCGTCACCACAAGCGTGCGCGACTTCGTCCGCATGAGCTTCCGCGAGATCGGCGTGGAGCTGGAGTTCAAAGGCGAGGGCATTAACGAGGTCGGCATCGTCAGCAGCAGCTCCAATCCGGACTACGCCCTGCAAGCCGGCAGCGAAGTCGTCGCCGTAGACCCGCAGTACTTCCGCCCTACCGAGGTGGACCTCCTCATTGGTGACCCTTCCAAAGCCAAGGCCAAGTTGGGCTGGGAGCCGTCTTATGATTTGCAGGCGCTGTGTAGTGAGATGGTGGCGGCGGATATTGAGTTGTTTAAGCGGGATCAGGTGTTGAAGGCGGCTGGGTTTGAGGTTAAGAATGAGTTCGAGTAGGTTCACCACAGAGTTACACGGAGTTGCATGGAGTTTAACCAGTTGTCAGAAAAGGTATTAGGATGTGCGTTCAAAGTGCATACGGCACTTGGTCCGGGACTTCTAGAATCGGCATATCAAGCCTGTTTAGCATACGAACTCCGGCAATGTGGGCTATTTGTCGAGCAGGAAAAAGCAGTACCCCTGGTATATGAAGAAGTAAAACTGGATTGTGGCTACCGTATAGACCTGTTAGTCGAGCGAAAATTCGTCTTGGAACTGAAAGCCGTTGATCAACTCGCTCCAATACACCTGGCACAAGTACTGACTTATCTTAAGCTCATGAACCTTCGCCACGGCATGCTCCTCAACTTCAATGTCAAAAGCTTGAAAAACGGTATTAAACGGGTGGTGAATGGATATTAACTGATATCACCACAGAGTTGCATGGAGTCTCAATGAGTCAAATAAAAAACGCCCTAAAACTCCATGTAACTCCATGCTTCTCTATGGTTATACTCACCACAGAGAAGTACAAAGCAAAACTCCATGCAACTCTATGAGACTCCATGGTTAAACCTTGAAAGCAAAAAAATGAACATCAACGATAAAATATATATTGCTGGACATCGGGGAATGGTCGGCTCCGCCATAAGCCGCAAGCTTAAAACAGAAGGCTACTCGAATATCATCACCCGCACCAGCAAAGAACTCGACTTACGCAACCAAGCCGCCGTAAACGAGTTCTTCGCGCAAGAAAAACCCACCCACGTCTTCCTAGCCGCCGCCAAAGTAGGAGGCATCCTCGCCAACAACACCTACCGGGGCGAATTCCTCTACGACAACCTGATGATCCAAAATAACGTCATCAACGCAGCAAAGGACAACGGCGTGGAAAAGCTAATGTTCCTCGGCTCCAGCTGCATCTACCCCAAGATGGCCCCACAGCCCCTGAAGGAAGACTACCTCCTGACCGGCGAACTCGAGCCCACCAACGAGCCCTACGCCATCGCCAAGATTGCCGGCATCAAGCTTTGCGACGCCTATCGCCACCAGTACGGCTGCAACTACATCTCCGTCATGCCCACCAACCTGTACGGGCCCAATGACAACTATGACCTGGAGAAGTCCCACGTTCTGCCCGCCCTCATCCGCAAATTCCACGAAGCGAAGAAGCGCGGGGACGAGGCCGTGACTATCTGGGGCACCGGCTCCCCCAAACGGGAGTTCCTGCACGTAGACGACCTCGCGGATGCCTGCTACTACCTCATGCAAACCTACAATGAGCCCGGCCTGGTCAACATCGGCACCGGAGAGGATATCCCCATCAAAGACCTGGCCCTGCTCATCAAAGACATCGTCGGCTTTGAAGGCCAACTGGAGCACGACCTTTCCAAGCCCGACGGCACCCCCCGCAAACTCATGGACGTCAGCAAACTGAAAGCAGCCGGCTGGACGGCCCGGATTGGGCTGCGGGAGGGGATTGAGCGGGTGTATGAGGGGTTGAAAAGTGAGGCGTGGTATATGGGCTAAGTGTACTCTCTTCATGCAAATCTAACCCGGGGTTTTCAAATATGACTTCAATTTGAAAAATCTATGTTAGGAAATATGTACCCGAATTGCCACTTCCAAGGTGTCCGCCGTATCTATCATTTTCCAATTCTATTGGACAGGACAACTAGTCTTCTGTTTTATTGCTTACCTACAACGCATCCCCTTCTTTCCGCTACCATTTTTTTTCATCTAAAATGCTTTTGCTGAATTGCTTGTACATCACTTATAGACTTTATACGCTTATATCGAATTAACCATCTAGTATATTAATGCCAAAGGTTTATTCCCTCAAGATCCGGCTGGGAACATTCGACCTCTTAAAGTTTACCACCCAACCATTAGAGCAGATACTAATCTTTCTTCTGTTTGCTTTGCATCCTATGCAGTTCATATGGAAAAGGCAAAGACCGGTAGAGTATTTCGATGTTATTGATAAGTCCGCAATTATACAAGTTACTTACTGGTTGATCATCGGTGTAATTAGCTTTATCTATCTATTTCGTCGCTATGATTATTTAGAGAAATATAAGCCTAATTTATCTTTACTTATTTTCTCTATTTGGGCGTTTCTTACCACTCTATGGTCAGTTGGCCCTCTTGAAACATTAGCTCGTTCCGTAGAGATGATATGCTTTCTTTTCCTAATAACTTCGGTAAGTATGATTCTGGGGGAAAGGTGCAACCCCAAACAAATAATAGATTTTTTACTCCTTTACATACTTTGGGAAATCTTATGGTCCTTCCTTTATGCATTACTGATTCGAAATCAGCTTTTTACCATTCGCATGTTCTATGCAGCAAGGACATCTGTTCCACTTTTTTTTTTCTTGGCTTGGTATATAAGACCCTTTCATCCTGCTACGTGGATCATAAGTATATTCACCACATTATCCCTTGCTAGAAAAAATTATTTAGGGATTTTTCTTGGGTTATTCGGCTTGTCGCTAGGAAATAAATACTATAAAAGCATACTGCTATATGTAATAGCAGCCTGCTTGACTCTTTTTATTTTTTGGGGTGAAGAGTTGCTGCTTCACACGCTCTGGCTGGGAGAAGAAAAAGTTTCATTACAAGACTCTTCGGGTAGAAACTATATGTGGACCTTAGCTATATCTGCTTTCCTTGAAGACCCTATCTTTGGATCAGGTTTTGCTGCGGGTGAAGGTGCTATTCTCCGGCAGTATTTTCCCATTGCTATATCTATGCATAGCTTTATTTTTTCAAGCCTAGTTGGGACAGGCCTTATTGGCACCCTAATACTTTTAACTTATTTCTTTAAACAACTGAGAGCAAGTATAAGCACATATCTTCCTATGAATTACAGAGCTGCATTTTGCAGTACGGTAATTATGGCAACTGTTATATCACTTACCGCCCCTGGCCTTGGGGGCAGAGTAAGTGGTTCATGGATTGGTGTCGTATTGATTTTCAGTTGTATCAGCCAAATATCCATGCAGTTTTCTCAAAACCAAGGAAAAAATAAGCTGCCTGCAAAATATAGATGACTTTTCTGCCTACTCTTCTTATAATCTCTCCTCTATCACTTTGCAACAAGTGCCCACTCAACTCAAGGAATTATTCAACTAAAAAAGCCCCTGGAGAATCAGAATCCCTCTGATTTACCCAACTAAATAGCTCAAACAAGCTTCTCACCTCCTTGGGCTCTTCTCATTCTTCGCCAGCAGCGTACAGACATCCACTTCCAGCACATCTGCGATCTGGAACAAGACCTCCAACGGCGGTTGTATCTGATTGGAGCACCACCTCGAGACGGTGCCCTTGCTCCGGCCAACTTGCTCGGACAGCCACTTGCTCGTCTTTTCCTGCTCGACTAATACAGCTTTGATACGGTTATAGCGGGTACTCATAGCACAAATGTGGATAAAATGCAGGATTTTCGGTGCCTTAGCCTGCTTTTTATGTTAAAATGTTTCGTTTAACGTTATTTACATTTCGTTTAAAGAAACAAGTTGCTACCTTTAGCCTATCAATACAAGACATTATGGTAGAGCAACACCACCTGTGCAGCACCAACCGGGCACCAAGCCCCTCGAAGGCAGCAGCAAAACCCGATCAGCAACCGGAACTCCCCCTCAGAAAAAGAGGCTTCAGGAATATCCCCAACTCCCACCGCCATGCCGCAATTTGAATGGGACGAGGGCAAGAACGCACAGAACAAGGCCAAGCACAAGGTAGGCTTTGGGGAAGCCCAAACGGTATTTACCGATAAAAGTGCTATAGAGCTGGAAGCCAGCCGGAATGGGGAGTACAGAATCATCCGGATTGGAAAGTCTGCCGCTAAATTTATACTTTTGGTAGTCTACACCATGAGAGGGATGGGCGTAAGGATCATTTCAGCCAGGCAGGCCAACCGGAACGAGCGGAACCGCTATTTTGAGCACAAATTCAAAAACCGAGCCCATGAAAACCCTGACCGTTAAGGAAGCTGTAGCACGCATCAACGAAGGCGGAGACTTGAAAGGCATCATCTTGGATCAAGACAGCGCCCAACAGGTCAACATCCAGGATGCCATCGTCCTATCAAGCGGCGGGATCGTCATCCCCGAGCAAAACATCTACTACAACGACGACGACATAGCTTACGACGAGGATATCGATGAGCTGACGATCAACAGCGAAATCGTTGAGCTTTCGTGGGAAGAAAAGGCCAGGCGGGCAGCCGCTTTCCAACCGTCCGCCATACACATCGACCTCTCGACCCAATCTCCCGAAATTGACCATTGGCTATCCGAAAATAAAGCACAAGTAGCAGCTCTTCTCAAACCTATCGTCGTCCACTTGTTTGAAGCAGCGCAAGAGCTAAAAAAAGGGCAAGAATAACCCGCTATCAGCCCGAATGCTGGTTGTGCGGCGTGGAGTGGTAGCCGGTAAGCTGCACTAAGACCAAAAACTTCCCCCTTAGTGCTGAATCAAGAGCTCAGTACCTTTCGTGCCTTAGTGGTAAAACCCACAAGAACAACACTAAGACAATCAGGCAGTAAGCTGCACTTAGCAACACCTTAATATTCTCAGTGCCTCTTAGTACCTTCTGTGCCTTAGTGGTAAAACTCCATGGTGAAAATCCCTAAGTACCTAATGCCCCTCAGTGGTAAGAAAGAGGTTAACGCAACGAAGCGCCACGCAGCCAAGACTCGTAACGAGCGTATGCAGCCCCGCAGCCGCCTCATCGACACGCCGCGTACCGTTGCTTCATTGCTACCGCCGCGTGAGCCCAAAAAACGCCTCGCCCCCGGAACTACTCCCCGGAAAAGAAGGTTTATTGAACAATATCAATCCCTACCGCTATGCCAAAATTTGAATGGGATGAGCACAAAAACGCTAAGAATAAGGCGAAGCACGGCATGCCTTTTGAGGACGCAAAAGAAATTTTCAATGACCAGGACAGGCTAATTTTTGAGCAAGAGCGCAACGGAGAAAAGCGGTTTTTGACGGTAGGCAAAGCGTTCTTAGCCATAATAAGCCTTGCTTACACACTTAGAGGGGCCGTAGTTCGCATCATATCAGCCCGTAGAGCTAATAAAAAAGAGCGGAGAGCCTATCTGAGCAAAAAATTGAAATCGCAGGACGATGAAAACTAAACTAACCGTAGCCGAAGCCCTGCAAAGAGCCAGGGCCGAAGAGCCATTACAAGGCTACCAAGTGGATTTTACCGATCATAAAGTCGAAGCCCTGGAGGCGATGCAGCTTGCCAAAGCCGGGGTAGACGTGCCCGAGGAAAGCATCTACTACGATGATGAGGCTATTGCTGAAGACGAAGCTTTCGAAGGCGAATGGACAGCAGTGGCTACCGATGGCCTTGCGGAAGCCGAAGCAGCCCTGAACGTCCGCCTGCAGCTAGACCCGGAGATTAAATATTGGTTAGAACAGCAGTCCATTCCTACCAGCCAGCTCCTCGAACAGCTGCTAGTGAATTTTTACCGTACAGAGCAGCGGCTTAAGAAAAGTTAAGGCATTTCGGCTTGTGCTGCGCGGAGTGGTCCTCACCACGGACACCAAACTCCAACTCGGAGCGGCCCGCAACGCGATTGTACTACCACCACAGCCGTCTCATCACCACCCCGCGATCCGCCGCTGCGCCGCGTACCCCCCTCTCCACCACCACAATTCATTAAAACTGCAACCCACCACAAAGAAAGCATCACACCTAGCATATCAGGCCTTCTACCTGCTCTGTTTCAGCCTACCCTTCGTTAAAGTCATCCAATTGCCAATCCTTGGCAGCCGGTTTCAACTCACTGAAATCATATTCCTAATTGCAGTCCTACCTTATCTATGGAAAAGCAAAGCCAAGCTTAATCTCCCCCCATCCAACCTCTTGCCTCCCTTAGCCGCTTACTTGTTTATCAATTATGCCTCAGCCATTTACAGCCAGCAAGCTAATGCAATTCTCGAAGCCACGGGAAGAGCATATCTAGCCGGAATCTTTCTTCTTGCACATCATTGGGCTAGCAAAGGACTGTCAATGCCCCTGCTTCGAGCTTGGCAATACGGAGCAGTAGCAAGTGCTCTGATCGCCATCGGAGGATATGTCTTTGCACTGGCCGGCTACCCAAGCCAACTAGTGCGCCTCTACCAAGACTACCCCTACTTTGGCACCATCTACCGAGCGACAGGATTGACCGGTAGCGGAGGAATGCTCATGTCAGTTTGTTTCCTCCCCACACTGCTCTTCTTCAAAGACTGGTTGGCACATCGCAGAGGCAACGCCGCACCTTTGGCTATCCTTCTGTTTGCTTTAGGCCTTAGCGCCTCCAAAGAACTGATACTATTAGGTGCAGGGCTATTGCTGATTGCACTACACCATATTCCCCGTAAAGACAGTGCAGTGACGGCTTATCTAAAAAACTTAGTATGGGCTGCCGCCGCTCTGGTCTACTGGACGGGGACCCACCTAATTGTGCTTCCTGCTGCTCAATACAATGCCACCTACCTGAAAGGAACGTCCTATACCGGTTATACCACTGCTGCCCGCACAGGAGATTTCTATTGGATAGAGACGACCTACCTGGAGTTAAAAAAAGCCGCATATACGATTGCAACAGAGCATCCCATTCTTGGTGTTGGCCCTGGACAATTCAACAGCGAACTTGGAGCTTTGCAGGCACAAGATAAATATCCAACCCATCTCCCACTCTACGATCCCCACTCTACTTGGTTTGGCGCTTGGGCAGAAATAGGCTTCACAGGCCTTTCAGTATTAATATTTTTCATCTTCATTCTTTACCGATTCACCCAAAAAATCCCCAAAGAAACCCAACTTGAAATATCCGCCCTGCTTATCTTCCTCGGCATGGCATCAATCGAGAGCATCAGCCGTGACATGATGAACTTCCGTCATATATGGCTCGCCTTTGGCATTCTTTCGGGATTTAGCCTCTACCCTCCAAAAGATGATTCCTCCTGACCCTCTCAAGCAAACCCGCGAGCAACACACACTAGCGAGCATGCGAGCCCAACACCACCACGCCGCGATCCGCCGCTGCGCCCCTCCCGCCGCGTAACCCCTTACACCCTAAAAAAGCGAGCCTGCGAGCAACACACACTAGCGAGCCTGCGAGCCCACCACCACCGCGCCGCGATCCGCCGCTGCGCCGCGCCCGCCGCGTGAACCCTCCCCCATGCCCACCCAAGCAAAAAACACAAGCAAGCCCGCGAGCCCCCCACCGCTGCGCCCAAAAAACCACCTCCAACCCCTCAGAATTCTTATCTTTGCCCCCAATCCCCCTTACACCAAAAAACTATGCTCGACCTATTCTTCGGCTTCATCACCGCATTCCTCATCACCTACCTCGCCATCCCCCCCGTCATCAGGATAGCCGTAGACAAACACCTATTCGATAAGCCCGGCCACCGCAGCTCCCACTTTGTCGCCACCCCCTCCATTGGCGGAGTAGGCATATTCGCCGGCTTCCTCATTGCCGTCCTGCTTTGGGTCCCCTTCCAAGCCTACGCCCACCTCCAATACATCATCGGCGCAGTACTAGTCATCTTCATGATGGGCCTCAAAGACGACCTCGCACCTATGGCAGCCAAAAAAAAGCTCCTCATACAAATAGCCGTTGCCATCCTCCTCGCCATTGCATCCGACATCCGCATTGCCAGCTTCCAAGGCATGCTCGGCTGGTGGAACGACATGCCCTATGCCCTCTCCCTAATCCTCTCTGTGTTCACCATTTTGGTCATCACCAACGCCTTCAACCTCATAGACGGCATCAACGGGCTATCCTCCAGCTTAGGCATTTTTGCCTGCCTCCTGCTCGGCACATGGTTCTACGGCTCCGGATTCCAAGAGCTCGCCATCCTCGCCAGCATCACCGCCGGCGCATACACCGCATTTTTGCCCTTTAACGTCATCCCCCCCGCTAAGACCTTCATGGGCGACACCGGCTCCCTACTTCTAGGCACAATGACCGCCATCCTAACCATCTCATTCATTGAAAAATCTGCCGCCCTTTCGCCCAGCCACCCTTGGAAACTCGATGCCGTGCCCGTCCTCGCCATGTCCGTCATCGTAGTCCCCCTTTTCGATACCATCCGAGTCTTCTCTACCCGCATCTACCGAGGCTCCTCCCCTTTTACTCCCGACCGCCGGCACATCCACCACCTCCTCCTCGATTTTGGGCTCTCCCATACCCAAGCTACCCTTTCCCTGCTCCTCTTCACCGCCCTAATCACTGCCATTGCACTGACCGGACAATACTTCCTCGAAAGGCACCTCCTCCTTGCCCTCCTCCTCCTGATTACCGGTGGCACCACCTATTGGCTACACGAAGCTGTAAAACGCAGACGCAGAATGTTCAAGCTCCGATCCATCCAAGCCATACGCAACCAGAGAAAACAAAACCAAGGATAACCCCCACCTCCCCCAAAATACGAGCTCACCTCAACGCGAGCCTGCGAGCCTCCCGCCGCGAGCCGCCGCTGCGCCGCGTATATCCATCCTCCTAAAAAGCGAGCCTCATCAAAAATCTCCCTCCCACTCTTTATCTTTACAAAAAACACCAAACCCCATGCATGAAAACAAAATCGCCGATATCATCCTAGACGAAGCCTTCGCCGTCCACCGCCATTACGGCCCAGGCCTATTCGAACGCGTTTACGAAGCCTCCCTCGAAGCCCGCCTAAAAGCCAGAGGACTATTCGTCGAACGCCAAAAAACCATCCTCATCAATGACGAATACGTTCAAAACGAACCCGGTTTCGTCGCAGACCTGTTCGTCGAAGGACTCGTCATCATAGAACTCAAAGCTGTAGACCGCATCACCCCAAAATTCAAACGCCAACTCTTCACCTACCTCAAACTGACCAACAGAAGGCTCGGCCTCCTCCTCAACTTCGATGAAGCCCTACTCAAAAATGGCATCACCCGCATCGCAAGGGGCCTCACCCAAGACCATTACCCTCCCTACCACCTTCCTTAACCCCCGCGAGCCTGCGAGCAAAAAACAAAAGCGAGCCTGCGAGCAAAAAACCGCGAGCCTGCGAGCCCCCCCGCCGCGAGCCGCCGCTGCGCCGCGCCCGCCGCGTGAACCCTCCCCCATGCCCCCCTCGAGCAAAAAACAAAAGCGAGCCCTCGAGCAAAAACCCGTCGCGAGCCTGCGAGCAAAACCCCGCGAGCCCGCGAGCAAAAACCCGCGAGCCTGCGAGCCCCCTCCCAAAAACCCCCTCCAAACGCCCACTATAGCCTATCTTTGCACCATGAGCACAAGACTACTCCTCCTCCTATCCGCCCTGCTGCCCCCTTTCCTGAGCAGCGCACAGTACCAACTCTCCGAGCTGGCCACAGCAGAAGCCCGCTGGTACGAAAACAGCCTGCTGCGCGACAGCCATCAGGTCCACACCGCCATACGCCCGTGGCGGCAGCACGATATCGCCCCCTTCGACCGCCGGGGCGAGCTCCTCAGCCAAGCGCCCGCACCCGACGGCACCTTCTGGAACTGGGCCGCCCGCAAAGCGTTCTACGAAGACTTCCTCACCGCACAAGGCGACAACTACGCCCTCACCCTCAACCCCATCGTCCACTTCAGCTATGGGCAAGACCGGGCCGCCACCTTCGGCAGCACCTACCGCAACAGCCGGGGCGCACGCATCGAAGTACAGCTGGGCGAGCACGTCTCCGCCTATTCCACCCTCGTAGAGACCCAGGCCCGCCTGCCCAACCACGTTACCGCTTTCGCCAAGTCCGACCGCGTAGTGCCCGGCTATTGGCTCGCCAAGCCCTTCCGGGAAGAAGCCTGGGACTACGCCTACGCCGCCGGGGAGGTCGCCTACACCCCCAACAGCATCTTCCACTTCCGCGCAGGCCACGGCAAGCAGTTCATAGGCGAAGGGCACCGCTCCATGCTCCTCTCCGACAACGCCATCAACTACCCCTATTTCCGCATCGAGACCACCTTCGGCAAGGTCAAGTACGTCAATACCTGGGCCATGCTCAACGACATCCGCGACAGCGTGCGGGTAGGCGGCAACTACGCCAAGAAATACCTGTCGATGCACTACCTGAGCGTCAACATCGGGCGGGGCTTCAACATCGCCCTGTTCGAAGGGCTGATGTGGGGCAGCGAGCTCAATGAGTTCGGCTTCGACCTCAACTTCCTCAACCCCGTCATCCTCTACCGGCCCGTGGAGTTTGCGCAGGGCTTCACCGGGGGCAACATCCTCATGGGGCTCAACACCTCCTACCGCTTCCGCAACGGCATGCAAGCCTACGCACAGTTCGCCATGGACGAGTTCACCTTCTCTGCGGTGCGCAATTGGGGGGAAGGCTCCTGGCTCAATATGATGGGCGGGCAGCTGGGGCTGAAATGGGGGGATGCCTTCGGTGCCCGGGGGCTCTTCCTGCGGGCAGAGTACAACCTGGCCCGGCCCTACCTCTACGCCCACCGCAACCCCATCACCAATTGGGGGCACTACGCACAGCCGCTCGCCCACCCCTGGGGCGCCAATTTCGAGGAG
This sequence comes from Phaeodactylibacter luteus, assembly GCF_007993045.1. Classification (GTDB taxonomy): domain Bacteria; phylum Bacteroidota; class Bacteroidia; order Chitinophagales; family Saprospiraceae; genus Phaeodactylibacter; species Phaeodactylibacter luteus. The sequence goes on from NZ_VOOR01000013.1 coordinate 116,057, forward strand.
CTCATCCTTCAGGCGCACTACCGCCGGGGGCGCTGGGAAGCACAGGCGCGCTTCCACGCCGGGCAGGCGGGGCGCGACCGGGGCGGGGAGAACTTCGGGGGCAATATCTTCAATTCGTTCGATGAGCGGGCCACCGATACGGGCGTGTTCACCCCACACGGCGCGGTGAGCCGCTTGCAATACCTCGATGCCGAGCTGGCCTACCTCTTCAACCCGAGCTACAACCTCCGCCTGCGGCTGGGCGCACGCCTGCGGCGGGAAACCGGGGATGCCCCCCTCTTCCCCAATAGCGAACAGGTGTTTTTTGGGCTGAGCACGAACGTCTACCGCTCCTACCAGGATTTCTGACCCCGGCGGGCGCCGCTCAAGCCTACCCCAACAACCTTTTCCAATTCCCTTTGCGGAACACCAATACCGCCCAAAGCACCAGCACAAACACCACTTTCACCCCCAGGGTGAGGACATAGATCAGCCCGTGGACGATGCGCAGCAGCCAGGGCGGGGTGGCATAGATGGCATGCTCCGCCTGATTGAAGAACGCCAACAGCATCAACGCAATTTTGAATACCGTGAACAGGTAAAATACCAGGGTGCCAATGCCCAGCCCCAACGCTTTTTCGCGCCAGCTGACCGGTGACAGCAGCATCAGTGCCACAAAGAACAGGTAAAAGCTGAGGAACATATTATAGAACTTCACCTTGTATATCTCCGCCCGGACCTGAAAGCTCCCCGGCTTCGCCCCTAAGCTCGCCCGCTGATTGCGCAGCCGCGCCAGCTCTTTCCTCCCGATGAAGCCCACATCTATCATCTGCGGGCCCTCCTTCCCCTCGCTGAGGTCGATATACCCTTTGCCGAACAGCCCTTGCAGAATAGGGGCCGTAGGCTTGCGGTACAAGGCATTGCAGGCACTGCCCACGGCAGGGGCCATGCTCAGCCCCGTCAGGGTGCCATACAGCAGCATGAAATAGAGGAAATACTTCAGCCCTGCTTTGACGATATCATTCATGAGCCTTGGCGGTTTGCGCTTTTTGGGTAGACCAGTTCATCCAGATGAACCACAGCAGCACGCTGATCATGGTGAAGACGATAAAGCCCCCTTGTATGTGCAGGAACTCGAAAACGGCTTCCGAAAAATGCAGCCCGGCCAGGTAGAGCCCTGCAATGCGCAGCAGGTTGAGCGCGAACAAGAAGAGGACGCCCCAGAGCATGCCGGGGGCTTTGTACCGGAAAGCGACCGGGAAAATCGCGATCCCGCTGACCAGGATGGCCATGGCCTCTAGCCCGTCGCAGCCGCTCTTGATGTTGACCGCAAAATCTGCCCCCGCTATGCTCGTGCCATTGACGAGGGTATCGTGCCCAATAGCCCGCAGCAGCGCATTGCTGAGCTGCGCCTGTGCATTCAGGAAAGGGCCTTCCAGGTACTGCCGGTAAAGGGAAGAATAGTAAAAAAGATAAAACAGGCCCATACAGGCGATAAAGCCCAATAAAAACCGGAAGATCGGATGCCGGTCCCTGATCCAGGGAAGGCCTGCCCTGCCCCCCTGCTTACGCTTTCTTTTGTCCGAAGCCATAGTCGTCGATTGTTTCCGCTTTTGAGCGTGTTGGGGCTTTAGTAATCGGCCTGTCCCGCTAGCAAGCGGGGCTCTTTTTCGACTAGAAGACCAAAATCCCAATACGCTCTCTTAATTTTTTTAGGGGCCACCCCCGCCTCAAGGCGTGGGCCGCTACGCTCCGGGGCTCGCTATCCGCTCGGCCCTGCCGGGCGTCCCCCCCTGCGCATCGCTTGTCCGCTGCCAGCAGATAGCCCTCCGCCCCTGCCAAGGGCTGCCGTCAGCACCTGTGCGCCAAGCCCGCAAAAAACAGCCCTGCTAGCACCGCTTTGAGACAGCGGCACTGGCAGGGCATTTTTTTTAGTGCGGGTTTGAAGGGCTTTCGCCATGATAACCCAATGAAGAGGCCCGGTTCATTAAACCTTGAGGGCCATAGGGGCGAGCTCCAAACCTGCGCCTATCTCCTGTCCGGGTGCCAAGGTTCAGGCATTACCGCTCAGCGCGCCCGGAAGGCATCGCTGCAAAGTGCAGCAGGTAAGCGATGACTGCACCAGACAGCAAGCTGCCAGGCAAGTCCGCACCGGTCAGCTCATAGCCCGTGAACGCCACTGCGCCCGCAAATACCAGCGCGAAAGCCAGGTAGACCCACGGCAGCACCTTGAGGTACAGAGCACGGTGGAATGGAAGGCGGTTGCGCTGCCCCGCAGGCAGCTGCCCGCCCCCAGCTAAGGCCATAGCCCGCTGATGCTGTGTGCCGAACACGACGGTCAGGGTGAAGAGAATGAGCGCAAAGAGGATGAGCCCCCACTCCGACATCGTCGGGATGCCGCCCGCCGGTGCATCCGGAGAACAAGCTACAGGAGAAGCGCCGACGTTGCGGCTCAAGTCGCAGCCCGGGGCCTGAGAAAAACGGGCGACAATAGAGATCGCACTGCCGTCTGCAGGGATCGTCACCCCGGTAAAGGTATAAGCATTTGCGCCAATGCTGGCCACAGGCACGCTCACGTTGGCATCGCCGCCCAAGACCAGGTCGCCACCAGCCGGTGCGTTGAAATAAGTCACCGTGATGTCCGCCGTGAAGGTATCGTCGTTCGCCACATCGTCTGTGCCACCGTTGTCGCAAGCGGAGATATTCGAAGCCGATATGCCTGAGATGCTACAGTTGGAAGAGCAGGCGATAGCGTTGATAGGCGCATAGCGCCAGGCAACCCCGCCGGAGAGGTTGGTAGAAGGGTCTTCGAACACACGCATGCCCACGATCACGTTACCGTCGGGCACATACATGACCGGGCGCGGGCTGCCGCCGGTGCCGCCTATATTGGGCATAGAGTTGCTGTTGTTGTTGGCATCCCCTGTAGCTACCTCTGTGAGGGGCTTGGAAGCGCCCATGATGGCGTCCACGGCACAGCCGAGGCGCATCTCGAAGCCAACGATGGCTTCCCCGGGACCCGCATCGACCGGGCCATCGGCCTGATTGCCCGCGCCAGTGCCATTTGAACAGGTCACCTGTACCGCAGCGCCCAGGCTGCCATCGGGGTTGACCTGCTTGCAGCGGAGGCTGAACTGACTGAGGACTTCGCCCCCCCATACGTTGCCCTCTAGCCCCTCATAGCCGACCACGACAAAGCCCTCAGGGCAATCGCAGACGTTGGTCTCAACGGCAGCAGGGCCGCAAAAGCCGCCTACCTCTTTCAAATTGGCGGACAGTTCGCCCACCGCATCGCCTACCTCCACACATTGGGCAGAAGCCGTATGTCCAAAGAAAAACCCCAGTGCCAGGATCACACTAAGGGCTTGTAAAGCTTTTTTCATGTCAGAATAATTATGATTTGTTTAAAATAGGTTTTCGGTATTGTGCTAGTGCCTTAAGTCACAAATCTCTGATACTTAAGTTGAAGTTATTTGCCAGCTAATCAAGGCGAAGGTTCGCGACTTTAGCCCGAGCTAAAGGAGCGGTTCTTTAACGAAGAGTAGGCGGAAAAGAACGAAACTTGGGGTGGCAAGGATTTATGGCTTGAGGCACTAGAGCGCTAAGCGTCAATTTGTTTATTTGTCAGCCGAACACAAAGCTCCGGCCGGGCCGGATGTGCAGCGGAGTAGGGTCAGTAAGGCCGTTTTCTTCTGCTCAAAAGAACAGGCTAAAGATATGCTGACGCTATACCCTCATACTTTAAAATAAAATTAGCCTTTTTCCTTGTGCCCCAATAGAAAACCATCAATTAAATGGTCTTCAGGATGACAAAAAAACAGCCTTGCCCCAAAACCGAGAAAGCCCGCCCGGACGTACCGGGCAGGCTTTCTGCGCTATATCAAGGCTTTTGAGGGCTGGGCGTAACCCAAAATGTCGCTAGTGTTTAGCCTTGCCGGCTTTGGGATAGAGCCGGCCTAGCGCTGCGCAGGGGTGGCCGAAGGCCAGACCCGACGCCTGTAGGGCGAGGGGCCGAGCGGACAGCGAGCCCCGGAGCATAGCGGCACCTGCCGTCAGGCAGGGGCAGGCCCCAATCCTTACGGAGGGGGCAGGCCCAAAAAAAGCGACAATCTGGTTTGCGCCCTGAGGGCTTACTTTTTGTCCTCGTCCACCTCTTCGAATTCTACATCGGTCACATCATCTGCGCCAGACTGCCCGGCATTGGCAGCATCAGCGCCCGGGCCTTCCTGAGCACCGCCTTCTGCCTGCTGCGTAGCGTTGTAAAGGTCTTGGCTAGCAGCCTGCCATGCGGCGTTCAGCTTTTCCGTAGCGGCATCAAGTCGGTCCATATCCTCCGCTTTGTGGGCTTCGCGCACTTCCGCAACGGCAGCTTCGATCTCCTTCTTCTTGTCTTCAGGGATCTTATCGCCATACTCCTTGATCTGCTTTTCGGTCTGGAAAGCCAGGTTATCCGCAGTATTCAGCTTTTCGATGCGCTCGCGGGCAGCCTTATCGGCATCGGCATTGGCCTCTGCCTCTGCTTTCATGCGTGCGATCTCATCCTTCGATAAGCCGGTAGAGGCTTCGATACGGATAGACTGCTCTTTGCCCGTGCCTTTGTCTTTGGAAGAAACGGTGAGGATACCGTTGGCGTCCATGTCAAAAGAAACTTCGATCTGAGGCACGCCGCGCGGTGCGGGGGGGATGCCGTCGAGGATAAAGCGGCCAACCGTACGGTTGTCCTTCGCCATCGGGCGCTCGCCCTGCAGCACGTGGATCTCCACAGAAGGCTGATTGTCCGTTGCGGTAGAGTAGATTTTGGACTTTTTGGTCGGGATCGTAGAGTTGGACTCGATGACGACATCGTATACGCCGCCCATCGTCTCGATGCCAAGGGAAAGGGGCGTCACATCGAGCAGGAGCACATCCTGAACGTCGCCGCTCAGTACCCCGCCCTGAATAGAAGCGCCAATCGCCACCACCTCATCGGGGTTCACCCCTTTGTTGGGCTTTTTGCCAAAGAACTCCTCAACCGCCGATTGGATGCGCGGAATACGGGTAGACCCGCCCACGAGGATGACCTCGTCGATGTCAGACTTATCCAAGCCGGCATCTTGCAGGGCTTTGCGGCAAGGCTCGAGAGTGCGCTGCACCAGGCTGTCGGCCAGCTGCTCGAACTTAGCGCGGGTCAGCTTCAGCACCAAGTGCTTGGGCACACCATCTACCGCTGTGATATAAGGCAGGTTGACTTCCGTCTCTGAAGAAGAGGACAGCTCGATTTTGGCTTTCTCCGCAGCATCCTTGAGGCGCTGCAGAGCCATGGGGTCCTTGCGCAAGTCCATATTTTCCTGAGCTTGGAAGGTCTCCGCCAGGTGGTCGATGATGACCCCGTCGAAGTCGTCCCCCCCAAGGTGGGTATCGCCGTTGGTAGATTTCACCTCAAAAACGCCTTCGCCCAGCTCCAGGATAGAGATGTCAAAGGTACCGCCGCCGAGGTCATATACCGCGATAGTCGCATCCTGCCCGCGCTTGTCCAGCCCATAAGCCAGGGCAGCAGCAGTCGGCTCGTTGATGATACGGCTGACCTTGAGGCCTGCGATCTCGCCGGCTTCTTTGGTCGCCTGACGCTGAGAGTCGTTGAAATAGGCAGGCACCGTGACAACCGCTTCGGTCACTTCCTGCCCCAGGTAATCTTCCGCGACCTTCTTCATTTTCTGAAGGACCATGGCGGAGATCTCCTGAGCGGTGTACATCCGGCCATCGATATCGACGCGCACGGTGTCGTTCTCCCCTTTTACCACTTTGTATGCTGAACGGCCGACCTCATTGGACACCTCGCTGTAGCGCTGCCCCATGAACCGCTTGATAGAGGCAATCGTACGCTGTGGGTTGGTAATGGCCTGGCGCTTGGCCGGATCGCCAATTTTGCGTTCACCATTATCCATGAAAGCCACAACAGAAGGCGTTGTACGGCGCCCTTCGTCGTTAGGAATAACGACGGGCTCGTTGCCCTCCATTACCGCTACGCAGGAGTTCGTTGTACCTAAGTCGATTCCTATAATCTTACTCATGCTATTGTTTTTAAATTTTGTTCTGATTGGATTCGGATACCTATTCCTTATCAATACACATGCCAATCCCATACAACTGCCACTTTATCTCCTATCCTGCTTTTTTCCTGCCAGCTCTGCGCTGCCAGCCCGCCCGCAAACTGACAAAGTGACAAAACGGCAGTTCAGCCTGTCAGGGTTATGGGGCTGTTTTCGTCACAGAGACAGGGAGGGCACGGAGGTACACGGAGCATCTTATATCTGTGAGCCTCAGTGTCACAGTGCCTCTGTGCCTGTTTTCGTCACAGAGACAGGGAGG
>NZ_VOOR01000130.1 GCF_007993045.1 Phaeodactylibacter luteus
AGCCACATCGCCGGCCAGGACGCAGAGCGTCATCAGGTGTATACTCTCGTCGCCGCAGTCCCACTTTGTACCATACAGCAGGAGGTACTTTGGCTTCTTGCAGCCCAGTTGCCTGGACCGTTCAAAGAACACCATCCAGCATAAAGCCCGAAGGCCTTGCATCAACTGCTCGTAGCGCTGCCGGTCCTGTTCGCTTTCGATCTTGCCCTGGTCAAAGTAGCGCGTCAGCAGCTTGTAATCTGCATGGGCGGTTGCTAGCCCGCCCCCACGCACATGTGGGACGCTGTTCTTTACCTTGTTCAGGTTCACGCTGCCCGCATGAAGGATGGAATGGCTCACGATCAGCGTGTTCTTCAGGGTGTATTTTGGCAGTTTTACCGCCTTTTCCGTATCTTGCTCAAGAAGCGTAAATGTCGACATGTCTTTTGGTTTTCGTCGACTTTAAAGATAGTCGCTTTTACGCTTCTTTACTAAAATGTCTAGTGGTCTGGGTATCTGGTAAAGATGATTTTTTGCCTACGAAGGAATTCGTAATTTTAGATGAAAAGATTATTCTTTCTTTGAAATCCCTTAGCGAAGAGATGACTTTAATTAGAGTTGAAAAATAGTTATAATGATAAATATTAATATCAAGAAGCAAAATAGAAGTCGAGTTTTTACTATTCTAGTAATTGGTGGTCTATGGGGAGTCTTAGATTCATTGATGTTCAAAGGAGTAATATCTTTTCTAATTGATGGGGTTTTAATTTTAGTAACAACTGTTTTATTGGGGGCGCTTACAAACTATTTACTGAAAAAGATTGGTTTTGAGTGGCCAAAAGAACAATTTGATGAAGATTCGATTTTAGATATTGAATTTCGGAACCAAGAACGTATCGAAGTAGAGAATAATGATGACATCGCCGCTTTAAACTATGGGATTATTTGGGCTATCCTATTTTTAATATCTACTTTTTAATGTGATGTATGTCTAAACCTGCACCCAACAATGGCTACATGCCATGCCGGTAAAAATCTTCGAGAGGAAAATGGAGATTGAAAAACCCGCACAGGCAGCAAAAGCCAGGCTGCGCCAAGATCGCCTTTTGCTGCCTGCGCTAGCATTTGAGAAATGAGACGAAAATGGTAAATTTAGAGTCCGGCACGTCACGTAGCCGGGCCGCTAGCCCCCACAACAAACACGTGTTGCTTTGTTCGCAATCAACACGTATCTTTGTAAAAAAAAGCCATGAATACAAAGTTGACATTGACTATAGAGGAAGAGGTCATAAAAACAGCTAAGGAATACGCAAAAGAAAAGGGGCAAAGCATTTCGGATTTGGTAGAAAACTACTTTAAATTAATCACAAGAGATCGTCGAGAAATTCTACCTGAACAGTTGTCACCAAGAATTCAAAGACTGAGAGGAATCATGACGATTGATGATGATTTTGATTACAAGGAAGTGTTAACCGAAGAATTATCAAAAAAATATGGTAT
>NZ_VOOR01000131.1 GCF_007993045.1 Phaeodactylibacter luteus
CAGCGCGCTGGGGCTGACCTGCCCATTGGGCGCTGCCGCGCCGCCCCAGGTGCCGCCGGCAGGGCTGGCCGTCATGAAGAACGGGCTGCCGTTGGAGCAGGCCGTTGGCGGCGGGTTGATGATGGGGTTGGGCGGAGAAAACACCGTGATTTGAAGTTCTGCCTCAGGTGGGCAGATGCCTTCGCCAGTTACAGCATACGTCACAGTCTGTATACCCGGAGAGTTTGGGATGAACACCCCAGAAGCACTCGCCGCGCCGCCCCAAGTACCGCCCGGCGGGTTGGCTGTAAGGGTGACCGAGGGGTCGCCAGGGCAGAACGGGCCGACGGGGTTGATGACAGGGTCTTGCCCTGATCCGCCTGAAGGTGGCCCAATCGTAGCTGTACCAGCGGTGCGGATGGTAAAACCACTAGCATTGTCAGTGAAATTATCCACAATGAGTACATAGACCGATCCTTGGGTCAGATTGACTGTGGCTACCCATCCGTTCGTCTGGGCAACACCAAAGCTGCCTAAAGGGTCTGATGAGATGCCTGTGGGAAAGTTTCCCCCAGGGGCGGCAAAACTACAGGCCACAACGCTGGCTCCAGGGTTCCCCGGGCATGCTCCTTGCATTAAGGCAAAATCATAGTCGTTTGTCCCAATCGGATTAATGAGGACTTCAAAAGTGCCGGAAGTTTGTGCTTCAAATGTAAAATAGTATGAACTATTTTCACCTCCTGCAAGGCAGGTCCCTGCAAAACTATCGTTGTCATTTCCGGATTCTACAGTGGGGATGGATAGCGTTTCCCCTCCATACGCTTGCGCACTGCAACAGTCAAATTGGGCAGAGGCGGAAACTGGTAGCAAGAAAGCAAAAATGGTGACAAGGGTGTAGAGTTTGCTGTTCATTGAGTAAGGTTGAATAATAGGCCGTTAAGCCTGATAAGCGTAAATCTTTGGTTTGTTCTGGGGAAGCGTAGGTGGCTAGAGGTAGAAGAGGCGTTTGGGTAAAGCCGCAAAACAGTTGTCGTGCTAATCGATATTTTTGCAAAATAAAGTGAATTTGCCGGAAAAACACAACAACTGGTACGAAGAATCGGCAGTATATAGGTCATTGGGGCGGGAATAGACTTTCCTATCCCCGCCCTATTCCCTTATTTCATCAAGATGACCTCCTGCGAGAAGGTCTCTGCCGCGCCATCGATATAGGAGACGGTGACCTGTACGACGAAGACAGCGGAGTTGAGGGGCTGCCCCCTGTAGGTGCCGTCCCACCCGAACTGCGGGTCGTTGGGCGGGAAGTTGAAGGCTTCGAAGACGGGCTCGCCCCACCTGGAGAAGACCTGTAGCGCATCGACCTGTAGGACTCTCGGGCTGGCATTGACGAAGAAGACGTCGTTGGCGCCGTCGCCATTGGGGGAGAAGACATTGGGGAGGAAGACATTCCCCCTTCGGTCGACGAAGACATTGAGCTCATCGGAAGCGGTGCAC
>NZ_VOOR01000132.1 GCF_007993045.1 Phaeodactylibacter luteus
ACAAAAGGAACGAATATAATTCCATCCGTTCGGTTGTATTTGCATTCAAATCCTGTTTCAAAATTATTGATTGCTCCTATAATGGGATTGGAATAACCCCATATAGATGGTAGGTTATGGACTAGATTCCACTGAGAATCAAAAGACCAGTATGTACGTTCGCAAACTGTCCAGCCAAAAAAGGTCTTACGTTGATGGTGGAAAAAATAATCCATTTCATAAATCAACTGGTAGCCCGTAGAATAGATGAAATTTCCGTATTGGTCAACACCCGTAGGAAAAGAGGCTGCAAAAGACCTATCTGCAAGTGACATCGAAGCTGTCTTTATCCTTTTGCTCCCAGACCTTACCGTCCCAGTATTGATGCTGCTTGAGGGACAACAAGCGCGCGCACTAGATTCGTTATCTTGCATACGTACAAATATGCCTTCAGCCTCATTGCTCTCAAGGGTTCTAATGGCTAACGTGGTTTTGTTGGCATCTCCGTCAAGAACAGAAATTACAGCATCGTTAGTAATAGTAATTAGTGACCGTCCCAGCTTAAACTGCCCTTCTCTGCCTATTATCCACCCCATCAAGCCTGCATTGATCAAGGGTAATATTTCTCCGTCCTCGGTTACACGAACATTTGGATAGAGAGAGGGTGTTTTTTTAATATCTTCCTCCTCTACGTCACAACACAATCCAGTCCATGTTTCCTCGAATAGGAAATTGATGGACTGAAAGCCATTAGTTTCTTGCCACGCCATCAATTCATCTCTTGTGGCATGCTCAACAGCCGCATAGAATTTTTTAAATTCATCTAAATCCTTGAAAAAAACAAGTCCATCATCAGAAAACTGTAGCATAGGTAAACTTTCAGCAACCTCTAGGTGGTTAGAAGTTACATCTTCTTGTTGCTTTTCGCATGAACTAGTGTACAAGACAGCAATCAAGCCTACTAAAATAGGCAATGCAATTCTCCTAAATGAGCATTTAATCATGTCAATAAAATTTAGCCTCCCCGTTCGATCTACGAAGGGCGAGAGCGATAATTAACACCTTCATTAACCCATTCTGGCTTCGGGTCTTACTTTCCCACATTCAAAGGCGGTCGGTTTCAGAAATAATTCCCCCGCCAGCGGCTACCCTACTCTCAGAAAGACCCTCTTTTCTCCTTTCGGAACGCTGTCAGATGCGCGGTCTTGGTCTTCTTTTGGTTTTATACCCGCCAACTAAAAGCTATATGCGCCGGCTACATGCCTTGTGTTGCGCCTGCGGCAAGGCATGTAGCTGGTCGCATATAGCATGTGTGTGCCCGGAATGGGCTCCCCTCGCTATAAAGATAGCGAGTTTTCTAAGTGGTGCAAGTCCACTGTC
>NZ_VOOR01000133.1 GCF_007993045.1 Phaeodactylibacter luteus
CCGTTGACATCGGTGATGGTAATGGAGTAAGCGGTGGACACGATGGGCGCGACGGTCTGCTGCAGGCACTGCGGGCACTCGGTCTCGAACCTGGGCTGCCAGACGATGGTATCGATCTGGCTTTCGGGGACATTGAGCTGAGCGGATAGGGCGGCTGCGGTGCCGGCCTGTATGGTCGTGTCCGGGCCGAGGCTGACAGCGAGCTCATCGGGCTGAGGGATGATGACTGCGGCCTGCTGCTCGCACCCGTTGGCGTCCTGGACAGCGAGGGTGTAAGCACCGGCCTGCAGGCCGGCGAAGAGGGGCTGAGCCTGGAAAGGTGCCCCGTCCCTGCTGAAGAGGAACGGCGGGAGCCCCCCTTGGGCCATGGCCTGGATGCCCCCGTCCTGGTCCCCGAAGCACGAGATGGGGCTGACGGAGAGGGAGAGGAGGATAGGCGGGGGGCTCTGGGCGGTGACGGAGGCTGTCGCGGAGCACCCGTTGGCATCCGTGACGGTGACGGTGTACGCTCCGGCGGGCACGCCATTGCGCTGCGGGCCTTGTGCGCCATCGGACCAGATGAAGGAGAAGGGGGGCTGGAACCCTGGTGTAGTGACCTCTGCGGACAGCTGTGCATCGCTGCCGCCCTCACAGCTGACGGCAAAGCCATTGTAATCGGAGGTGATGCCGGCCTGGGCCTGCATCTGTACGAGCTGTGTGGTGATGACGACGATGGAGTCGCACCCGGCCTGGTTCTGCAGGAAGAGGGTGTCGGTGCCGGCCTGAGCGGGGTCGCAGGAGGACGCCTGTACCTGCACGAGGTCAGAGGGCAGCAGCTGTGTGATGGTGATGACGGTGGAGTCGCACCCGGACTGGTTGACAAAGGACTGCTGCACCTCCCCTGCGAGGTCCGGGTCGCAGGTGGCTGCCATTATGATGGTGGTATCAGAGGGCAGCAGCTGTGTGATGGTGATGACGGTGGAGTCGCACCCGAACTGGTTGACAAAGGACTGCTGGTCTTCGCCTGCGAGGCCCGGGTCGCAGGTGGCTGCCATGATGATGGTGGTGTCAGAGGGCAGCAGCTGTGTGATGGTGATGACGGTGGAGTCGCACCCGAACTGGTTGACAAAGGACTGCTGCACCTCCCCTGCGAGGTCCGGGTCGCAAGTGGCTGCCATGATGATGGTGGTGTCAGAGGGCAGCAGCTGTGTGAAGGTGACCACCACGCTGTCGCACCCTTCCGGCGTCAGGAGGACGTCCGTCGTCTGCCCGGCCTGTGCGGGGTCGCAGGTTGTGGCCTGCACGAAGGTGGTATCGAGGGGCGCGAAATCGGTAGTGGTGACCACGAGGCTGTCGCACCCGAACTGGTTCTGCAGG
>NZ_VOOR01000134.1 GCF_007993045.1 Phaeodactylibacter luteus
TAGTCTGAGGCGATTTTGATGTATATCAATAAAAATGGGCAAAATGCATAGCTTGGGAGTTCCTACACAACCAAAGCTTCAATTTTGCCCAATGAACGTCAAAACGCTCACAGCACAAATATTGCGAAAAATGCCGAACATTAAGCGTTGGCAATTTAAATTCATTTCCACATTGCCTTCTTTACTCTTGGCAATGAGGGGGCGGTATAACTTTTCCAATATGGCTCGTTGGGGGGATTATAAAGAAGGTGCTTATCGGGAGAACTATAGTCGGCCCTTTGATTGGTTACAATTTAATGTCCTTTTGGCAGAGCAAACACTGAGCAATGACTTGGCAATTGCTTTTGACCCTTCCTTTCTTCCTAAGAGTGGCAAACACACTCCTGGTATCGGCTACTTCTACTCGGGCTGTGCTGGGCGAGAGCTGCGGGGCTTAGAATTAAGTGGCCTGGCTGTTATTGATCAACAAGACAAAACGGCACTTCACCTGGAGGCTATTCAAACTATTGATCAACAGGAAGAGGAATCACTTTTAGGGTTCTATGCACGCTCTATTAGCGAACGTGCTGAAAAACTCCAACAGATCAGTTCACTTTTAATCGTCGATGCCTACTTCGCACGCTTGCCCTTTATTGATGCGATGCTTGAAGTGGGTTTTAACGTCATCACCCGTCTTCGCAAGGATGCCCGTTTACGTTACCTTTATCAGGGGCCTGCCCGACCAGGAAAAGGACGGCCCAAGCAATATGATGGCCGTATCGATATCTATAATCTACGCTTAGACCTAGTAAGCCCATGTGCACAGGCCGAGGATGGATCATGGATCGCCTATGAACTAACCGCCAACGTGCAAGCATGGAAAAGAAATGCTAAGCTGGTAATCCTCCATGAATTGAAAGCAGATGGCTCCATCAAAAGTGCGCGCATCATCGCTTCTACCGATCTAGAAATGGATGGCGGCTGTATATTACTGGCTTACCATTCTCGTTTCCAAATCGAATTGCTTTACCGAGACGCCAAGCAGCATCTCGGGCTAACACATTGTCAGGCTCGCTCTAAAGAGAAAATTCATTTTCATCTTAACGCTAGCTTGTCCACTGTATCTTTGGCTAAAGCAGCCTGCCACTTAAGCGGACAGAACCATGAGCAAAAAGCATTCTCCTTAGCGGACATCAAAACCAGCTACGCCAATGAATTACTGCTCGATCAATTTATTTCTATGTTTGAAATCGACCCACAGTTGCCAAAAATTAAATCACTCCGTGGCGAAATTAGGAATATCGGCAAAATCGCTGCCTAAATCGCCTCAGACTATTG
>NZ_VOOR01000135.1 GCF_007993045.1 Phaeodactylibacter luteus
ACCGCCAATGCTAAAAAACTACCTGATAAAATTTAGCACTAGTAACATGATTTCACATTGAATTGATTCTTAATAATATTTGTATAATACAAAAAAAATAATGATCTTTACATTAGTCGAACTAAAAAACAAAATGTATGAAACGATTAGAGGACAAAGTTGCCATAGTAACAGGAGGTGCTTCAGGTATAGGTAAAGCCACTGCCAAGTTACTGGGAAGTCATGGAGCAAAAGTAATAATTGCTGATTTAAATGAGCAACAAGCCACAAATGTAATTAAAGAAATTACAGATTCAGGTAACATTGCTGAATTCCAAAAATTGGACATATCTGACGAAGCCAATTGGATCAATGTAATCGCATTTGCAAAAGCAACATTTGGAAGGTTGGATATTTTGGTAAATGTGGCTGGTGTTAGCCTGTTAAAACCCCTAGTTGAGACAACATCTGAGGAATTTGATTTTGTTGTAAAAATAAATTTGAAAGGTGCTTTTTTGGGAATGAAGCACGTTGTGGGATTAATGCAGGAAAACGGTAGTGGGTCCATTATTAATATTTCTTCGTCACTCGGTATAGTTGGTGCTCCCAACCAGTCGGTATATACTGCTACAAAAGGAGGAATAAGACTATTAACTAAAACAGCAGCGATTGAATTTGCAGCATTTAATGTCAGGGTAAACTCTGTACATCCCGGTTTTACGGAAACTGATATGACAAAAGACTTGATAGCAAATGAAGAAGTAAAAAAAATGGTTTTAGGACCAACATTATTGAGACGCCCAGCACAGCCGGAAGAAATAGCAAACGGTATTTTGTTTTTAGCATCAGATGAGAGTTCCTATATGACTGGTTCTGAACTGGTGATTGATGGTGGTTATACAGCATCGTAAAATTGGGTTTGTGATACTAAAATAAGTAAATGGTATTCATGTAAATTTTGTTGTGCAGGTTTAGAATTCGGATGATTATTGTTAATAATTAGAATTAGATGAAACGATATTTGCATCACTACTTTTCTTATTTCCACCTACAAAGTTAACCAGGGTATTGGATAAGATAAGAGCGAAAAAAAATAATGCACATGGCGGTAACAATGGCTAAAATTGCATAGGGCGGTCAGTACAAAACGAAAGTTGATGGTTATTTAGTTCTTCCGCCATTAAGTGTTTATTTTTAAATTTAAACATGGCTATGTGCTGTACGAAAGGTTAGTGCAAATTTGCTGCCCTACGACAATTTAGCCCAGCGTTACCTGCAAGCTAAAAAAACATATAGATGAAACAAAAACTATT
>NZ_VOOR01000136.1 GCF_007993045.1 Phaeodactylibacter luteus
CCGCTGCCCCAGTAATAGATGGGGCGGTCAGTGTCCCTGCCGGGAACCGGATGCCGAAATTGCTCGTCGACAGGACAGAGCTGCCGGAATAATCCGTGTACCCTACAAAAGATACCGTTTGCGGATCATCAGGGTCGAGCAGTATGCCGAAGGTTATGTTCTGTGAAACACCTATACTGAAGGTGCCGAGGAACAGAAATAGGGCGGCTATCATCCGCCAGATCGTCATGCGATGCATAGTTGTCGTCTCTTTAAGAAGCTATGAATAATGAATGTTCTGTTTTGGCCGCATTGATGGGCCTGACGGGCTGACCCGTCAGGCCCTCTCGCTTACTCCCCGGCAGGCAGCGGCAGCTGCTCTATCAGGTTGAAGGCCACGCTGTTCGAGCTGTTCGGCTGTAATGGCACCGACACGTTGAATATCGGGTCCACATCGTTGTTCAAGCCTGTGTATTTGGTTGTGCCATCGAGGTTGACATCAGTAGCCCCGTAGCCGCTCAAAATGTAGGACTGCAGCTGGCCGGGGTTGCCCACAGCGTTTAGTATTTCTTGGAGGTTGGTATCGGGGTCGTTCGACTGCCCGGCATAGTTCACCTGCCCTTTGAGGTTTGTATTGCCAAGATGCAAGGCGTACATCCCCCCTACTACCGCCTGCTCGAACCCGTCAAACTGCGGTATGCGGTGATAGAAGTCTGAGCCCGTGTCCGTAAAGTCCACTACCGCTGGCACACTGCTCAATGCCACAGGGGATGAGGTCATTGCGCCAAGGTGGTTGCGGTGTTTTATGGAAATGAAGTAACTGTTACCGATTGCCCCCGCAAAAGTGAGGGGCGATACGCCATCTAGCGGAGACACCACATCGCCATCCCGCTGCACAAGCGCTGCACGTGTTTCCACTATTTGAGTAGAATCGGCTGCATCCCGCAATTCAACGAATACCCAATCTACAATAGCATCAGGTGTGCCAGCATTCGCATCAAGTACGGCCGTGGTGGTCGTTTCTCCCCCTCCTCTGCCAGCAATTACAAAACGAGCATTACCGAAGGCCGCATAAGGCTCAGTCAGCGGAATAAGGCCCTTCGCCCTCAAATCGTCCCGCATGAACTGATCCGAGCTACCCAACAGCGCCCCTTGAAGCATCACCCTGACTTGAAGGCTGGCCGCTGCCGGACATGGTGCTGTTGAGGGATCCGTGCTGTCGATCAACAGGTCGTTTTCTTCTGTAATCTCTACTCCGTCCACTTTCGACCGGAAGAAAAGGTCTGCTGTATTCACATCTATCGTAAG
>NZ_VOOR01000137.1 GCF_007993045.1 Phaeodactylibacter luteus
TTGACAACCGTACACTTTTTGCAGCTAGCTGCAAGAGAGAAATCCGGGTAAGTTCTTTGACATATTGAGAAAATGAATAAGGAAGAGGAAATTAGTGGTTTCCTAGATCACAATCCCTCCTCCTTATGAGCCGAAGCCTATACAAAGATACACTGAATTTCCTTCGCAGGTGCTCTGCATTAGAAGCTAAAGGCAACCACCTGCGCCGGCTGAAGGTCTTGGCGAGCATGATCAACTCATGTGCAAGGTCTAAGAGCTGCAGCCTTTCGGGCATAAGCACTACTTGTCGTTCAGATACCAGGCAAGCGCAAAGCCGGATCAAGCAGTCCAAACGCTGGCTGTGCAGTAAATGGACAGACTGGGATACCTTCTTCGCGCCCTATATTGCCTACGTGCTCAGTTATCTGGCCAAAAACGGGGAGCTGACGCTTGCCATTGATGGTAGTGAGTCAGGGCAGGGCTGTTGTACCTTAATGCTGTCTGTTTTATGGCGTGGCTATGCCATTCCAGTTGTGTGGCTGACCAGAAAAGGTGCCAAAGGGCATTTTTCTGACCAGGTGCACACTGAGCTGCTCCAGCAGGCCAGCCCGCTCTTTTGTACTCAGGCGGCTTGCCGGGTTGTCGTACTTGGCGACGGCGAGTTTGATGGCATACTGCTGCGTACTTATTGCCACGGGCAGGGGTGGGAATATGTCTTGCGCACTTCTCTTGACCGCCAGGTAGACTTTGGAGGGGAGAGCGCACGCATCGACACGCTTGCCCCGCTGCTTGATAAGCGCCGGGTCGTTTTCGTAGAAAACGGCTGCAATGCTAGCCACGCTATCCTCTGGAGGGGCAAGGGCTTCAAAGACCCTATCCCTTTGCTGACTAATATGGAGGTTGGTGAAATGGCCTGCAAATACTACAAAAAGCGGTTCAAGATCGAGACCTTGTTCAAACAGCTAAAATCCGCAGGGTTTCAATTGCAGCGCTCAATGCTCGATGGCCCCGAGCGGGTGCAGAACCTTATTATTGTTGCAGCTATGGCCTTTATCTTTACTTTTTGCATAGGGCTAATCGTTAAAGAGCAGCCTGCTGAAGTATTAGCTCAGTTCCTGCGATACGACAGGGTGCACAAAATGAGCCCGGTCACTGTAGCCCAACGTGCTATGGCAGACTACTCGGACTTGGCTTACTACATTTTCTCAATGTTGTCAAAGAACTTCGCCGATTTTTTTTCAAGTACAGATTGAAAAAAGTGTACGGCTATCAA
>NZ_VOOR01000138.1 GCF_007993045.1 Phaeodactylibacter luteus
AACAAATCGTAATTTTATGAACAATTTGACCCTTAAGGGGAGAAGCTCTGTGCTGAGCTTTTTCCTCCTGCTCTTCGGAGCAGTGTTTGGGGCACAGCAGGCTTCGGCTCAGTGTACGGAACCTGCCAACGTGACCGTAGGATACGGTTGCAATGGCGTGGTGACGATCAGCTGGGATGAGGTTGGTGATGCTTCAACTTACACCGTTGACATAGAAAACGCCATGGGCAACCCTGTGGTAGATTATGTTAACATGGCAGAGACTACCCTGACGATTACGAGCGGGACGCTTACCCCAGGCGAAGATTACAACTTTGCGGTAACGGCCAACTGTGGGCAGTCTGACGTAGCTTCTGAAACGGGCACCATCGACGGTGCTAGCATTCAGAACCTCCAGCCAACGATTTCTATCACCAACGTCAACAACCCTTACTGCCCAAGCAATGAATTCAGCGGTAGTTTTGAGGTTACCGTAAATGATGATTGTGGCGCTTCCTACAATGTCTCTGTAGGCGGTACTACTTTCTTCAATGTCCCTGCAGGCGTTTCGATCACTTTCGGAGGGCTTAACGCTGCAGTAGGCGGCACGGTCTACACAGTGAACCTCTCATTGGCTAATGCAGGCGGCTGCCAGTTCAACACAGACCAAACCGGCTGTGTTTCTTCTGTTTCAGCAACTCAGATGCTGACGCCACAGGATAACCTAGCTCCAACAGCAGTCATCACTGCTGCCGGCGGTATCACCGTTGAGGACGGCTTAGGTGGCGGTGTCGACGCGTTTGAGTACGACGCCCCTGAAGGCGAGTGCGGCGCACAGCTCGTATGGTCATTAGGCCTGAGCGACGACTGTGGTGCAGAAGTTGGGCTGGCCAACGCTGATATCTCCTTCACCAATGGTAACGCTGGCGTAGACGCAGGCCCATCTTTCGTGCTGACTCAGACTGGTTTCGATCTTTACTCACTGGAGCTGTTCGCAGCTATTGGGCAGAACGATCTGGTCATCACTTTTGACGATGAGAATGGCAACGAGACGACCATCACCAAGACCATCACCGTTAATGAAGAGCGTGCTCCTGAAATCGCTGGCCCAGTTGCCAACGGCGGCACCATGACGGTACAGATCCCAGCCTGCCAGACAGCAGGCATCCCTGTCAACTTCACAGTAGTGGCTACGGACAATTGTGAT
>NZ_VOOR01000139.1 GCF_007993045.1 Phaeodactylibacter luteus
AAAAAAAATGGCCCCTTCTAACCGATAGCGTTTTCCCAAAACCTCCGCTCATATTCTACGGGGCTCAAGTATGCGATAGACGAGTGGCGGCGACAGGTATTGTAGTAGCCTTCGATATACTCAAAAGTATGATCGTAGGCATCTTGCAAACCATAAAAGACACCTCCGTCAAGCAACTCGGCTTTAAAGCGGCTAAACAAAGATTCGGCGTGTGCATTATCGTAATGATTATCTTTCCGGGTCATACTTTGGCGAAAGCCATTAGACCGGAGTAAAGCCCTGAAGCCGGTGGCTCCATACTGGCCGCCCCCGTCCGAATGGACAATGAAACCTTCGCGGGGCTGCCGCTGCCGGATTACCTGTTTTAGAGCTTCTGTAACCAAGCTTTCTTCCATATGCCGACCCAAATGCCAGCCTACTATCCTGTGGCTGTACAAATCAAGCCAGATGGCCAGATAAAGCCATTTGGCATAGTGTTCTTCCTCGTTGGGCAGATAAGTAATATCCCCTACAACCACCTGATTGGGGGCAACGGGCAGGTTAGGCTTTTGGAGCAGCAAGTTTGGGCTACGACGCAGGTGTGGAGGGCTTTGTGTCGTCTTAGGCACAAAGCTTTTAGGCTGAATGGCAATTAGATTTTGATCTTTCATCCGGCTTCTAATTTGGTGGCGGCCCGCCTGGATACCCCGGCTTGCCAGCTCCGCTTGAATCCTGCGCCAGCCGTAGCGCCTTTTATGTTCCTCAAAAACTTCTTTAACGGCCTGGCCCACCTCAGATTTTTGATCGCTCAACTGATAAGTCGAACCCTTCGAGTAAGCATAATAAGCACTCCGGCTGACACCTAAAATTTCACACAATTTGACTATGCTAAATTCAGCACTTAACATGTCAATGGCGTCGTATATTTCAGCTATGCTTGGCGGCTGAAAATGCCCAAGGCTTTTTTTAAAATATCACGCTCTAATTCAACTTCGCGAAGTTGCTTGCGCAAATCTTTAACTTCCTCTTCGCTGGCCTTACTAGCTCCACAGGGATTTTCTTCGGCGGCTTTTCTGCGCCACTGATAGATCACACTCGTATTGACCCCAAAAGATGCCGCTAAAGACGCTACAGTTCGGCCCTGCCCGTGTAATTCCAGTATCTTAGCCTTGAAGGCTGCATC
>NZ_VOOR01000014.1 GCF_007993045.1 Phaeodactylibacter luteus
TGCCTTAAGCCATAAATCTCTGATACTTAAGTTGAAGTTGTTTTCCGGCTAATCAAGGCGAAGGTTCGCGACTTTAGCCCGAGCTAAAGTCGCGGTTCTTTAACGAGGAGTAGGCGGAAAAGAACGAAACTTGGGGTGGCAAGGATTTATGGCTTGAGGCACTAGCCTCCACGCTTAGGAAATACTTTGCCAGCAAGGCGCTACAGCCCAAACGAACCTCAATTTTTGACAACCAAATCGTTGTCCCCAGCTAGTACCATAAATAAAAACCGGGCGTCCTGGAATCCAGGCGCCCGGTGCATTAATAAAACTAAACCCCATCTGTTTAATTCTTGAAAGCTTCGGAAAGCAGGCTAGAATTCGCCCCCTCCCCCGCCATCGTAGCCGCCTTCACGGCCACCGCCACGGCGGTTTTTCTGTTGGTTGATCCGGTAGTTGAACGTGAGCAGCACCTGACGGGCACGCCACTGAAACTCCCCGTCGCTGTAAAAACCTTCATCTTCAAAGACAGTACGCCATTTCCGGGAATTGAGCAAGTCCCGGACAGATAGGGTGAGCGTACCCTTTTTCTCCAAGACGTCCTTGCTCATAGATAAATCAATGACATACAGAGACTTGGTTCGCCCTTGTGGTGTAACACGAGGGGCACGGTAATTCGCCCTGAGTTGCGTCTCCAGCTCTTTCCAAAGCGTGACCCGGGAAGTCAGGCGGGTGAACATGGTCACCGCGTCGGCGCTAAGGTCCCGCCCATTGGCATTGCCGCTGATGAGGGATCGGAAAAAGTTGAAGTTCCCGTCGAGGTCCCACCACTTAAATGGCGAGTAAGAGTAGGTAATGTCAATACCATAAGCATCCTCCGTCGCCAGGTTCTCAGGCTGGGTGAAAGTCACACCAGATTCATCAATCCGGCGGATGCGCTGTACCACCCCGTCGGTATGACGATAAAAAACGCCTGCCGTAAGAGAAGCACTGTCCCAATACTTCAGGTAGTTCGTTTCCACGGAGTGGGTAAACTCTGGATCAAGGTTCGGGTTTCCGGAATAAATGTTGCGCGCATCAGAGAAACTAAAGAAGGGGTTAAGGCTCCAGAAGTTCGGCCGGTTGATCCGGCGGCTGTAGCTAAGTTGGACGGAGTTTTGGCCTGCCATTTCGTATCCCAGGAAAACACTAGGGAAAAGGCTGAGGTAATCCCGAGGGTTCACCTCTTGAGTCTGTAACAGCTCCGTGGTCATATCGGTATATTCAGCCCGGAGCCCTGCTTGTAGGGAGACCGGCCCGAAATTGTTACCGATGCTTGAATAAGCGGCGTAAACACTTTCATTAAAAACAAAATCATTGGTAAAGGCTTCTACTGGCACCAAAACCCCATTCTCTAGTTCGCTTACGCTAAAGTTGGTTTCTATATCCCGGATGCCAGCCCTTAAGCCGGCTTCAAATTTACCTTCTTCCCCTATCGGCCGCACATAGTCAGACTGAAGAACGGTCTGTATGCGCTTTTCACGATTGTAAGCGTTCTGCTGAAGCCCGGGCAGCCCGGTCTCTATGAACTCTGGCGTGAAGTAAGCCTCACGGATTACGGACTCTTCAACCTCCGCATTATCCTGGTAGCGCGCATCTATGGTAAGGCGATGGTCTTTGCCAGGGAAATCCTTGCGGAAAGCAACCGTATATTCCAGGTTATCTTCTATCTCCCGCTCATCGTCCACCCGCGTGGTAATGCCTGTAGGCGTATCCAAGTTGAACAGATAGTCCCGATAGGTCAGTTCTGATGTATTGTTGCCATCTTCGGTACGGTAGGTCACGCTGCCGGTCAGAGAAGCCGACTCAGAGATGGCATAGTCCAGCCCTCCGCGCAGCGTATGGCCCCAGCCACCACGGCTGCGGTCGCGGGTCTGCTGTTGTATGAAGACCGTGTCCGGGCCTATACCATTGCGGTCATATACTTCTTGGTAAAGGTTGCCGCTGCCAGGGCTGTCCCGGTAAGAAAGGCCATAGTTGGCAAAGAAATTCCATTTATTGAGGCGGTAATTGCCATTGACAGCCAGGCCGTAATTGTCCGGGTAGCCAGCTGTGAGGTCTACTGCCCCGTTAAGGCCGTTGCGCTTCTCTTTCTTCAGGATGATATTGATGATGCCAGCCATGCCCTCCGCTTCGTAACGGGCAGAAGGGTTGGTGATGACTTCGATGCGGTCGATCAGATTGGCCGGTATTTGGCGGAGGCCGCTGTTGTCGCTCCCGCCGAGCAAGCCCGATGGGCGCCCATCGATAAGGATGCGGACACCACCGCTGCCCCTGAGGCTTACCGCCCCTTCTGCATCAACAGTAACAGAGGGGACGTTGTCCAGCACATCTGTGGCTGAGCCACCTAGGTTGGCCAGGTCTTTCCCTACGTTAAAAACCCTTTTATCGAGCGACATCTGCATGCGGCTCTTTTCAGCCCGCACCTCTACCTCCGCCAGAGTCTGTGCATCTGGCAACATCTCGATCTTGCCCAAATCCACACTCTGGCTCCCGGGCTTGAGCTCGAAAGGTGGCGTGGACAAACGCTGAAAAGAGATGTAATCTATGACCAGATAATACTTGCCGTTCTTCAGCTCTATGGTGAAGGTGCCATCAGGCTCTGTCACAGCCCCGGTAACCAAGCTGCTATCGGCGAATTGGTAGGCAGAAATGGTAGCATATTCTAAAGGGCTGCCAGTAGCAGCATCCAATACCTGCCCTTTCACCGTCCCCTTGTACTCAGCAGGATTTGATGCCAGGGCGAAAGCCACAATCGCAATAGAAAAAAAGGTAGTCAAATAGGTCTTCATGCAGTCAGGTTTGTGTTTCGTAAGTCATCTGGCTCAATAGCAAGCCAAAATATCAGCGCGCTTTACGAATCACGAGATGCTTTTTATTGTTTGCTGGGGCAAATATAGGGCCCGAATTTGTAGCCGCTTTGTAGCAATCTTGAAGCAATTTTGAAGTTTAAACATTTTTAGGGAATCCGATCCAGACTTCGTGCCAGCCTTCCTGATAGTTGTAGTCTACGGTCAGGTCGTTGGTCTGGCAAATCTCACGGACAATGGACAGCCCCAGGCCCAGTGAGCGCTCAGACTGCCTGCTCTTCTGAAACCGCTGGAACAGCTGCTCTGCCGGTACGCTGAGCGGCTGGCCAGTGTTGCGCACCCGCAGCCCCGCCTGATTGAGCACGACTTCAATCTCCCCACCTTTGATATTGTGCCGTATGGCATTGCTAATGACATTGGAGACCAGTATCTCAGCCAGAGAGAGATCAAGGCGCAGGTAGACCGCCTCGCCGGTTTCCTGTTTGAGGGACAACCCCTTAAAGCCCGCAAGATCCCGGAAGTTGTCCAAGCTACTGCGGACCACCTTCGAAAAATCGAGCGGTGCGCTCTCGCGGAACTCCTCATTCTCTATCTTGGTCAGCAGAAGCAGGGCATTATTGAGCTTAGAAAGCCGGCGCAGCGCTTGCTGCGCGCCGGAGATGAGCTCCAACTGCTCCTGGCCAAGGTCTTCAGATTCCTGCAGCAAGTCCAGCTTGCCCCTTGCAATCGAGAGAGGGGTCTGCATCTCGTGGGAGGCGTTTTCAGAAAATTCTTTCACTGATTTAAAATCCTGCCGCGCCCGTAGCGTCATAGCCTGTATGAAAGCGTTCAGCTGCCGGAACTCCCGGGTGGAAGTGCGCTGTGGCAGGTCAAGGGGGGACTCATCGCGGAGGCTGAACTGCTGAATGCTCCGCAGGATGCGGCGGAAGGGGCGCAATAGCCAGCGCGTGACCAAAAAACTGCTGACCAGCATGCTGAGCCCTAGGATAAGGAACAGCTGCCACATGATTTTCACCACCACATCGTATATGTCGTCCGACTCAATAAAGATATCCGTGATGCTGAATCGGTAATAGCCGTCGCCCACCTTTCGCACCGCATCCAATTTCCGGTAAGGCTCCATTTTCTCATCCAGGTAGGGGTGCAGCGCCAAGGTATCAGAAAATACAAAAAACGTATCAGGAGGAGGGGCAGCCGGAAGCTTTTGAATACCTACCCGCTCGCGCATGAGCAACTCCAATGGAAGCCCTTCGAGTATTTCTTCCTCTATCTCACGCATGTGCTCATAAAGCGCGAAGTCCGTCTCTTTGGTCACTTCACTCCGGACAATCTGATAGGTCAGCACACCGCCTGCGCCGAATACCAGCACCGAAAGCAGCAGATAGAACAAGGTGGTCTTGATAATCAGGTTCATCGGCTATTGAATTTGTACCCCAGCCCATAAATCGTTTTGATCTGATCCCCACAACTGCCCACAGCGAGCTTTTTCCGAAGATTTTTGATGTGCTGATAGACGAAATCGAAAGAGTCCAGCAGATCGGCATCATCCCCCCAAAGGTGCTCCGCAATCGCCTGCTTGGTCAGCACTCGGTTTTTATTGGAAATGAAAAACAGGAGCAGCTCATACTCTTTCACCGTTAGCTCCACCCCCCGCCCGTCTACGCTCACCTCCCGGGTATCGGTATCTACCGTAAGGCAATCGAAGGTGAGCTGCCGGTGCCCCTGAAACTTTCGCCTCCTATAAATCGCATTCAGCCGGGCGTTCAGCTCCGAAAGGTGAAAAGGTTTGGTCAGGTAATCGTCGGCCCCCAGCTCCAGCCCTTCCACCCGGTCTTCGATAGCATTTTTAGCAGAGATAATGAGCACGCCCGTCTCCGGGTTGATCTTTTTGAGCATGCGCAAAAGGTTCAGCCCGCTTCCATCGGGCAGCATCAGGTCCAACAAGACGATATCGTACGCAAAGGAGAGCAGGCGGTCTTGTGCCTCTGAAAAGGAAGACGCTGCCTCGCACACTACATCCCCCCGGTTGAGATAGGACTGAATATTGGCAAGCAGCTCTTTTTCGTCTTCTACAATTAATAGCTTCATATTGATTCAAAGGTCCAACTGTCCAGTTTGGGCCGGCAAACCCTTTGCCGAAAACCTGCCACAAAACTACAACCCGATTTTGAACCAATTTTGAAGCCGGTCACATCCAGGCTGTCTTGCTCCGCTCCGCCTGATAAAGCAGCACGTCTTGCACCTGCATGCCTATGGCCAAGGGGAGGAATGGCAATACTACCGCTCCGCCAGCCGTATGAACGATGAGGCTAGCAAGGCCCCTACTGCGTTGGAACCAGCTCTCCCTGAGCACGGCTGCCTGCACTTTGTACAACGGGAGCAGCTCATACGTATGGGCAAAAACGCCGTGCCGAACGTAAAGATAGCCGTCCGAAAGTTGCCACTTGAATTTTCGTTGGTAGGCATAAGCGTAAGCCAAGCCCAACACCCCAACCCCCGCACTGACAGCGCTCAGCATGGGCTGCCCTACCCCCAACCAGAGCCCGGCGGCAGCAGCCCCGCCTATCAACAGGCCATACCTGCCGTTGGCCCACCCCATTGCAGCATGCGCACGCCCGCTAAGGGCAGGCTCATGCTCAGCATCGGGGAAAACAGCAGCACATACTTCCCGTACATCTGTTGCCCGGCATCCCGGCACCCCTACATTCCTAGACAGCCCTGCCTCGCCCGGCGTTGCCTGGCTAAAGGTGAGCCGGAACAGCCCCAGCATCCGGCGGAGGGGGTTGTCGCGCCAAGCTAGTTTCTGTACTTTAGAGCGCTGCAGGTGTACCTCCTTCCGGTTCAGCAGCCCTTCTGTCAAAGACAGCCCCCGCTCGTTTTCCCAAAGCGCCAAGCCAAAATGACGGAGCACTACCTGGGCCACGGTCAAAACGACCGATAGCGCCAGCAATCCTACGCCAAGGGCAAGGAGCAACAGCAGGCCTGGCTCGTAAAATGGGGTCCCCTCCAATAAGGGGGCTATATCCTTCCAGCCCATTGCGCTGCTCAAGGTGAAGAAAAAGCCCGAGACCGTCCCTACGATAAGTACAGCGGTTGCGAGGTGGTTTTGGGTAAGCCCAACCAGGAACAAATCCTTAGTGCTGAGCTGCAGTATCCTATGCCCTTTTGGCTCGAGCGCTACTTCAACCCCTTCTGCACGCCGCCCAGGCTCCAGGATGCCATCCCTCATGGCCACCGCCACCTCCCGCTCCAATGCCTGTATAGAGACTTCCTGCCCCTTGCTGCCGGCAGTCTCAATCTCCAGGCTGACCACCCCCAATAGCTGATGTACAGGCCCTTGAGCAATGCGCACATTCTGTATGCGCTCAAACGGCAGCCGGGTCAGAGAGCGGTTGAGCACCCCCTGCCGGATGACCAGCGTGTGGCCGTCTTCGATATGGAAAAAATAGCGGAAATAGGCCAGAATTGAAAACAATAAAGAAACGCCGCCTGCCATCAGCACGGCAGCATTGGTCAGCAATTCTTGCTTAGACTGCTCATTGCCAGCTCGGAAAAGAAATACCAAGATGATCGGCCAAGCTCCTTTCAGCAAGCGCTTCACAAAATTCAGCACAAACAGGATAATAGCCGACCGGGGCTGACGGCGCGGCACATCAGGGATCAGTCCATGCTTATTCATCGGCTACTTTTTCTCCCAAAAACTCCCGCATACGGTAGGCTTGCTCAGCCTCAAGCCCGGGAATGACCAGGTCGCTGCTGCTCCCACCTGCCGTAAAAACAGCTAGGCGGGCCAGCCCAAATTGCCGGTCTATAACCCCCTGCAGCACCTCACTGTGCTGCATCCGGTTGAAGGGGATGGCCACCGTGCGCCGGTAGAGCAGGCCAGAACGGTAAAGCAGGTCGTGCTCCCGTACCGCATACCCCATCGCCCGGTGCCGG
This sequence comes from Phaeodactylibacter luteus, assembly GCF_007993045.1. Classification (GTDB taxonomy): domain Bacteria; phylum Bacteroidota; class Bacteroidia; order Chitinophagales; family Saprospiraceae; genus Phaeodactylibacter; species Phaeodactylibacter luteus. The sequence goes on from NZ_VOOR01000014.1 coordinate 6,768, forward strand.
TACTTGAGGTAGGCCATAGTGGCCAGGGCCAATATCAACCATCCTGCAGAAACCCACAATATCAGCGTCAGCGGGATGGCAGGGCTCAACAGGGCGGCCACGGCAAAGGCGGCCAAAACCGATAGCCTGAACAGCCACATCCTGAGCACCAAGGCCTGCAGATAAGCACCCGACAGCGGCCGCCATTCCACCGTAGCTATAGCAGGCAGCTGCTCCGGCTGTATGCTCAGGTTCTGGAATACTTGCCCACTTGAAACGCCCTGTTCTTCCATGTTCTTCATTTTTGCTGACCCTACTTGAGGGCCCCCTCTGCCCCTATCGGCACAAACAAAATGACCTTTTTTCAAGCTTGCCCCTACATATTAGATGGGGCCTCCCCTTGCCTATCGGCGCGGGTCGCTATGCTCCGGGGCTCGCTATCCGCTCGGCCCTACCGGGCTTGCCACCCCTGCGCAGCGCTAGTCCGCCCACCTGATGCTCAAAACGGGCAATACCTTTTTAGGCTGCCCCTTTTCTATCTAAGGAAAAGTTAAATCTATCTAAGATTGTTCAGCTAGCCTGCCCGGTTTGGTAAATTACCCCTTATTTCCCACCAAAACCTAAAAAGGATTATGATGAAGTATGTATACGCGCTGATTTTGCTCGCTGGCCTATCTGTCTCTGCCCAAGCACAGGTGCAGCCCGGCGATTGGGCTACCCCCTTCACCCTAACTGACATCAACGGCAACGAACAACGGCTTTACGACTTCCTCTCGGAGGGCAAACCTGTGATCATGGTCATGTCCGCTGCTTGGTGTCTCCCCTGCTGGAACCTGCACAACAGCGGGGTCCTGGAGGAGATCTATGCCACCTACGGGCCTGATGGCACAGACGAGATTATGGTACTGTTCATTGAGGCAGACCCCAACACCAGCTTCGAACAGCTGACCGGGATGGAAGGCCCCTCTCAAGGCAACTGGGTGAGCGGCACGCCTTATCCTATCATCGATGTTCAAGACTTTGGGCTGCCCGCTGCTTATGGGCTGCAGGCGTATCCTACCGTAGCCATGATCTGCCCGGATATGCGCATCAAAATCCCGCAGATGTGGTCTGGCCTGAGCAATTGGACCGTCGAAAATGTACTGAACGAAGCCTTCAGCTGCAATAATGAGCCGCTTCCTAATGATGCTGCCATCCACGAATTCTCGTCCCGACCTACCCTTTGCGGCACGGCAGATGTAGCAGCCAAACTCTATAATTCAGGGGCATCTGTAGTCAACAGCGCTGAGGTCTCTTTGCTGCGCGAGGGGCAGGTATTAGCCACTACCACTTGGGCGGGCGAGCTGCCGACGGGTGCAGAAGCCCCTATCGTTTTTGAAGGGGTACCGCTTGCCCCTGGCTTTAACGCATTCCGCTTGGAGCTTTCCGGCATGGACGACGACCCCGGCAACAATTCCGTCAACCTCGGCATTTACAATGCTCCCAACACTACCTTGACGCTCAACTTCTACGCACAGGGCGATGAAGATGCGGCAGAAGATCAGACGCGATGGCTCATCATCAATGAGCTGCAGGATACCGTTGCTTCCGGCCTTATTGGCTTAGACTACCAGGAAACGAGCATCAGCCTTCCTGCCGAAGGCTGCTATGAGTTCGTAGTGGCGGACGACGGGGAAAACGGGCTGTCTGGCGGGGGGTTCATCCTCGCCACCGATCTCAATGGCAACCCAATCATGGATGCTAGCGATAATTTCGCTTCCGAAAGGCGGCAACGTTTTTTTGCCAGCACCGTCGTCAACACCCAACACTACGCCCGCTCAAATGCGGAGCTCGAACTTTTCCCCAACCCGGCAAGCCATGAAGTGCAGCTCAGGTTTGGCCTTCCCTCCGAAGGGGCCGCCCGGCTAAGCCTTTTTAATGCAAACGGGCAGGAAGTCTTTTCCCGGACTTATACAAAGCTGCCCTCCGGTACACAGCAGCTGTCTGCCCCATGCGGAGCCTTGCCTAACGGGTGGTATACTGCACGGCTGCAGACAACAGCAGGCACCCTCCACGGGCGCTTCATCAAGCAGTGACACAACAGCCAAGAGAACCAGCAGCCCTTCGGCTCTTGCTGAAGGGCTGCCCTCCTCTGCCCACGCTTGCGGGCATGAACCCAAATGCCACAGGCGTTTGTAGCCTGGCATTGGCCTAGCGCTGCGAAGGGGGGTACGCCCGACAGGGCCGAGCGAAGAGCGAGCCCCGTAGCATAGCGGCACCTGCCCTTGCGGCAGGGGCAGGCCCCCTCACATGGTGCAGGGGCAGGCCAAAAAACGACAATCTGGTTGGCGCCCATACTTGCAGCAAAGCTTCCATCCAACAAGCATGAATCATTGGCCCCTCAGGCCGGCTGTTAAGGGCGTGTTGGGATTTTGGCCTTCTAGTCGAAAACCGGAGTTTAGCCAAGGCCCGCTTTTGATGCAAAAAAGCGGGAAGGATTTTGGGGCGAAGTACGAGCGAAAAAGTGCCCCGCTGTCTAGCGGGATAGACCGATTACTAAAGTCCCAACACCCTCTAAGTCACCTTCATGCCGCGCACCACCCGTGAAAGGACCCAAGGAGCATAGCGCTTTAGGTAGATGCCTAAGATCTCCCGCTTGCCGATGTACACCTCTTCCTTTTTCTTGTAAATGGCCTTCAGCGCTTTTACAGCGAACTCCTCCGGCTGCAGCCCAGACTTAGAGTCATCAGACATTTGGTTGTTGGGGCTGCCATCCGCGGTCAGGGCATTGATGCTTACATTGGTGTGCACATAGCCGGGGCAGATGATAGTGACCTGTATGTTCTGTTCAGCCACTTCCGCCCTGAGGCAGTCAAAAAAACCATGCAGTGCATGCTTGGAAGCAGCATAGGCCGAACGGCGGGGCGTGCCGATCTTGCCCATAACACTGCTGATGGCGATGATATGGCCGTTCTTTTGCCGGATCATATAGGGCAGCACTGCTTTGGTCACCGCAACGGTCCCAATAAAGTTGACGTCCATGATCTTCCGGTCCACAGCAAGGGCCGTGTCTTTGACTAGTGCGCGCTGGGAGATCCCGGCGTTATTCACCAAGACGTTGATTTTCCCAAAGTGGTTGACGGCACGGGCAGCCAGCCCGGACATAGCGTCAAAGTCGGTCACATCCATAGGCAAGACCAGAGTGCGGGTATGCTTCGGGCAATTCTGCTGTACCCGGCTCAGCTCCTTCTCATTCCGAGCAGAAAGGATGAGGTCTGCCCCCTGCTCAGCAAAAGCATAGGCCATAGCCTCTCCTATGCCTGAAGAGGCCCCCGTTATCCAGATCACTTTATCTTTAAAGTTCATTCGTCGTTTTTAACCTTTGTTTTGCATTTTGTCCAGCAAATTTGGGGTAATTTCGGCAACAATAAAAATGCGCGGCCGATTTTGGATGCCGCGCTAAACACAAGGCTAGTACCCAATATGAAAACAGTATTTTTCGCCCGGCATGCCAAATCCAGCTGGGACCATGCCGAGCTTAGCGACTTTCAGCGCCCACTAAACAACAGGGGGCTAAGAGATGCCCCCTTCATGGGCAAACTGCTGCATGCCAAAGGGGCACAGCCAGACCTGATCATCTCGAGCCCGGCTGTGCGTGCCTTGACCACAGCCGAGTATTTTGCGAAAGCGCTGGGCATTGCGCCGAGCGAAATCCGCCAGGAAAAATCGGTTTACGAAGCTTTCCCGGAAGATATTATGGAGCTGATCCAGGCCCTTCCTGATACGCTCAGCACCATTTTCTTATTTGGGCACAACCCTTCCATGACTGCCCTGGCCAACCAATTCTCCCCGGGCTTCATCGCCAACATCCCAACCTGCGGTGTCTTCCAAGTCGATGCTGAAGTAGCCGAATGGGGGGCTTTCACCTCCGAAACCGGCCTGCTTACTGCTTATCATTACCCAAAACAATACTTTTCTTAGATGCACCCTATTCTCCGCTGCCTGCTCGCCTGCTGCTTGCTGCCCTTTCTTTTTGGCGCCTGCCAAAAGCCCCAATCCGCTGATGGCATCATCGTCCCAGAAGAAAAGCTCATTGCCACGCTTGCGGACATCCATATTGCAGAAGCTGCCCTGCAGACCTTGCGCGGCGGCACTAAGGACAGCATGGCCGCCCTTTATTACGAGCAGATCTATGAAATGCACCAAGTGGAAGCCCAAGAGGTAGAAGAATCCCTACAGGCGCTGCGCAAACAGCCCGAAAAAATGGATGCCCTTTATCAGAAAGTAATGGAAAAAATCGAAACGCTTGAAGCAGAGTCGAAATCCCAGCAATAGCCATAGACGGAGCCTCAGTCTATGGCTTCAGCTTTGCGGAGCTGTATTTTCTTCACCTGCTGTTTGGCCATATAACGCTGAATGAGGCGGGTCGTTTCTGGGTTTCCGGGGTAGGGCTTTATGCAATCCCGCAAAACTTGCTCCCCGCCCCCGATCACTTCTTCCTCCAGATAACCAAACCCTCTGTAGCTTCCGCCCTCTACCAAAACGACAGACCGTTCGCCGGGAGACCTGCCCTCGTCCAGCAACAAAAAGTCTTCTTCGAAAACGGTAGTGAGCACGTCTCTGGCCTTTGAGGCCCTTTCATTGTATGCCTCTGCTTCCTCTAGCCCAGCACAAGCGCCATGGCACTGCTTGATGTGGTAATTGAAGCAAGCGCCAGCACCGCCAGGCTGCAGCCGGCAAAGGCGGGCGCAGAGCTCAAACCGCTCTCTTACCCGCCCAAGGTGGTTGCGGGCATGGGCCAGCTTGGGGTATTCAGAAATGACCTGCAACTGCTTCCGGGCAGCGGCGGTGACCTGCGCGGCTTCAAAGCAGATATAGCCTGCCTCGTCCTCATAGGTATGTATGATATAAGGGAACTTGCGGACCCGCTGAGCCCGGTTGACAGGGGGCCGCAGCCGTTTGATCTCGTGGCTCTCCAGCAATAATGCGACCAGCTCGCTGCCGGTCAGTTCATAGCTGACATCGTGTACATGCCGCTGCAGCTTGCCTGCTTTTTCGGTCTTGTCCGCAAAATGCTCAGCAATCCGCTTTTTGATGTTGATGCTCTTGCCCACATAGAGGACCTCCCCTTTGGCATTATGCAAATAATACACCCCGCAAGCCTCCGGCAGGGCGTGCATTTTCTCCAGGTCAAAGCTCTTGGGCAAAAGCGACTCTTTTATCCCCAGGTTGATCATTTGATCGGCTTCCGCCTGATTTTCCTCCTGCCCCAATATCATCCCCAGTAATTCAGCGGTGGCCAGGGCATCGTCAAGGGCCCGGTGCCGGTCATTGACCGCTATGCCAAAGTGCTGTATCAGTTTACCTAGGCTGTAAGAAGGCAGGCCCGGGAAAGCTTTCCTGCTCAAACGCACTGTGCACAGGTTTTTACGGGAGTAGGTATACCCCAAACGGGCAAATTCAGCCCGCAAAAAGCTGTAATCGAAACGCACATTGTGCGCCACGAATACCGCACCCTCAGTCATTTCTACTATCTTTCGGGCTACCTCATAAAACTTTGGCGCGCCCTCGACCATCTCCTGTGTAATGCCCGTCAATTGGGTAATCCCATAAGGGACATAACACTCCGGGTCAATCAGGCTGCTGTAGGTATCAAGTATCCGCTGCCCGTCGTGGACCACAATCCCAACCTCAATGATGCGGTTGCGGTCGGCCCGGCCGCCGGTGGTCTCAAGGTCAACTATCGCGTAACGTTTCTGTTTCATTCTCTCAAAGTAAAACAATATGATTACAAAATCGAAGTCTTTGTTTGCTTTTTTATGGGCAGCCCTATTGGGCAGCTCGCCAAACCTGGGCGCACAGCAGGATACCGCGCCCGCCCTGCTCACTGGAGCAGAACAGCCGGCCCTCTACCTTCCCCTCTTGCAGGAAGCCGGGCCGGTCGCCCTTGTTGTCAATCAGACTTCTACCGTGGGCCACGCTCATCTCGTAGATACCCTCCTGGCTATGCAGGTTGACATCCAAACCATCTTTGCGCCCGAGCATGGTTTCAGAGGGGACGCGGACGCGGGCGAAAAAATTGCCGATGGAAAGGACCCCAAAACCGGCCTGCCCATTATCTCCCTCTATGGCAGCAATAAAAAACCCAAACCGGAACAGCTCCAAGGCTTGGGCATGGTTATTTTTGACATTCAGGACGTTGGCGCCCGCTTCTATACTTATATTTCTACCATGCACTATGTGATGGAAGCCTGTGCCGAGGCCGGCATCCCAGTTTTGGTACTCGACCGCCCCAACCCTAACGGGCATTTTGTAGACGGGCCGCTGCTTGACCCCAGCTTCCAGTCTTTTGTGGGTATGCACCCCGTGCCGGTCGTACACGGCATGACCATAGCAGAGTACGCACAAATGATCAACGGCGAGGGCTGGCTTGCAGGTGGGGCCACCTGCAAGCTCCATATTGTCCCCTGTGCTGGCTACACCCATCAAACGGCCTATGAGCTGCCGGTGCCCCCTAGCCCCAACCTGCCTAATGCCCGTTCTATCTACCTCTACCCTTCCCTTTGCTTCTTTGAAGGCACCAACGTCAGTGTTGGCCGGGGCACGCCCAATCAGTTTCAGGTCATTGGCCACCCCGATAGCCGGATTGGAGATTACCACTTCACTCCACAGCCCAGGTATGGCGCCCGCAGCCCGAAGCACAACGGAGCTTCCTGCCGGGGGTACTCCTTTGTGGAGGTGCCACCGGCTGAGATACGGGAAGAAGGGCAGCTCAACCTCAGCTACCTGATCGCTTTTTTTGAAGACTGGAAGGGCAGCCCGGAAAGCTTTTTCCTCAAAACGCTGTTTATTGACAAACTCGCCGGGAGCGACCTGCTGCGCAAACAAATCCTGGCGGGCATGTCAGCCAGGGAAATCCGTAAAACCTGGGCCCCGGGGCTTGAGCAATTCAAACCGGTCAGAAAAAAATACCTCCTGTACCCCGAATAGGCACAGCCTACAGCAATACTGCCATAAACGGTAACAACCAAGGCATCCGAAATATGAAAATCATACATACATCAGACTGGCACCTGGGGCAGAAATTCCTTTCTCATAGCCGGGAGGAAGAACATGAGGCCGCCCTGAATTGGCTGTTGGAGCTTGTGCAGTCCGAAGCCCCGGACGCCCTGCTCGTAGCCGGGGACATCTTCGATATTGGCAACCCGCCCAATAGTGCCCGGAAAAGCTATTACCGTTTTTTGCGCCAAATGATGGACACCCCCTGCCGGCATGTCATCATTACCGGAGGCAACCACGATTCTCCCGCTATGCTCAATGCGCCCCGTGAGCTATTGGCGGCTATGCAGGTGCATGTAGTAGGCAATGCAGGCGCTGACCCTGCAGAGGAGGTTATACCATTATACAATGCCCAAAAAGAGCTGGAAGCTGTCATTGCAGCCGTCCCTTTCTTACGCGACCGGGATATCAGCGAGGGCGTGAGCGGAGAAACCGGGCTGGACAGGATCGCCAAAATCAAGCAGGGCATCAGAGGGCATTACGAACGGGTCGCAGCGCATATCTCATCCCATTTCCCCGTAAACGAAGTACCGGTTATTGCCATGGGGCACCTGTATGCCTCTGGGGCAACAGCCTCTGGCAAACAAGACAACATCTACATCGGCAATACCGAGAACATTGACGCTACCCACTTCCCTGAAGTTTTTGACTATGTCGCCCTAGGGCATATCCACCGGGCACAGCGAGTAGGCCGCCTAGAGCATGTGCGCTACTCCGGCTCCCTCATCCCGCTAAGCTTTTCCGAAGTAAGGGACACCAAATCCGTCTGGGTCTTGGAATGGGAAGGGAAAAACTTCAATAGCAGAGCGGCAGAGCTCCCCGTCTTCCGACAGCTGCGCACCATAGCGGGCAGCCTGGAAGAAGTCAAAGCCAAAATAGAAGGGCTTGCACAAAAAGCTGCGGAAGCCCAGTTTCCACCCTGGGCAGATATCAGGGTGCACCTTGATGCCCTCCTGCCCGACCTCAATGAATCCCTTAGGGAATTCGCGAGCGGGCTGCCCCTCGAAATCCTAAAAATACAAGCCGTTTACCCCAACCGGAAAAACCTGCAGGAACAGCAATTGCCAATGCTCGAGGACCTTTCTCCCATTGAGGTGTTCCGCATGAAGTGCGAGCGTATGGGAGAAAGCCCTAAACAGATGGAGGAGCTCCTTGAGCAATTCCGGGAGCTGCAAGACTGGCACCGGGAATCAGAGCAGGCCTGAACAGACTATGCCCTATGAAAATCTTACAAATCAGCCTTCAGAATATCAACTCCTTGAGAGGGGCCACGCAAATCAACTTCGAGGAACCGCCCCTGCAAGGGGCTGGTCTGTTTGCCATAACCGGCGATACGGGCTCAGGCAAGACTACCCTGCTCGATGCACTGACCCTCGCCCTTTACGGGCAAGTGGCAAGAGGGACAGAGGCAGAGCAGCTCCTGTCCTATGGCACAGGCGATAGTTTTTGCGAGGTTTTGTTCGAAGCCAACGGGAAGCGGTACAAGAGCAGCTGGGCTGCCTGGCGGGCCAACCGGTCAGCTACTGGCAACCTGCAGCCGGTAAAAAGGGAGCTGAGCGTTTGGGAGCCCGAAGCACAAGCCTATCGGATACTCGCTGAGAAAATACGAGAAGTGGATGCGGCTTTGCCAGAAGTCACAGGGCTTAATTTTGAGCAGTTCTGCCGCTCTGTGATGCTCGCTCAGGGCGAGTTCGCTGCCTTCTTGAATGCCAAGCCGAGCAACCGGAGCGACCTGCTCGAGCTCATCACCGGTACCCAAATTTACTCTGACCTCTCCAAGGCGGCCTTCGAGCGCAGCAAACAGGAAAAACAGCAACTGGAAAATCTGAAGGAACAAGCCAGTCAAGTGCAGCTGCTTTCCACGGAAGCTTTCCAAGCTTTACAGGAAAAATTGGGCAACGCATCAGCTGAGCGCAGTGCCATAGCCGGCAAACTGAAACGCCTGCAAGAGCATAGTATCTGGCTTCAGCACCTCAACCGCCTGGCACTGCAGATCAGCTCTCTACAGGGCAAACTCGAAGAGCAGGAAGCAGCATTCCTAGCTTTCGCCCCCAGCCAAGAACAGCTCGACCTCCACCGGCAGGCCGCCCCGCTTCACCCCCTTATCACCAAATACCAGGAACAGTACCAGCAGCAACAAAACTTAAGGGAAAGGATAAAGGGCTACCGAGCGGCTATGCCCGGGCTGCAGGAAGGCGCCCAAAAAGCCGACAGCCAGCTGAGAGCGGCAGGCCAGGCGTTTAGCTCAGCTAAAGCAAAACTCCAGGAGGAAGCACCTAAGATAAAGGAAGCCAGCGTTTTAGATGTTACCATCAATGCATTGGGCAAGCAAATCCACCTCCAAAAGGCAAAACAGGAAAAAGGAGAAGCAGCACTCGCCCAGCTTGAGCAACAAGCTGCAGCGCTGAACGCCAGTATCCACAACAACCGGCAGTTAGCGGATGCTGCTCGCCAATGGCTCGATGCCCATCCGCAGTTCGCTGCCCTCCCCACCCTCTTGCCCAAGCTGAAAAGCCAGCGGGAAAACCTCAGGGACCGCTACCGGGGCAGACAGGATGCTCAAAAGGCCCTTGACAAGCTCAACCAACAAATCAAAACCACAGCAGCACAGTTGGAAACCGCCACTGCCAAACATCAGCAGCTGAAAAGGCAACAGGCAGAAGTCCGGTCGGCCCTGGAGGCTTTCTTCCCGGGCATTTCCTGGGAGCAGTCCCAACAAATCCTGCAACGACAGGAGCAAGCCAAGCATCAGCTTGAAAAAGAAGTCTTGCAGTATCATAAAATCATGGAACTGGCAGCCGAGTACAAAGAAAGTGTACAGGAACTGCACCATATAGAAGATGTACTGGCTTCCCTCCACGCCCAAGATGATGCCCTAAGCCTGCAAATTCAAAACCAGCTGGAAGTGCTTGATGAGCTGGACCAACATTACCGCTACAAAGAAACCATCTACCTTGACCAGCAGAAAGTAGCCAACTACGAAAAAGACCGCGCCAACTTGGCGGAGGGCGCACCCTGCCCGCTCTGCTTTTCTACCGACCACCCTTTCCGGCAAAGCCAGCCGGCCGCCTTCTTCGTCGACCGCGCCAAAAAGGAATGGGAAGACGCTGCTCAGCGGCTGCAAGCTGCCCGAGACGATATGCAGCAGCTCTACCAGGAGCACCGCGATATCGGGCGGGAGATACAAGCCATCTTGGGCGGAAAAGAGCAGGGCCAGGAAGGCAGCTTCCAGCAGGCCAACCGGCAATTGGGCAAACTGGAGGAGCAGCTCAAAGCCCTATGGGCACCGGACTTGCAGGGCGACTGGCTGGCGCCAGCCTATATCGGCAGCCGCCTGCAACAAGCCCAGGCAAAACTAGCGCAAACCCAAGGCAATGAGCAAAAGGTGCAACGCTTGTCAATGCAGCTGGCAGAGGCAGACAAACAGTACATCGAGACTTCCCACCAATTGGAGCACCTCCGCAGGCAGCTGGCCCAATATGAGGAAGAGCTGCCCACTGTGAAGCAGAAAATGGCGGATACCGTGCAGTATTACCAAGAGCTGGCCGGCGAGATAGCCGCTGCGCTTGCCCAACTTGGCTTCTCCTTCTCAGAACAGACTTTTAAAAACACCTTTGATGCCCTCAAGAAGTACGAAGCGGCTTGGGCCGAAAAGGAACTGCAGGCACGGGAAACGGAGCTGAAGCTTAAAGGCCAGGAAGGCGACCTTAAGGCTCTACAGCAGCAGCTCCTTGCTGCCCAGTCTTTGCGAAGCGAACAAGCGGCTCAGCTGAGCCAAGATCAGCAAGAGCTGGAAACCCTCACCGCCAAACGCCATAGCCTCATCGGCACTAAGGACGCCGACCGCTACCAGGAGCTATTGGAAGCTGGGTTGGAACAAGCAGAGACGGAGCGGGAAGCGGCACGGGAAAGCCTGCGCAAGGCCGAACAAGAGCTCAGTGCAGCAAGCTCCGCGCTAAAAGTGGCCGTTCAAGACTTGGAAGGGGCACAAAAACAATACCAGCAAACCGCCCAATCACTGAAAACAGCAGCAGAGCAGACCGGGTTCAAAGGGCCTGAAGAGGCCTTGGAGGCCCTCCTCCCACCTGACGAGCTCCAAGAGCTGGAGAGGACTGAGAAACAACTGCAGCAAGAACGGTACAATACCCAGGAAGCTTTAGGCAACGCGAGGCTAGAACTGGAACTCGAACAGAAAAAAGCCCTCACTCAAGAAAGCCTTCAGCAGATACAACAGCAGGCTGAAGACCTCATGCAAGCACAAAAAGAGCTCGATGTAGAACGCGGCGCATTGCTGCAACAAATCAAAACACAAGAAGCAGCCCGGGAGACTGCGGCCGCTTACCTGCGGCAGATCGAGCTGCAGCAGCAGGCCTGCAGGAGATGGGCGCGGCTCAACGACATCATCGGTTCGGCAGACGGCCAGAAGTTCCGGAAATTCGCTCAGAGCCTTACCCTTCAGCGGCTGGCCCAGCTGGCCAATCATCATCTGCAAGATCTTCACGGGCGCTACCTCGTACAGCTACAGGACGAAGACAACCTTGAGCTAGAAATCATTGATACCTACCAGGCTGACAACCGCCGGTCGGTCAAAACCCTGTCGGGAGGAGAAAGCTTCTTGGTCAGCCTGGCCCTTGCCCTGGGCCTGAGCGACTTGGCCGGCAGGAGGTCCCAAATTCAATCGCTCTTCATTGATGAAGGGTTCGGGACTTTGGACGAGAGCACCCTGGACACCGCCATCAGTACGCTTGAAAACCTACAAAGCAAGGGGAAGGCCATTGGCATCATCTCCCATGTGGGAGCCCTTAAAGAGCGCATTGGGGTACAGATACAGGTCCAAAAACTAGGCAATGGGTTCAGCCGCATCGAAGGCATGAATTAATGTATATTTGGCGCAGGGCAACGCCAGCCCACTAAATTCTGCAATATGTCAAACCCTCATCTTGACCCCAACGGGGAGCACCTTGGACCGGAAGAACAAAATGCGGAAGTGCAGCTGCGCCCGCAAGCCTTAGGCGACTTCAGTGGGCAGCCTAAAATTGTGGAGAACCTACAAATATTTATTCAGGCCGCCCTGCAACGGGGCGAAGCGCTTGACCACGTCCTCCTTCACGGCCCTCCGGGCCTTGGGAAAACAACCCTATCCCACATCATTGCCAATGAGCTCGGCGCAGAGCTCAAAATGACTTCCGGGCCTGTCTTGGAGAAACCCGGTGACCTGGCTGGCCTGCTGACCAACCTGGAGGAGGGCGATGTCTTATTCATAGACGAGATCCACCGGCTCAATACGGTCGTGGAAGAGTACCTCTACTCTGCTATGGAAGATTACCGCATAGATATTATGATCGACAGCGGGCCCAATGCGCGCAGTATTCAGATTGCCCTCAACCCTTTCACTTTAGTGGGGGCCACTACTCGTATGGGGCTGCTGACAGCACCGATGCGGGCTCGCTTTGGCATCAATTGCCACCTGGATTACTACGACGCCAAAACCCTCCGGCGCATCATCAAGCGCTCAGCCGGTATCCTGAACGTACCGATAACAGAAGATGGTGCCGTGGAGATCTCTAGGCGCAGCCGGGGCACTCCCCGTATCGCAAATGCCCTACTGAGGCGCATCCGGGATTTTGCACAGATCAAGGGCGATGGCACCATCAATCAGGACATCGCCAATTATGGGCTCTCGGCCCTAAATGTAGATGAAGGCGGGCTAGATGAGATGGACAATAAAATCCTGTCTACCATCATACACAAATTCAAGGGCGGCCCGGTCGGCATCACGACCATCGCCACAGCTGTTGGAGAAGAAGCGGGCACTATCGAGGAAGTACATGAGCCTTTCCTGATCATGGAGGGCTATATCCAACGGACTCCAAGAGGGCGGGAGGTGACAGAAAAAGCTTACAAGCATCTGGGCATTGTACCCCCGGGGCGGGCAGGCACCTTGTTTGAATAGGCAGGCCTTTATGCGCCGGCCTCCTTTTCCTTCCCAAGGCGGCCCAGGTATTTGCTGAAACGGTGCATGACCCAAAGGTGGGCAATCGCTTGTGTGCTCATGTACACATACCATGGCAGCGTGGGCACAAACTCATGTATGGCGGCCATCGTATAACGCCCGCTCAGTACAGTCCTGAACTCCAGCCAGCCATAATCCCTCCTTTTTACCAATTGCCCGCCCACGATGTAAAACAATTGCCGCCCGGCGTGGCTCCTCCCCCCGATCAGCTGAAGGTGCAACAGCTCAAACGGGCCGATGCGGAACACAGAAGTGTCCCCTCTTTGCTCTACCCGGATCAGATAGCGGAACAGGACGGGCAGCCAAGTCTGATAACGCCTAGCCACCCAAGCTGCAGTCCACCCCCCGGGGTTGGGGAGCCGCTGTACGCTCCTGACCGTATTGCGCTCATTTTCTCCTTCTCGGAAAACAGGAAGGGGCGGCACTTCCCCTTCCAGCCGCAACGCCTCGTCCATAGCCATGCTCACGGTCTGTTTTGGCGGCCATTGGCGCTGTAGCCAATTGGGCTGCCCAAGCAGGTCCTTCTCCAAGCTTTCCACCAACGGCAATGCCAGGTCGCGGTTGAGCCCGGCAAACCAGGCTATCCACAAACGGGAAAAGCCGGGCATCCCGGCTGGCACGCTGAACACCCAACGCCTACGGCCCATTTTCTTGGAAAGGAGGCGCAGCATATCTAAGTAAGTGGTACGCCCGGGGCCGCGGATATCAAAGGTTGAACCGTAAGCATCTGCATTGCCAAGCACATGGTGCAAGTAGGACAAAACATCCCTCCACCCTACCGGCTCCTGCAGAGAAGAGGCCCACTGTGGGCAAGCCATGACAGGCAGCCGTTCGACCAGCCTTTTTAGCGTCAGGAAAGTCGTCCCGCCCGGCCCGAGGATAAGGCCTGCCCGCAGTACGGTCAGCGGGGTACTGTATTGTGCAAGGGTCTGCTCTACCTCATGCCGGCTTTGCAAATGCCCCCGGCCGGAAGGCTGTCCTCCGTCAGGCTGCAGCCCGCTCAGAAAAACAATCTGCTGCAATTTTTTGGCCGCTGCTGCCCGGGCAAAGTTGTCTGCAAGCAGGATATCTGTATCGCGGAACGATCCCTGATTGAGCCTTGTGGACGGGCGCATGGAATGGACCAGGTAGAGGGCGAAGTCAGCTCCTTCCACTGCCCGTTCGGCCTCAGACAGAGAGTACAACTCTGCCTGCCGCCACTCGACACCCGATCCCCCCTGCTCGGGCCAAAGGGGCAAGCTTTTTCGCGTCAACGCAATAAAATGGTAGCGATCACGGAAAGTATGCATAAACCACCGGCCAAGGAATCCTGTGGCCCCGGCAATGACGACAGTTGGCTTCATGACAACCAAACGGTAAAGGTGGAGGAAGGTTCGTAAACTAAGCGCCAGCCCAAGGCTCGGCCGGTAAGCGGTCGGGGCATTGAGCAAACAAAGCTCGGATGGGCACCCCACGTTTAGGGTCTTCCCAATCAGGGGCAATGTCCATCATGGGGGCAAGCACAAAGTTGCGCTGATGCAAAAACGGATGGGGGAGCGTCAACTGCTCCGTCTCCATGACCAGCCTGCCGTAGTACAATAAGTCCAAGTCAATCAGCCGGCTGCCCCATTTCTGTACCCTCACCCTGCCCATTTTTTGCTCTATGCCAAGCAGCAGCTCGAGCAGCCCCAACGGAGGCCTCTCCGTGTAGGCTTCCAACGCCTGATTCAAGAAATCAGCCTGATCGGGCAAGCCCCAGGCGGCCGTTTCATAAACCCTGGAAGATTGGGCTATCACCACCCCTGATGCTTCCAGCAGCGCTGCTGCCCGGGCAAGGTTGGCAGCCCGGTCGCCAAGATTGGTGCCTGTATGAATGTAAACCTTAGGCATGCTTAATATTGCTTTTGCTGTTTTTCACGCCCACTGCTCCAGCTGAAATTCCAGGTAACGGCAGGGATGACCGGAAAGAGAGAAACCTGAAGCGCAGAAGCCGATGCGGTCCCGGCTGCGGGGTCTGACTCGAAGGCGTAATAAATGAAAAATGGGTTTTGGCGGCTGTAGGTGTTGTAAACCGAAAAATTCCAGCTCGAGCGGAAACGCTTCTGAGCATCAGGCTTAGGGGTGAAAGTAGCTGAAAGGTCAAGCCGGTGGTAATCCGGGAGGCGGGCGCTATTGCGGGCCCCGTATTGCTGCACCGGGAACTGATCGATAAAGTAGAGGCGCTCTACCGGGGTATAGGCATTGCCAGAGCCGAAGATGAAGGCCCCGCCCAGCTCCCATTTCGGGCTCAGCTGATAGTTGGCTACAATGGACAAATCGTGGCGGCGGTCGTACACCGCAGGGAAAGGGCGCCCTTGGTTGATCTCTGGGAAGGTGCGTTCTGTCCTAGACCAAGTGTAACCGACCCATCCGGTGAAATCACCTTGTTTTTTTTGTACGAACAACTCCATGCCGTAGGCTCTGCCTGTTCCAAAAACGAACTCCTCCTCCAGGTCATTCGCTACATTATCGACATAGTTTTCGCGGTAGTCGACCTGATTGTCCAGCCAACGGTAGTACCCTTCGATAGAAGCCTCCCAACTATTGCCGCCAAAGTTCCGGAAATACCCCAGCGCCAGCTGATCCCCTATCTGCGGGCGGATGAGCTCGCTGCTCGGCACCCATACATCGGCAGGCAAAGTGCTAGTGGAATTGCTCACCAAATGGAGGTACTGGTACGTCCGGGTGTAGCCTGTTTTCAAAGCAGAAGTGCTCCCCAGCTTTATATTGGCAGACAGCCTTGGCTCCAGCCCAAAGTAAGTGGCGACCTCCTCTCCGGGCCCGTACAACCGCCCATCGATTTTGGACACATAAGAACCTACCTGGGAAAAGGAAGACAGCCGAAGCCCGGCATTGACCTTTAGCCACGAGCTGACCTGCACCTCATCGAGCAGATAAGCTGCACTTTCATGCGCGTACCTGATCTTGGCGTTGTTAGAAAAGACAGCTTCCCCATTGGTAGCGGTTGCGAGGCTTGGCGTAAGCTGATGATAAGTATACACCAGGCCTGCTTTGAGCCGGTGCCCGCTTGCCGGGTAGTACTCCAAGTCTATTTTCCCATTCCAATCTTTCACGCCAGAATCTAGCCGGATGCGGAAGTCGCCCTGCCCACCGCGAAAGCCAAAATCATAGTCGTTGTAGACGGTCGTCACATTCATAAACAGCTTATCGCTAAAGAGGTGGTTCCAGCGTAGGGTAGCAGTGGCATTGCCATAGGGCAAGTCGAAGGCAAAGTCCCGCCCGTTGCTGCGGAAGTTGAGCACATCCCTGCCAAAATAGGCGCTAAAAAACAGGCGGTCTTTGTCGCTGAAACGGTAGTTGGCTTTAGCATTGATGTCGTAGAAATAATAGTTGGTGCCGGCAAAAGCAGTATTGTCCAAAAAAGGCTGGGCAAGGTCAAGGGCATAAGTACGGCGGGCAGAGAGCATAAACGCGCTTTTGCCCCGCTGAATTGGCCCCTCCAGGAGGATACGGGAAGCCACTAGCCCTATCCCCCCTTCTACTGCATAGTGCTGATCGTTGCCTTCCTTCATTTGAATGTCTACCACCGAGGACAAGCGCCCCCCGTAATTTGCAGGCATCCCGCCTTTGATAAGGGTAGTATTCCGGATGGCGTCAGCATTGAAGACAGAGAAGAACCCCAACAGATGGCCAGGATTGTAGACCAACGCCTCGTCCAGCAAGACCAGGTTTTGGTCGGGCCCGCCGCCACGCACATAAAAGCCTGCATTGCCTTCCCCTGCCGACAAGACGCCGGGCAGCAGCTGAATAGCCTTGAGCACGTCTACCTCCCCCATTAGGGCCGGCAGTTTTTTCACCTTGGCCATCTGCAGGCCAATAGTGCCCATCTCTGTGCTCCTCACATTTTCATCTTCTGCCCGGGCTTTTACCACAACTTCCTGCAAGGCGATGCCCGACTCCGCAAGCTGCACATTTAAGCGCAATGGAGCATCGAGGTTGACCTCAAAGACCTGAGGGTCGTAGCCCAGGTAGGTAAACTGTACTGTTTGCTGGCCTGCAGGAAGGTTGAGGGCATAGAAACCGTAGGTATTGGCTACGGTGCCCCGCCCAGCAGAATCACGGCTGGCCACTGCCGCCCCAATGAGGGCCTCTCCTGTACCGCCATCTGTAATATAGCCGCTGAGCGTAAACGTTTCCTGAGCGGCCAGCTGAAGCAAGAAAAAGGACAGGTACAGGGCCAGGGGCCAGCGCTTGAAATCGGTCATGCGTTCGGGTTGTTGTTCGTTTCCAAGACACAACAGCGAAGTCAGGCTTGGGTTGCAGCCGCGAGCCGTTCTTTGGCTAAGGCCAAAATAAAGCCGGGGCAGTTGCACATATCGTGCAGCTGCCCCGGACGACGCTGAAGCGGAGGGCAACCCTTTACTTCTTTTTGCCCTTGCCCTGCGCTTTTTGTTCCTGTATGCGCTGCTGCTCTTTGAGCGCATTCTCAAGCCGTTGCTGAAACCCGCCCTTCTTCTTGGGCTTGCTGCGGTAAGCTTCCAGCTCATTCTCGATTTTCGCATGATCGATAATGAAATTTTTGGTCACTATCGTCTGCGTGATGTTGATCAGGTTGCTGAACAGCAAATAAGCCGTAAGCCCAGCTGCGAAGCTGTTGAAAAAGCCCAGGAAGAGCAAGGGCATAAAGTACTGCATGTACTTCATAGCCGGGTTGGCGCTCATATCCATATGGCGGGTGTTGTAATAGGTGTAGATCAGGGTAGTCACCGCCCACAGCAGGGTGAACAGGCTGATGTGGGCACCAAAACCGAAGGGGATCTCAAATGGCAGCCGCCAAAAAATATCGTAGGAAGACAAGTCGGTCGCCCAAAGGAAGCTGGCCTGCCGGAACTCGATAGAAGCGGGGAAGAAACGGTAGAGGGCAAACCAAATGGGCATTTGCAGTACCATAGGC
This sequence comes from Phaeodactylibacter luteus, assembly GCF_007993045.1. GTDB lineage: Bacteria > Bacteroidota > Bacteroidia > Chitinophagales > Saprospiraceae > Phaeodactylibacter > Phaeodactylibacter luteus. The sequence continues at coordinate 24,731 of NZ_VOOR01000014.1, forward strand.
ATACAACCGCCAAGGGGGTTGACGCCAAATTCACGGTACATCTTCATGGTCTCCATCTGCTGAGCCTGCTGGTCATCCTTAAATTTGTCTTTGAGCCCTTCCATGCGGGGCTTAAGAGCAGCCATCTTGCTCTGGGAGTACAGCATCTTGTAAGTAAGCGGATAAAGGGCCAACTTGACGATGAAAGTCAGCACTAAAATAACGATGCCCGCGCTGCCGATAAAACCAGAAAGGAAATCGAAGATGGGCCGGATGACCCATCGGTTGATCGTGCCAAAGATGCTCCAGCCAAAGGGGATGATGTTCTGCAGGCCATCGCCCATTGCGTACAGCCGGTCAAACTCATTAGGGCCAACGTACATGTGCATGGCAAAGGACTCGCTGCTGCCCCGATTGTAGGGCACCCCGATTTCAGAAACCAGCAGTTTAAGGTCTGCAGCTTCTTCGGGGAGCATGCGGGTTTCCACAGTAGCGCCCAAGAACCCTTCTTCTGCGATGAGGGTGCTGTTGAAGAACTGGTTGGCATTGGATATCCACTTGATCTGCTCATCGCCGAGCTCTTCTGTATCATCAGAAGTGCAAGAGCAGTAGTCGGGGTCTTCTCCTATGGGCTTGTAATAAACAGAAGAATAGCGCCGCTCGTAGGTCTCGTTGTGCTCCAGCTTATCCAGATAATTGACCCAGCTGAGCTGAATGACGTCTGTATTGGCAGCCAGCACGGAGTTCAGGTTTTCGAAGCGGACGTCGTAATCCACGTTGTAGGTGCCGTCTTCTATTTGGTAAGATTGTTCGAAGTAGCCACCGTTGGAAGCTTTGGCGCGGAGCACTACCTTTTGGGGGGCAGCCTCTGCAACTTCAAAGTAGAGGTCGCCTGTGCTCACTCCTCCGGAAGGGAGGTTGGCTATGGGCAGGAAGTAGTCAAATTTATTTTTCTCATCTTCCAGCAGATACAGGGGCACTTCTTCCTCTGTGCCATCCTCTTTGTACTCCAGCTTGAAGTGATTTTTCATCAGTGCCCCTTTGATGCGCCCTCCTTTTGTGGAAATGGAGAGTTTCATCAGGTCGTTCTCGAGGGTGACGGTCTCGCTCTTGCCTGCGGCTGCGGGAGCGAAGGGGCCGAAGCCAGCTTGCCGCTGTACGAGCTTGAGGGAATCATCAGCCCCGGTAGCCAGCTGTATTTCTTCCGGTGTGGTTTCTTCAATGCTAGCCAGGCTGTCGGCCCGCTGCTGAGCCTGTGCAATGGAATCCTGAAGCCTTTCCTGTTGCTCAATTTCTTCTGCCGTAGGCGCCAGGAACTGCTGCCAAGCGACTAGCAGGACAAAGATGAGCGTTAATCCAATAATGGTATTCCTATCCATTCGATGTGAATCTTTGCGCAGCAGCCATTTCACTTCAAACTGCTGGTATTCAAATATTTAAACTTTTGCTCTGCCCCGGCAAACTTCCGGGCATAAATTTGCAGGGCAAAGGTACAACTTTGGCTACGCAAACCGCAACGCACAAGCGGGTTTATTCGATAAAGGGTGGCGCAGCTACGGCCAAGCCTGCTCAACCAGCAGACAGGGCCTGCGCCTTATGTGTGGCCCCTTCGTATACCTGCAGGGCCTGCTCCAGGCAGTCCATCGCAGCGTTCAGGTCATTGGCATTCAGCACATAGGCGATGCGCACTTCGTCGACGCCCAGGCCGGGGGTAGCGTAGAAGCCTTCGCCGGGCGAAAGCATTACCGTAGCCCCCTTGTATTCGAAGGACTCGAGCAGCCACTTACAGAAATGCTCGGCGCTTTGGACCGGGAAACGTGCAAAACAGTAGAAGGCTCCTCCCGGCAGATAGCTCACCACACCGGGCATGGCTTGCAAACGCTCGTAGACTACCCGGCGGCGCAAGTCGTAAGCGGCCTGCACTTCCTGCATGTATTCAGGCTCCATATCGAGGGTGGCTTCCGCCAATATCTGGCCGAGCCCGGGAGGGCTGAGGCGCAGCTTGGCGTAGCGGGTGACGGTTTCCAAAACGGCTGTATTGCGGGTGGCCAGAGTGCCGATGCGTGCCCCGCAGGCGCTGTAGCGCTTGGATATAGAGTCGAACACCACCACATGGTCTTCTGCCCCATCGATGAGCAGGGAGCTGAAAAAGGCATTGCCGTCATAGCAGAACTCCCGGTAGACCTCATCAACAAAGAGGTAGAGGTCGTGCTTGATCGCCAGCTGCCCCAGGGCGCGCAAGTCTTCCTCAGCGTAGAAGCAGCCGGTCGGGTTATTAGGGTTGGTGATGAAGATGCCTTTGGTGCGGGGGTTGATACAGGCCTCGAAGGCCTCGATCTTGGGCAATGCGAAGCCGGTCTCGATCTGACAGGTAATGGGCTGAATCTTGATGTTCCCAATTTGAGCAAACCCGTTGTAGTTGGCATAAAAGGGCTCCGGCACAATCACTTCATCCCCTTCGTCGAGGCAGGCCAGCAATGCGAGCTGTATGGCTTCGGAGGCCCCTGTGGTCACAATCAGCTCATCGGGCGTGAGGCTGACGCCAAACCCCTGGTAATAGCCCACCAGTTTTTGGCGGTAAGACAGGTTGCCCACAGCTGGGCTGTACGCTAGTATCTCAGACTGGTCTGTCCGCACTTTTTCTAGGGCAGAGGCTGGGGTAGCAATATCCGGCTGCCCTATATTGAGGTGGTAGACGTGTTTGCCAGCGGCTTTGGCCTGGTCGGCAAATGGCACTAGCTTACGGAAAGGGGACATGGGGACGTGTTGGCCCCGTTGGGAAATGGTAGGCATAGCTACAGAATTCAGTTTGGTTGGGCTGCTGTGGCCCCACAGCAGCAATAGGGGCCAAAGATAGCCGATTTTTCAGGCCGCTGCCCTAGGGGCTGTGCCAAATTTATAGGTTTTTACAGCGCGTGAGGAGGGCGAGCCCTATCAGGGCAGCTGAAAGGCAGCCTGCGGCACCTCTTCCAAGACTTTGATCTCTGTAAGGCTGCGCTCGCCCCGGCCGCCGGACAGGAAGATGCTGCCCTGCTGCTCATAGCCGCTCCACGGGGTGATGAAAGCGGGGGCAGGGTCCTCGGCTGTGGGAAAGTAGGCCCATTGCACTACCCGTTTGGAGGTATCCGAAACCCAGACTTCATACTTGTTCTGAGGGGTATCGCCCACCTTTTCGAAGGTCAGCTGCAGCTTCTGCGCCGGCGCTCCGGCTTGTGTCGTATCTGCGCCCAAGTGTTTTAGGGTAACGCCGCTATCTTTGAGCTTGAAGGGCATGGCCAGCCAATAGGCATCGTTGATCCATATACTCTTGCCCTGTTGGAGGAGCGCCTGAAGGGAATCGGTGCTGCTGACCAGCTGCCCGCCCATCAGGGCTGCGCCTTTCGCGGGGCTATTGATGTTGAGCACGATGGCATTGGAGTCGGGCAGGAAGGTGATGCGCACATCGCCCGTGTATTTGTCCCACAGCAGGGAACGGCGGCCGAAGAAATTCCAGTGCAGGTACCGGGTCTCATCCCAGGCTTTCCGGCCGCCCATAGCAGCCATGACCTCGTCGGCCAGGGCGATGGCCGCGGGGTCTGAGCCTTGGGCATTGAAGCCCGGGGCTGCGGGGTTGGCGGTAGTTGTAGATGCAGGGGCCTGCCCTTCGGGCCGCTGCTGCTGGCAAGATACAGCGGCCATCAGTATGGGCAGTGCCCAAAGGAGGAAACGGTTTTTCATTCCGGAGTTTTGTACGGTTTTGGAAGATGAGGGTACAACAAACAGGGTGGCGGTGGGTTCACAGGCGGGCTTGCGTAAGCGATGCGGAGCAGTGGCCAGAGGCCAGCCCCGCTGTTGGAGCGGGGCCGAGCGGATAGCGAGCTGCGCAGCGTAGCGCCCCCGCCCTATGACCTGCCGGCTGAGCGGGGGTACGCCCAAAAAGCTGTCGCCTTGTGCTTTGCGCTAACCTTTGGGGGCTTGGTTTGTTAGTATGGTGCAATGGATTTTTGGAGGCTGGCGTTTTTTGCCGTCCTTTTTATTACTTTTGCGTGGTTGTAGAGGGCGGCAGTGCTGCCCTGTGCATAGAACTGGCAGGCCGAAACGGGCAGGATAGGGCCTTGATGACCTTTACTGTGCTGGCCTGTAGCATCCAAGTGTAAATAGAAAAAAACAGCGACCCGCTATGTTTGATAGCCTAAGCGAACGCCTGGAAGGGGCATTTAAGACACTGAAAGGAGAAAGCAAACTGACCGAGCTGAACATCGCGCAGTCGGTGAAGGAGATACGTCGTGCCCTGGTGGCTGCGGACGTGAACTACAAAATTGCCAAGGAGTTTACGGATACGGTGAAAGACAAAGCGCTGGGGCAGGAGAATGTCCTCAATGCGGTGAAGCCGGGGCAGCTGATGGTCAAGATTGTCAATGATGAACTGGTAGACCTCATGGGGGGCACGGTCACGGATATTGACATCAAAGGGAAACCGGCGGTGATCCTTATCGCGGGCTTGCAGGGTTCGGGCAAAACTACCTTTTCCGGCAAATTGGCCTACCACCTGAAGGGCAACCGGAGAAAGAGCCCCCTTTTGGTGGCTTGTGATGTTTACCGCCCGGCGGCCATCAATCAGCTGAGCGTCATTGGCGAGCAGATCAATGTGCCGGTGTACAAGGAGATGGACAACCAAAACCCGGTAGAGATAGCGCTCAAAGGCATCGCGCATGCGCAGGCGCACGGGCACGATGTGGTCATCGTGGATACTGCGGGCCGCTTGTCGATTGACGAGAAGATGATGGAGGAGATCTCCAATGTAAAGGAAGCCATTCAGCCCAATGAGACGCTGTTTGTGGTAGACGCTATGACGGGGCAGGATGCGGTGAACACGGCAAAATCCTTCAACGACCGTATTAATTATGACGGGGTGGTGCTCACGAAGCTGGATGGCGACACCCGGGGCGGGGCGGCCTTGTCGATCAAATACACAGTGGGCAAGCCCATCAAGTTTGTGAGCATGGGGGAAAAGATGGAGACCCTGGATGTTTTCCATCCCGACCGTATGGCGAGCCGGATTTTGGGCATGGGCGATATCATCTCTTTCGTGGAAAAGGCGGAGATGCAGTTCGACGAAGAGAAAGCCAAAAAGCTGGAGAAGAAAATCCGGAAGAACAAGTTTGACTTCAACGATTTCTTGGAGCAGATCGGGCAGATCAGGAAGATGGGCGACCTCAAGAGCTTGATCAATATGATACCGGGGATGAGCAAGATGACCAAGAACCTGGATATTGATGATAGTGCGTTCAATAAGGTGGAGGCCATTATATTTTCAATGACGCCACAGGAGCGCAATCATCCGGAGCTGATGAACCTGAGCCGTAAAAAGCGGATTGCAAAAGGCTGCGGGCATTCTATAGAGGAGGTCAACCTTTTCCTGAAGCAGTTTGATCAGATGCGCAAGATGATGCACAAGATGAGCAAGATGCCGGGCATGGGCACAGGGGCCCCTACGGGGGGCAGTGGCAAAAAACTGGGCGGCCTGGCAAAGCGCCGTGCCCGCCGCAAGCGTTAGGCTCAATGCTCACCTTCGCCGAAAAGCTCCACGCTTGAACAATCAAAGGGTGGAGCTTTTTCTATTTTGGGCTATACCAACCGGGCCCCACAGCTGTGCAGCTGCGGGGCCCGGTTGGTTGTGTTGGCGAGCGTAATGGCTTTTAAAGCTTGCCTAGAACGGTGCCGTTGTAAAAATCTAGGAATCCTGCCTGCTGTGCCATCATGGCCGGCAGGCCTGCACAAGCATGGATTGGCAACAAAGCGAGCCCCAAACGTGCATTTAGCCTGCCGGCAGCAGCCGCTTGCCTGCGTCGAAAAGCTGCTTGATGAGTTGTACGTCTGGCAGGATGAGCGTAGGCGACTCCACCTCTTCCTGGGCAGCAGCGGACTGTGATGCTTCGTCGTAGGACTGCGCAGCAGATGGCATGCCCGAGCTAGAAGCCACGTGCAGGTAGGTGTAAGCGAATAGACTGCAAGCTGCAACCAAAGTCATCAGGAAGGGTTTGGCGTGTGTTTTTTTCATAAGGACGGGTGTTCTGGTTCTTTACAAGTCACAAAAATAAGGCATTTTATGCCCAAAAGTAAGGCGGCATAGACGAACCCACCTTTTTTTCGGGCCAAAAGCTATTGAAATGACGGCTTGAGCGGCAGAAAGTTGCACCTTAACACTAAAATACCTGAAAATAAAATCTAATAGTTGGGCAGAACTGGCCAAGCCGAAAGGAGGGGCCTGCCCCTGCCCAATGGGCAGGGGCCGCTATGCTGCGGGGCTCGCTGCCCGCTCAGCCCTGTCGGGCTTGCCACCCCTTCGCAGCGCTAGGCCAATGCCAAGCTAAAGCCTAAAAGCATCAACGACTGCGGCATTTTGGTTTGCACCCGGCCCAAATGCGTCAGCACTGCTTGACCCGCCGTAAGCTCAGTGTGTTCCGTGACGAAATGCGCACAGCAGGAGGGGCCGCAACAACCTAAGAGAAAACCTTGGCTATTTAACCCGAAGAAACGACCTTTGCGCAAATGTTAAACCGCAAGCTGATGATCCACTTTTTTGGCACTCCCCAAAGTATTGTGTTTGCCGTACAGGCCAATTCCCCCCTGCCCGGGCAAGACATCCAAAAGCTCACTTGGCTGTTCGGCAATCAGCCGCTCATCGAGGAGGAGGCTTTGGGCGGCCATTTTATCGGCCCCCGGGCAGCTATGGTTTCCCCTTGGAGCACCAATGCCGTGGAGATTACCCAAAACATGGGCATTGCCGGCATAGCCCGCATAGAGCAGTATACCCCTTATTCGGATCAGATAGGCTTTGACCCCATGCTCAGCCAGCGTTTTGAAGGGCTCGGGCAGCAGCTTTTCAACATCGATATCAAGCCGGAGCCTGTACGGCCAATAGCAGATATTGCCGCCTACAATACCTCGGAGGGGCTGGCCCTGAGCGAGGAGGAGGTCAGCTACCTTGAGCAGGTAGCCCAGCGGATCGGGCGTGAGCTTACCGACTCGGAAGTCTTTGGCTTTTCGCAGATCAACAGCGAGCATTGCCGGCACAAAATATTCAACGGGCGTTTTGTCATTGACGGGGAAGAACAGCCGGGCTCTCTGTTTTCTATGATCCGGGAGACCTCCAAGGCCAACCCCAACAGTATTGTCTCTGCCTATAAGGATAACGTTGCATTCTTGAAAGGCCCAAGGCTGCAGCAGTTTGCCCCCGAGCAGCCCGACCGGCCCTCCAACTATGCCAAAAAGGAAGTGGACACAGTAGTTTCCTTAAAAGCAGAAACCCACAACTTCCCGACTACCGTAGAGCCCTTCAATGGGGCCGCTACTGGCAGCGGGGGCGAGATCCGCGACCGGATGGCGGGCGGTACAGGCTCCCTGCCCTTGGCAGGCACGGCGGTTTATATGACCGCCTATTCCCGCCTGTTAGCAAACCGCCCATGGGAACAGGCCATGCCGGAGCGCAAATGGCTCTATCAGTCGCCTATGGACATCCTCATCAAGGCCTCCAATGGCGCTTCAGATTTTGGCAACAAATTTGGGCAGCCGCTGATCGCCGGCTCCCTCCTCACTTTTGAGCACGAGGAGCATGCCCGTCAGCTCGGGTTCGACAAAGTCATCATGCTGGCTGGGGGCGTCGGCTCAGGCCGGCTTAGCCAAGCCCTCAAGCATACGCCCCAAAAAGGGGACAAGATTGTGCTTCTTGGTGGCGACAATTACCGTATCGGGATGGGCGGGGCCGCAGTCTCCTCTGCTGACACCGGTGCTTTCGACAGCGGCATTACCCTCAATGCCGTTCAGCGGTCCAACCCAGAAATGCAGAAACGGGTGGCCAATACCATCCGCAACCTCGTGGAGAGCGCTCATAACCCTATAGTGGCCATCCACGACCATGGTGCCGGCGGCCACCTCAACTGTTTCTCAGAGCTGGTGGAAGAAACCGGCGGCCGTATCGACTTGGATGCCTTGCCCGTAGGCGACCCTACCCTCTCTGCCAAGGAGATCCTCGGCAATGAATCTCAAGAGCGCATGGGGCTGATCGTCTCAGCAGCAGATTTGCCCCTGCTGCAAAGGATTGCCGAGCGCGAGCGCGCCCCAATGTACGTAGTAGGCGAAGTGACCGGCGATATGCGGTTCTCTGCCGTATCCGAGAAAACGGGCGAAAAGCCCCTCGACCTCGACTTGGCAGACCTCTTTGGCAGCTCCCCGGAAACCATTATGGAGGACAAGCCGGTGGCACTGCAATTCGAAGAGGTAACCTATGAGCCTGGCCAACTGCAAACCTACTTGGAGCAGGTGCTGCGCCTGGAGGCCGTCGCTTGCAAAGACTGGCTCACGAATAAGGTAGACCGCTGTGTGGGCGGCCTTGTGGCCAAACAACAGTGTGCTGGCCCTTTGCAACTGCCGCTGAACAACTGTGGCGTGATGGCGCTGGGGTTTGATACGCCCTACGGCGTAGCCACCTCTATCGGGCACGCGCCGGTCAGTGCGCTGATCGACCCCAAAGCCGGCTCTAGAAATGCGATAGCGGAAGCGCTGACCAATATCGTATGGGCGCCTTTGGAGGAAGGGCTCAAGTCGGTCTCCCTCTCTGCCAACTGGATGTGGCCTTGCCGCAATGAGGGCGAGGATGCTCGCTTATACGAGGCGGTAAAAGCCGTTTCTGACTTTTGCATCGCGCTTGGCATCAATGTGCCGACCGGGAAGGACTCCCTTTCCATGAAGCAGAAATACCCTGAGGGCGAGGTACTGGCGCCGGGCACGGTCATCATTTCCGGGGCTGGAGTATGCTCCGATATCAATAAGGTTGTTGAGCCCGTTTTCCAAAAAGGCGCAGGGCCGGTATATTACCTCAATTTTTCACAAGAGGCGTTCTCCCTTGGCGGCAGCTCTTTTGCCCAGGCCCGCAACAAAATCGGCACAAATGTGCCGGACATCAAAAGCGCACAGCAGCTTGCTGCTGCCTTCAATGCCTTGCAAGAGCTGATCAAAAAAGGTGGGGTGGCTGCTGGCCACGATATCGGGTCCGGAGGCTTGATCACCACCCTGCTGGAAATGTGCTTTGCCGATAACGGCCTTTCTGCACACCTCGACCTCTCCCCTCTTGGGGAGCCCGATAGCGTGAAAGTCTTGTTTGCTGAAAATGCTGGCGTGGTCATACAGCTGAAAGACGCCTCCTTCGCTGCTGACCTCGCACAATTCCCGATACCCTGCCACCTTATCGGGGAGGTTGGGGCAGGCAGTGCCCTCATCGTGGAGAACAACGGGGAGCGGCATGAATTCGATATCCCAAAACTTCGGGATATCTGGTATGAGACGTCCTGGCTGTTGGACCAAAAGCAGACCGCTGCCGGGCTGGCTGATGCCCGGTATGCCAACTATAAGGAGCAGCCACTGCAGTACCACTTCCCAGCCTCTTTCAGCGGCAAGCTGCCGCAGGCGGCTGGCTACAAGCCTAAAGCGGCCATACTAAGGGAAAAGGGGAGCAATTCTGAGCGCGAGCTCGCGCACGCCCTGTTCCTTGCCGGATTCGAAGTAAGGGATGTGCACATGACCGACCTGATGAGCGGCAAGGAGACGCTCGAGGACATTCAATTCCTGGGAGCAGTGGGCGGTTTTTCCAATTCAGATGTATTGGGCTCTGCCAAAGGCTGGGCGGGCGCATTCAAGTACAATGAGAAAGCCAAGGCTGCATTGGAAGGGTTCTTTGCCCGGGAAGACGTATTATCTATAGGCATTTGCAATGGCTGCCAGCTTTTCATGGAGCTGGGGCTCATTTACCCTGGCCACGCTCCCCACCCGTTGATGGGCTTCAACGATTCGCACAAGCACGAAAGCGGTTTCACTTCCGTAACGGTAGGCAAGAACAACTCCGTCATGCTGTCTGGCTTAGAAGGCAGCACACTGGGCGTTTGGATTTCACATGGAGAAGGGAAATTCAACTTAGGCCTGCCAGAGGACGCCTATCACATTGTAGCCAAATATGCCTACGAAGGCTACCCTGCCAACCCCAATGGCAGCAGTTATGCCACCGCCATGCTGGCCAGCCCGGATGGCCGCCACCTAGCTACTATGCCGCATATAGAGCGCTCCATTTTCCCCTGGAACTGGGCCCACTACCCTGCTCAGCGGCAGGATGAGGTATCGCCCTGGCTCCAAGCTTTCATCAATGCGCGGAAATGGCTGACGGATAAGGCTCAGGGGTGATCATGGCTGCACAAGGTGGCGTCAAGCATTTACAGCCGCTGACAGTATGCTTGGCTTGGCAGTGTTGGGCTGGTTTGTAAGGCCGGAAACTTCAGACGGGCGCAATGTTAAAGGTAAAGAGCGAAAAGCTGGTTGTGCCCACTATCCTTGCTTTAATTACATAGCACTGTGATACAAACCGGCAGTCAAAGCCAAGCTATGCTTTTTCCTTCAACAAGGACTGAGCCCTGTGTTTGGCACGGTGGATCCTCATTTTCACTGCCCCTTCTCTGATTTTCAAGTCGCTTGCAATCTCCTTTATCGTCAAATCTTCCCTGTATTTCATCAGTAAAATCTTAAAGTCTAGGGGAGCAAGTTTCTCTAGCCGGGACAACCCCTCAACAACTTTTCTTTCTATCTCAACAGCATCTGGCACGAACCCATCCCCTTGCTGGACAGAAAGCTGATGCAACAAGAGATGAGCGCTGGATTCCAAAGCTACATCCCGGTTACGCCTTTTTTGCCGCAAGATATCAATACAGTGATTCCTGGCAATCCGGAAAAGCCAGCCGGCCAAAGCATCCTTGTTCGTTAGGCTGTTAAAATTGATCATCACTTTTAAAAAAACATCCTGCACTGCGTCTCAGGAAAGCGCTTCCTGCTTTAGGAAGGTAAGGCAATACTTGAAGAGGGCATCATTGTAATCTTTATACAGATCGTCTACGATTTGTTTCTGCCTCGCCTCAATCCGCGCACCATCATTTGAAGCCATAAAAAAGATTGTTGCGTCTGTCCTTGTTATGACAACCCAAGTTTTTATTAAGAATAGTTGTTTTTTTTGGCAACCGCTACTGAGAAAGATTCGCTCAAAAAGCAGCTATCTGCCCAAATGAAAGGGCCAAAACTTAAGCCTACTTAACCAAAAGCTTTTACAGCCCCCAATGCCCCGGTTTACCCCTGCTGCGTGGAGCCTGCCCAGCCTGCTTCCCAGAATGGGGACTGCCCCCTCCGCAAGGATAGGGGCCTGCCCCTGCCCGCGGGCAGGTGCCGCTATGCTCCGGGGCTCGCTATCCGCTCGGCCCTATCGGGCGTCCCCCCCTTCGCAGCGCTAGGCCGGTGCTAACATACAACTAAGGAACATTCGGTACTTTGGCTTATACCCGAGCATCCTAAACATGCCCCCCAATCGAAGCCCCCCTTGTCTGACGACTGTAGTATACCATTCCACTATAGTATAAAAGCAAGAATTAAAAAGGTGGGGGCCTTTGCCCCCACAGAAACTCCTAAGTGACTCAGACACAAACTAAGTCTCCAAACATTAAGTATGAATGTTTCTACTTACTCAACTCAATTGTACTTCATTTGCTTTCCTTATAATCATCGCATCCATACCTTAGAAATACAACGCTCAAGCTGAGCAAAAAACGCGGTGTTAGCCGGAGCTTTGAACATAAGCAGCGCTCTCCTTGTGAACTCGTGGCAGGCCTGATATTTGGGGGAACATCACTCTTCCCCGCAACCAAGGTCTACAACTTCCATCTCCATGCCTGCCGAGGCTGTCAGTGCTGTAGGTTTATCTTCATCATTAGCGCCAAAGGCAAAATAAAGCAGGAGCGCAAAGGATGCCCAAATAATTCCAGCGCTGATACTCCTAAGCGCTGAAGTAAAACTTGATTTCATCAATGAAAATAGTTTGCGCCCCGAAGCGTAAGCCCAGGGCTTCAAGTGAATGATAAACCTGTTCATGGTCCTTGGTTTTTAGTCTGTTAGCGTAGTCCAAGAAGTGCCTGTTCATCATTCAAAGCAGGAGATGGGCTGTAAAAGCAAACTCTAGGCCAGAGCGGCCCGCGAGCAGGATGTGAAGCGCTTTACAGTTTCAGTAGCTTTGGGCTTGCTAGGAGGGGCGGAGACAACAAAGCACGTTGAACTATTTTGGCTTAGCCCCAAAACAGGCCTTCATCCCTTGCTGACTCCACAGCCGAACTAGATATTTTGCGTTGTTTATCTGTGGCAAATTTAACAGGAGCTACAGGGCATTGCAATTGCATGATTATGCCAAAATGCCCCCGACAAAGGCAATCCACTAAGATTAACTGTCTATAAAAACAACCGCATATTCATGCTAAATTGAAAAGGCTTGCTGTGTTTTTCTAGGCCTGCACCTGCCTCGGGTTTGACAATAAGGTTTTATATCCCTATGTTTGGACTAGAATTATAGCTAGTGCCTGCTAACTACATGTTATATGCCTTTTCAAACCAACACGTGTTACTCCTAGTACAAGCACCTGCGCTTCTAGCAAAAGCCGCTCAACACTAAGAGATGCTAGGTTAGCATCTCCAAAAGTTAAGCCTTGTGTAAGCCACCGGCCAACAAAAAGTTATTACCCACCTAAAAAGCTTCATTATCCTAAATAGGCGAGCCACGCCTTGCTGTGGCAGCTCTGCCTTTTTTTGCAAAACGAACCGTTTTCTAAACTTAAAACTAGCCATCTCCTCTACCCCCCCCCTCGATTTTTGGCTTGGTTTAAAACATTTGTATTGTTATGCTGAAGCTAGGGATAATCGATGATGACTTCAACCTCCTGCAAGATTTGAAAGCATTCCTTGAGTATTTTGATGAGCTGAAGTGCTTAGTAGCAGAATCCTGCATCTTTAATTTTTTAAACAAAAGCCTTGTTCCAATCGACCTCTTGCTGCTAGACATAGAGCTCGGCAACAATGAGAACGCCCTGGATTACGTAGACGCTATACATGAACGGTATGAGGAAAAAGGCTACGCCTCCCCCAAAATACTCATCCTGAGCGGGCATAAAGATCAGCACATCTATTCGCGCTCTATCACTCAAAAAGGGGTACAGGGCTTTTTCCAGAAAGGCAGCAATCCCGACCTATTGATCCGGGCTATACATATTGTTATGGCAGGGGGGTTCTTCCTTTCCAATGAGCCTGCATCTCAAATCAAAACCCTTCTGCAACAATCTGCCCCAGACAAACAGCACGCACGGGCAGACCAGCTGATAGCCCAACATGGGCTCAACGAACGCGAGGTAGAGGCCGCTAGGTGGCTGATACAAGGGCTCACCTACGAAGAGGTGGGCGAAAAGATGTTCTTGTCTGTCAACACCATACGCCACTATGTCAGGGTATTGTACAAAAAACTCAATGTAAACAACAAAACACAGCTCCGGAACAAACTTGAGCCCTTAAGGGCACCAAAGCAGTCTGCGGAAGCATACAATCCTTAGGCCACATCCGAAGCTTTTTCCTGTTGTCAATCAACGCTTTGCAGACTACGCCCCCTCACTAAATCCCCATTTAGCCCGCTAAACTCAAATGTAGTGGCTTCGCCATAAGCCTGTAGCCATATTGCCACAACAGCTAGGCACAAACCACTGATTTTCAAAACAAAACCGCTCCAAACAAGCGATTAAGCAGTCAAGTCCAATCCTCCTAAGCCATTTAACTTTTTTACTCGACCATACCACTGTGCACCATGAAAAAACGTTACCCGAAACTCCCCTTAAGAAGGGTTTGGAAAGGGGCCGTGCTATCTCTGCTATTCACAGCCAGCCTTCCCTTCGCCGCCCTCGCCTCCTACAGCTCCCATGCCCAATCCATTCTCGATTCTTTACATGGCATTCCAACGCCAGAGGCCCAGGCAGACTACCTGATCGGGAAAATCCTGACCAATGACCTCTATGACCTAGGCCTGCAAGTGCCTCTGCTGAATAAGCTAGAAGCTATCGCAATCGAGCATCAGCTAAAAGACAAACTTGTGACCGCCTATACCGCACGGGGCTATATCCTCACTTTAGTACCGGATTACTACAAAGCCATGTACTATTTCCGAAAAGCTTACAATATCACCTTACGCGAAAAAGGAAGAGAATGGGAGGTGCGGAAATTAAAAACAGCAATAAATATTGCAGGCATCTATGCTGAAATCGGAGACTACGATAAAACGGCAGAATATAATGCTCGCAACCTGGTTATTGCGGAAAAGCTCAAGGACTCTATGGTGCTTGCCGATGTTTATCAGACCATAGCATTGACCTCTATCAACCGTGTGCAAATCGACTCTTCTATCCTTTTTGCGCAAAAGGCAATTGCCCTCTATGAGCACCTCGGCATTACCACCAAAAAGCACATTTCAGAAACTACCCTCGCGGAAGCTTACGGCAAGTCTGGCCAGCTCAAAAAAACGATTGAGAGCAATCATCGGCTAGAAAACTTAATCTCAGAATATTCGTCCCCACCTAATTTGGAGATGTTGGCAACTATGCACGGCACCCTCGCTAAGAATTATCTTGCCATAGGGAAACCTGACCGTGCTTACCAAACCGCTAAGTCTGCCTTAACCCTGTTAAATGCTAATGATGATAAAATGTGGGATGCCTATCGGCTGACCATCTACGAATCTCTTAGTGAGGCGTTTCATCAACAAGGGCTGACAGACAGCGCCTACCACTATCTACGCCTTGCAACTGAGCTAAAAGAAGCCCTAATTGACGAAAAGCGTATACGGGAGATTGCTGCGGTTGAGAGCTCTTTCCTTATCCAGGAAAAAGAAACTACTATAAATGAACTGGCCGTCTCTAATGAAAAGAAACGCGCTGCCATTTTTAAACTGACAGCGGCTTTGGTATTGTTTTTCCTAATGACAGCAGGCATACTATGGCTCTATTCCAACCTCAGTAAAAAGAAGAACCAGCTCAGTCAGCTCAAAGAGCAATTGACCCAAACCAACCATAAACTTAAAACTGCCATTGCCCAACGGCAACAGTACATCAGTCTTATTGTACATGACATCAAGTCTCCGCTCTTCTCCGCTTATATCAATACTCAGATGCTGAACAGCCAAAACGCTCATAGGCAGGCCCTAAACTTAAGCCCTTTGCAAAAAGCGCTTGCAAGGATAGAGGCAGCCATTGCGAAAATCTTGGAAATAGAAAACACATCAAACACTGAATCCTTCCTCAATATCAAACCGTTCAACCTTACCCACATGCTGCTAGAAACGATAAACGCTTTTTCGCTAACTGCTGAGGCCAAAAACATCCAGCTCGCCTTTGCCCCTCCAGCATCAACAGTTGAAGTAGAATCAGACTACCATGTTCTCCAGCATGTCCTTGAAAATGTGATCTCCAATGCAATCAAATATTCACCCCACGGCAGCGTTGTCAGCGTAACCCTGAACAAAGTAAAAGGGGATACTCAAATCGCAATCCGCAATTCTGTTTCTCCCTCTCCCCTTCCTAACACCTCTCCCCAAGCTGCCTCCGAGCAACACTTTAATACGGGCTCTTGGGGCTTAGGCTTGAAGCTTAGCACCGCGCTCCTAAAAGAGATCGATGGTACAATGAGCATTAAAAACCGCTCTGCCAAAACCAAAGAATTCATCATTTCCATCCCCGACTCCCTTTCATACAAGCACCTAAAAATATCCGGCGGAGGCCATAGCCTGACTGCCTCCAAAGCGTAAGCTTTACTTGTAATACACCAAGCCAGTGCTTCGCTCCGCGTCTACTTCGTGGCATGAAAATTTGAAGATGCTGTTTTTTCACTCACAACCTGCCTGACAGGAGCTGCTGGGCGAACAGGGGCTAAATCAAGAAGTCGAGAGGGGCGCAAACCAGATTGTCTTTTTTGGGGGCCTGCCCCTGCCAGCGGGCAGGTGCCGCTATGCTCCGGGGCTCGCTATCCGCTCGGCCCTATCGGGCGTCCCCCCCTTCGCAGCGCTAGGCCGGTGCCAGGCTAAAGCCCGAAAAGCATAAACGCCTGCGGCAGTTTGGTTCACGCCCGATCAAAAAAACAACCGCTGCTGGGGCAATAGGAGCAAAAGTCCATCCCATTTCTCCAAATGCTTGATTTTGGCATGAATATGCAATTGTAGGGGCAGCTAAAGGGGTTTAAATTTATGGCAACACAATCAACCACATATGCATAAAAACAGCTTTTAATTCCATTTCATGTACATTCTGGCGGCAGGCATAAGCCCAAATCTTGGGCGGGCAGCGCAAGGCTAAACATGCGCTCCTCTGCCTCGCCGCGGTTCGGCCTAAAAGGGTCACGATTGTTCATAATTTGTTGTGAAGAAGAGGGCTTCCGAATTAGGATCCGCCAACAGTGCAAAAGCTATCGGCCCTTGGCTATCCCCCCAATGCCTTGACACCCTATTTTGCAAGGGCCTCTTCTCCAATATTCGCCCGAAAGGCTGTAGTCAAGACCAAATGCCAAATTGGCATCAAACGATAATGTTGAGGTAGTAGAAGCATACGATTATACCTTGATCTCTTCAAGGTGCTTCGCAATTCTGGAAGAGGGGTCTGCCCCTTTTCCTTTTTCTATAATAACTGCCTGCCAGCTTAGGTCTTCATCAGCCGTACCAATACGCCTTCCTGAGCTGGCACTGCCAGCTTACTTAAGCACCGCTTACGAGTGTAGTTTTGCCACTGCCCCGCCCCCTCTGTGCCATTCAGTACAATCAACAAATCAACGCTTTACAGACGGGCATGCTGCCACAACAGGCGGCTATAAATCCTTAGTTTTTATGGCCCTCCAAATGCTCCCTTCTTATTGGCCGACATGTTTAGGCCAAATATTGTACGAAAACAATCGGAGTGGTTTTATGCGCCCAAAAGCCCAAAGTCATTTTCCGTCTATAATTGAGCACAATGGGAAACCGGGCGCCGGGAAAATCAAATCTACTGCCCCTACCCTTGCACCGGCCTAGCGATGCGCAGGGGTGCAAAGCCCGATAGGGCCGAGCGGACAGCGAGCCCCGGAGCGTAGCGCCCCCTGCCGGTTGGCAGGGGGAGGGCCCATCCCACGGGGATGCTGCTCTTTTGGCTAAATGACTTGATGGTTGAAAGGCTGAATGACCATTTCGGATACCACTCCGGAGGTGGGCTGCTGGCAGAGGAACCAAACTGCCCGGCCAGCTTCTTGGGCAGAGATGAACTTATCGCGGTTGACCGGCATGTCGATGTCGTCCCAGAAGGCAGAGTCTACCCCTCCCAGATAAAGGTTGGTCAGCCGCACCTGTGTGCGCTTGAGCTCTTCGCGCAAAGACTTGACCATGCCGTTGAGCCCGTATTTGGAAGCGGCGTAGGCCGCGGCGGCGGCCATAGGGGCTTTGCCTAAGACTCCAGGTATATTGATGATCAGGCCTTTCTTGGCATCCTTCATCGGGGGCAGGAATGCCTGCATCACGATGAAGGCCCCTTTGAGGTTGATGTCGATCAAACGGGAGAAATCATCCAGCTCGATGTTTTCGAACTTTTTGAGATAGCCCACCCCTGCTGCATTGATCAGGATGTCTAGCTGCCCTAGCTCCTGATGCAGCTGATCGGCCACGGATTGTACAGAGGCGGCATCGGCCACATCCATCTGAAAGGTGTGATCGTGAGGCACTTTGCAGGCATCAGCCACTGCTTTGAGTTTGTCGGCATCCCTGCCTGCGAGGTAGAGCCTGGCTTTAGAGCCAGCAATGAGCTTGGCCGCTTCCGACCCTATGCCACCGGTGGCTCCTATAATCAGTACGCGTTTGTTGGCCAGCATTTCAACAGCCATAAACTTGTTATATTTTGAATGATGGAATGTGATGATGGGCAGGGGGCGGCCAGTACTATTTCAGCTCGCCCTTGATGGCTTGCAGGAATTCATTGCGGGTGTTCTCATTGAGGAACTTCCCGCCATATTCGGTCGTTACGGTGCTGCAGTGGGTGTGTTTGATGCCGCGCATCTCCACGCACATGTGGCTCGCATCGATGTATACGGCAATGTCTTCTGTGCGGAGCACTTTTTTGAGCTCATTGGCGATCTGTACAGTAAGGCGTTCCTGCACTTGCGGGCGGCGGGCATAATACTCTACGATGCGGTTGAGCTTGGACAGCCCGATGACCTGGCCGTTGGCGATGTAGGCCACATGGCATTTGCCCGTAATGGGCAGGAAGTGGTGCTCGCAGAAGGATTGTACCCGGATGCCCTTCTCTACCAGCATCTGCCGGTAGCCGAATTTGTTTTCGAAAAGGGAAATGGAAGGTTTAGCATCGGGGTGCAGCCCTCCAAATATCTCCTTGACGAACATTTTGGCTACCCGCCGGGGCGTGCCATTGAGGGAGTCATCGGTCAGGTCGAGCCCGAGGGTCTCCATGATGGCCCGGAAATGGCGGGAGATTTCCTCCATCTTTTCCTCATCCGACAAGTCGAATGCGTCTGGCCGCAGCGGGGTCTCGGCGGATGAGGCTGCGTGCGCATCGCCCATATCATGGATGTAAGCGTGGCCATTGGAGCGTGCGTGCCCGTTGACAACAGCGCCGTTGCCGTTGCCTTGGTATTTGGAATTAATCATAAAGGCGTTATATTTTTCAGGATTCGAATTTAAGGGCGAGGAGAGCACTGCGTAACTTAGCGGCGCCCTATCTTCGTACCTTGTGATAAACCGCTAGCCTAACGCAAAAAAGGAAATAATTGTTTAACCACCGTTCATGGAAACGATTGCGCCTGGGGTTGTGCTCCGGTTATTTGCTGCTGACCCTATCAGGAGTGCTGGGCTGCGTCAGCGACCCTCCTGCCAAAGATGCCTTTTCGGGCTGCCGCTATGCGGCTCCTGAGCCTGTTTTCAATGCCTCTGTGGCAGGGGTGAGCCGGCACTCCTTCACCCGCCAAAAAGCAGCCGCTACTGAATCCTTCCTGTTGAACCAATTCACGGAGGTAGAAATACAGCAGAGCGGCTGCGATCATATCCGGCAGGTCTTCATCTTCAGGTGGCCCGCTCCTCAGGGAGGGGCCGGGGAGATCGACTGGCCCGCTTTTGCTTCAGCCCACTTCGAAGGGCTGGGGCAGCTCGGGGCGCCTTACCTCAGCTATCTGGCTATGAGCGAGGCCATCAGCGAGCGCTCCGAAAACCTGAAGGCACCGGGCAGCACCGTTGCCCTGCAGCCTGGGCTACAGTTCAAATTGAGCGGAAAGCGCAAGGGCAGTCAGCTGGAACTGACAGCTGAGGTATGGGAAGCACCGTAGCCCTGCCAAGGCCCTAAAACAACAGAAAGACAAGCCTTTAGCCATACTGCTATTCTTAATACGAGTGCAGCCCCAGTATCGATTAACATAAAAAATCAATACCCAAAATACTGCTAATCACTAGTTTAACCAAAAAAATGACAACTGTAATCAAATCAGACGATTGACAAATTGTCAGCGATATTATTTGCGGAGGGCAGCCTATTCCAGTACTTTTGAAAAGCTTATTACAAAGGCGTAAAACGAACGGGGCAAAATTAAAGCCCCAATCCATAAAAGATAGTATCAGCAAGTTAGTACGGGCTCCGCTGCTTAGGTGCAGTGGAGTTCTTTTTTTATTGCCAGCCAATTCTCAGTATATTAGCGGCGCTAAATTCCGGGTGTGCGAGCACCCGCCCGCCCGATGCCTGCACCGGCATTCTGGCAACCATCATTAAGCACAATGCCTGCAAGGGGCTTTCCGTTTTCAGGAGCGAGCTGTTTGCGGCATTACAAAACCGGTAATTACCTTATGGATAAATTCGATCTTATTGTAGTTGGCAGCGGCCCTGGAGGTTATGTAGCTGCCATCCGCGCCTCTCAGCTGGGCATGAAGGTAGCCGTTGTAGAACGCGAATCTCTTGGCGGCATCTGCCTCAACTGGGGCTGCATCCCGACTAAAGCGCTGCTCAAGAGCGCTCAGGTGTTCGAATACATCAGCCATGCAGAAGACTACGGCATAAAAGTGGATAAAGCAGAGGCTGACTTCGAAGGCATGGTAAAGCGCAGCCGGGGCGTAGCAGACGGTATGAGCAAGGGCATCAACTTCCTTTTCCGCAAAAATAAAATTACGGTGCTGAACGGGCACGGCAAACTGGCACGGGGCAAGAAGGTGGAAGTGACGGACGACAAAGGCAACACCACTACTTACGCCGCTGAGCACATCATTATCGCTACCGGGGGCCGGGCCAAGGAGCTGCCTAATGTGCCCATCGATGGCAAGAAGGTCATCGAATACCGCAAAGCAATGACCCTCGACAAGCAGCCTAAGAAAATGATTGTGGTAGGCGCTGGCGCGATCGGCGTAGAGTTCGCTTACTTTTACAGCTCCATCGGCACAGAAGTGACCATCGTGGAATTCATGGAGCAGGGCCTCGTGCCCCGCGAGGATGCTGATGTCAGCAAAGAGCTGACCAAAATATACAAGAAAAAAGGCATCGAGGTCTTGGGCAATACCGCTGTCGAATCGGTTGACACCAAGGGCCGCGGATGCACCGTGGTCGTCAAAGACCGCAAGAGCGGCAAAACGCAGGAGCTGAAGTGCGATATCGTCCTTTCGGCAGCTGGCGTCACCCCCAACACGGAAAACATCGGGCTGGAAGCCCTCGGCATCCAAACCGACCGTGGCATCATCAAAGTAGATGAGTACTACCGGACCAACGTTGCCGGGGTCTATGCCATAGGCGATGTGGTGCCGGGCGCTGCACTGGCTCACGTTGCTAGCGCAGAGGGCATCATCTGTGTAGAAAAAATCGCAGGCGAAAACCCACAGCCCCTCGATTACAACAACATCCCTTCCTGTACCTACTGCTCTCCTGAGGTCGCTTCTGTAGGCATGACCGAACAGGCGGCTAAGGAAGCTGGCTATGAAGTAAAAGTTGGCAAATTCCCGTTCTCGGCTTCTGGCAAGGCTAGTGCCGCCGGTGCCAAAGAAGGGTTTGTCAAGGTGGTATTTGATGCCAAATACGGAGAATTCCTGGGTGCCCACATGGTCGGTGCCAACGTCACGGAAATGATCGCAGAGGTAGTTGCTGCCCGCAAACTGGAAACGACCGGGCACGAGATCATCAAGACGGTCCACCCCCACCCCACTATGAGCGAAGCTGTAATGGAAGCTGCTGCCGCTGCGTACGGGGAGGTCATCCACCTCTAGAAGCTTGCTTGGAGCTCGTTCCTATTGCAAACCAAGGCTTTATGAACATGGCTTTCTCTCTGGATTCTCAGAATGAAACCGCTCCAAACACGCGCTAAGCAGCCTTCTTGAGGCCAAAGCTTTTTTTAGAACAAAAGGGCTGTTGCCGATGGCAACAGCCCTTTTTCTCATGGCAGCAGGTTTAAAAACAGCGCTCAGGCCGTTGGCAGAAAGCCCTCTACCACATCAACTTCTGGCAGGCTGCCCCCTGCCCGTCCATTATCATCCGCAACAGATAAGTGCTGCGAGGCAGCCGGCCTGGGCTGAACGTCTGCTGCTGCAAGCCCGGTGCGGCATCCCAGCTCCACGATTGGAGCACCTGACCGGTCAGCGCGACCAACTGCACCTCGCGGGGCGCTGCGCCCGCTTCTCCGCGGAACTGCACCGTGAGTTGCCCATCGCCACTGCGCCAAGCTTTGAACACCTGCGGCAGCTGGCCTGAAAACCATAGCCGCCCTTCGGAGATGACCTCCCTGGCACCGTCGTAATCGGTCTGCAGGAGCCGGTAGTAGTTCCAGCCTGCCAAAGGAAGGTGGTCCAGATAGCTGTAATAATGGGCAGCCTGTGAAGTCCCTGCCCCATCGATTTGCCCTATGGGGTGATAATTGCGGCCGTCGCCCGAGCGCTCCACGGTGAAAAAGTCGTTGTCCTGTTCCGTTGCGGTAGACCAGGCGAGCAGGCTTTTGCTTTCCCCTTCCTTGCGCAGCACAAAAGAAGACAAGCGCACGGGGAGCGGGGGGGAGTTAGCTTGCTGGCCAATACCAATAGCACTGATGCCAGCCATCATAGTCCCGGTAAGGGTACTTCCGGCAGCAAGGCCCGTAGCCCCCGTAGTGCCTAGTGCTACCCATTGGCCGCCATCCCATCCTGCCAACCGTAAGTCGGTGGCCTCCGCAAAACCAGTCATATCCGGGATGCTCACCGTAATGGACAACCCTTCTCCTGTGCCAGACAAAGCCAGCCAATCCCATTGCCCGGCCGGGCTCACAGAAGCCAGACTGTCGCCTACTGCCAGAATGGAGTGCAAGGCGCCTCCGTCCGAAGGGTCGCCAACGCTAGAAGGATCGCCAGGCAGCCAGGCCACGGCATAAGCATCATTGGCATTTGTAGGCGCTGAGATCGACAGCTGCCGTAGCACAGTGCCATCGCCTACCGGAAAAGAAAAAGCCGTATTGCCGTACTTTTTCACGTAGCCGTCTACATGTGCTGCATCTGTCTGCCTCAAAGCTTCGGCACTGCCGAAGAAGCTCACGTACCCCTGTGGGGCCGAACGCTGTGTCTGTATCATGCCTGGCAGATCGCCATTGCTGCTATTTTCAAAATAGTGTGAAAGGCCCAAAATAGCCATTTCCTGTCCGCCGGAAATATAGACATTCCCTTGGCTGGCAGACTGTGCCCATACCGTTTGAGGCTTGAAGGCCAGTAGCCCAAAGAAGAGGCAAGCAGAAAACCAGATTAAGGAGCTGTTTTTCATTTGCATAATATTGTGATTAATTATTGATGAGCGATTCCATTTCCGCGCAATGCCAGGGCTCATCATACAGATTGTATTTTTTGCCTGCCATGCGTTAGGTTTGGGGCCTCCCCCTGCCTAAGGGCATGGGGCCGCTATGCTCCGGGGCTCGCTGTCCGCTCGGCCCTATCGGGCTTCCCACCCCTCCGCAGCGCTCGTCCGATAACATAATAAATCCGACAAAGCCTAGATGGTTGCGGCGCATTGGACAAAGCCCACGTCATGCCACACTGAGAGTGTGCTTTTGAACAAAACAACGTTCATTGTTTGAACTAAGAGCCTGCCCCTTAGTACTGCTAATCATCTCCCCAAGCGCGGCACGGCTCGAATCTCCAGCAAAGTTAATGCAAATTTAGTGGCATACAGTGGTTAATTTTCTAGTTAGTTATACCTTTTAGTACCGCAGGCTTAGCTGAGCTAGCGTTCAGTTCAGCCGCTTTCTACTTTTGCGCTACATGAACGAGCGGAATTTGGCGCTCGCTCAACCGATTGCCTGCCCATTTTCCAGCAGGGCCGACCGCCCCCCCCTTTGCCAAGCTCTAGCTGCCGAGCTTACAGGAATAGCCTGCCAAGCGCCCCCTTACCATATCAACTTCTGGCAGGCTGCCCCCTGCCCGTCCATTATCATCCGCAACAGATAAGTGCTGCGAGGCAGCCGGCCTGGGCTGAACGTCTGCTGCTGCAAGCCCGGTGCGGCATCCCAGCTCCACGATTGGAGCACCTGACCGGTCAGCGCGACCAACTGCACCTCGCGGGGCGCTGCGCCCGCTTCTCCGCGGAACTGCACCGTGAGCTGCCCATCGCCACTGCGCCAAGCTTTGAACACCTCCGGCAGCTGGCCTGAAAACCATAGCCGCCCTTCGGAGATGACCTCCCTGGCACCGTCGTAATCGGTCTGCAGGAGCCGGTAGTAGTTCCAGCCCGCCAAAGGAAGGTGGTCCAGATAGCTGTAATAATGGGCAGCCTGTGAAGTCCCTGCCCCATCGATTTGCCCTATGGGGTGATAATTGCGGCCGTCGCCCGAGCGCTCCACGGTGAAAAAGTCGTTGTCCTGTTCCGTTGCGGTAGACCAGGCGAGCAGGCTTTTGCTTTCCCCTTCCTTGCGCAGCACAAAAGAAGACAAGCGCACGGGGAGCGGGGGGGAGAAAGATTGCATAGGGCCCACACTGCCGCATTCAGCGGGGGCGGTACCTGCACTGAGCATGAAGTCGCCCCCCTCTTCCTCTGAAAAGGACAAGGTACGGATATCAGTGTTGGGGCTTAAGGCATGATGCATGACCGCCGTACCTGCATCAATAACGTGCCCCAGCCCAACTGCGTGGCCTAGCTCGTGCAGAGCGACCGTTTCAAAATCGGTCTGCCCGCCACTTGTGGCGCTCGGGCCATAATTCCAGTTGATGGCATCATTAAATGCAATGTCAAAATCTTCAATGTACCACCTTGCCACACTGCCGCCACACAAAAAGCCACTAAAAAAAGAATAGGTGATGGCCAGCGTCCCGGAAGGCAAGGTGCCCGAGAAGCTGATGACGTTGGTTTGGTCTCTATTCTGAGGTGCGACTGCTGTGGAGGCAGGGTCTCCAACTTGGAAATTGATGCCCCGTGCCTGCCAATTCAACAGTGCCCGCTCAAAAGCGGCGGTAGCGGCTGTATTTCCAAAAAAATCGCTGCTTGTGTTCGGGAGGTTCGTATTGTAGAGCAAGGTATAACCACCATTTCCATTGATATTGGCCAGCCGGGAATGAAACCTGGTTTCCGGAATGGAATTATTTAAATTAGAGTAGGTCGCTATACCAGAATAAAGGATAGTAATGGTGGTACTGCCGACCACGTTTTCAGCAGCGTCCCTTACAAAAAGCGTTCCGGTGCCGGCACCATCAGGGATCTTCAACCGGATCTCCGTATCTGTCCAGACGGGATAATCGCTTGCGACGGTCGAAAACACCTGATTCCCCCCCCCATTATCTGCATTCGCAAAAAGCACGGTGCCTGTTGTAGCCCCAAAGCCACTGCCAGTGATGATGAGCTCGTTGTCTGCCACTACCGTGCCGGCGATATAGCCGTTGGCAGGGTCGCCTGCAGGAGTCGTAAGGTCTGTAATGGCCATAACCTGCCGAGACGGCGCAGTCATCATTGGGCTGCCTGGGCGATAGCGGTTGCCCTTGGGGGTGGCCCATTCCCGGGGGGCATACTGACGCAGGGCGGTTATCAGCGCTGTTTCCGAATACAAAGCTTGCCCGCTCATATCGTAATAGCGCCCTGCAGCATTACGGCGCAGGACGCCCTGCACGCCTGCGTAGGGGCGCAGCTGCTGCAGCCCGGCGTAGGCTGGATCAGCCGTACGATAGTGCTCCCCTTCAGGGGCAGGCACTGCCATCAGCGCCAATTCCTCCCCTTCGCGAAGGGAAAAATTGGGGTAGGCTACCTCCATACGGTTGCCCAATATGCCGCCATCGGCAATCAGGCCAACTTTCCCGGGCACTGCCCCGGGGGCACTGCCACCCTTGATGGTCAGGATATAGAGGGTGTAAATGCGCTTGCCGCCTAGCTGATAGGTTACCTTGTGATCTACCCTGCCCAGCAAAAGGGCCTCTGCAGACCGGGCGCGGTCCTCGAGCGGAATGGGGGTGATGACAGCAAAAAGGAAAGTGGGAAACAAAATAGCATAAAAAAGGAATAGCAAAACCTTGGGTGTGTGCATAAGCCGGAATGTTTAGAATGATGGACAAAGGGTGTGGCCAATTGCAAATGCTACAATTGACAAGGCAGTAACGGTACGGCCTGACTGTGTAAAGCTTGGTTTGCTAAGCTAAAGTTATGGTATGAAGAAGTGCAGAAGAAGAATTTGCTTCTGCAGAAGGAAGGAGCTTAATTACGATCGTTAAAAATAGTGCTGTGTAATCCGCTAAACAACAATGCAAACTAGAAAAACGGGAGCTACAGGCCACCGTTGATTTACGGCTCCTGCCCTCCTCTCCGGCGGCAGCTGGGCAGGTCAGGATTGGCTTCGGAAGTGCTCAAATATCCGCTCTATGAGGCGCTTGTCTTGAAGGATAATGCGGGCCTCCCCTTTCATTTCCTGTGAGGCATCAATCTCCCGCCCAAACTCTGTGACCAGCCCTTTGGGGAAACTGACGGTTATGGAAACCTGATTATTGATAGGGACCTGGCTTTTGGAAGCCACCCGCCCGATGACCGCCCCAAACTCCAAGGATGGGTAACTAGAAAAACGGACGACGACCTCCTGCCCTTCCTCCACCGGGCTTGCAATGGCAACAGGGAGCCAGATCGTCCCTTTTGCCTTCTCCTGCTTATTGGGCACCACCACTCCGATCTCCCAGCCTTCCTCAACAAATTGCTGCTCTGTTATCTTTTCCAGGTACAAGGAGACGATGCCATCCACCGGGGCAGTGATGACGTACCTAAAGAACCAATCTTCCACCGCCCGCTGCAGTTCGGCGAAGCTTTCGCGTATGGAGACGCTCGCTTGTTTCTTCCCCTCGAGAGAGCCCGCTTTCACCCCGTCCATTTCGGCCCGGATGCGCTCCATCTCCAGCTCGCGGTTCTTGATGGAAGACTCAATGCTCTCCCGCATGCGCTTCAGTGCCAGCAGATCCTCCCGGGTTTTGGCCACCCGCCCCTGAGCCAAGAGGTTTTCCTGGCTAAGTCCTTCTTCCCGCTGCAAGCGGTTTTCCACCATCTCTACCTGACGGTCCAGGTTGTTGATGCGGCCCTTGTCCGATACGATGATCCTGCGGATCTTGCTCAGCTCACGGCTCAACTGATCCATGCTGAGCTTATCGTAAGGGTTGGACTCGTATTGCTGCAAGGTTTTTTGTTTCCGGTAGAAGTCGAACAGGGTTTCTTTCAAGCCGCCGAGCATCAGGCTTTCGGGCACTTGAAAGGCCAATAAGGCAGAATCAGAAGGCGTGCCAAGGGAGAGCATCGCGCTTTCCAGGCTGAGCACATCTTCAAAACGAGCATTGCTCTTGAGGACGACGATGATGTCATCGGCCTCTACCTCCGACTCATTTTCGACCAAGATAGAGGCTACCCTGCCACTGCTGTTCGTCACCAGCCGCTTGGGCGGGTCGGTGCTCGTGACAGAAATACCGGCCTCCACCATGACCGGGTACTCAATAAAGTAGCTGAGGTACCCCAATACCAAGATGACCAGAAAGGCAAGCAAGGTGCCATATTGCACCATCCAGCTTGGGGGCGTCCCCAAGACTTCCTGTACTTCTTCGCTTCTAATTTCGAGGTCTTCGTGCTCTTGCATGAGCTAATTTTAGTATCCGAAAAAAGGCTAGCGCAAATAGAACGAAACCACCTGCCCGCTTTTTGCCCTGAAGCGCCTGCTTAGGCAACACTTTCAGCTTCCAAGGCCAGGCTCCGACTGCTAACCGCCCAATTCCAACTGATTGCGGACCAACTGATAGTAGGCCCCACGCTGATAAGTCAGCTCTTCATGCGTGCCCTGTTCTACGATCTCGCCCCCTTCGAGCACAATGATATTGTCCGCGTTCATAACGGTGCTCAGCCGGTGGGCGACTATGACCACGGTACGCCCACGGAAATAATCTTCCAGGTTTTCCATGATCAACATTTCATTGTAAGCATCAAGTGCGGTGGTCGCCTCATCGAAGAAAATATACTCGGGGTCTTTGTACACCGCCCGTGCGATGAGCAGCCGCTGCCGCTGCCCTTGGCTGAGCCCCAAACCTTCCTGCCCGATCTTGGTGTTGTAACCTAGGGGCAAAGTCTCTATAAAATTCTGAATATTGGCCACTTTGACCGCATTGAGCAGCTTTTTCTTGTCGATCACCTCGTCGCCAAGGGCTATGTTCCTGGCGATAGAATCAAAGAAAATGTAACCGTCCTGCATCACCACCCCACACTTCGCCCGCCATAAACGATTGTTGATGTTGCCCAGGTTGATGTCGCCCAATCGGACTATCCCCTCTGAGGGCTTGTAGATATTCAAGAGCAGTTTGAGTATAGTGGTCTTGCCGCTGCCACTTGTGCCAACGATCGCGGTCGTCTGCCCTTTTGGGATATGCAGGTCTACATTGCGGAGGACAGTGGGGGAATGCGGGCCATTGTACTGAAAGCTGACCTGTTCCAGCGACAAGTCGCCAGATTCTGGCAGTATGGTAATTTCTTTGGCCAGGTGCTCCTCGTTATCCTGAATGTGGATTTCGTTCATCCGCTCCAAGCTGATTTTAGCTTCCTGCATGCTCCGCAGGAACTCGAACAGCTGATTGAGGGGGGCATTGAGCTGCCCGATGATGTACTGAACAGCCAGCAACATGCCCAATGACATGGTATTTTCGATTACAGCGCTGGCCACCACAAAAGTGATGAGCAGATTTTTGGTCTCACTGAAAAAAGCAGCACCCGTGCGCTGTACCTGCCCGATGCGCATAGCGCTTATCCCGGTCCGGAACAACCGGGCTTGTATGCGCTCCCAGGCCCATCGCTTCTGCCGTTCTGCATTGTGCAGCTTGATAGCCTGCATGCCATTGATGAGCTCTATCAAATTGCTCTGGTTCTCAGCAGACTGGTCAAAACGCTTATAATCCAGCTCCCGGCGCAGGTACTGGAAAAAGAAAATCCAGGAGACCTGAAAAATGGTGCCCACTAAAAAAATAAGGAACACAACCTTGTTCCAAGCTAAGAGCAGCCCGCCAAAGGCCAGGATATTGATAAAGGAGAACAGGGACATGAGGGTTGTGGAGGTCAAAAACCGCTGTACGCGCTCGTGGTCAGCGATGCGCTGCATCAGGTCACCTGTGATTTTGGAGTCAAAAAACCGGATGGGGAGCTTGGTCAGCTTGATCAAGAAGTCGGAAATGAGGCTGATGTTCACCCGGGCTGTAACGTGCAGCAATATCCAACTGCGGAACTGTTCTACCCCAAGCATAGTAGCAAAGAGGAAAAACTGTGACAACAGGATGAGTTTGATGAAATCCAGGTCGTAGTTCTCGATGCCAACATCCACCACAGAGCGGATGATGAAAGGGAAAGTCAGCTGTAGCAGGCTGCCGAGCAGTACCCCCACCAAAAGCTGAATGAGCAAAGACCGGTAACGTTTGAAATACGACCAGACATAGCCGAAGCCCGATTTATTGACGGCTTCCCCTTCCCGGGCAAAAAATTCAGGCGTAGGCTCTAGGAGCAGCAGTACACCGGCAGGCTCCCCTTCTTCAATATCACTGCCCCATTGCTCGATGAACTCTTCGCGTGTCAGCTTGAACTTCCCTGCGGCAGGGTCAGCGATCCAGACTTTGCGGTCCGTTACTTTATAAACGACTACGAAGTGCTCCTGACGCCAGTGCGCAATACAGGGTACAGGGATGTCTTTGGCAAGCCTTTCGTAATTGGTCTTGACGGCCAGGGACTGCAGCCCGATCTGCTCCGCTGCATCGCTAATGCCAAGCAGGGTCACTCCTTGCTTGCCCATATAGGTGAGCTCGCGCAAGTAATCCAAAGAGTAGTACCGCCCAAAATGACGAGAGACCATCTTAAGGCAAGTTGCCCCGCAGTCCATCGCATCATGTTGCTGGTAAAATGGAAATCTCCCCGCCATGTGTTTAGCCTCAAGTGGTACGCTGAGCAAGCCCTTTGTCCTTCAGGGATATGCCCGAGCGGTTGAAATTTAGTCTTTGTGCATGCACGCGCTCCTTTACAGGGTAAGGCGGCAGATTGGTTGTTCAGGAATGGTGCGTTTCATCTTTGCACCACAAATGTTATTTAAATTACCGTAATATAAGGGCTTCCCCTCAATTTATCTGGCATTATAGCTCAATATTTCTGCGAAACCCGCGCAATTTGCAACAAATGTAACTGGATAAGTGATAATTTTGCCCTTCCGGGCTCCTCCGCTCATCGATTGAACCCATTTTTATGGCCGCTAAGATGTACAATAGTTTTGTATCCGTAGTTTGTGTATTGCAGCACCCCTGGGAGCTCCGCTTGCTCCCGGAGTACCTCCGCAATGTCCATCAGGCCCTTTCCGAGGCCTTCTCGGATTATGAGGTCATTCTGGTAGACAATCAGAGCCACCACGGGCAGCAAACAGCTGAAGTAGTGGCAGAAGCCCCTGATGAGGTCAGGCACAACGTTTACCTACTGACCCTCTCCCGCCCTACCAACCGCAACCACGCCATACTGGCCGGGCTCGACCGCAGCAATGGCGACTACACCGTCATCTTTGAATTCGACTTCTACCATAAACCTGAGCTGATCCTGCAGCTCTTTGAGGCCTCACGCTCGGAAGGGACCGACATTGTTTACTTAAGGGCAAGGGCACGGCAGGCCGGGCTCTATTTCCGGCCGCTCTACCGGATTTTCTATGCCATACTCCGCCACTATTCGTCCCTCGAAGTAGACGGCCTGGCACATGATACCCGGATTATTTCCAGGCGGGCCCTCAACTCCCTGCTGCGCTTGCGGGAGAACCTCCGGTACATGAAGGCCATTTACTCTATCGTGGGGTACCGTACTTCTTGGATTGAAACGGAGGAGCCCCTTCATGGCCGGGACGCAGAGCCTTTCGGCGAGCGTTTCCGTACCTCCCTCATTGCTATTACGTCTTTCACCACCTTCTTAAGGTCTTTGCTGTTGTGGATTTTCTTGGGCAGCCTGGTCTTCCTGTTTGGCGTGACCGCCAACGCCCTAAAGGTCAAATTTACCGGCGTAGACCTATTTGGTAATGCTGGGGAGCCTTTTTCCGGTTGGACCTTCCTTGTGGTCCTCATTGCCATCTTTTTTGCGACCACCTGCCTCAACCTTTACATTATGTCTATTTACCTGTCCAACATTTACAATGAAATCAAGCAGCGCCCACTCTACATCATTGAATCCATACGAAGGTTTTAGTGCCTGCCGCACCAAGCAGGCATAGCTGGCGCTCATGCGGGCAGGCGCGCTTCCATCCATTGGAGGATATGCCCGAAGAGCTCCTCCTGCTGGGGTTCGTTGTGCATCTCGTGGTACAGCCCGGGGAAAGCCTTGAACTGCGTATCCCCCTTTAATTGGGAAGCAAGCTGCTCTGTGGCCTTAGGCGAAGTAATGCGGTCGTCAGCCCCGTGTAGCAACAGTAAAGGGGCAGGAAACCCACCGCGCTGCTGCAGGAGCCACTCCCCTTCCTCCATCATGCCGATGGCCACGCCTGCCGTCACCCGGTCGTGTACAAGGGGGTCTGCCCGGTAAGCGTCCACCACTGCTTTATCGTGCGACAAATCGCTGGCATCGAGCCCGTTGGGCTGTGAAAACCCCGGGTAAACCCTCCGCATCAGCCTGCCTAGTGCCAGCAGTAGGGCCGGGGGCTGAAAGGCAAGGCGGATCCAAGGGGAGGTAGCAATGATACCTGCTACCTCAGGCTTCCTGCGCAGTGCGTAGGACAGGACCAGCCCTCCGCCCTGACTGTGCCCGTACAAGAAAATCGGCAGGCCTGGATAGCGCGCAGCCACTTCCGTCAGCAATTGCGCAATCTCGTCCATCAGAAGCCCTACATCGGGGCTATGCCCTCTTTTTCCGCCAGAGGCTCCATGCCCTCGCCGGTCATAAGCTACTACGGATATCCCGCGCTTGTTGAACCACGCTGCCAAGTGCCCATACCTGCCGGCGTGCTCCCCAAGCCCGTGTGCCAGGGCGATGACTGCCCGGGGCGCTTCGGCGGCCCAACTGATGCCCTTGATCTCAATTTGGTCGGGTGTTAACCACTGAAAGTGCTTTGTATTCATAATTGCTGCTTATGGACGCCCCGCCCGGGCCCCGTTCTCGTATTTGATGACCTCCCCTTCCGGATAGGCCGCCTGAAGAAATTGTTTGAAAAATGACAGTGCGTCCGCTCGTTCGGCAAAACGGCCCAGTGTATAAGCCCATTCGCCCCCGGGCAGCTTCTCTTCCACGACTTGCCCGTGCTGTGCAAAAAGGGAGTGCCCGGCAGGCAGCTGCCGCCCGATGCGCAACACCTGTATCCGGTAGCCCGTGAAGCCATTGGGGAGGCCTTGGGCGCCAAAGGCAGTGCTATCCACCCGAACCGGCCTGACAGGAATGACCCTAGCCTTCGGAGGCTTCGGGGCGGCAGGCCGTGAAGGTGCTATCTCTTCCTCCTCCCCAAACCCCTGATCGCCAAGCGGCAGGGTGTCCAGATAAAGCAGGCGCATGGGTGCGCTGTGGGCAGTAGAGCCCGGCTGGAACAACAAGGGCGCACCTATTGTTAGAATGCCCAAGTACAAAACTATCTTGCTCATGATCCTCAATTTGCCAGGCTGAAAAATCGGATGTTCTGGCCCCCCATTTTTTCAAGTCCTGTTGTTTTCCGGTAACTTACCGGGCAATTTAAGGGATTAGGCGCAAAAACCACGAACAACCAACTTAGCTTTTATGAGTCTACGCATTGTATTTATGGGTACTCCAGATTTCGCAGTGCCTGCTTTGGACATCTTATTGCAAAACGGCTATGATATAGTGGGCGTAGTGACCGCCACGGACAAACTGGGGGGCAGAGGCAAAAAACAACTGCTGCAGCCGCCCGTGAAAAAGTATGCTCTAGAAAAAGGGCTGAAGGTGCTGCAGCCTTCCAACCTGAAAAGCCCTGATTTCATTGAGGCCCTCCGTGCCCTGAAAGCCGACCTGCAGGTCGTAGTCGCTTTCCGGATGCTGCCTGAAGCCGTTTGGGATATGCCGCCCAAGGGCACGTTCAACCTACATGGCTCCCTATTGCCCCGCTACCGGGGCGCAGCCCCTATCAACTGGGCCGTCATCAACGGGGATACAGAAACGGGCGTGACTACTTTTTTCATCAAGCATGAAATTGATACCGGCGATGTCCTTTTCCAAGCCCGCATGCCCATTGGGCCCGATGAAACTGCAGGCGAAGTGCACGACCGCATGATGCACCTCGGAGCCTCCCTTGTGCTCAAAACCGTAAAAGCTATAGAAACGGGCGATTATCAGTTGGCTAAACAGGATGGCGCACAGGCCACAATGGCCCCCAAAATTTTTAAAGCAACCTGCGAAATCGACTTTAGCCTTACCACGAAGGAAGTACATGATTTTGTGCGAGGGCTCAGCCCTTTCCCTGCTGCGTGGACTACTTTAGATGGCAAAACCCTTAAAGTCATGCGGGGCAGGCCGGAAGCCGCTGCGCATCAGCTTGCCCCAGGCACATTTGAGTCCGACAATCAGGCCTTCATCCGCATAGCCGCTAAAGATGGGTATTACTACCTCGATGAGCTTCAGCTGTCGGGGCGCAAGCGCATGAACGTCCGCGACTTTCTAAACGGTTACCAGTTCGGCTAACGGGCTGAACTTGGCTTTATAACTGCAGCATGTTGCTGGCCTAGCGCTGCGCAGGGGGGATACGCCCGCTAGGGCCGAGCGAAGAGCGAGCCCCGAAGCATAGCGGCACCTGCCTTACGGCAGGGGCAGGCCCCAAAGCCACTGGGTTAAATCGCTGCACAGACGAGGGCTTGCAGGGCAAAAAATCTGGGCTAGCCGCACTAGTGCCTCAAGCCATAAATCCTTGACACCTCAAGTTTAAATTTTGGACAAGTATGAAACGACAATGCATTTTTCTGCTCTTGTTTTTTTCCATTACCATGGCACCGCTGCAAGCTCAGGACCGGGTCACCGGCAGGGCTTTTGCCACGCGTTCGGAGGTCATTGCACAGAACGGGATGGCCTGTACTTCACACCCTTTGGCCACGCAAGTTGCGCTAGACATCCTCAAAGCTGGGGGCAGTGCGATCGATGCTGCTATCGCCGCCAACGCTACCCTCGGCCTGATGGAGCCCACGGGTTGTGGGGTTGGAGGAGACTTGTTCGCCATCGTTTGGGATGCCGGAAGCGGGCAGCTTTACGGGCTCAATGGCAGTGGGCGGTCGCCCAAGTCGCTCACCCTTGATTATTTCAAAAAGGAAGGGATGGATAAAATACCAGCCCTTGGCCCTTTGCCCGTCAGCGTGCCCGGCGCAGTTGATGGCTGGTTTGAGCTGCACGGGAAATTCGGGAAGCTGCCGATGAAGGAAGTGCTGCAGCCGGCCATAGCTTATGCAGAGCAGGGCTTCCCCGTAACGGAGCTGATCGCTTATTATTTGGGGCGCTCGGTACCCTACTATATACGTCAGGGCTTCCCCAATGTGGCAGAGACGTACACTATTGATGGGGCCAACCCGCCACAAAAAGGGGATATATTCAAAAACCCAGCGCTGGCCAATACCTACAAAGCCCTAGCTGCTGGCGGGCGGGACGCATTTTACAAGGGAGAAATTGCCCGGGTGATCGCTGATTTCATTCAGGAGCAGGGAGGCTTCCTTTCTTATGACGACCTGGCGGCACACCGGTCGGAGTGGGTAGAGCCGGTTTCGGTCAATTACCGGGGCTATGATGTATGGGAGCTTCCGCCGAATGGCCAGGGCATTGCCGCACTGCAGCTGCTCAACCTGCTCGAAGGGTATGACCTCAAAAGCATGGGCTTTGGCAGCCCGGAATACATCCACCACTTTGTGGAAGCGAAGAAAGTGGCCTTCGAGGACCGTGCACGGTACTACGCAGATATGGACTTCTACGACGTGCCGCTTGACACCCTGTTGTCAAAGGAGTATGCGGCAGCCCGCAGGGCGCTCATCAATCCCAACTACGCAGGCCGCTACAGCGCCGGGGAAATCAGTGCTGGCGAGACCATCTACCTGACCGTGGCCGATCAGTTTGGCAATATGATCTCCCTGATACAGAGCAACTACCGGGGCATGGGCTCTGGCATGGTGCCGCCCGGGCTTGGGTTTATGCTGCAAGACCGCGGAGAGCTGTTTTCCCTTCAGGAAGGGCAGGCTAACACCTATGAGCCGGGCAAACGCCCCTTCCATACCATCATCCCTGCTTTTGTGACCAAAGATGGCAAGCCGTTCCTAAGCTTCGGGGTGATGGGCGGCGACTTTCAGCCACAGGGGCATGCACAGATCATTATCAATATGATCGACTTTGGAATGAGCCTGCAGGAAGCCGGGGATGCACCGCGGATCGACCACAGCGGCGGTTCCTCGCCTACCGGGCAGACAGATGAAAGCCGGGGCGAAGTACACCTTGAGAGCGGCCTGCCTTATGAAACCATCAGGCAATTGATGAGGATGGGGCATCAAGTTGGCTTTGCCAATGGCATTTACGGTGGTTACCAGGCTATCCTGTACGATGCTGAAAAGAAAGTGTACTACGGTGCGTCCGAATCGAGGAAGGATGGGCACGCTGCGGGGTATTAATGGCTGGTTTGGGCACAAACCCAATTGCCGTTTTTGGGCCTGCACCTACGGAGGGGGCCTGCACCTGCCGCAAGGGTGGGCCCTGCCCAACGGCAGGTGCCGCTATGCTACGGGGCTCGCTGCCCGCTCGGCCCTAACGGGCTGTATACCCCTCCGCAGCGCTAGGCCGATGCCATCCTGGAGCTAAAAACCGTAACATTTGGGATGGTGCACGTTGGCTGCTTAGGTGTCACGGCATCTTAAAATGGAGCAGGCAGATACCACAGCCCGCCACCGTGTTTTGCTTTGCCTCGGTGCCTCTGTATGCAATTCGCCTCAGGGGCACCGAGCACACAGCTGTTCACCGTGCCCTGCGCAAGCCCGCTACCCCAAAAGCCGTGCCCCATATTGGCCTGATCAGCTGCCCAAGCAGGCTGTCACCGCGTAGGCACCTAACATGAGGGTAGTGTACACTGCAAAATGGCGCGTCGGAGTGTAAGCACGCCACGAAATGCCGAACCGGGCTTTCAGGTAAGCGCACATCAGCAGTTTATCTACGGTGTAGGCAGCGACAGTTGCCCAAGCTACCCCGGCCAGCCCCAGCCATTGCACCCACCAAAAACCTAAAAAAACGTTGAGCCCCAGCTCCAAAAACCCCAGCCAAAACACCGCCCGGTTGGCCCCTAATGCCATCAATACCGTACGCGGGAACAGCAGCCTGCTGACCAGCACCAATAGGAAGATATTGAACAAGGGCACGCTCTCGCGGAATTCCTCGCCGAACAGCAAAGGGAACCAGTGACCACTGCTCAATAACAGTGCAATGGAAAAGGGGAACAACAGATGGAACAAGCGGACAGCTCGAGATTTCATCGCTGCCAGCCCCTTGCCCAGGTCTTCAGATAAAAGCGGCAATACTGCTGTGCCAAACGCCCCGGCCAAAGCCAATGCCAGGGGCAGCTCTCTTGCCCCATAGCGGAAAACCGCGAACGTACGGGCGTCGCCTTCGTAGTGCCACCCTACCAGCCAGCTGTCGAATGAAAGGCTGAGGGCACCAATCAGTGCATAGCCCATAAGCGGGAAAGCATAGCTCAGCCACTTGCGGGCCAAACGCCCTTCAAAACAGGGCCAGCCGGCTTCCCTCGCAAGCACAACGCCCAGCATGGCCAGCTTGCAGCCCCCCGTCAGCACCAAAGCCACTGCCAAATGGCTAAGTGCGGGGGCGTACCAGCTCCCCCATGCTACCGCCAACAAATGCCCCGCCGCAAACAGCAGGCTCTGTCCCAACAGCATACGGCTGCGCCGAAATACCAAAAGCAGGTGCTCGAGCAGAAAGCCCGACAGGTTGAGACAGAGAGCAAGCAGGTACAAGCCCAAGCCGGGCACCTCCTTAGTTCCGGTAAAAAGGGGCAGCAGCTGGCCCTTGAAAGCCCAAAAAACGCCCGATACCGCAAAGGCACCGGCAAACAGCACCCCGCAGGCTGTCCAGGCCATCCGCTGTTGTGCAGAACGGCCCAGGCTTGGAAAGAAAGTGAGGAAGCCCTGAAGCGCGCCAGTCGCCCAAAAAGAAGTGAGCAGATAGCCCAGGAAAAGCCACTGCTCATAATGCCCAACCTGGGCAGGGCTGAACCAACTGTTGGCCAGCAGCAGAGCAGCAGCCAAGTGGGCGCCCTGCCTCGCTATCACCGCAGCCTGATACGCCCGCGCAGGGTCTAACGGGCCCAGCAGCTGGCTCAGCGCCTTCAATTACAATGCTCTTTCGTGGTCTTCAAAGACCACCCCGTAAGATTCAAGCTCCTCGAGGACCGGCTCGTATACCTCCGGGATGACGGGTATGTTGACCCCCTTAGATTTGATGCGGCCTTCCATGACCAGCTTGACAAAAATGCCCAGCGGCAAGCCCACCAATTTGGCCATAGCGGTATCCTGTGCGTCCTTGCCTTTCATGACCAGCGTGGATGTCAGTTCCTGCTGCCGGCCTTCCAGCTCGTACTCAAACTCGTGCTGCATGATGATCATATCACGGTCCCGCGCTTTGAGCTTCCACTTATCCAGCAGCAGCTGCTCTAGGATGAGGGCAGGGGTGGCGTTGTCCAAGCCTATCTTTTTCTTACGGAAAAGCCCCAGCCAATCCAGCTTTTTCATGACCTCGCCGTCCGAAGGCACATTGAGCAGGGCGGCGATGCGGTCTTTGACCGAACCGGAAGCATTTACAGGGTTTAGGTAGCCCTCCATGAACTCGTGGTAGGAAATGTCCCGGCTTTCCAAGATGGGGTAAGAGCCGTCGGTAAGGCCGATCTTGACCAGCGCATGCCAAGCCTCGCAAAACCCGCTGTGCCGGATAGTCCCCCTGAGGATATTGGGGATATCCGCCAGCCCATACACATCCCGGTAGAGGAGGGAATCGCGGTTGGCATAAGCTTCGTACTCGCCCATACCTGGGATTTCAATCTTCCGGTAGTCTTTGAACAAGCGGTTGTAGGGGATATACTTGTACTTCCCGTTTTCGAGGTATTGGGCGGTGCCCTGCCCGGCCAAGACAACATTGCGAGGGTTCCAAGTAAATTTATAGTGCCAGGGGTTGTCATCGCTTTCCGGAGCGATCAGGCCACCAGTATAGGACCGGAAAGCCGTGATTTTGCCGCCTTTTGCCTTGATGCTATTGATGTGGCGCATAGCCGACATGTGATCAATGCCGGGGTCAAGCCCCATCTCCCCCATGAAGATCAGCTCCCGGTCCCGAGCTTCGTCCCCCAAACGGTAAAGCTCTTGGGAAACATAGGAAGCGGTGATCAGGTGCTTTTTCAGTTTAATGCAATCGTGTGCCACCTCCAAGTGAAGGTGTGCCGGCAATAGAGAAACCACGACATCAGCCCTCCCGATCAGCTCTCTCCGGTCATTTACTTTATTGACATCCAGCCAGGCCGGCCGGCCATTCGGGCGGCCTTTCACGCGGGACTCTGCCAGCTGCGGGTCTGCATCTGCCACAGTG
Organism: Phaeodactylibacter luteus; assembly: GCF_007993045.1. Classification (GTDB taxonomy): domain Bacteria; phylum Bacteroidota; class Bacteroidia; order Chitinophagales; family Saprospiraceae; genus Phaeodactylibacter; species Phaeodactylibacter luteus. Next base: position 62,626 of record NZ_VOOR01000014.1, read on the forward strand.
ACGAACCAGCCTTTCTGCTCTGCCTGGCCCAATACATAATTGATGCAGGCGCCAGCTGAGCGGCCGGCACCGATAATGAGGATGTTATTCATGGTTGGTTTTTTCTGTATATTTCCTAATTTGCCCAGCTTTTATCATTCAGTTGCTGCCCGTTCCACCTCCTTTTCGAGAGAAAGCGGAAGCAACAGCTGAACAGCCCAAGCGGTAAACAGGCACTACCTCTGACCGCCGCAATATAAGGAGTTGTTGAAAGCTTTTAAACGCAGGAGGGCAAAAAGCAAAAGACTTAAAGCGTGTTGGGGTTTTGGCCTTCTAGCCGAGAACTAGCAATTTTTTGATTAAACGAGACCCGAAAACCGGAGTTTAGCCAAAGTTTCGGGGCGAAGCATAAGCGAAAAAGTGTCCCGCTGTCTAGCGGGACAGACTGATTACTAAAGCCCCAGCACGCTCTCTTAACCAAGCGGGCCCTGCCCTGCAAAATGAACCTGATAACATGGAAGAACGCCAGATCAAGACCAATTATCTGCTGTACAAGGGCTGGCAAGAAATGGATGCAGACGACCAAGAGCTCATACAGCATGCCCGCTTGGCACTAGAAAAAGCCTATGCGCCCTATTCAGACTTCTTCGTAGGGGCTGCCGCAAGGCTTTCAAATGGCGCGATCGTCTGCGGGGCCAACCAAGAAAACGCAGCCTACCCCATGTGCCTCTGCGCGGAACGGGTAGCGCTCGGCAATGCCACCATGCAGTACCCTCAAGCACAGATGCAAGCTATGGCCATTACCATCAAAAACCCTAAGCGGGTACTGAACCAGCCTGCGGCCCCCTGCGGCTCCTGTAGGCAGGCTTTGTGCGAGACAGAGTCCAGGCAACAATCGCCAGTGCGCCTCCTGCTTATGGGCATGGAGGGGCCCGTGATAGAGCTGGAAAGCGCCGCAAGTATCCTCCCCCTAGGTTTTCACGGGGGCTATTTCTGACCAGGCGGGAGCAATTGCCCAATGTGTACTTGTGCCTGCCCCTTTTTTTGGTCTTCGAAAAACCGCCTTAGGGAAAAGGTCGACGAAGTGAACGCAATCTCTTCCCAAGGGACATCTTCTTCCGCAAAAAGGCGGGCTTCAAGGCTCTCCTCCCCCACGCCAAACGCCCCGGGCCCTTTCAGGTCGCCCAAAAAATGGATGTATACCTGGTTGATATGGGGCAGGCTATATAAGGTGTGCAAACGGATGTTCGTGACACTTGCCTCAACTTCCTCCCGGACCTCCCGGCAGGCCCCCTCTTCGACAGTCTCTCCATTTTCCATATAACCACTAGGGACGTTCCAAAAGCCATACCTTGGGGCTATAGAACGCCTAGCCAACAAGACTTTGCCATCCCATAACGGAAGGCAGCCCGTGACGATCTTCGGGTTGGTATAATGCACGGTCCCGCAATGGCCACAAACATAGCGGGAGCGGTTGTCTCCCCGGGGCACCTCAAACGAGAGCGCTGCAGAACCGCATTGGCTGCAAAAATTCATACACGCTGCTTTTCCTCCTTTTCTATAGCCCGCTCGTACCGGGCCCGCTGCAGGACAGCATCCCCGAAAATACTGACCCCAGTATTCAGGGCCACCAGCGCAAGGGTGCCATAGGGTACCCAGCTTTGCCAAGGGGCGCCCGCAAATTTTACCATAGCCGATTCAGCTATAAGGCAGGCGCCAAAACCAATCAGTACAAGCCCCAAAGGGGCTCTCAACAGCCATTTACGGTAATACTGCTTTGCATTCATCTTTCCCTGGTTTGTTTTCATCCACTGTGCCGACATGCCCAACACTTGGGCAGCACTTAGGTTGCAATCTAGGAAATTCTCTAAAAAAGCTGCTCCGTACTGCAACCCTATCCTCCTAAAAACGTATTACATTTTAATTTTTCTTCTATATTTACTCCTAAGTTAGGCCTGTTGCCCCTTTGGCGGTGCAGCATGCGAAAACCATCCACCTGCCCGAAACGCGGCTTGCTTATTTTTCAAAGCGCAGGCTGCCAGGCACTTCCCAAAAGCTGATTGTCAAATTGCAAAACGGGTCGACCCTCCCGGATTGGCAACATGAGATAAGCTCCACACCACACGAACATCACACTAGGAACCTGAAAATCCGGCAAAGCTGATTGGCTATTGCCATGCTATGTTTAAAACCATAGCTGCTCAAACACAGAATAGACACAACAAACGAAGCATGTACCATCTGGCGCAAAGGCTATCCTGTAGCCGCTGCTAAGCCCTCCCCCTCCTTGTCCATGCCCGTCCAATGTGCACTGTTCTGCTTTGGATAAAACACACATGCAAAATATTGGATATATGAACCGATTGGTACAGTTTGCGCTATTGGCGCTATTGATGGCCCCGATATTGGCACAGGGGCAGGATGATGAATTTGGCTGCGGCACGACAACCACCCCGGAGGCCTTGTCCTTTATGACTGCTGCTCAGGAAGGCTATCTGACCTTTAGCGAAAGCTTTGTGCCGGGGGTTGGCGAAGTCGAAACCAAGCCCATACAAGTCCATCTGATCAACCGCTCTGATGGCACAGGCGGGCTTACCGAAGCTCAATTCGAGGCTGCGCTTACAGAGCTGAACGATTATTTCTCCAACGCCAACCTATTCTTCCAGCACTGTGGCCCAGTTAACGTGATCAACAGCGACACCTACTTCAATTTCGACACTTCAGAGGAAGCCGCCTTCTTCAGCCAGCACGGTGTCGCAAACGTCATCAACATCGTTATCCCGGGCGGCAACCTCACCGTCAACTTATCTGGCCAGCTTTGCGGCTATGCCTACCTCCCGCAGGGCGGGCGCGACCTGATCGCGGTAAAGCGCTCCTGCATGTTCAGCGGCAACACTTTCACCCACGAAATGGGGCATTACTTTGGGCTGTACCATACCCACGGCAAAAACAACTGCGGCTCACTGACCGATGAGCTAGTGGATGGCTCCAATTGTGCCAGTGCGGGGGACGATGTTTGCGATACCCCTGCCGACCCCGGCTTGCTGGGGATAGGCTGCACCGGCTATGTAGTCAACAGCAACTGCCAATATACCGGCAGCCTGACCGATTCTCAAGGGCAGGTTTTTCAGCCAGACCCCTCCAATATTATGTCTTATGCGCCGGGGTCGTGCCGCAATAGCCTAACTACCGGGCAGTATGCGCGCATGAACTACTTCGCTGCCAACGGGCGGGACAACCTCAATTGTTCTACCTCCCCTCCCCCGCCAGCCGGGGCCGGCGAAACCTGTGCAGAGGCTATTGAGCTGACCGCCTCCGGCACCTATACCGCCAACGGGCCGTCTTCAGGGAATGGCTGCCAGAATTGTTCCGGCGGGGCCAGCCAAGCCGACTGGTTCTACTTCGACGCCCCTGCCAATGGGACGCTCTCCATTTCCAGCTGCTTTGGCGGCGTCAATACCAGGCTTTGGGCGTATACAGGCTCCTGCGGGGCCCTCAACAGCTTAGCTTCCTCCGACGACGCTTGCGTCATCAGCCCCAATGGGGCCCCTGCTGCTGCCGAGCTCGCCTTCAACGTAAGTGCAGGCACCCGATACTACTTCGAATGGGACAACCGCTGGTCTACCGATGGCTTCGACTTTGAATTTTCTTATGTGACGCCCTGCACGCCCCCTGTCGGCGTCTCTACGGCTGCAGCAGGCTATTCGAGCATAGTCCAGCAGTGGGCCCCGATTGACGGCAACGTCATCTACAACGTTCGCCACCGGGCAGCTGGCGCGGTCAACTGGATCACCGAAACCGTGTACAACCCTCGCCACATTTTAGAAAACCTGATGCCATGCAGCACCTACGAATGGCAGGTCCAATCGGTCTGCAATGACCTGCCCGGCAACTGGAGCGCAACTTATACCCTGAACACACAGGGCTGCAATGACCCCTACTGCTATAGCTATGGCAACAGCACAACCGCTTGGATCTCCAACATCAGCCTGGCCGGCCTCAACTACCCTTCTGGTAACGAATACGGCTATGCCAACTTCACCAATCAGACGGCTACTGTCACTCAAGGGCAGAACTATGTTATCAGCCTAAATTCTGACGACATTCAGACCGTGCCGGTCTTCTGGCGCGTCTGGATTGACTTCAACAACGACAATGATTTCTCTGACGTGGGAGAGCTGGTTGTCACCACAACGACCAACAGCGGCAGCCTGGCCTCAGCTGCTGTAACCATTCCGCAGACTGCGAGCATTGGCACCGTCCGCATGCGGGCCAGTATGTCTTTAGACGGCTTCCCTACCGCCTGCCAGGCCGGCGGCAATATGGACGTAGAAGACTACAGCGTACAAATAGAAGGCATCAACTGTCCTGCACCGCCCACCCCCTCGGTACAGGAGGCAGGGGTGTCTTATGCCATAGCCGATTGGGGCGCCACAGCTCAGGCCGACGAATACCAATTGCGCTACCGGGAGGTGGGCAGTTTCAGCTGGATCGCCACTACCCTGCTGGGCAGCAATAGCACCACGCTTTACAATTTGCAGCCTTGCACCGATTATGAAGTACAGGCCCGTGCCAATTGCGGTGGCACATTCAGCAGTTTTTCTGGCAGTGCCACCTTCTCAACTACAGGCTGTGGGGCTGCCTATTGCTACGCTTACGGCAGCTCGGCCACTACATGGATTGACCGGATCGCATTAGGCAATATCGACAATGTATCTGGCAACAACTTCGGCTATGGCGACTTTACCGCCCAAACCACTACCGTTGTGCCGGGCGGCAGCTACCAGGCCTTCCTCAAGGCAGCCTCTACGCAAGGAGCCTCGAATGTGTTCTGGCGAATCTGGATCGACCGCAATCAAGACAACGACTTCAACGACGGTGGAGAGCTCATTTTTGAAGGCAGCGGCGGCAATAACAGCACCTTGAATGCGAGCCTTGCCATACCTGGCAACACCACCCCTGGCGCTACCCGCCTGCGCATCAGCATGAGCCCTACAAGTTATAGCCAGCCCTGCTCCGTCAATGGGGAAAGAGAGGTAGAAGATTACCAAGTCATTGTAGAAGACCCTTTATTTTTGACCGTTGCGCCTGCCTCCATAACGCTGCCCTTCGGCGGAGGCCAGGCGCAATTTTCCATCTCCGCAAATACTTCCTGGACGGTCATCGAGAATGCTGCATGGATGAACCTTGCCCCAGCAACAGGCAACGGCAGCGCCACAATAACGCTTTCTGCACAGCCCAATGCCAGCACGCAAAGCCGTCAGGTGGCCGTCATCGTCACCGGGGCAGGCGTTGCTGACCAGACTATCATGGTGATGCAGGAAGGGGCCCCGGCGGCCCTGTCCGTCAGCCCGCCCACACAGCAGGTGCCTGCAGCAGCCGGGCAGACTGCGCTGCAGGTCGCTTCAAATGTCACCTGGGCCGCCGCTTCCGATCAGGCTTGGGCTACCGTTGGGCAGGCTTCTGGCAGCGGCAACTTCAGCCTGCCCGTCAGCTATGCTGCCAACAGCAGCAGCAGTAGCCGAACGGCCGTCATCACATTGAGCAGCCCTGGGCTGCCTTCACAAACCGCAACCATTATCCAAGCGGCGGGCGCAGCTCCGCCCGTTCTTAACATCACCCCTGCCAATCAGCAGGTAAGCGCAGATGCGGGGCAGGCCAGCTACAACATCAGCTCCAATACCAGTTGGGAAGCGTCTACCGCCGACAGTTGGATCACCCTACAGCCCCTTTCCGGCAACGGCAATGGCACGCTCGCTGCGGCTTATACGGCCAACCCGGCCCCTACACCGCGCACTGGCAGCATTACCCTGACAGCCAATGGGCTGCCCCCGCAAACGGTAACGCTTGAACAGGCTGGCGATGTCGCCAATGAAGTGCTCGATGTAACTCCCAGCAGCCTTACCGTCAACTACCTGGCCAACTGCGTCACGTTTGATGTCATGAGCAACCTCGCATGGACGGTCAGCACCAACGCGCCTTGGATCAACAGCATTGCTCCTTCATCAGGGATGGGCAATGGCACGGTCACAGTCTGTTATGAAACCAACAGCACGGAGCAGCTCCGCACAGGCACACTCGAATTTACCGGGGGGAGCCTCTTGGCCATAGCCACTCTGAACCAAGCGCCAGAAAACCTAACCCCACCCTGGCCCATCAATACGTCCTCCAACAACACCCATACCGTAGTGGTGCCCGATACGCTCTACTCCAACATCAATGGCGCGCCTTTGCAGGGCTTCGACTGGATCGGCTTTTTCTATACGGACCTGAGCGGCACTCTGCGCTGTGCAGGCGCCGGCCGGTGGGACAGCAACGCCAATACCGCCATCACAGTCTATGGAGATGATACCTCTACCCCGGGGAAGGAAGGTTTTGACGAAGGGGAGCCTTTCACCCTTCGCGTATTCCGCAACATCGAGCAGGACACCCTGCTGGCGGAGGCTGCCTTTGCGCCCGTTGACGCAGTCATATCCCACGAGGGCCGTTTCAATATCGACGGGCTCAGCAAGCTGGACAGCCTGACTGCTTTCGCAGAAAACGAGCCGTGGTTTGTCAATCAGACAGGGGCCAACCACTCTGTTATCCTGCCTACTGGCTTGTTTAGCGACATAGATGGGGCGCTCTTGAACACCAACGACTGGATCGGCTTTTTCTTCGCTGATGGGGATACCCTGAAATGTGCCGGGCAAGGGCAATGGGACCCGCTCAACAATACCGTGGTGACCGTTTACGGAGACGATGCACAAACCCCGGAGAAGGACGGTTTTTCCGCCAACGAAATGTTCCAGGTCATGGTCTACCGGACCAATGAGCAGGAAGCTTACCCTGCTGCGGCAGAATATGCGCAGCCCGATGGCTTCCTCATCACCCATACCGACACCTTCGCCACGGATGGCATCAGCCTGATCGAAACCATTACGGTCACTTTGGACGTAACGCAGGACATCATCCTTAGGGAAAACTGGAACACCATTTCCAGTTATGTTATGCCAGAAGACCTTAGCTTGCCTTCAATATTCGCCCCGGTAAGCGATGACATCATCATTGTAAAAGACGAAGCAGGGAACTCCTTCATCCCAGCCTTCAACATCAATGACATCGGGCTGTTTGACAACCTTAAAGGCTACCAGGTGAAGATGACCCAAGAGCGGGTGCTTTCTGTAACTGGGAGCAGGGTGCCAGAAGATACGCCACTGCCTTTAGTGCCGGGCTGGCAAATCTCAGCCTACCTGCTCGGACAGCCTTCTCCCGCTGATGTACAATTGGGCGGGCTCTTCCCTAGCTTGGTCATTGCCAAAAACAGCGGAGGGGACACCTACATCCCGGTGCTTGCCATCAACGACATCGGCGAGCTAATGCCTGGGCAGGGCTACCACATCCGGATGGCCAGCCCGGATACCCTCCGGTATTCACCGGAAAATTTTGCGCCTGGCGTGGGCACAGCGAATTTAGGCACTGCCCCAGGCATTATTGAAGACAGGGCCTTGGCTGCCCCTCTTGGCCTCGGCCAAAAGAGCGGGCACAATGCCACCTTCGTTTTGCCCTCAGAAGTCGCTTCCCGTCATGCCTCCCCCGGCGACCGTATCGCGCTGCTTTCCGAATCTGGGGCACTGTGCGGCTCCAAAATCTACCGTGGAAGCCATTTGGCGCTGACAGCCTGGGGCGATGACCCCTCCACCACAGAGGCCATAGAGGGGCTCAAAGCAGGCGAAGAGATCACCCTTCAGGTATGGAAAGGCGAACAGCCCATTGGGCGGAGCTTCCGCATGGCTTTAAGAGATGGGAGCGGCACTGCTCACTATGAGACAGACGGCCTACAGGTTATCCGAAGCTTGGAAAGCAAGGGGGGAGCGGAAGAAGCACATACGGCTTTTTGTTATCCCAACCCCGTGCAGGACATTGCCAACCTTCAGTTTTACAGCGACATACCGGGCAACGCCCAAATTGCGCTTGTCAATCTGCAAGGCCAGGCTATACGCAGTTGGCAGCACGAATGTGCTAAAGGGTGGAACCCTGTACAGCTTTCGCTGCAAGCCCCTTCTGGGCTGTACCTTTTAAAGATAGACCTTCCTAACGGTGCTTCTCAATCACTGAAGCTCGTGGCCCGATAAACTGTACCTCTTGCCACTGCCGTTTCCCGGCAGTGGCACCCAATCAGGGGTTGTGGCAATCGCTGCAACCCTTTTTTTGTCTGGAAAGGGCCTTTCCGGCTGGGCGTAAACCTTAAGCTTTTCGGGCTTTAGCCTGGCATGGCCTAGCGCTGCGCAGGGGGGTACGCCCGATAGGGCCGAGCGGATAGCGAGCCCCGGAGCATAGCGGCACCTGCCCGCAGGCAGGGGCAGGCCCCTATCCTTGCGGAGGGGGCAAGCAAAAAACGATAACCTGGTTTGCGCCCCGAGGCTTTGGCTTCAACCCACTGCAACGGACAGCTCAGGCTATGCTCAAGATCAGGCATAAGCCTGTACCATATCCGCGACAATTTTTATCCATCGGGGATCATTGTTCAGGCTGGGGACGAGGTCGACATGCTCCCCCCCCATCTCTTCGAACTCCTCTTGGTACTCCGTCCCGATTTCAATGATGGTCTCCAGGCAATCCGCCACGAAAGCAGGGCTGAAGACCAGCAGCCGTTTGGCGCCCTGCTCTGCCAGCTCTTCGATGACTTTGATCGTGTAAGGCTGAGCCCAGGCTTCAGGCCCCAGCCGGCTTTGGAAGGCCGTAGTATACTGCTCCGTTTTCAGTTGCAGCTCAGCGGCAATGGCTTGAGTAGTGCCGTGGCACTGGGCAGAGTAGCAGAACTGATTGACCGAAGAGATCTGCTGGCAGCAGTTGTCTACTTTAGTGCAATGGCAGCCCGTGGGGTCCCCCTTGCGCAGCTGCCGCTGTGGCAGACCGTGGTACGAAAAGATGATGTGGTCGTAGCTGTCGAGGTCAAATTGCCGGGCATTATCTGCAAAAATACGGATCATGTCCGGGTGATTGTAATAAGAGTTGATCAGCTTGACATCTGGGATGATCTGCCGCCCGGCCAGCTCGCGCATAACAGCTTCGTGAACAGACCCTGTGGTGGCAGAAGCATACTGCGGGAACATAGGGAAAACGATGATCTCAGACACCTGTTGCTCCTCTAGGCGCTGCACCGCATGCCCGATGGAGGGGTTTTGGTAGCGCATAGCCAGCTCAACGATATAATCGTCCCCAAGGATTTCCTGAACGCCATCGCGTACGTCCTCACCATAAAATTTCAGCGGAGACCCTTTTTCTGTCCACAGCATTTTGTAGAGTTTAGAAGAGCTTCCGCTGCGGAAAGGTGCAATGATGCCCCGGACGAGGAGGTTGCGAGGGAGCCAAGGGTAATCGATCACTCTGGGGTCGAGGAGGAATTGTTTGAGATAACGGTATACTGCACCCCGGGTAGGGGCATCAGGAGTGCCGAGGTTGACGAGCAGGACGCCCTTTTTGCCGTGTCCGGACATGCTTTTGTTTTTTGTTTTTGCGGATGATTGAACCATGCCTCTGCTAAAATACTTTTCTTAAGGTGAAATAAGAAAAGACAACAGGCTGGCGGGGCCATGGTTTACCAGACCGGGATATTATGGCCATTTCGTGTATCTTTCACACCAAGAATCCTAATTGGCCAAATTAACGCTCCCCATAATTACCTACAGCCCGCCTGAGCTGCTACCTTTGAGCCACTGAAGCAAATACGACAACTCATTCATCGCCCATGAAAAGACCACTTATTCTCGTTACCAATGACGATGGCATTACCGCACCGGGCATACGGGCGCTGGTATCTGTAGCCCGCCAGATTGGCGAGGTTGTGGTAGTCGCCCCAGACTCCCCCCAATCCGGGATGGGGCACGCCATCACCATCAACAGCCCTATCCGCTTGCACCCCAACCACACCGCCTTGGAAGGGGTTGAGGCTTACGAATGCTCGGGCACGCCTGTCGACTGTGTAAAGCTGGCCAAGCATGTCATCCTCAAAGACCGGGTGCCGGATATCTGTTTATCTGGCATCAACCACGGGTCTAACGCCTCGATCAACATCATCTACTCGGGCACCCTGTCCGCAGCTATGGAGGCTTCGCTGGAAGGCATCCCTTCCATTGGCTTCTCCCTGTTGGATTATGCCTATGATGCCAACTTTGAGCACTGCCTTCCTTTCGTAAAACAGCTTACAGAATATGTGCTCGAGCATGGCCTCGCAGAAGGCAGCCTGCTCAACGTCAATATCCCTGCGGTGGAGCACAACGAGATCAACGGCATGAGGGTATGCCGGCAGGCTGATGCCCGCTGGGTGGAAGAATTTACAGAAGCAGAAGACCCCCGCGGCCAGAAGTATTACTGGCTGACCGGCAAGTTTGTGAACGAAGACCTGGGCGATGATACCGATATCTGGGCATTGGAGAACAACTACATTTCTGTAGTCCCTTCTATGCACGATTTGACTAACTACCAGGCCCTCAAAGTATTGAAGGGCATTGAAAAACTATAGCCCGATATGCGCAACCCAACTTTATTGACTGGCCTGCTCTACGGGCTTTTCCTGCCGATGGCTGGCTTTTCGCTGTTGTACTTTGGTTATGGAGCATTAGAACAAGCTGGCATTGTCAGTGAAATTGGTTTTTCCCCTTTTTTCCGGGAGCGGACCTCAGCCGTTGTGGCCATCTGCCTCAACCTGATCCCGCTTAACTTATTCATGAAGCGCCGTGCCACACCGGCCATGCGCGGCACCGTCTTGGCTACTGTTGTTTATGTGATTTTATGGGTCATTTATTTTGGCCGCTACATTTTAGCATGAAGTACTATATAATATCCGGAGAGGCCTCGGGCGACCTGCACGGCAGCAACCTGATGAAAGGGTTGAAAGCCCGAGACCCGGAAGCGGATTTCCGTTTTTGGGGCGGCGACCTGATGCAGCAACAGGGGGGCAGGCTGGTCAAGCACTACAAAGACCTCGCCTTTATGGGCTTTGTGGAAGTCCTCCTGAATATCTGGACGATACTGGGCAATATACGCTTTTGCAAAAAAGACATTACAGCCTACCAACCTGACGCGCTCATACTCATCGACTACCCAGGCTTCAACCTAAGGATCGCCAAGTGGGCAAAGGCTCGGGGCATAAAGGTGCTCTACTACATTTCCCCCCAGATCTGGGCCTGGCACAGCAGCAGGGTGCACGGCATCAAGGCTTCAGTCGACAAAATGTTCGTCATCCTGCCCTTCGAAGCGCCCTTCTATGAGCAATATGGCTTCCCGGTTGAATTTGTAGGCCACCCGCTGATGGATGTGGTACAGGAGGTTGCGCCGGAACCGGGCTTCCGTGCACGGCACAACCTGAGCAAAGCCCCTATCATCGCCTTGCTCCCGGGCAGCCGGAAGCAGGAAATAGACCGCCTTCTTTCCGTGATGCTGCAGGTGGTGCCGCTTTTCCCCGAGCACCAATTTGTTATTGCCGGGGCCCCTGCACAGCACGCCATAGCCTATTGGCAAATTTTAGAAAAAGTATACCTAAGGCCCGGCGACCGGGAGCGGGTCAAGTTCATCAACAACCAGACTTACCTCCTTTTGCAAGAAGCAGAAGCCGCATTGGTGACAAGCGGTACAGCTACCCTCGAAACCGCCCTTTTTGAAGTGCCTCAGGTGGTCTGCTATAAAGGCAGCCCCCTTTCTTATTTCATTGCCCGGCAGTTGGTCAATGTCAAGTATATTTCCTTGGTCAACCTCATTATGGACCGTGAAATCGTTAAAGAGCTGATACAGGACGAATGCTGGCCCGAGCGTATTGCAGAAGAACTGCAGAAGCTGCTTCAGCCGGAGGAACGGGAGCGGATAGCTGCAGATTACAAACTGCTCAAGGAAAAAGTGGGCAGCCCGGGCGCTTCTCTCCGGGCCGCAGGGAAAATGTACGAATACCTTACGGGGCAGAGCGCTTAAGCCACCTGCACCACATACTGCCCTTGAGGGCCAATCTGCCCGATTGGGGATAATTGGAGCCCTTGTGCTGCCGCTTCGGAGCGGAAAGCAGCTTCTTCAGCCGGGGCCACAGCCAGGAGGAGCCCTCCACTCGTCTGCGGGTCGCACAACAGGAAGCGCTGCTCATCGGGCAAAGGCGCAACCTTATGCCCATAGCTGGCCCAGTTGCGGTGGGTGCCCCCGGGTATGCAATTCTCGGAAAGATAATGCGCCAGGGCGGCTCCGTCAATGAGGGGCACCGCTTCGAAATGAACCGTGGCACTACAGGCGCTAGCTTCGCACATCTCTGTTAAATGCCCGAGCAGCCCAAAACCGGTGACGTCAGTCATCGCGTGCACATAAGACAATTGGCCAAAATGCTGCCCTACTTTGTTCAACTGCACCATGCTGTCCCTAGCAAGTGTAGCATGCTCCGGCAACAACTTTTTCTTTTTTTGGGCAGTGCTCAGCACCCCCACCCCTAGCGGCTTGGTCAGGAACAACAAGTCGCCTGCTTTGGCGCCGCCGTTCTTTTTGACCTGCTCAACGCTGACACGGCCCGTCACGGCCAGCCCAAAGATGGGCTCCGGGCTGTCGATGCTGTGCCCGCCCGCCAAAGGGATGCCAGCATCAGCACAAGCCTGCCGCCCACCTTCTATGACCTGATTCGCCACCGCTGCCGGGATTTTGTCGATCGGCCACCCCAATATGGCAATGGCCATCAACGGCTGTCCGCCCATCGCATAAATATCGCTGATAGCGTTCACTGCAGCAATACGCCCAAAATCCAGGGGGTCGTCCACTATAGGCATAAAAAAATCAGTAGTGCTGACCACAGCCGTGCCATCGCCCAGATCGAATACCGCTGCATCGTCCCGTTCTGCATTGCCTACCAACAAGCCCGGGAAAGGAGCCTGAGGAGCAGCCTGCGACAAAATGGCATCTAATACTTGAGGGGAAATTTTGCAGCCACATCCTGCGCCGTGGCTGTATTCTGTTAACTTGTACTCCATAATGCTATATTGGATAGTTTTGCTCTTCCCTGGCCAGGGCAATGAGCTGATCTGCTATGCCTTTTGCATGGCCTGACGCCGGCACAACAGGGATAATACGGGTATGTTTTTGCCGCTCTCTGGCATAATACGCATAAGCTTTATCGTAATACCGCAGCGCAATGGCCGCGGCCTGCCTATAATCTTTGGCGTTCAGGGCTTCAAGTGCAGCTTTGAGGTTCTGCCCGCCCAAGCGTTTTTTGATTTTCATGAACGCGGCTTCCAGCTCCTTTGCAGGGAAAGCAGCATAAAGCCCCACCAGCCGGTCGAGGCGGTCCGGCAAGGGCACCCTGAGGTCGAACAGCGGTGCTTTTTCCATCCGGCTGCAAAGGCTTGCCGGCAAGTAGACCCGGCCGATCGCCTTGCTCTCGTTCTCCACCCAAGTCCAGCGGGCAGGGTCCAGCTCGCTGAGGCGGGCGAAAAGGAGGTTTTCAAAATGGGTGACGGAAGGCTGATCAGGCTCCCCAAAAGCGCCAAAGGCAGAGCCTTTGTGATTGGCCAGCCCCTCTAGGTCGAGCGTCTGCTCACCTGCGGCATCAAGCTCGTACAAGACTTCCGTTTTCCCCGAACCGGTTGGGCCCCCTATGACCATCAAAGGGCCAGAGAAAGCTTCGATCCCCTGCTGCACAAAAGCCCGGTACGCTTTGTAGCCGCCACGGATGACCGCCACCTGCAGCCCTGCTTGTGCCAGGAGCCAGCCCACGCTGCTGCTGCGCTGCCCGCCCCGCCAACAGTGGACCATGATGCCCCCATTCCGGGCCAGTGCTTTGCCCTGCTCTGCCAAATAGCGCATTTTGGGCCCCGTAAACTCCAGCCCCTGCAAAAAGGCTTCCTCCGGGCCTTTTTGTTTGTAAAGGGTGCCAACTGCCGCGCGCTCCTCATTGGTAAAAAGGGGAAGATTGCTTGCGCCAGGTATGTGCCCCTCCTTGAACTCAGCTGGCGTGCGCACATCAATAATGGGAAATCTGCTGTTCAGGGCTTGTGCTATCTCTACGTATCTAACTGACATAACCTAATTATCGTTTGGGCGGCGGTTTTACCCTGCAAAGCGCCAAAATAGCGAAAAACTCTGTCCAGTTGTCAACTATCCGGCTATTTACACGCTTAGAAAGATGTTGTACCATTAAACCTGATGAGCAGCGGTGCCCGCTGCCCCCACAGGCTCAAAAAAATACCGTACCGCGAATGAGCCAAACCAAACCAGCGCTAAACCAACGGATCATCCCTTTCGGCAAAGTACCGCAGCTCTCTGCCCGCGATGTGGCATACGCTACAGCAGACCGGCGGCTCGCACCGTTTTACAAATACCCCGTCAGCCTGGCAGCATTTGAAGCTGTAATGAGGGACAAGTCAAAGGAAACAACCAACCGGAAAGTGCTGGTGGAGGTTTTGCAAGAGCAGTACGAAGGGCTTGCACCCAGTGCGGCGACAAAAAACCACATTCAAGCCCTTGCCCAAACGGGCACCTTCACGGTCACTACCGCACATCAGCCCAGCCTTTTCACCGGCCCGCTTTACTATATTTACAAAATCGCTTCCACCATCAACCTGGCCCGTCAGCTTGCGGCGGCCTACCCGGAAAACCACTTTGTGCCGGTGTTCATCTTAGGGGGCGAAGATCATGATTTCCAAGAGATCAATCACCTACAGCTCTTTGGCAATACCATCTCTTGGCAACAGGAAAAAGGGGGCTCGGTCGGGCAGCTACCCCTCCACGGGCTGCAGCAAGCGCTCACAGCAGTAGAGGAGGTGCTCGGTGGCTCCCCTAAGGCGGAAGAACTGAAGGGCATGCTCCATAATGCCCTGTCCGGCAAGTCCCGGTATATCGAGGTGGCCCGCCATCTTACCCACCAGCTTTTTGACACCTATGGCCTGGTTATCCTAGACCCCAGCCACCCCAAGCTCAAGAGAGAGCTGGCCCCTTACATAAAGGAGGAAATCTTCAACCAGCCTTCCAAAGCCCTCGTTGAGGCCGCCGTGCGCGGCTTGGAGGCCGCCGGCTTTTCCGAACAGGCTTACCCCAGGGAAATCAACTTCTTCTACCTGGGCGATGGGTTCCGGGAGCGGATTGTGGAGGCAGATGGGCATTACGTTGTGCTCAACCAGGATATCAAATGGGGAAAGGAAGCGCTTGAGCAGGAAATCGAGCGCCACCCGGAACGGTTCAGCCCCAACGTGGTCATGCGCCCAGTCTATCAAGAACTGATATTGCCCAACCTTGCCTATATCGGAGGCGGAGGAGAACTGGCTTACTGGCTGGAGCGCAAAGCACAATTTGAGCATTTCGGCATCAACTTCCCCATGCTGGTCCGCCGCAATTCGGTCCTGTTCATCGATAATGGGACTGCAAAACGGATTGGGAAAATAGGGCTTCAGGCTGAGGACTTGTTCGGGGATATAGAGCAGCTCATCAAAGATTATGTCAAAGCCCACACTGAAAATGAGCTTAGCCTTTCTGAGGAAAAAGAAGCCCTGCAAGCCTTGTTCAAGGCCGTTGAAGCTAAAGCAGAGGACGTCGACCCTACCCTGGTCAAGGCGGCAGCTGCTGAGGGGGCCAGGCAGCTGAATAGCCTTGCCCAGCTAGAAGGCAAGCTCATGAGGGCTGAAAAACAGCGGCATGATACTGCTATCAATCAGATGCGGACATTGAAAGACAAGCTTTTCCCTGGCAACGGGCTACAGGAGCGCAGCGATAACTTCATGATGTTCTACCTGAAATACGGCAGGGGCTTCTTCGAAGCCCTGATCGATCAGCTAGACCCCTTTCAGGAGGGGTTCCTTGTGCTGGAGGATGCCTAAAAAAGGCCGGTTGCAATACCAAACGGGCGGTTGGAGCTTACTTCAACCGCCCGTTTGGCTTTTGTGTCAAGTATTTTCTCTAAAAAATGCCCTTTTTTCTCGCCTAAAGAAAAGACTTTTGCCTTGAAATACCCCACAATAACAGCTTAAACTATCAACAAGTCAAACACTTTATCTTATTATTTTTTTCACAAATCATTTTTTTTGTCTTTGTTCTTGGATAGTATTATTGAGATGTTTGTAATGTCAAACGAAGTTATTGCTGGCAAGAGAGCTGGCAAAGACGAAATTTGGGATAAAAATTTGGGATTTTTTGCCACATATAGCAAGTCGGGTCCTGGGAAAACCTGACTTGCTATACGGCAAAACCAAAAGCCCTCAAAGTGACTTTCACACCCTCCGGGGTTTTGATATAAAATTTAAACTCTTTACCAGCTTCACAGCTGGTTTTCGTACATGTTCATGGGATTATGAATGATAAGTCGTATCACTTTTTGTGATGCGACTTATTTTTTTGCCCAAAACCCTCCAAAGGTAGCACAATATTGTGGCCCGGCAAACCGGCCCGCTCAAACCTCTAGACTTGACGAGGGGCCTGCACCTGCTCGCTGGCAGGTGCCGCTATGCTCCGGGGCTCGCTGCCCGCTCGGCCCTATCGGGCGTTCCCCCCTGCGCAGCGCTAGGCCGATTCCAGCCTGAAGCCGATAGGCATAAAAGCGAGCTACATTTTAGTTTACGCCCACTTGATGCGTCGGGCCAGTGCAGTGGAGAAAATGAGCTGTTTCCAACCAACTGACGGCTTTTTCAAGGGCTTAGCCTAAAAAAAGCTACTGAAAAAGGCCATTGTAGCCCTTTCACGCCCCCCGGCAAATTCAAGCCTTGTAGGCTGCTCCACCGGTGAACAGGCAAAGGGCTGAGATGGCCCGGCGCGCCAAGCCTACTTTTTTTTAAAGTTTTGGGGGGCAAATGAAACCCCGCTCCTGCTCTTCCGTTAAAGTTGGTGGGGAGGCGCAAATAACTACATCAATACACTGCGCGTGCCTAGGGGATTTAGCAAAGATAAAAAGCCTCCCCTGTTGGAAAATAGGAGCATTCTTTGTTTCTTTGGACCGTAAAGCACGTAGCTACCCCTACCTTGCCATCCCCTTTCCTGACAACTACGAAAACAGTTGCAGTGTACAAACAGCAAAGCTGCTAAAAGCAGGCCTACTGTCGTTGCATTGTGGCTAAGTATGATATCCCTTTATAGTCAGGTTTCCAGGAAAATAAAACAACTATCAAAAATATTCTTGGGCTGTCCAGTGCCCTGCTATTTTGCAATCAAAGCAGATGAGCAGTTTGCTGCAGCTTGGAATGTGTATCTTAGCTTTACCCGGAACAACTGTAAGCCCCATTGCTATGGTGTTCACAGTTGTCCTGTTCAATCGGGAACTGCTCAGCGAGTAGTGCCAACTTCATTTTCTGCTAACAAATTCATAATCCGATGAAACAACCTTTACCTGTTCAGCCTTTACCGAACTACGCGTGGCGCAAGCCTACGTGGGCAGGCACCTTGCTGGCTTGCTGCCTGCTGCTCGGCGCTTACAGCACCGCCAACGCACAATTTTCTGTTGGGTTCGATGTGACAGAGCCCCGCTGTTTCGCACAGCCTACCGGCAGCGTCACTGCCCTGCCCGCAGGTGGCACTGCCCCTTATTCCTACCTGTGGAGCAACGGGCAAACGGGCCCGACGATTGCAAACATCACAGCCGGATCTTACAGCGTCACCGTGACGGATGCCAGCAGCAACAGCGTTGTCGAAAGCGTGACCGTCACCCAGCCTACCATTGTTAATGTCACCCTTACCGCTACACAATGCGAACTGCCTATAGTCATTACGGCAGTCGGTAGCGGCGGCATACCCGGCTATACCTACAACTGGAACGATGGGCAGAACGGTGCAGAAATCAGCGTCCCTGGCGCTGGCACTTTCTGTGTCACTATGACGGATGAGAACCTCTGCGGGGCCGTACAGTGCATCGATGTCGCATTTACCCCCCTCAATGTCCTGGTGGACGCCAACGACATCTCCTGCCCTGACGAAGAGGACGGCAGCGTTTCCGCCATAGTGACAAGCGGTACACCGCCCTACAATTTTCAGTGGAGCAACGGCGCCACGACACAAACGGTGACGAACCTTGCCCCTGGCACTTACACCGTTACCGTTACTGATGGAGGCGGCTGTACTGATACAGCTACCGGGACAGTAGACAGCCCTCCGCCTATCATTGCCAATATTGACAGCAACGGCCCCACCTGCGTGGGCGAAGGCGATGGCAGCGCAACGGTTTTCGCCACAGGCGGCACCCCGCCCTTTAGTTATCTATGGAACACCGGAGCTACCGGGCCCGCCCTATCTGGCTTGACTGCCGGCACCTACACGGTGACCGTTTCCGACATCAATGGCTGTATCGCGGTAGAGAGCACTACGCTGACGCCCATCTCCAGCCTAAACGCCTCCTTGCTCGTCAATGATGAGTCTTGCCCCGATGCCAACGACGGCACTATGACCGCATTCCCGGTCAACGGGGTACAGCCCTTCTCTTACCTTTGGAGCAACGGACAGACGACCCAAACTATCACCAACCTTGCGCCTGGCGCCTACACGGTTACAGTAACCGACGGCGTGGGCTGTACAGATACAGAAACCGGAACGGTCAACCCGGCTGCCGACTTCGACATCGCGGTCACCGGCAGCGATGTCACCATTTGCGACGGCACCAACGGGTCCGCAATGGTCAATATTATTGCAGGGGAAGGCCCCTTCACCTTTGCGTGGAGCAACGGCGGCACCACACAAATGATCGCCAACCTCAGCGGCGGCACCTACACCGTAACGGTGACGGATGCCAATCAATGTACCGAAGAGGGCAGCGTGCTCATCAATACCCCGCCAGATCTTACCGCTTCCATCACGACATCCGAATCTGCAGTCTGCCTAGGAGAAGCCACTGCCACTGCTACAGCTAACGCAACGGGCGGCACGCCCCCCTTTTCTTACCTTTGGAGCACAGGGGAAACAACACAACAGATCACAGGCCTGGGCGCGGGGACTTATACGGTGACGATTACAGACGCGGCCTTGTGCAGCGATGTCGCATCCACGGTTATTGAAGATGCGCCTGAGCTTTTCGTAACGGTCAGTGGGGACGAATCCGTTTGCGCGCCTGAAACGCTTGGGTTTGCAGCAGCTTCCCCATCTGGAGGCACTCCGCCTTACAACTATTTGTGGAGCAATGGGGAGACAACCCCCTCCATTGCAGGTTTGCCAGAAGGCGAATACAGCGTGACGGTAACCGACGCCCTGGGCTGTTTTGCAACAGGTAGCATTACCATAGATATTGTAGACGACCTAGCCGTAAACGGCACCCGCCAAAGCCCTGATTGCTTTGGGGAAAATACTGGCGCAATTTCCACTGCCCCAACAGGCGGCACTTCCCCCTACTCTTACCAATGGAGCAACGGGGAAACAACTCCTGCCATCCAAAACCTCGCAGCAGGGATCTATACAGTGACCGTGACCGATGCGAACGGATGCGCTGTTGCTCAAACTTTCCTTTTGCCACAGCCTCCTGAATTTACGGCAGCGGCCACGGGCAGTGATTTTGTCTGCCCCGGCGAGTCCAATGGCACAGCAATGGTCATGGCTACAGGCGGCACGCCACCTTATGCTTACCTTTGGAGCAATGGGGAGACCACTCAGATGGTGTCTGGCCTGGCTGCAGGCACGTATACGGTGACGGTGACCGATGACAACGACTGTGAAGCCATCGCTGAAGTCACGCTCGAATCCGCAGAGGGCATTCTGGTCAATATTGATGCCCCTGAGGTCGTCTGTGGCGCAGAAAACACAGGCAATGCAACAGTCACTGCTTCTGGAGGTGTGCCACCTTATACCTTCGAATGGTCAACAGGCGAATCGGATACGAGCATCGAGAACCTGCCTGAGGGCACCTACAGCGTGACAGTGACCGACGCCAATGGCTGCTCCACAGTAGAAGAAGTCTTCATCGAAGTTGTTGAAGATTTTGCGATCTCTATTGTAGCTCGCGACATCCTCTGCAATGGCGACAGCACAGGTACTATTCTGGTCACAGCTACCGGAGGTACAATGCCCTATACTTTCTCTTGGTCTACTGGGCTGATGGAAACCGGCGTAACTCAATCTGAGATCATTGCCCTTCCTGCAGGTATGTATATGATAACCGTGACAGACTCTAATGACTGTATCCTGAGCGAGACCATCAACCTAATGGAGGCAGACCCCATTGTGTTGGATATTGCTGTGACAGACCCGACCTGTGCGGGCGAGGCCGATGGGCAGGCCGTCATCAACTTTTCTGGCGGCAACGTTAGCCCCCCTGCGGTGCCTTATATGGTAGATATCAACGGGGTATCTTACGAAGTAGGCCCTTCAGGCACGCTGACCCTCGATGGGCTTCAAGGCCCGGATACGCTTATCATCCAAACGACTGACGGCAACTTCTGCCAAGTGCTGGACACGGCTATCATTGGCCAGCCCTCCCCTATTGACATTACGCTGTCCCCACAATCCCCACCTTGCAACGGCGACCCTCTGGGCAGCGTGCAAAGTGCTGTCGATGGAGGCACCCCGCCCTATACTTACCTTTGGAGCAACGGTGCCATGACGCCCAGCCTAATGGGCATCAGCGCCGGGAACTATAGCGTGACCGTAACCGATGCGAACGATTGCACTGCTGTTGACAGCGTGATGGTCGTGGAGCCTGAGCTCCTTTCCATCGAGCTTGAAAAACGGGATGTTTTCTGTGATGAAGTCAATACCGGCTATATCGTTGCTACACCTGCAGGAGGCACATCGCCTTACAGCTACGAGTGGAGCAACGGAGCGACAACCGACTCTATCGGAGGGCTTGCACCTGGCCAATACACCGTCACCGTACTCGATGCCAATGAATGTATGATGATGGCCAGCATTACCATCCAAAGTTTCCCTGAGCTCGAGCTTACCCCTATTGCTACAGCGCCAAGCTGTTTTGACGATGCCAACGGCGCAGCAACGGTAGTAGTGAATGGGGGCACCCCTCCATTTACCTTCGAGTGGAGTAATGGCAGTACCGATTCTCTTCAGCTTGGCTTGCCAGACGGGGTGTATACGGTCACCGTCACAGATGCCGTAGGGTGTACAGGCACAGAGGCCATTGCCGTCAGCCAACCTGATGAGCTTATTGCACTGATAGAAGCAGACAGCGTAACCGACGTCAGCTGTTTCGGCTTTATGGACGGGGCAGCAGCGGTCACCGTCAGCGGTGGCACCCCTCCTTATACCTACTTGTGGAGCAACGGTGCTGAGACGCCTGGTATTTCTGGTGTGGAAGCTGGCACCTACACCGTATCCGTGACGGATATCAACGACTGTACTGCTCAGGCGGAAGTTACCATAGGGCAGCCCGGCGAGTTTGTTGTGGCGCTTGATGCTGCTACCGCCGCTACCTGTGAAGATGAGGCCAATGGCGCAATCACAAGCATGGTAACTGGCGGCACTCCGCCCTATGACTACCTCTGGAGCAATGGCGCAACCACTCCAGATATCAGCATGCTCGCTGCAGGCACTTATACCCTTACGGTTACGGACGCTAATGATTGCTTCGTAGCAGCCTTTGTGGATATTGCTGAATTCGACAGCCCTACCTGTACGGTTGAGATAGGACAGGAAGTCACTATGGCCGACAACGGCGCACTGAATGTAGTGGTAAACGGCGGTACTGCCCCATTTGACTTCCTCTGGAGCAATGGCGAAACAACCCCTATCATCACCGGGCTCACACCGGGCACTTACTCGGTTACGGTGACCGATGCCAATGGCTGTACCACCACCTGCGAAGCAACCCTCGACGGTTTTGTGGCAATCGGCAATTACGTATGGGAAGACCTTGACCGCGATGGGCAGCAGGATGGCAATGAGCCGCCTTTCCCCGGTGTTGAAGTGCAACTGAAAGATGCAGGCAACAACGTCATCGCTACAGATACCACAGATGAAAATGGCAACTACCTCTTTATGGAGCTGCCTGCCGGTACTTACTCCGTGGCTTTTGTCCTGCCTGACAGTTTCCGGTTCACCTTCCCCAATATGGGGGATGATGTGCTGGACAGCGATGCCAATCCCAATATGGGCGGCATGACACAGCAGGTCACCCTGATGAACGGAGAAATCGACACCACGCTTGATGCAGGCATCTATTTGCTCCCCTACGATGATATCGAAGACCCTTGTATCTGCCTGAACAACTCCACCACAGATGAGAACGGGCAGTTCTTGGAAATCCTGACTATTTACTCCTATCCGAACGAAAACTGGACCATCGTTGAGCAGGACGGGATGTTCGATATCAACAGCCCGGAGCCTCCGGCACCGCCTATACCGGTATCACCTGGCACCGTCATCCCCGAAAGCGCTACGCCCGGGGCCTACACCTTCTCTTTCAAACTGGTGGATGCAACCCCTTATGTCATCTTTTCGGTGACCAATGGCTTTGACACCCTCACTATCGACAATGTCTGCTTCTACCCTGATATCAACCTGCAGGAGCTTCCTCCCGAAGAGCTTTGCATCTTCGACGAGCCTTTTGTCCCCCAAGCCGACCCAAGCATCCCCGGCACACTGACCTTCTACATCAATGGTATACCCGTGGATGTGATAGACCCGGCAGCTTTAGGCGCAGGCCAATATCAGTTTACGGCGGAGCTTGTTCCAGATGATCCCGTTGAGTGTACCACCACCATCATTACCGATTTCGCCGTTGTAGGAGACTGTGGCTCTACCCTGGGCGATTTTGTATGGCTGGACGAAAACCGGAATGGCATACAAGACCCCAACGAGGATGGCATAGCAGGCGTAATGGTCATTCTGCAAGTGCCAGGCGAGAGTGACCCGATCAATATCGACACCACTTTTACCGATGCCAATGGGCTGTACAGCTTCACCGTTGCCCCGGGCGATTACAAATTGCAGTTCATGCAGCCTTCCGGGCTTGTCTTCACCGAGCCCAATGCTGGAGCTGATGATGCCATCGATAGCGATGTGGACCCCGATATGGGGATGACCGGCATTTATAATATCGAGACGGAAGAAGATGACCTCACTATTGATGCTGGCCTGTATACCAAGTGCGACAACATCACCGATCCCGGGCTCATTGGGCCCAATCAGTTCCTCTGCGGGCCAGGCAATGACCCCGAGCCGATCGTGAACATAGAATCGCCTTCCGGCGGAAGCGGCGAAATTGAGTACTTGTGGATGCGCAGCACCATCGCCGGGCCGTTCAACCTGCAGACTTGGCAAATCATACCTGGCGCTACTGGCGATTCTTACGATCCCGGGCCATTATCTGAAACGACCTTCTTTGCCCGCTGTGCCCGTAGGGAGTGCTGTGTCATTTACCTGGAAAGCAACATCGTAGAAATCGAGGTAGGCAATGTGGCTGTAGCCGATATTGCCGGGCCAGACTTCCTGTGTGTAGATGAGCCGACAACCTTCTTTGCGGCTCAGGCCGGCCCAGGTGCCATCATCGAATGGACATTCGGCCTCGGGCTGACCCCTTCATCCGCTACAGGCCCCACGGCTGAGGTGACTGCCATCTCTCACGGCAACTTTGACATTACCCTCGAAGTGACCGAAAACGGCTGTACCTCTACTCAGACGCAACGCATCACGGCCACTACAAGCCCTATCTACTGCGGGCTGCCTATGCCGCTCAATGTCGAAGTGACCAACGAGGAGCAGGGAGAGGTACTGATCAGTTGGATTGTCGACGAAAACCTCGTTGGCCACAACTTTATCGTGCAGCACTCCCGAGATGGTGAAACCTTTAGCGAGATCGGGCAAGTAGATGAACCCACTGCTTTCTTGGGCAGCATGGGCTACTACGAGTTTGAGCATGAAGCGCCCAAACGGGGGTGCAACCTCTATCGGGTGATCATCATCAATCCAGAAGGGGAAATTTTCTACTCTGAAATCGGAGAGGCCATCCTGGCCAATGACTCCAAGATCGCCCTCCTCTACCCTAACCCTACTGAGGATGTAGCAACCTTGGAAATCTTGGAAAGTTTCGGCGAGGATATTCAGATTGAGCTGCTCAGCGCGACCGGCAATCTGATCTTCTCCCGCAACCTCGAGGTGGATGCCAAAATGATTCAAATTGATACCGATGGCCTGCCTGCAGGCACCTACTTCCTGAAGGTGCGCTATGCCAAAGCTGGCCTCAAAGTGCTGAAGCTCGTCAAACGCTAACCGCACAGTAAAATAGCAGAAAATGTGATTTAAAGGAGCGGCTCCGATTTTCGGAGCCGCTTTTTTGTTTTACACAACCCATTAATAATTAAACAGATAGCAACAAAAAATCTTTTTTATACTAATTTCCTATCGAATTAATATGGTTTTTAATTTTCTCTCCTTATACTTGTGGTAACAAAACAAAGATCTATGCCTATGACAGCCTGCACCCGATACTGCTGTTGTTGCCGATAACCGTGCGAAAGGCTTAGCTGCCTTTGCCCCACAAGCCCTCCCCAATCAAGACTGCATTTCACAAACCGGCACCGCCATTGCGCGGTGGCAATCCCGAGCTCATGTCACAACCCAAAGTAAAAGCTACCGAAGATGCCAAAGACATTGCGGAGCTGCAGCGCCGTATAGCCGATTTCAAAGCCGGCAAAGAAGATGAAGAGCGCTTCAAACTTTACCGCCTGACCAGAGGCGTTTACGGACAACGGCAGTTCGGCGTTCAGATGTTCCGCACAAAAATCCCTTATGGCAAAATCACCTGCAGCCAACTTGAACGCCTAGCTGATATTTCCGAACAGTATACCAATGGCAACCTTCATTTGACCACCCGCCAGAATGTACAGCTGCATTTTGTAAAGCTCTCCGATTCCCCTGCCATTTGGTCGGCGCTCTCAGAAGCAGGCCTTACCGCACGTGAAGCCTGTGGGAACACCGTGCGCAACATCACCGCTTCTGCTGTTGCGGGCATCGACCCGGAGGAGCATTTCGATGTAGCCCCGTATGTACAAGCAGTTTTTGAATACTTCCTCCGCAACCCCATCTGCCAAGAGATGGGGCGCAAAATCAAACCAGCTTTTTCCAGCAGCGACAAGGACTCTGCTTTCACCTATTTCCATGATTTTGGCTTCATCCCCCGCCTAAAAAAAGAGCACGGGGCTTTAGTCCGGGGCTTCAAAGTAGTCGTTGGAGGTGGGCTAGGCGCAGTAGGGGCTATTGCCCAGACCGCTTATGACTTCCTGCCTGCAGACCAGATCATCCCGTTCATGGAAGCCAGTATACGCGTTTTTGACCGCTATGGCGAAAGGGAAAAGCGCCAGAAAGCACGCATGAAGTTTCTGGTCCGGCAGCTTGGGCTGGAAGCCTTCTTACAGCTTGTAGAAGAAGAAATGCCGGGCATCGCCAACCGGGCAGTGCCCATCCGCCCTCCGGAAGAAGAGCTGCCGGCCCTTCCCCCCATAGTGGAAGAGGCCCAACTGCCCGAAACCCATCGGGCAGGCTATGAGCGTTGGAAAGCCCTTAATACCTTCCCTCAGAAGCAGGCAGGCTTTTTTGGTGTTTACATCCGCGTGCCGAGGGGGGATATACACGCAAAGATAGCACGGCCTTTGGCTGAAGTAGTGCGTAGGTTCGCCGCCGATGATATCCGGATTACGGTACAACAAGGGCTACTTTTACGCTTTGTCCGCCCGGAGGCCCTTTCAGCGCTATACCTCGAGCTATGCCAATTGGGGCTCCACCTGCCCGGAGCACAGTCTATCGGGGATATCACGGCCTGCCCTGGGACAGATACCTGTGCGCTGGGCGTGACCAATAGCACTGGCTTGGCGGCCGTGCTGGAGCAGCTGCTCGAAGAAGCGTACCCCCATCTGATGGCAGACAGCGATATCCGCATAAAGATAAGCGGCTGCATGAATTCTTGCGGACAACATATGGCCGCTCAGATCGGCTTCCACGGCAGCTCCATTAAGGTGCCCCCCAGGGTTGTCCCTGCTATGCAAGTCGTCCTCGGCGGCGGGGTGAGCCCCGAAGGGGAAGGCTTCATCGCTCAAAAAGTGATCAAACTCCCTACCCGCCGAATACCAGCTGCACTCCGGCTGTTGCTCGACGATTTTGAAGCCCACGGCGAAGCCCAGCAATTGTTCAACGCCTATGTTCTACAGCAGGGCAAACGGTATTTTTACGACCTGCTCAAGCCCCTGGCTGACACCGCAACGCTTGAAGATGATGCTTTCATCGACTGGGGCCAGGATACCGCTTATCAGCAGGAGATTGGCGTTGGGGAATGTGCTGGCGCGACCTTGGATGTGGTGGGCACGATACTTGCCGAGTCGGCCGAAAAGCTCAAACTTGCTAAGGAAGCGCTGCAAGCCGAAGCGTGGGGCGATGCCATTTACCAGGCCTACACCAGCATGATCATTGGAGCAAAAGCCCTGCTGCTGGCAGAGGACATACGCTGCAACACCCACAAGGGGATACTTGATGACTTCCAACAACACTATATCGCAACCGAAAGGCTCTCCTTCACCAGCGATTTCAAAGCTTATGTCCTGCAGATGAAAACTACCCCGCCCTCCAAAGGTTTTGCCCTGCAATATCTTGCACAGGCCCAGGCCTTCTCGGCATTAGCCCAGGCTGTACGAAGGCAGCAGCTCGAGGAAACCGGTGGGGAAGAGAAACTCGTTATCGACAATTACTACAAAGCCTAACCCATGAAGCACCAACCACACCTCACCTTGGTCGGGGCTGGCCCGGGAGACCCTGATCTGCTGACCCTGAAAGGCGCTAAAGCGCTCCGGCAAGCCAACGTAGTCTTGTACGATGCCCTGATCGACCCCAGACTGCTGCACCATGCCCCGCCCCAAGCCCTAAAAGTGTACGTAGGCAAACGGGCGGGGCAACACCGGGCAACGCAAGGGGAGATCAACCAACTTATCGTGCAATACGCAAAAAGCCACGGGCATGTTGTCCGCTTAAAAGGGGGCGACCCCTTCGTTTTTGGCCGGGGGCAGGAAGAGGCAGCTTTCGCCCGCAGCAAAGGCATAACGGTGGATATTGTGCCAGGCATCTCCAGTTGCATTGCCGTGCCGGAGCTGCAACAGGTGCCGCCTACCCGAAGGGGGTATAGCGAAAGCTTTTGGGTCATTACTGGCACGACGCGCGAGGGCGAGCTCTCTGCAGACCTTGCCTTAGCGGCAAAAAGCACTGCAACGGTCATCGTCTTGATGGGCATGAAAAAAGCTGAGCAGATTGCAGCCCTTTTCGAACGGGCGGGCAAAAGCGCCCTGCCGGCTATGGCCATTTCCAAAGGCTCCACCCTTGCAGAGCAAAGGGCCATCGGTACGGTGGCTACCTTGCCTAAGCTCATTGAAGCCAGGCAGCTCCCATGCCCGGGCCTGCTCGTCTTTGGGGAGGTGGTCCGCCTTCACCCCGAATGGGACTATGAAGCCATTTCCACTGCCCAACTTAAAGAACGTGCCTGATGGAACGCAATACCCTATATCCTGTCTTTTTGAAGCTCGACCGCCTTCGGATGCTCATTGTCGGTGCCGGTGAGGTCGGCTGCGAAAAACTGACCTTTTTGCTGAAAAGCAGCCCGGACGCCCACATCACTGTAGTCGCAAAGGAAGTGCTCCCACCGGTCAGCAGGCTGCTGCAAGAATACCCCTGCGCAGATGTCGCCATCTGTCAAAAGACATTCGCCCCAGAAGACGTCCGAGGCTTTGACCTTGTCATTGCCGCTACCAATTTCCGCGCGCTCAACCAAGAGGTCAGGGCAGCAGCCAAAGCCGCCGGTGCCCTCGTCAATGTGGCCGACACGCCTGCCCTGTGCGATTTCTACCTAGGCAGTATTGTCACCAGAGGGCACCTCAAAGTCGCCATTTCAACCAATGGTCAATCGCCGACCTTTGCCAAGCGTTTCCGGCAATGGCTAGAACAGGTGCTCCCGGAGGATACCCACCTGCTGCTGCAAAACCTGAAAGCGTACCGGGATGCCCTTTCGGGCGACTTTGAGGCCAAGGTCCGTGAGCTCAACGAGCTGACAGAAAGCCTGGTCCGGCCACCTTCAAAATCAACAAAAAGATGACAAGCTACCGCCATATGACTGCAATATCCACCGAAGCTAGTGCCGAACAGCTCAACAAGCTGTTTACCCCTTTGACGTTTGAAGAGCGCATGCGGCTGTTCAACCGCCTTTTCAAAGATGAAGAGGTACTCTATACCTCTTCCTTTGGCACCCGATCGGTCATGCTGCTCCACCTGATTTCCCGCTACCGCCCCCAGCAGAAGGTTTATTTCATCAATACTACGTACCACTTCCAGGAAACCCTGGAATACCGGGATCAGCTCGCGAAGGAGTTCGGGCTTGACGTTGCCGACCTCCTGCCCGATGCAGTACAGAACATGATCACCAGAGAAGAGAAATGGTGGCAGTCCAACCCTGATGTTTGCTGCACCGTCAACAAAGTCCTTCCCCTAGAGCCCATAAAAGCCCGGCATAAAGTATGGATTACCGGGCTGATGAGCTATCAGACCAATTACCGGGCAGGGCTTTCGGTTTTCGAAATGCAAGACGGCATCTTGAAATTCAACCCGCTGATCGATATAGACGAGGGGGAATGGTTTTATTACACCAGCTGGCATCAGCTGCCCAGGCACCCGTTGGAAGCGCAAGGGTATGGCTCGGTAGGCTGTGAGCACTGTACTGCAAAAGGGGCTGGCCGGGCGGGCCGATGGAAAGGCCGGGCCAAGACGGAATGTGGGCTGCACCCTGGGCAACCTGCCAGTCAGCAACAAGAAGCCTGAGCCCGCATGTCAGTTCATTGCAAGAACGGAGCCCTGTTTAAACTCTATCTCTCCTAATCCTGTTGTTTGATTCGAACAACGATAATTCTCGTACATGATCAAAACGGATATTTTAATCATCGGAGCTGGCCCGGTAGGGCTGTTCACAGTTTTTGAGGCAGGATTGGTCCAGCTCCGCTGCCATCTGGTGGATGCACTCCCGCAGCCGGGCGGGCAGCTGTCCGAAATTTATCCCAAAAAGCCTATCTACGACATTCCGGGCTATCCCAGCATCCTTGCGCAGGAGCTCGTGGACAACCTCATGGAGCAGATCGCACCGTTCAAGCCTGGCTTCACCCTTGGAGAGCGGGCAGAATCTATAGCGCGCCTGGAAGATGGCAGCTTCTTGCTGACGACCAGCCGCGGTACTGAGATCAACGCTCCGGTTATCGCCATAGCGGGCGGCCTGGGCTGTTTTGAGCCCCGCAAACCGCCCATCAGCAACTTATCCCAGTTTGAAGATAAAGGTGTTGATTATATCATCCGGGACCCGGAGGCCTACCGCAACAAACGGGTAGTCGTGGCTGGCGGTGGCGACAGTGCACTGGATTGGACCATCTATCTGGCTGACGTGGCGGAAGAGGTCACCCTCATCCACAGGAGAAAGGAGTTCAGGGCAGCCCCCGATAGTGTAGAAAAGGCTTTCCAGCTGGCCGAAAGCGGGCGTATCCGCCTGCTCACTGACTCTCAAGCCATCGGGCTAAAAGGCAATGGAAAGCTTACCGATGTGGTCATCAAGCACAAAACAGAAGGCGAGCTGGTGCAAGCCACGGACCATTTCATCCCGCTATTTGGGCTGTCGCCTAAATTGGGGCCTATAGCAGATTGGGGGCTCAATATCAGCAAGAATGCTATAGAAGTAGATACTCTTGACTACAGCACCAATGTGCCCGGCATTTATGCCATTGGCGATATCAACACCTATGAGGGCAAGCTGAAGCTCATCCTCTGCGGCTTCCACGAAGCGACCCTCATGGTGCAATCTGCGTATAAGCGGATCAACCCGGAAAAGAAGCTCAGCTTCAAGTATACCACGGTGAACGGGGTCAATGGCTTCTAAGCTGCCCTAGCTTGAGATGGACGTAAAAAGCGCCCGTTGTCTCTTACCCTGAGAGATAGCGGGCGCTTTTGCTTTGCCTGAAATGCGTGTGCTGCAGGGCCATTTGCGCTGGGATTGGGCTAGCGATGCGCAGGGGTGGCAAGCCCGATAGGGCCGAGCGGACAGCGAGCCCCGGAGCGTAGCGCCCCCTGCCGGTAGACGGCTGGGGGAGCCCCCGCAATAGACAGCAGCCTTCGCTCAGCTATCGGAAATTCAGGCTACGGGTAAAAATCCCATTGACGAGGGAATCGCGAGCCTCTCCCGTAATGCGGAAGCCGATGCGCTTCAGTTGGTAACGAGAGGTGAACACGCCAAGCCCGCCATCAAGGTTGGTATAAGTCGGGATGCTCTGTGCACTTGTGATGCCGGTATTGGCCTGTGCGACCCGGACAAAGTCTAGCAGCTCCTGCCCGGAGCCCGTGATATAGAGGTCCATATTATCGAAGATGCGGATTTCGCCTTGGCTTGGCGGGAGGGCACCTCCAAGGAAGGCATAGAAGGATTGCCCCTGGATATCGATTTTTAAGCGCTCTGCGTCTGCATCTGTCCGCTCTACTTCTTTAGCGACCACCCATTCCAGCGTTTTTTTGGTAAACTGAGTGGGGTTCTCCGGAGTGGACTCCCTGTAGTTGATGACAAAACGCACATCGAAAATCTGTGCCTCCAGGCCCGGCCTCCAGGCTACTGCCCTCAGCTGCGGGTAGCGCCATTGAGAGATCTGGTTGGAGGGGGAAGAGCTGACTGAGTCAATTTCATTGAGCACGATAGTCTGAGCAGTAACCGGCGGCAGGTTGTCGCCACGGTCGATGCGCAGGGCGACTTCATCCCCTCCG
This sequence comes from Phaeodactylibacter luteus, assembly GCF_007993045.1. Lineage (GTDB taxonomy): Bacteria > Bacteroidota > Bacteroidia > Chitinophagales > Saprospiraceae > Phaeodactylibacter > Phaeodactylibacter luteus. The sequence goes on from NZ_VOOR01000014.1 coordinate 93,277, forward strand.
GACAGTACGGCCTGCCCTGCGGGGAGTTTGTAAAGGATGTTGGGATCGTTGGCGAAGGCGCCCTCTTGCTTAGGATAGCCTTCTTGGTTGCCATCGACGCGCTCTAAGACGTAGGAGTCGCCGGTTGTGCTGTTTTCAAGCGAAACGGTGATATCGCCTGGCCCATAGTAAATAGAATCAGCAATCTGAGCAATCTGGACCGCATCCCCTCCCGGCTCGAGGAAAGCTTTCTGGACCCGGACGTAATGCGCAGTATCCTGTACAGAAAGGAAAGCGTAGACTACGGGAATGTCTTTCCATTCCGATTCGAGCGCGACCTCTGTAGAACAGGAGGCTAACGCGATTGCTGCCAGAAAAGAGAAGCTAAGTTTTTTGGTCAAAGTCATGTATAAAAAATCGTACGGTGGTTTGGATGGAATACCGCCCTAGGCCGGAGGCTTGAAGCGAAGCACCGCAAAGGTAAACCTTTTCCCAGCACTTCACCAACACAACAAGGCAGGCGGCATTGACGTTTGCCGGACGTAAAGCAAGTTGCCTGGCAGCTTTCAGAAGTGCCTGCACGCGCTGAAAGTTTTATATTGTGCCCAAAATAAAGCCAATGTCTGTCAATAAAGAAGTAAAACGAATGACCACGCATGTCATTCAGGCGATGAAAGAGCAGGGTGAGAAAATCACGATGCTGACCGCCTATGATTTTTCGATGGCACGCATTCTCGACGAAGCGGGCATTGATGTCCTGCTGGTTGGAGATTCGGCCTCCAATGTCATGGCCGGGCATGAGACCACTCTTCCGATCACCCTCGATCAGATGATCTACCATGCATCCTCGGTAGTCAGGGCCGTAGGGCGCGCCCTGGTCGTTGTAGACCTCCCCTTTGGCTCCTATCAGGGCAACTCCAGGATTGCGCTGGAGTCTACCATCCGGATCATGAAAGAATCTGGTGCGCATGCGGTCAAGCTGGAAGGAGGGGCTGAGATACAAGAATCCATCAAGCGGATTTTATCGGCTGGCGTCCCGGTCATGGGCCACCTAGGGCTTACGCCTCAGTCCATCTACAAATTCGGCACGTACACCGTGCGCGCACGCGAAGAAGCAGAAGCGGCTAAGCTGCTGGAAGATGCCCGCCTGCTGCAAGAGCTTGGGTGCTTTGCCATCGTTCTGGAAAAAATCCCTGCCAAGCTGGCCAAGCAGGTCGCACAGTCCGTTGACATTCCGGTTATCGGTATCGGCGCAGGGCCTGATGTGGATGGCCAGGTGCTGGTAAGCCATGACCTTTTGGGGATCACCAAAGATTTCCAGCCGCGGTTTCTGAGGCGTTACCTAGACCTGTTCGAAGAGATCAAAGGCGCGGCAGAGCAATACGCCAAGGATGTGCGCACTGGCAGCTTCCCCAACGAGAAAGAACAATATTAAATTTGACGTGACCAATGTGCCTCTATGAAACGAAAGATCCTATCGCTCGCAGCCATCTTCGCAGTGCTCGGGCTGGGCGCTGCCTTCTGGGCTTACCGCACTTTCATCGCTGGCCCGGCCATACCCAAAGGGCTGGCGGATTACACGGTGGAGATACCTGCCCAAAGCTCTTTTGAAGACGTCGTAGGCTTGCTGCTGGAGCAAAAGCTCCTCGAAGACGAAGCGGCTTTCCGACTGCTCGCAGAGCAGATGAATTATAAAAAAGACCCTATGCGGAGCGGGCGCTACGAGCTGCAGCCCGGCTGGAACATGCTACAGGCTATCCGGCACCTTAGAGGCGGGGCGCAAAAGCCGGTGCAGGTGGTGTTGTCTACCGCCCGCTTGGCTGAAGAAGTGGCCGGCAGGGCAGCAGCCTACCTCGAAGCAGACTCTTTGGCTTTTGCCTATGCCATGCAAAACCCTGCCCTGCTGCAGGAGCTCGGTTTTACCCCCGAGACCCTCATGAGCCTTTTCATACCTAACACCTATGAGCTGTACTGGAATACTTCCCCAAAAGGCTTTTTGGAGCGTATGAAGATGGAGCACGATAAATTTTGGGGAAGAGAGGGCCGGCTGCAAGCTGCACAGGCGCTCGGGCTGTCAACGGCGGAAGTGTATACCCTGGCCTCAATCGTAGAGCGGGAGACCCTCGTCAAAGCAGAAAAACCACGGATGGCCGGGGTATACCTCAACCGTCTGCGGATTGGCATGCCGCTGCAGGCAGACCCGACAGCGGTTTTTGCACGGCGGGATTTTTCTGCTAGCAGGGTGACCGACTACCATACGAAGTTTGACGACCCCTACAATACGTATATGTACCCGGGGCTGCCGCCGGGGCCGATTTCGATGGCATCTATCTCCAGCATTGATGCAGTGCTAAAGGCCGAAAAACACAACTTCCTTTATTTCTGTGCTAAGGGGGACGGCAGTGGGCTGCACGCTTTTGCCAGTTCCCTTGCCGCGCATAACCGCAATGCGGCCATTTACCGTCAGAACCTCCGTGCCCGTGGCCTGAGGTAGGCTGATGCCAAAATACAAGAAGGCGGAGGCCGCCTAGCGGTTCCGCCCTCTCCTTAACTTGTGGGGCTTTTTCGGTGTGCAATAGCTTCGATCGGCCATAAGGCCGAGCTCCAAACCTGCTCTTACCTCAGGCTGTTCTGCACGCTATCTTTTACAGCTTGTGCCCTGAGCTCATGCTGTACCGGAGAGCTGCTCAAAATGGCTTCTGCCTCCTCGTAAAAGGTATCGAGGTACTGTAAAACTTCCTCCCGGCCCTGCCTGCTGAGGAGTTTAAAGCCATTGACGATGGCCTGCATGGCAGCGCGCTTGTTACGGAACTCCTCTAATGTGCCCGCTAAAATAGCGGCGTCAACTTTTTCTCCAAGGAAAACCCGCTGCTTGACCGATACCAGGCCGTAGTCTGAATTGGGCAGGGCGTAAGAAGGGGCAACAAGCCCTGAAAAATCGAAGTCGTAAGGGACGGGGATGACGCCAGAGCCGATATAAGGCGTGACCATCTTTACGTTCCGCATCATCGGGGTGCTATAATCTGCATTGCCTATCATATATTGGAATACCGCCATGCGGTTTTCATCAGCGAGGGAGAGCCCCTCTTTGGGCACATTCAGGCACTCTTCGCACTCTTTGCCGCCGGCGCGGTGGGCCATTTCGTCCGTATCTTCCAGGATAAAACCATAGCGTTTGATCCTGCTGATTCGGTTTTTAGTGTCGATATACGTTATCTTTACCAATTGTGCGCGGTAGCTTTTGGGCGTCAATTCGTTGTAAAGGCGGTATGCAAGGTATTCTTTGGCTACATTCTCCTTGGAAACGAACTTGTCGTCAAGGCAATGCGTGACAAGCTTCAGCTTGTCGTATTCCGCGATATAGCCGCTTGAAAGCAGGCGGTCTTTGGAGAAGTTCAGCTTCACAGGAGGGAAATCGCAGACACTGCGGCGGAACTTGCCGCGCGGCTTGACTTTGATCTCGTGCACTTCCAATGTGCCGGAAGCATTCTCAAAAGAGAACACTGCTTTCTGATAATCTTCTGTCTTGCGGTTATCGATCAGCGAGGCTAAGTCTGTCTCTATAGACACCTCAAGGGCTTCGGCACTGAACGACAAGCCATCAAAGATAGTCCTGTCTGCCTGTTGTGCTGCAGATACCGTGCTCAGGCTGAACAGTGCCAAAAGAGCGATAAGGAACCTGATATTCATAGCAGTCATTGAGTTTTATTCTAAAACGAGTTTGTGTTCTTTTTCAACGCTGCAAAGCTAAGTTAGTTCCAAATTAAATTCCACGAAACCCTCATTAATTATCTGTTAACAGAATTTAGTTTTTAAAACAACTACTTACTAAAGAACAATTCTGTCAAAAGACACGATTAGGCTATGTCAAAGCTCTACAATTCCTACTGGCAAAATTTAAATTTCAGGGCCTTTTTAGCCTATTCCGCTTTGGTGCTCCTTATGGGCAGCTGCACCCCCGCTAAGGAGGCACAGGTGAGCGGAAAAAAAGCCCGGAACATCATATTTATGGTCGGCGACGGTATGGGGCTGTCACAGATCTCTGCGGCGTTTTATGCCAATAGCCAAAAACTTGCCCTACAGCAATTCCCGCACGTTGGTTTTCACAAAACCCCTTCCTCGAACGATTTGATCACTGACTCTGCAGCGGGGGCAACGGCTTTCTCCTGCGGGGTAAAAACCTACAACGGCGCCATAGGGCTCACTGCGGATAGTACAGCCTGCACCACCATATTGGAAATGGCCAGGGATGAGGGCTTTGCCACAGGCCTGATCGCAACGTCTACCATTGTGCACGCCACCCCTGCCGCATTTGCGGCGCATCAGCCCATAAGGGTATTCCACGATCAGATTGCAGCAGACTTGGCCGGTTCTGGCGTAGACCTGCTCATCGGAGGGGGCAAACGGTATTTTGACCGGCGGGAAGCCGACGACCGGAATTTGCTGGAGGAGATGCGGAAAAACGGCTACTTCATTGCCACCTACCTCGATTTTGAACTGGCAGACCTCGTCCCCTCCCCTGCTTCCAAGTTTGCCTATTTTGCTGCTGACAAGCACCCGCTGACCAAAGAAGCGGGGCGGGAGTACCTGCCGGCTGCGGTCAGGACAGGGGCTGCGTTCTTGCGGAGCCGAAGCAAAAAGGGCTTCTTCCTCTTGGTAGAAGGCTCTCAGATTGACTGGGGCGGGCATGCCAACGATGGCAACCTGATTGTCAATGAGACCCTGGATTTTGACGATGCGGTCAGGATAGCCCTCAATTTTGCTCGCCGCGACGGGGAGACGCTGGTCATTGTCACCGCTGATCACGAGTCGGGCGGATTGGCCCTCGCACGGTCCGGTTCGCCCCAAGAGCTGGAGCATCAGTTCACCACCAATGGGCATACCGCGGCTATGGTGCCGGTCTTCGCTTTTGGGCCCTCTGCCGAACTCTTCGACGGCATTTATGAAAACACAGAAATTTTTTATAAAATGCAGCTTGCTCTAGGCCTTAGCAGCAGCCCCGCCCCTGAGCCCTAAACCTTTTCTGCTCCTCAGTTTTTATATATTGGCGAAAGCCCAACTACCACTGCTCGACTTATCAACTAACCAAATATCTCAAATCGTTACCTGTATGAGTGTTGAAACATTAAATAACCTGCAGCTCATTAAAGAGACTGCCCGTGACTTTGCGGAGAACTACATCCGGCCGCATGTCATGGAATGGGACGAAGCCCAAGAATTCCCCGTAGATCTGTTCCGGCAGATGGGGCAGTACGGATTCCTCGGCGTTTTGGTGCCCGAAAAATACAATGGTGCCGGGCTTGGCTACCAAGAGTACATTACTGTCATTGAAGAGATCGGCAAGGTCTGCGGCTCCATTGGCTTGTCTGTAGCTGCACACAACTCGCTGTGCACCAATCATATTTTGATGTTTGGCAATGAAGAGCAGAAGCTCAAATACCTTCCCAAGCTGGCCACCGGCGAGTTCATCGGCGCATGGGGCCTGACGGAGCCCAATACCGGGAGCGACGCCGGCCGCATGAAGACCGTGGCTGAAGAAGATGGCGATTATTACGTCCTGAACGGGGCTAAAAACTTTATCACCCACGGCAAATCCGGAGATGTAGCAGTGGTCATTGCACGGACAGGAGAGCTGCTCGACAGCCACGGCATGACCGCCTTCATCATCGAACGGGGCACGCCGGGCTTTTCCGCTGGCAAGAAAGAGAACAAACTTGGGATGCGGGCCAGCGAAACCGCCGAGCTCATCTTCAACGATTGCCGGGTACACAAAAGCCAGGTACTGGGCGAAGTGGGCGATGGCTTTATACAGTCCATGAAAATTTTGGATGGCGGCCGGATATCCATTGCGGCCCTTTCGCTTGCTATCGCAAAAGGGGCTTACGAGGCTGCTGTGCAGTACGCTAAGGAGCGCGAGCAGTTCGGCAAGCCGATCGCTTCCTTCCAGGCTATCAGCTTTAAGCTTGCCGACATGGCCACCAAAATACAGGCGGCAGAGCTGCTTACCCGGAAATCGGGCCACTTGAAAGACAAAGGGGAGAAAGTGACCCGCATCTCGTCCATGGCCAAATACTACGCTTCAGAAGCTGCCGTTTGGGTGGCCAACGAGGCCGTGCAGGTATTTGGCGGCTATGGCTACATCAAGGACTTCCCCGTTGAGAAGTACTACAGGGATGCCAAATTGTGCACCATAGGCGAAGGGACTTCGGAAATCCAGAAGCTCGTCATCTCGCGGGAAATCATGAAGGAAGGCGCTTGACTCTGCTAAAGCACTGCCCAAGGCCATAAGGCCTTGGGCAGTTTGCCCTTATCCGCCCATCCACATTTTAAAGGAAGCCACCCTTTCCCGGCTGACGACCAGCTCCTCCCCGTTGGCAAGTTCTACTTTGAGCCGAGCCCCGGAATAAACTGTAGCCTTCCTGACCGCTTCAGCATGTACGATATACTGCCTATTGGCCCTAAAGAAGTCTGTGGGGTCTAACATCTCTTCCAGCTGCTCCAGCGTAAAATCCAAAGCAAACTTCCGCCCCCCCTCGGCCAAGGCCAGCCAAGTGGTTTTGTGAGCAGTAAAAAAACAGGCTACCTCTGAAGCGCGCACCGAAAAGAGGTGGGGGCCTGTCTTGACGACGAACCGCTGCCGGTAGCCTCTGCCCACAGGGTTAAGTGCCTGTATCAGCTGGCTAACGTCAGGGGCGCCTGCCCTCATTGACCGTTTTAGCTGCTCATATTTTACGAATGCCTGCCGTACATCCTCCAAGTTGAATGGCTTGAGCAGATAATCTATGCTGTTGACCTTGAAGGCCTGCATCAGGTATTGGTCGAAAGCAGTAGCAAAAATGACCGGGCAAGGCACATCAGCCTGTTGGAATATGTCAAAACTGGCACCGTCAGCGAGCTGAATATCGAAAAAAGCCAGGTCGATAGCCTCTCCTTTGTGGAGCCACTCCACTGCGCCTTCCACGGTATCCGCGATAGCGGCAATACGCGCGCCAGGGTGGGCCTCGCAAATCAAATCAGCAAGGCGCTCTGCTGCCAGCTCTTCGTCTTCTGCTATCAGTACCCTCATAACGCCCCATCTTTTGCAAGGGCAGCAACTGGCTTCAGCTCCAATATTGGGACGCGGGCCCAGAAAAACCCGCCCTCGGTTTTGATGTCCAGCTGTTGGCCAGCCAGGAAAGCATACCTGCGCTGAAGGTTGGGCAAGCCAGCCCCTACCCTGTCCTGCCGGTTGGTTTTCAACTGCAGGGTATTCTTTACGATAAGGCTGCCCCCTTCGCGCGAAATGAGGATAGCAAGCGGTTTGCCCTTGGCTGCCACATTGTGCTTGACTGCGTTCTCCACCAGCATCTGCAGGGCCAGGGGGACAATAGCCTCATCTACTTGTGCCGCCACTTCAAGGCGGGTATCAATAGCCTCCCCAAACCTAATGCGGAGCAGAAAAAGGTAAGCCTGTAGCATGCCGAGCTCTTCCTCAAGGGGCACCAGCTCCTGCCCGCTAGTGTCCAGCACATAACGGTATACCTGCGAAAGCTGACGGATGAACTGGGCTGAAAGGTCCGCGTCTTTGTATACCAAAGCGGACAAGACATTGAAGCTATTGAACAGAAAATGAGGGTTAACCTGATTTTTCAAGGCTTCGTACTCAGCAGCCAGGGCAGCCCGTTTATTGGCTTCTGCCTCCACCTCTGCATTTTTCCAAGCAATGAAAAAGCCCCGCCCGTGCAGAAAAAAAGAAACCAAAAGGGTGATGCCCGAAATAGAAATAAAAAACGGCCAGCCTACCCCCCCTATCGCTTCTGAAGGGCGCTGCCCCCAGATCGGATAAGCGTAAGCCAACACAATAAGCAGGGCAATGCCCAGGGAGTATGCCAAGGTCAGCAGCAAGCTGATGGCCAGCCGCTTCACCGGAGTTTCCAACCAAGGCATTTCCCGCTCCAGCAAATGGAACAACTTCCCGTTGCCCCAGCCTATAGCCACCCAGATGGTGCCGTTCAGCGCCCAGCCTTTGAGGAATGCGCCCCATTCGCCTTCCAGCAGCAGCCCAGAGCTGAACGCTAAAGTGACCGCCCCGCCGCCGGCTGCAAACTGTAGCAGCAGGCTTTTGGCCTCTCCCCAATTGAATGTGCTCTTGACTTTTGACATCATTGCCTGGTTATTGGAAAACATTTGAAAGGCTAAGCCTGGGCAGGAAGGTGCGCTCTCACCCCCACAATGCCTCCCTGCTCATCAGGCTTAAATATACAAAATACCTTATTCCGTGGCCTGCTTGGCCTGCTGCAGCAGCTCTTGGTTGAAGAAAGCGCCCCAAACTGGGCCATACTCGCCAGTTTTTTTGCCAGCGTCAAACCTGGCTGCCGCCTTCTCCAGATAAGGCAGCGCCGCTTCGGCACCGCCCCCGAAAAAAGAGGGCGTGTAGAAAAGGTGCATCCCCATAAGATGGTAAGCACGCGGGTTCTCATCATTGAGCTCAATGGCCTTGGCATAAGCTGCCGAAGCTTTAGGGCTGTACTTGGCCCCGTTCACCATAGGCGCCTTCCATATCCTGCCCGTGTAAACGTACCCCTGCAAGGCTACGATCTCAGACTCCTGCGGGGCAAGGGCCAATGCTCGGTCTAAGGCTGCTTGGGCTTTGTCCAAATGCGCGGATAAGGCACCGCCTTCCTTTTCTTCCATGGCCTCGCCTGCCAGCATCATATGGCAGTAGGCCAAATGGTAGGCAGGCTGCCAACGCTGAGGCTCTGCCTCGCTGATCCGCTCGAACAAGGCGGCCGCAGGGCCGAAGTCTCGGGTCCGCTCTGCCTCTTCCAACAGGGCAAGCCCCTTGGCCATACCGTTCTCAAATTGGCCATCCTGGCCGTAAGTTGCCCAGGCAAGAAGCAGGTTCATCGCTAAGAAAATCATCGTCTTCATGGTTGTTCTTTTTTTTGAGAAAAAGTGGTGTAGAAAATCAATTGCTGAAGTAACGCCCTTCCCCTATGGAGAGGAAAAGCCCGGCGAAAAAGAAACGGGGGGCTGCAGGCCGCAAGGCCACCGGCTGGTAGAGCCCATCCGGGCCAGGCTCGGTGTCAAACCGCTCGCCGAAGGCCTGCCGGAAACCCGGTACATTGGTGACAGATAGGTACACAATTGCAAATTGCCCAAAAAGCTCCGTCAGGTAACTGGCATTAAAACTCAAATCCTGGTACAATGGGGTCTGTTTGTCCATAAACTCAGGAGTGTTGGGGTCATCGTAAGGCCTGGGGCTGCTCAGGGTATAGGTGAGCCCTATACTGGTCTGCCAATCCCGGACCCAATGCTTGTAAACCACTGAGGCATTGTGGCGGGAAGCAAAGCTAGGGGTGAAAGGCCCAGGAAACCCCAAATACTCCCTTTCGGTATCTAGAAAGGAGTAGGACACCCAGAAATCGCCGTTGCTGATGCTGGCCTGGTCCCGGTAAAAGAAATCCAGCCCCCGGGCAAAGCCCCGCCCGCTATTGTCCACCATCCAAGGCTGCCCCTCTGGGAAACGGGCCAGGCTGCGGTAGTCTTTCACATACCCTTCCACTCGTAGCGAGCGGCCCAAGCGCTGGTACTGGTAGCCCAAAATATAGTGAGAAGCGGACTCGGCCCCCAGGTTTGGCCGGTAGCGCAGCCATTCCTCTGCAGGCGTCTGATGGAAAATCCCCCAGGCCATCGACCACTGCCCGTGTGCTCCTGCTTTGTAGCCTAGAGATACCCGGGGCGCGGCATTGAATTGGCCGGAAAGGGCGCTGTACTCAGCCCGGGCACCGGCGCGCAGTGCCCAATTGCTGCCGAGCTGCCCTTCCGCTTCCACGAAACTGCTGCTCAAGTGCCCGGGCAGCACGGTCCTGAGCGGTTCGCCCACTGAGCTCACATAGTGCTCTTCCCATTGGCTGAAGTACCAGGAACCGCCAAAACGGAGGGCCCAGCTGTTGTTGAAATACCGGGTGGCAACGGTCCGCGCCTGAAAGGTCCGCTCCTGCCGATCAAGGGCAAAGCCATTGCCTACTTTTTCCCGGTCGTAGCCCATAGCCAAGCCGCTTTCCCATGCCCAGTTTTCTCCGGGCAGGAGCTTCAGCGTAGTTTGGGCAAAAGCATTGTCATTGTCCAGGGATAGCGGTGGCTGCTGCCCCCCGTACCGGACAGCCAAGCCTGACCGCTGTGCAGTGGCCTGCGCCTTGAGCATGCCATTTGCGGGGAGGGCCCGCTGATACCCTAGCTGCAAGCTGCCTGCCTGCACCGCCCTTTCCCACTCCAAAAACTGAGGGGCCAGCTGAGTGTAAGGCCCCATGTGGGTATAATCTGCATTGGCCGAAAACGATTGATTGCCCCAGCGCTCGGTATGCCCCGCACCTACCCCTAAGCTAGTGAGAGAAAGGCTGGTCACTGACGCCTCCGGCAGGTCTTTCGTTTCGAGGGACAGCGCAGAGGACAGCCCCTGCCCAAAGGCAGCTGAATACCCCCCGGTGCTAAAAGAAGTGCCTTTGAACAAAAAGGGCGAGAAACGCCCTCTGGCCGGCACATCCGGCACCGAGCTGGTGTAGGGCCGGGGCACCCGCATTCCATCTACGTAAGCCTGCACCTCCCTTGCGTCCCCGCCACGGACGAACAGGCGGCCGTCTTCGGGGTTAGCCTGAGTGCCCGGCAGGGTATTCAAAGCAGCTGCAATGTCTGCATTGGCCCCGGCAGTCAAAGCGATATCAATGGGCCGCAACAGTACAGACTGCTGCTCATCGCTGGCGATGAATGCCCCGGCTGTGATAGTGGCCGCTTGCAGCTCGGTAACCGAAGCGCTCAGCGTAATCTTTAAGGTGTCCCCATTTTCTATGCCCTTCAGCGATATGTCCTGAGGCTCATAACCAAGGTAAGTGACCCTGAGGGCCAGGCTGTCAGCCAAAGCCATTTCCAGCTGGAACCAACCGTCTGTACCGGAAACGCTGCCGTCATAAGTGCCTGGGAGGAATACATTAGCGCCTATAGCCGGGGAGCCATCGTCTAGCCTTACTTGGCCGGTCAGCACCTGTTGTGCTGCTGAAGTGCCTGTCAGGGCGAAGGCCGATAGAAGGAGGAAAGGCTTAAGGAAGCTCATGCGCTGTTTTTTTCGACAATATGCAGCAAAGGCCCGCCGGTGCGCAAAAAAAGCCGACTGGGCTGTGCCATGATGCAAATGAACTGTGAAATGCAGGGGCTGAGCTGTACCCTGCTGGGGCGCAAACCAGATTGTCGTTTTTTTGCCTGCCCCCTCCGCAAGGATAGGGGCCTGCCCCTGCCGTTAGGGCAGGTGCCGCTATGCTGCGGGGCTCGCTGTCCGCTCGGCCCCTCGCCCTACAGGCGTCGGGTCTGGCCTTCAGCCACCCCTTCGCAGCGCTAGGCCAATGCCAGGCTAGTGCCTTAAGCACAAACGCCTGCAATATTTTGGTTCACGCCCCCTGCTTTTCGCCCCATAAAAAACCCTCTGCCACAATTCCCTCCCGATTCCGAGGCTGATGCCTTATTTTTAGAGCATGCAAATCCGCCATCAACCCATACCGTACGGTTATGCCATCTTGAGCGGCATAGGCCTAGGGCTGCTGTTCAGCCTCCGGGATTACCTTTTTATTCATTATCTGCGCGAAAACTATACCTTCGAATGGCCCAGGCTATGGCTGCACTTGGCCAACTACGTGACCTGGGGCTTGATCTTCCCTTTGGTCAACCACCTGATTTACCGGGTGCAAAACCAAGAAAGCCGATTGTGGCTGCCTGCCCGTATCCTTTTTGTTGGGCTTGGGCTGTCGGTGCTGCACGAAGCCATCTCCAACGTTATGTTCTTTGGAGGGCTGCACTTAGGCGGAAAGGAGCAGATCAGTGCAGACACCTTAAGGCATATCATCAAGGCATTGCCCGCAGCCTTAGTCTCCAGGATGATAGAATTCGGCATCCTATACCTTATCTATTCTGCCTTCGCTTTTCAGCGCAAGCTGAGGAACCAACGGGTAGCCATGGCGCAAATGGAAACACAGCTGACCGGGGCTCAGCTGAGCGCATTGCGGCTGCAGCTACAGCCACACTTTCTGTTCAACACCCTCAACACCATCTCCTCTCTAATGGAGTTTGACAAAAAGCAGGCCCAGCAGATGGTCTCCCGCCTGGGGCACTTGCTGCGCTCTGTGCTCGACCAGAATAAGACCAACCGGATCCCCTTGCGGGAAGAGCTTGAATTTTCGCGCAACTACCTCAGCATAGAGCAAATCCGGTTTCAGGACCGCCTCAAGGTGGTGGTACAGGCACCCACTGATGTACTCGATGCCCAAGTGCCCAGCCTGATTTTGCAGCCCTTGGTAGAAAATGCCATCAAACATGGCTTTGCCAATCAAAGTGGAGATGGGCAGATCACGGTACAATGCCGCTTGCTTGAGGACGGGAAGGTGGAAGTAAAGGTGAGCGACGACGGGCAAGGCAGCAGCCGGCCCGCCAAAGAACTGCTCAATAGCGGCATAGGGCTGCAAAACGTCAGGGACCGGCTGGAGCTGATCTATAAATCCGCAGCCAGCCTGAGCATTGATACCGCAAAAGGGGACGGCTTCACGGCCACTGTAGTTTTGCCATACCAACATTCCTAAGGCTATGAAAAAGATAAGAACGCTGATTGTGGACGACGAGCCCCTCGCCAGGGCCAGGATTGCCCGCTTGCTGAGCACCTACCCCTTCATCCATATCCTCGGCGAGTGCAAAAACGGGAAGGAAGCCCTGCAAAGCATCAAAAATTTCCAGCCGGACTTGGTTTTCCTAGACATACAAATGCCCGACTTCAATGGGTTCGACCTGCTCAGCCACCCTGACCTCCAACAATTGCCTTTCATTATCTTTGTCACTGCCTACAATCAGTATGCCCTAAAGGCCTTTGACGTAAAAGCGGTAGACTACCTGTTGAAACCCTACGATAACGAGCGGTTTGAGCAGGCCCTGCTGCATGCGCAGGAGCAAATCAACCAAAAAGAAGAAGCTGCCCTTCACCAAAAAATGGTACAATTGCTTGACCAACACCGCAAACAGCAGGAAGAAAAGCTATTTTATATCGAGATCCGGGAAAAAGGCCGGAACATCTCTGTCTGCACCACAGATATCTCCTACTTCGAAGCAGATGGCAACTACCTCGTGGTCCATACCCCTGAGAAAAAACACCTCATACGCCAAACCCTACAGGCACTGTCAGAAGAGCTCCCTAGCGGGCAGTTCCTGCGCATCCACCGTTCCCTGCTCGTCAATGCCAACTTCATTGCAGATGTCATCTACGAGGGCAACAATCAGTACACCATCGTCCTGAACAGTGGGCTAAGGCTCGCCTCGAGCCGTTCTTTCCGGGATGAGATACACCGATACCTGGACGAAAAGGGCAACTGAAACCATTCACCACAAAATACTCCGTTCAGCACAAGCTGCTTTACTTCCCGTGTGGGTTCCCTTACCTTTAAGGTATCATTACAAATCACCCGATTCAAACGCGGCCCGATTGAGGACTGCAAGACAGCACTCAATCAGGCTGCTTTTTTTAAAAGCAGATCCGCGCCCGGGGGCGCATAAAATATAACATGATGATGTGGCAATGGCAGCCTTGTCCCTCGCGGGCAGGGCTGTCTTTTTTATGCTTTGCGGTAGGTGCCATAACCAAAATACCCTTACCTTTAAGGCATGCACCATCAGCAAGGAGAAACCATAGAAATTCAAACATGGGCGGAGCTGCAAGAGGTACTCTACCGCGACTCTTGGAACGATCAGCTGCAGCGCTTCCGTTCTGGTTATGTGTACCGGGGGCTGGAGGATAAAAGCTACGAGCTGACCTCTACCCTCAACCGCCTCGGGGAATCCCACCTCGAAAAGCACTTGCTGCGCAATTTCCGCAAATATTCCCACAAACAAATCCGTTCGGAATACAACTCCATCTGGAATTGGCTGGCGCTGGCCCAGCACCACGGCCTGCCCACCCGCCTGCTGGATTGGACCTACTCGCCTTACGTAGCCCTGCATTTTACTACGGCAGACTTCAACCGCTACGATGAAGATGGGATGATCTGGGCTGTCAATTATGTAGACACACAGGCCCACCTCCCTGATCAGCTGTCTCTGATCATCGAAGAAGAAGGCTCTCATATCTTTACTGCCGAAATGCTGGAGCGTGCAGTGGACAGCCTCACCGGCCTCAGCCATCTGAAGAAGGATGACTTCGCCATTTTCTTTGAGCCCCCTTCCATCGATGACCGCATCGTCAATCAGTATGCCGTCTTCTCTATGATGTCGAACCCGAACCGGCTGCTGAGCGACTGGCTCAGGAACCGGCAAGTCCGCTACTTCAAAATCATTATCCCCAGCCACCTGAAATGGGAAATCCGCGATAAGCTCGATCAGTCCAACATCAATGAGCGGGTGCTCTTCCCCGGGCTCGACGGGCTGGCCACCTGGCTCAAGCGCCATTATCGGGATGTTAGGCTGGAGCAAGGCCAAAAGCGGGATGAGCCCCAAGGCTCGCCCCCGGCCTCCCCTGCCCCGCCGAGCCAAAGCAGCTGACCCAACACCTTTGCTTTTTTACAATATTTTATATTTCTCTACAGCTTCACTGCGACATTTATTATCTTCAAACCCAAGAAGGCCTTTCTATGCGCTGCCTTTAAACCCTTGAACCACAATCACCCCTTCTGACTTTCAGCGCAAGGCCATTGCATTACCAACTATAAGCCCCTTCCGGGCTTAAACCAACTTTTATCGACTATGCTTAAGCAAAAACTGTTGCGCTGGCCAGCCCTCTGCTTTGTGCTGGCCTGTACCCTCGCCCAGCTTGGGGCACAACCCACTACCGATTACCCTCACACCTTGTATGAAGCTGTCGAATGGCGCAATATCGGGCCATTCCGCGGTGGCCGCAGCTGTGCGGTCGCAGGGGTGCCCGGGCAGCCCAACCTGTATTATTTCGGTTCCACCGGTGGTGGGGTATGGAAAACAAAAGACGGGGGGCAGAGCTGGGAAAACCTATCTGACGGGTTCTTCGGCGGCTCCATAGGCGCAATTGAGGTGAGCACCTACGACCCCAACGTGATTTATGTAGGCGGAGGAGAAAAAACCGTGCGGGGCAACGTGTCCTACGGGTATGGCGTCTGGAAAAGCCTAGACGGCGGCAAGTCCTGGGAGCCCAAAGGGCTTGAATCCTCCCGGCACATCGGCCGTATCCGCATTCATCCCAAAAACCCGGATATTGCTTATGCCGCGGTTATGGGCGACCTCTACAAAAGCACTCCGGAGCGGGGCGTTTACCGGACCAAAGATGGGGGCGACACCTGGGAGCAGGTATTGTTTGCCAATGAAGATGCCGGGGCGGTTGACCTCCTCCTCGACCCCAACAACCCCAGGGTTATTTATGCTTCCACTTGGCGGATACGGCGCACGCCCTACAGCCTTGAGAGCGGGGGCGAAGGCTCAGCTCTCTGGCGCAGCACCGACGGGGGCGATACCTGGGAAGACCTCTCTGGGAAAGAGGGTTTCCCCAAAGGGCCTTTAGGCATCATCGGAGTGGCCGTCTCTCCGGCCAACTCAGAGCGGGTATGGGCTATCGTAGAAGCGGAAGAAGGCGGAGTTGTCCGCTCAGATGATGGGGGCGACACCTGGTCCCGTATCAATGACAGCCGGGCGCTCCGGCAGCGGGCATGGTACTACAGCCGGATTTATGCAGACCCTCAAGACGAGGAAGTCGTCTATGTGCTCAATGTGCAGTACCACAAATCCAAAGACGGGGGGCGCACCTTCAAGCCTTATATGTCGCAGCACAGCGACCACCACGACCTTTGGATCGCGCCTGAAGACCCCGCCCGCATGATCATTGGTGATGACGGGGGCGCACAGATCACTTTTGACGGGGGCGAAAACTGGAGCACTTACCACAATCAGCCTACGGCACAGTTTTACCGGCTGACAACGGACAACGCATTCCCTTACCGTATCTACGCAGCACAGCAAGACAATTCTACTATACGTATACGCCATCGCTCTGAGGGGCGGGAGATCGGGGAATCCGACTGGGAATCTACCGCAGGAGGAGAGAGCGCCCACATCGCTGTAGACCCCACCAATAACGACGTGGTCTTTGGCGGCAGCTATGGAGGCTTCCTGACCATGAAAAACCATCAGACCGGCGAAGAGCGAGCAGTCAATGTCTGGCCAGATAACCCCATGGGCTACGGGGCAGAAGGTATGAAATACCGCTTTCAGTGGAATTTCCCGATCTTCTTCTCCCCTAACGACCCCAAAAAGCTCTATGCAGCCTCCAACCACCTCCACATGAGCACCAACGGCGGAGAAAGCTGGGAGCTCATCAGCCCGGACCTTACCCGGAATGACCCCGGCAAGCTGGGGCCTTCTGGCGGGCCTATTACCAAAGACAATACCGGGGTAGAATACTATTGTACTGTTTTTGCGGCAGCGGAATCGCCCAGCGAGCCAGGCCTTATCTGGGCCGGTTCTGACGATGGCTTGGTCCACTTGACCCGCAATGGCGGCAAGGACTGGGAAAACGTCACCCCAGCCTCTATGCCCGAGTGGATGATGATCAACAGCATAGACCCCGACCCCTTCCGCAAAGGGGCAGCCTTTATTGCCGGCACCCGCTACAAACTCGGCGATTATGCCCCCTACCTCTACCACGTAACGGACTACGGGAAATCTTGGCGGCTGATCACTAAAGGGATTGGCGAAGAGCACTTCACACGTGTTGTACGTGCCGACCCCAAACGGGAGGGGCTGCTCTATGCAGGTACAGAAAGCGGCATGTACCTCTCTTTTGACAACGGCGACTCCTGGGCTTCTTTCCAACAGAACCTCCCCGTAGTGCCTATTACAGACTTGCACATCAAAGACGACAACCTGATCGCTGCAACACAGGGCCGCAGCATTTGGATTATCGATGACCTCACGCCTCTGCATCAGCTCAGCGCACAGCACAAAACAAATGTGCCCCATCTCTTCGAACCACGCCCAGCTTACCGGATGGATGGCGGGCAGCGGAAAAAACCTAAAAATGCTGGCACCAACCACCCCGGTGGCCTCATGGCTTACTTTTTTATCCCCGAAAGCCAGATCCACGACAGTGCTCATATCGCCCTGCGGTTCTTGGAAGCAGACGGGACGCTTATCCGGGCTTTCAGCACACAGGCCAAAGAAAAAGAAGGCCAGCTGGAGGTAAAGGCAGGCAGCAATCAGTTCGTTTGGGACCTCTACTACCCCAAAGCCAAAGACTTCAAAGGGATGATCCTTTGGTGGGCAGGGCTATCTGGGCCTAAAGCTGTACCGGGGGCATACCGGGCTGAGCTCATCGTCGGAACGGATACCCTGCAACAGCCATTTTCGGTGTTGAAAGACCCGCGTACCTCTGCTACCCTTCAGGACATGCAAGCTCAGTTCGATTTCATTACAGCTGTAAACGATAAAGTCTCCGAAGCCCATCAAGCGATTATGGACATCCGCTCCATCCGCGGGCAGCTGGGGCATTTTACTAAAAACTGGAAAGGGCAGGCAGACAAGGCCGCACTCTTAGAACAAGCCAATGCCATCGACAGTGTAATGACCGCTGTGGAAAAAGCCCTCTACCAAACCCGGAACGAGAGCCGGCAAGACCCGCTGAACTATCCCATTCAGCTGACCAACAAGCTGGCCCATCTGAACTCCCTTTTGGGCATAGGGGATTTTGCCCCTACGCAGCAGGATGAAGCCGTTCGCAAGGAGCTGACCGCCAAAATTGATGCACAGCTCGAACGCTTTTACGCTTTGAAAGAGACGGAGATCCCCGAGTTCAACGCTACTGTGAAAGCGCAAGCCGTGGACGCTATCTTCTTGCCGGAAACCAAATAAACAGTTAGCATAATCGAAAAACACCCGCCTTTATCTCTTGTAAACCAAAAAAAACAGAATAAAGGCGGGCATTTCCTCCAAAAACTATTGATTCGCAAAAGGAAACCCCTTAAATTAAGTGGTATGCTTTGAGTGCAATTATTGATTTTCTAACTAAATCGTACAGCTATGCATATCACCTATGATGAACTGAGGAGCATCAAACATCAGTTGCCGACTGGCAGCATCAAAAAAATTGCGGACGATCTGGGATTGGAAGAACAGACCGTCCGCAATTATTTTGGCGCGAAGAAGTTTGAGAACGGGAAAATCGTAGATGCCCACCTTCAGCCTGGGCCGAACGGAGGGATTGTCGACTTACAGGATACCCGCATCCTGCAGGCAGCCCAGCGCCTGATCGGCCGGCCAACAGCTTGATCGCAGCCTAGCACAAACAGCGCCCGGTGAAGAGGTTTCGTCTTCATCGGGCATTTATTTTTTACCCGTCCTCTAAAAAGAAGTTTCAGCAATGCGCGCATGCCAGCCGTTGACCTTCATCACTGCGGCCGAGCCATACCAAGGTTTGAGCTCCATGCGCAAGGAGCCCGCCTGAATAGCAGGGTCCGTCTGTGTAAGCGCCTCGGCTTCTTCGACAGTAGCAACGTCAAAGATGTAAATCCCGCGCAGGTCTCCACCGTCCATAAATGGGCCAGCCAAAACCAGCTGCCCTTCCTTTGCCATACGCTGGATATTTTCCAGGTGGGCCCGCTGCAATTCAGCCGCCTCCAATGAATCCAAGCTGCGGTTCTCACCCCGGTACAGAAAAGCCATTACATAAGATTTCATGCCATAGGGGTCTGCCCCAAGCTCAGCAGCCAACAGGCTGTCATACCCCTCAACGGCTGTCTGAGGAGCTGATGCTTCGGGCACAGAAGGGGAATAACAGGCAGGAAAACCAAGAAGCCCAAAAGCCAGTACCCCCAAATAGATCAAGTTGTATCGCATGGCATTATTTTTATCGGAGCGCTGATGCCCCAGGCTAATAACTGTAGTCTATCACTTCCTCCCAGCCTTCAAGCCGGAGGAGCGCCTGCCCCTCTTCCCCCGAATGCAGCACCCCCAAGTCGAACTGCAAGGTATCAGATACAAGAGCTTCGCAAAGGTCGTTGTCCTCTAGGCTAAGCCGGAGGAAACGGGTTGGCGGCTCGGTGTAAGCGGCCACTTCATTGACCAAAAGCTGGGTGGAAACCGTTCCACAACCTCCCCCATAACGGTAGACGACCTCAAGGCACTGCCCCTCCACCCGGGCAAGGGTTATAAAGTGGGGGTCATTGGGGAAGTTCTGGAACCCTTCTTCCCCTACAACTAAAGCTGGGCGGCACGCTGTAGCTTCACAACCGCACCCATCTTTGGTACAGGAAGGGAGGCCAATGCTGAGCAGGGCCATAAACAAAATAAGCGGTTTGTACATAACAGTCGGTATTGGTGTCGAAAATCCTTTCTCATACAGACTGCAGCAGCGGCCCTCGCGGTTGGGTTGCCCCAAAACAAAGGCCGCGCCCTATCCTTTTCTCATCTGCTTAAAAGCGTTGATCAGCCCATTGGTGGAGGCATCGTGGTTGTCCACTATTTCATCCCCATCCAGCTCTGGGAGGATTTTATTGGCCAACTGTTTGCCGAGCTCTACCCCCCACTGATCGAAGCTGAATATATTCCAGATGACGCCCTGCACGAATATTTTGTGCTCGTACATTGCGATCAAACTACCTAAGCTGCGGGGGGTGACCTGACGGACCAAGATAGAGTTCGTAGGACGGTTGCCCTCGAAGACCTTGAAGGGGAGCAGCTTGGCAATCTCCGCCTCGCTCTTGCCTGCTTGTTGGAGCTCGCCCTTCACCTCTTCCGGTGTTTTCCCCATCATCAAAGCCTCGGTCTGCGCAAAGAAATTGGAGAGCAGCTTGGCATGATGGCTGCCCAGAGGGTTGTGGGAAATGGCCGGGGCGATGAAATCGCAGGGGATAAGCTTGGTGCCCTGATGGATCAGCTGGTAAAAGGCATGCTGCCCATTGGTGCCCGGCTCGCCCCAGATGATAGGGCCAGTCTGATAACGTACGGGGTGGCCATCACGGCCCACAGACTTGCCATTGCTCTCCATATTGCCCTGCTGGAAATAGGCAGGGAAACGGTGAAGGTACTGATCATAAGGCAGGATAGCCTCTGACTCTGCCCCAAAAAAGTTGTTGTACCAAATCCCGATCAGGCCCAACAGGACCGGAAGGTTGTGCTCCAGCTCCGTTTCACGGAAGTGAAGATCCATAGCATGGAAACCTTCCAGCAACTGACGGAAATTGGCAAAGCCAATGGTACAGGCGATTGGCAGGCCAATGGCCGAAGTGAGGCTGTAACGCCCCCCTACCCAATCCCAAAAGCCGAACATGTTTTCAGGAGCGATGCCAAAGGCGGCTACGCCTTCGCTGTTGGTGGACAAGGCCACAAAGTGCTTTGCAACCTCTGATTCAGCTTTGGCATGAGACAGGAACCACTCCCGGGCAGAGCGGGCGTTCGTCATGGTCTCCTGAGTCGTGAAAGTTTTAGAAGCAATGATGAACAAAGTCTCTTCCGGGTCGCACTGCTGAAGTGTTTCTGCCAGGTGGGTGCCGTCCACATTGGAAACAAAGTGGACGTTCATGCCCGGTTGCCAATATGGGCGCAGGGCCTCAGTGACCATGACCGGCCCCAAATCGGAGCCCCCAATGCCTATATTGACAAGGGTGCGGACCGGTTTGCCAGTATACCCTTTCCAGGCTCCAGAAACCACCTGATCTGAAAAGTGCTCCATGCGCCTCAACACCTCATTGACTGCGGGCATGACATCTTCCCCATCCACCATGACTGGCAGGTTGGTCCGGTTGCGCAAGGCTGTATGCAGCACCGCCCGGCCTTCGGTCTCGTTGATGGGCTGGCCGCTGAACATGGCCTCGATGGCAGGCTCCAGCCCGCATTCACGGGCAAGGTCAAGCAGCAAGCTAATGGTCTGTGAAGTGATGCGGTTTTTGGAGTAGTCTACCAGAATATCCTCAAAACGAATGGAAAAGTCCTCAAAACGGCGGGGGTCTTCCCTGAAGAGGTCCTTGATGTGTACCGCCTTAACGGATTCAAAATGAGCCGATAACGCTTTCCAGGCTTGAGTCTGATCGGGGTGCTTTCTCTCGAGCATAAAATTGGGGTGAGGTTAATAATATCTGGTACTTGGCGCGGGCAAAGCGAAGGTAATGCGAATTTGGGAATCCCCCTTGCACCCGCAGCTAATCTTTGGGGCGAGCCCAAACCATATTGCCATTTCTTTGGGGCCTACCCCTGCCAGAAAGCAGGGGTCGCTATGCTGCGGGGCTCGCTATCCGCTCGGCCCTATCGGGCTTAGAGCTGTTCAGATTTTGTTTTTGGAGCGAACGCAGCCAAATTTTGCCCTGATCGAGGCGTTTTGTATTCAAGAATGGGACAAAGGGCCCCATTCTTGAATACAATAGCCTAGCTACGTGACCGAAAAACAACGAAGAGCAGGACAAAAGTTGGCAAGAGTAGCCCGAAGGGTAAAATCCGAACAGCTCTTAAACCCCTCCGCAGCGCTAGTCCGGCTCCACCCTAAAGCCGATAAGGCCAAACGCTTGGGGCGCTTTGATTTGCCCCCCTTAGGGCAGTACAGGGGCCAACTCTGCTTTATTGTTCCCGCTGCCGGAAGCCAATCCCCTTCTTACTGAATACGAAACTGCTTTTGTCCAGTTTGAAAGCCTGCACATCAGCCAGGGTCAGCAGATTGAGGGGGGTGCCAGAGCGTTCCCCCGGAGTAAGCGCTGCCAACCTGAGGTTGTGGTTTTTGATGGCTTCATTGACCACGGTGCGCACGGTGCGGGCGTTGCCGAAGTACTTGTCCCGGTAGTCATAAAGGAAGGCCAGGTAGCCGCGCAGGTGCTCTTCAGCCTGTGGCTCTGCCACAATGTGGTTTTCTGCTAGCATTTGCATGGCAATGCGGTGGAGCTCCCGCGGGCTGTAATCTTCAAACTTCAGGACTTTGTCAAAACGGGAGTTCAGGCCAGGGTTCGCCTTGAGGAAGGCCTCCATATTTTCAGGGTAGCCGGCGACAAAAACAAAAAAGCGGCCACGGAAATCCTCCATGCGCTTGAGCAGGGTCTGCACGGCTTCGTCGCCGAAATCATTGGAGCCCTGCGCTTGCGTAAGGGCATAAGCCTCATCAATGAACAGTACCCCGCCCATCGCTTCGTCTATGCGCTCTGCAGATTTGATGGCGGTCTGCCCGACGTGGCCAGCCACCAGGCCTTGGCGGTCGGTCTCTACCATGTGCCCCCGCTCAAGTACGCCTAGGGCTTTGTACATTTTGGTGAGAATGCGGGCCACGGTAGTTTTACCTGTGCCCGGGTTGCCGATGAAAACGGTGTGGAGGAAAAAGCTGTTGAGCACATCCCGGCCGGTCTCCCGGTAAAAACGGACCAAGCGCACCAGCTCATTGATCTGCTCCTTGATCTGCTCCATGCCGACCAATCGCTGCAGCTCCTGCAGCGCTTCCTGCAGCAGGTCTTCATCTACAGGGATTTCAGGCAGCTGTACCTTTGGTTTTGCGCCAAGCCCTTCTACATCTGACAGCAGTATCCTGGCCAGCTCCTCCTTTGGCTTATCCTTAGGGTTGTCATCAGACATGATGCGCAGCCCGAGGTTGATCTTCGATTTCTCGATCAGGTCGTACACAAAGCGGGCATTGCCGAAGGAGCGGTCACGGGCCCGGTAAGCATCAACAATGATTTCATCTATCTTAGCCTTGGCCTCCGGCTCCAGCTCCACCCCTTTTTCCTGACAGGCGAAGGCCGCGATTTGAGAAAGCTCCTGCGGCAAATAATCCGAAAATTCGAAATGCAGTTTGAAACGGGATTTAAGCCCGGGGTTGGAATCCAGAAAATGCTTCATCTCCTTTGGGTAACCGGCGACAATGACCGCGAAATCATCTCCCCCTGCGGAAGACATTTCCTTGACAAGTATCTCAATGACCTCCCGCCCAAAATCCTTGCTGTCATCATTAGAACGCGCCAAGGCATAAGCCTCATCTATGAAGAGCACCCCGCCTTTGGCCTTGGCCAGGGCCTCCTTTACTTTAGGGGCGGTTTGGCCAATGTACTCCCCTACCAGGTCTACCCGGTCCACTTCATGTACATGCCCCTTGGAGAGCAGCCCCATTTTTTTGTACAACAGCCCCATCATTTTGGCAACCGTCGTCTTGCCGGTCCCTGGGTTGCCGATAAAAACGGAATGAACATTAATACGCTCTTTTTCCGTGAAGCCTTTCTCCTGCCTCAACTGCAAAAACTGTATGTACTTAGCGTGGTCGAGCACCTGCTGCTTGATCGCCGTAAGCCCAATAAGCGCATTCAGGCGCTCCATCACCTCTGCAAAAGTCTTGTTGAAGGATTCGTCTGGCGCCAACAGGACAGGAGACTGCTGATCCGGCAGGAGGACACTTGACAGCCCTTCCTCGAAGTCCTCCTCCACCTCAAAGGGGATGACGGCCAGCAGGCGGTCCATAAAAATCAGCTCAGCAGTGTAGCGGTCTTTCCTCCACGAGCCTTTGACATTAGAGCCCCAGCCCGCAGTAATCTTGATGATGTCGTCACGTTTGTCAATGCGCTGCAGGCGCACTACCTGCCCCTTGAGCTCTCGGGCATCATTGTAAAATTTGGTGTACAGCTCGCACTGCCAAGAGCGTTCCCGGTGGAGGTTTTTCATAATGGCCTCCACGTACACATAGCGGGTCTCCTCGCTGGAAAAGCTTTTATAGTAAAGCCGCTCGTCCTCGATGATGTCATCGTAAGGCCCTTCGTAAAGCTTAAGAGACTGTACCTCAAGGTAAGGGTTGTTGCCAGGCTGTACAGGGGCGCCAGCATCCTCTATATAAAAGAACTTGGAGCCAGCTTTACGCCCGCCGATCCAAGCTTCCCAGTAGTAGGTCCCCCGTTTCCAAAAAGCCCCCGCAGCCTTATTGCCCCAGCCTTCCCGTATGTACATGACGGGGTCGTATTTAGACACCTTGCGGCGGAAAGGCAGGGAGCAGAGCAGCTTATCCGGCTTCTTCATAGCATAACAGCGGAGCTCCACCTCTACTTCCCAGTCTTCTTCGTCAAATAGCTTATTGAAAAAGGAGAGCTCCGCGTAGATGTAATTGGTTTCGTGCAGGTCAAAGACTTGCCGGTACTTCTTCTTGTTGTCCGCCAGCCATTCCGTTGAGGCATACACGTTGAGTGCACGGAATTTATAGTGCTTGGAAAGTGGGTTGGACAGCTCTTCTCCCATGAAGCGAATTTGGTTTGTGCTTTTCGGATAACCGAATTTAGGCAAAATACGGGAAAGTCTGCAGAGGTGGGGCACGCCGAGCATAAAGAAGCTGGATCTCTGTTGTTTTCCCCTTCTTCCTCCAGCTGACGGGGGCGGACCATAATGCCGCAGGCGGTCATCCTTTTCGGGCTTTAGCCTTGCATTGGCCTAGCGCTGCGAAGGGGTGTGAAGCCCGATAGGGCCGAGCGGACAGCGAGCCCCGCAGCATAGCGGCTCCTGCCCGTTGGGCAGGGGCAGGCCCCTATCCTTGCGGAGGGGGTAAGCAAAAAAACGACAATCTGGTTTGTGCCCCAGCCGCCAGCCCAGCCACAAGTGCAAGCGCCCTGCAGGATAGGTTCCTACAGGGCGCTGCCTTATCGATACTGGAGCTGGCGAAGATGGGCCAGCCCCATGATCACCGCTGCTATGGGCGAGCGACTACAAAACGGCGGGACAATACGCCCTGAGCAGATACCAGGTTGTAGGTATAGACTCCTGCGGGCAATTGGCCAATGCTTAAAATCCGAGTGTGCTGCCCAGCTGCCATTGCACCGAGATCTGCCCGGCTGACCAGCTTCCCAGCAGCATCAATGATGCGCTCTTCTGCCCTCATCCCTTCAGAGAGGTCAAACTGAACGCTTACTTCTGTACCTGATACCGGGTTCGGGAACAGCTCGAAACTGCGGACTTCTGAGCTCAGGTCTTGCGTTCTGACTACCACCGTGAGCGGGAAGGTCGTCCCGTCTGGCAAAGCTGCCCAGACGGCAAAAGCTTCATCGCCTTCTGCTACCCCAAGCAAGCCTGTTGCAAACACGGTTGCAGCACCGCCTTCCAGCCCAGAGAGGTCGGCGTCGTAAGCAGCTACGATGGTATTATTGTCTCCAGCTGGCGTTACATTCAGCCGGTAGCTGCCCGCAGGCACGTTGATATAGCCTTGGTAACTGCCGTATGCTACATCGTCAAACAATACACCTGCACCATCTGCCACTACGTCTACCTCAGGTGCATCCGGTGCACCATGGTAGAGCAGCAGGTCTACACCGCCTGCGGCGGCTGTCGTCTGGGCCATATCAAATACGGCCAAGTCGAAAGGGGTATCCGCATTGCCCACAATGCCTGTAGCCGTTACGATATATTGCATGCCATCCTCAAAGCGGATGTCCTCAAACACGGCCAGGGCATCGTCGGCTGAGGTGCTGTTGCCCAATGCTACGGCTATGTCGATATCCGTACGGGTGGGCAGGTCTACAAATGGCGTGGCTGTGCGGAAAGCAAAGTCGTCAATGAGGATGCCGCCATTGGCATACACATCCACAGTAGGGCTGGGGGAATTGTGGATGACCTGTACCTGTGCTACCGGCGTAAAGCGGACCCGGTCGCCATTAGGTGTAAAGGCCAGAAGGTCAAATGGGCGCTCTTCATCGCCAAGTATGCCCGAAGCGACTACTGTGAGCCCTAGCCCCGCTACTGCTGCCGGCACTTCTGCCTCAAAGGTAGCTACCAGGGGCGTTTGCCCGGCCGCACGGACCTGCAGGTAATAAGTACTTGGCACATCAACAGGGATCAGGCCTGAAAAACTACCGTATGGCAGCCCTGATACCAAATCGGCGCCCAGCTCTCTTGCCCGCACGTCTACGTCTGGAGCGCCTGGCGAACCATGGAAGACGGTGAGATCGGATTGGCCGGGCTCGGCAGAAAACAGCTCGGCTTCTGCGTTGATGGCAAGCTCAAAGGGCGTATCTGTGCTGCCGGGGATGCCATTGGCCACAATAACATGGAAGCGGCCATCTTCAAAAACCACAGGCTCCTCCACATTGAACAGAATGTCTGCAGGGGTTTCGCTGTCGCTACCGGCCACGCCAATCGTTATAGGTGTCCGGGTTGGGAAATAGCTAAGCCCTGTAGCATTTTGAAAAGCAAGGTCTTCTTCAATCTTAAACTGGCTATTGCCCCAAAGGTCAATTGTGGCAGCGGCTTCGGCTGGAGAATTGTGGATGATCTGTGCCAGTGCTACCGGCGTAAATGGCACCACTGCACCGTTCGGAAGGGCTGCTAACAGATTGAAAGCAGGCTCGCTGCCCAATATGCCGGATGCAAAAACAACTGCTGCTGCACCTTCCGCACCGTTCAGGTTGATGGCAAATGTCCCTGCCAGATCATCGGTGCCTGTTGGGCGTACTTCCAGGAAGTACTGCGCTCCCGGTAGGCTCAGATAGCCTTCTGTAAAGTCGCCATAGGCAAGCCCGCTGATGAGGGCGGGACCGCCAAAGTTGTTAATGTCAACCGCAGGAGCGCCCGGTGAGCCGTGGAAAGCCATGATTTGCACCGCTGCTGCATCAGTGCTCGCTTCCTGCGCCATATCCGTCACCGCAAGGGTAAAGGGCGTCTCTTCGCTGCCCACGATGCCGTTCGCAAAGACCACGTAAGTTTTGCCGTTTTCGAAAGTGACCGGGAAGTTCACCAGGGTGTCCGCCACGGAA
>NZ_VOOR01000140.1 GCF_007993045.1 Phaeodactylibacter luteus
CTGAGTACATGACAAAAAACGGGAAATAAGAAAGGCTGCCATATCTTAGAGGTTGGTAACCAAAGAGAAATAAGACATGACAGCCAACCTCAAAGGTAGCCCTTTCGGGCAATCTCTGCAAGAGTATTTCCCGGAATTGCATGGCGCTCGGTACAAGTTCCTTGAAATGGTGATTCCTGCGATTGCCAAAGCATCCAGTGTAGTGCTTCGGCGAATTGCCTGCGCTTTTGAAGGGCCAGCCCAGGTAGACAGCGTGGTCCGCCGAATCCAGCGGTTTCTTGCTGAGAGCCCGCTGTGCCAGAAGAAGCAGGCTCGCTTCATTGTTGGCCTGCTAGGCATTGTTGGCCCGATGACGCTGGCGCTGGACCGCACCAATTGGAAGTTTGGCCAACGGGCTATCAATATCCTGATGCTTAGTGTCCAGTGGAATGGAAAAGCCATACCGTTGTTCTGGCAGTTGCTGGACAAAGAAGGCAACTCCAGCCAGGCCGAGCGCATTGACTTATTGCAGCTGTTCCTGGACACTTTTGGCGCCAATGCCATATACAACCTCACTGCCGACAGGGAATTCATAGGCTCCAAATGGTTCCATTGGCTGATTGAGAAGGAGATCCCTTTCGATATCCGGATCAAGAGCAACACCATTGTCGAGCGCAAGGGGCACGCCTGTTCGGCCTGGGAGTTGTTCCGGGCTGTCAAACGTGGCAAGGTACAGCGGCGCAATGGCCTGTTCAAGGTTTACGGCAGCATGGTATACCTCAGCGGAGGGCCGGCCGTGAATAAAAAAGGCGAAGATGATTTCTTCATCATTGCTTCCTATTGCGGCCAGTCGGGAGCTGCCCAACGGTATGCGCTGCGCTGGCGCATCGAGCAGCTGTTCAAAGAACTGAAATCCAGCGGTTTTTGCCTGGAAGATACTCAGGTGGTTGACCCTGGGCGGCTAAGCAACTTGCTGGCTTTGCTGGCTATCACCTACTGCTGGGTGGTCAAAACTGGCTGTGATGCCGCTCGCAAAATACCTCGTTTGAGCCGCAAACTGAAGCACGGACGCCCCCGCTACAGCATCCTGCGGATCGGGCTGGACACCATCCGAGATGCTTTCTGGTCAGGCGACAAACGCCTGATCGCAGGGGTTATGCGTTTTTTGTCATGTACTTAG
>NZ_VOOR01000141.1 GCF_007993045.1 Phaeodactylibacter luteus
GTCCGTGTCCACATCGTTCGCAATGCCGTCGCCGTCCGTGTCTGGAGATACAGCACCAACACCTACAGCTTCAATGCCTGCTACCATTGTACCACTAAGGGTATTGTCTTCGGTGACAGCAGCAACACCTGCATTTCCAAGAGCGATCCACTGACTGCCATCCCAGCCTACCAGGCGCAGATCAGCCGCAGCTGCAAAGCCTGTGAGGTCAGGTATAGATACCGATATATTCAGCCCGTCTCCTGTGCCACTAAAAGGCACCCAGTCCCACTGTCCGACCGTGCTGACTGCGATAATATTACCCGCAACTGCAGAAGTACTGTGAGTAGCTCCTGCATTTGTGGGATCGGGGGTAGAAGATGGATCGCCTGCAATCCAAGCCACAGCATAAGCATCTGTAGCCTGTGCAGGCGCGGAGATTGAAAAAATCCGCAAATCACTGCCATCTCCTACCGGGAAGGTAAAAGCGGTATTGCCATATTTTTTGACATAACCGTCTACATGAGCATTATCAGTCTGATCAGCGGCCGTAGCCGATCCGATAAAACTGACAAAGCCCTGAGGGGCAGAGCGGGCGGTTTGGATGAGCCCTGGAGTAATACCCGCACCTCCATTTTGGAAACTATGTACCGGGCTGTGCACTCCCATTTCTACCATTGGAAACACATAAGTATTTCCAAAGCTGGCAGATTGGGCTATCCCTATTTCAGCTAGGCTCAGTATGATGAGTATGAGCCCGAGACGTAAGAATTGTTGTCTCATTTGTCTTTGTTTTCGCATATTTTCAGATACTTTGTGTGGCTTGATAATTCACTTAGGTCTTCTCCTCTCGAAGTTTATTCTGATCTGTAAGCGCCCGGTTCCGCAGTCAGGGCAGTTGCATTTCATTTAACTGCGGAAAAACCAAGTGCGACTTACAGCTATTGGAATTAACATTGTGTTTTAGATTCCAGGTAACGGTAGGAGGTTGGAACGTCCGGTTAGAAACATCAGCCTCCTCAGGGAGGGCTGTTCCGGCAGCACTTGGTATGTCTTTAAAAAAACAAGGGGAAGGATTTGGAATGGCTTTGACACATTAGTATCGGCTAAAGCCAAACAGCGAGGGTGCTGTGTAAGACTACGATGCATTGGAGACAATGCTTTTGAACAGGAG
>NZ_VOOR01000142.1 GCF_007993045.1 Phaeodactylibacter luteus
CTACCTCATTAAGAAAACAATGGAAAAGAATAAAAAGTATATAGCGTTATTAATTATGATATTGACTCAAAGTCTGATGTTTGGTCAATCGAATAATTTTGCTGAAAAGGTTTCAACTTATATTGAATTACCAAAGGATACATTACTACTTGGCGAACCTGCATTCTTCAATTATGTATTGAAAAATAACTCTGATGAATCAATTTATGTCGAAGAAGGAGGTGACTATAGAAGTGGTAGAAAAATTAGTTTTAATGTTTATATCATTTCGTCAGACAACGATACATTGAAAAAAAGAGAATTGTGGGGAGCAATGGGAGGACGAATTGGATTTCACGAGATAAAAGCAAAAGAAAGTAGAAAGTTCAAACTATTTCTACCAATGTGGGGGGATATAGAAAGAGCGGATAATTATAAGTTAAGTGTTTCCAAAAAATTTAGAATTGCTAAATCCAATCCTTTCTTATCAAGAAAAACAAATTATGACAATACGGAAATTGTCCCGAAGGAATCAAGTATTTTACTCCCTGTGATTGACAACCAAGAAGAATTAGGTAATTTCATTTATGAAATGATTGAAGATATAAAAGAAGAAACCAAAGGACGAGTAATTGAAGGTCCAGGGTTCAAAACTGGAGAAAGAACCTACAAACCAATGAGTGAAAGACTTGCAGAATATTTGAGAATTATTCATGAATTAAAAGATGACCGAATAGTCCCTTTTTTAATCGACTGCTATAATAACAATGAATATTTCACTCGAAATCGAGCAATTAACTATCTGTCACGATATCCAAATAATGAAAATGTACTTGAGGTATTAATTGATGCCTCAAATGGAGCAGACAACTCGAAATACGAGATATTTGAAGACTCTATTAGCATTTCTTGGTCTTCAGATTACACAAGACAAGTTGCATTGCTTTCAATAATGAAATTTAAGGACGAAAAAGCAATTAACTATTTAGTTTCAAAGAATGACGATGATTTTCCTCACGAAAGATATATGATTTTGATTCGAGCTAAATTTCTTATGAGTGAAGAAGATAGATTAAGAATATATCATGCTTTTGAAGATGACGAACATTTAGCGGTAGTAAAAAAAGCGAAAGAAGAATTGGAATTAATGAATAAGGAATGAAAACGAGGTAG
>NZ_VOOR01000143.1 GCF_007993045.1 Phaeodactylibacter luteus
CCATTGGCGTCCTGGAAGGCATAGATGGCGGTATAGGTGCCGGGCGCGGAGGGGGAGAATGCGCCATCGGGGCCCACATCGCCGGACCATGTGCCGCCTGGGGGTGATGCGGACAGGGTTATGTCCCCCTGGCCTGCGCATACAGTGGGGGCGCTGCCGATCATGGCCTGGGGCAGGGGCGGCACGATGATGTCAATGGAAGCGCTGCCGGAGCAGCCGGAGGGGTCCGAGAGCTCATAGGTGGCGGTGAAGGTGCCGGGCGCACCGGGGCTGAAGGTGCCGTCGGGCGCGGCATCGCCGCCCCATATGCCGCCTTCGGGCTGTGCGGCGAGCACAATGGGGGCATCGCCTGCGCAGAGCGGCCCGGGCTGCTGAATGGACACGGCAGTGCCGGAGCTGACCTCGATGTCGGCTTCAGCGGTATTGGAGCACCCGTTGGCATCGGTATAAGTGTAAGTGACGGTATAAGTGCCTTCGGGCCTCCCTGCGGGGTCGAAAACCCCGCCGGGCCCAGCGTCGCCGCCCCATGCCCCTCCTGCAGGCACGCCCTGCAGGGCGACTGGGGGCTCAGCCGCGCAGTAGGGCCCACCGGGGTCGACAATGGTCACGAAGGGCCTGGGGCTGACGGTGATGGCCCTGGAGGTGGTGCCCACACAGAGGTTGGCGTCGATGATGGTGTAAGTGACCGTGTGGGTGCCGGGCCCGAGGAGGATGGGCGAGAAGAGGCCGGAAGCGTTCTGGACTGCGCCGCCCCAGGTCCCGCCGGCAGGTGCGCCCTGCAGGGTAATGGGGAAGTCGCCCTCGCAGAAAGGCCCTGGGTCGATGATGGCGGCCACAGGGGGCGGCACGACCTGGAAGGTCTGCACTTCAGTGCTGGTGCACCCGTTGGGTGCAGTGACGGTATACGTAGCGGTATGGGTGCCCACGCCGAGGGACTGTATATTGACCTGCCCGGAGGGGAAAGCGCCGTTGCTCCAGGTCCCGCCGCCGGGCGTGGCGGTGAGGAAAGCGAACTGGTCGGAGGCGCAGAAGGGCCCTGGGTTGGTGAAGCTGATATCGGGCGGGGCGAGGATGGTGATGTTGCGGGAGGCTTCCCCTGTGCACCCGTTGGCGTCCGTGACCGTGTAGGTGACGGTGTGGGTGCCCGCCCC
>NZ_VOOR01000144.1 GCF_007993045.1 Phaeodactylibacter luteus
GATTTTATTAATGTAGGTTTTGTTTAGACCATGGATTAGGATTTTTTGCCAGATCAAAGAACGCCCGGAACCTCGACTTCAGAAAGGGAGCCCTTTTATTCCCTTTCTTCGTCTAGCTACGAAGGTGAGGACGTGATGCAGAGCTGGCGAAAAAGGCAATTCAGGGGCATACAAAATTTACTTTAATAAAATCTACTAAAATACCGGCTTCCGCCAAAGATGTAGAGACCAACACTTCCCCTTCTGCACCATTATTGATCAATACCCCTTCTACGAGTGTTCTGATTTCGGCAGACCACCCTTCAGGGCTGCCATCGAAACTGATATATTCCAACAATGGGACAAGGGTATTCCCGCTCTGGCCGCTCCCCAAGCCCTCTTGACTTGTTTTTCCCATCAGCGAAAGATACGAAATCACAGGGGAAGGAAGGGCGGTTTATCAAATTTAGAATTGCTGCTATAGTTCTCCAAGGCAGGATTTGTGCAAAGTTGACGCAGGTGTTTTTTTCGCTCGCAAGGCGAAAAACGCAGGCATAGCCTCAGCTACGGCGAGGCTTTTCAACGCAGCGAGCGGAAAAAAGAGCAAGTCAAAATGCATTAATCTCGCCTTGGAGAACTATATAATCTCCTGCTGCCGCCTGCCGGATTGAGCCGCAATCTTTTTGACCATGAATGGCCACGCAACAGACAAGGCTTAAGCGTGGGGGCACCATCAAATCATTCGGCCTGGCCGTACTAGGCTTTACCCCCGCCGTACTGCCCGATAAACTTGTTCATACGCCACGGGTTATAAAAAAGATGTTGGTGCGCCAACCAGATTGCCGATTTTGGGCCTGCCCCATCCGCAAGGATAGGGGCCTGCCCCTGCCCAATGGGCAGGTGCCGCTATGCTCCGGGGCTCGCTGTCCGCTCGGCCCCTCGCCCTGCAGGCGTCGGGTCTGGCCTTCGGCCACCCCTGCGCAGCGCTAGGCCAATGCCAGGCTAGTGGTCTGTCAAGTGTTAATTTATGGGTTGAGTGGGAGCGGATTTTGAGGCTAATCAAGGCGGATGTTCCCGCGCATAGCAGCGCTACGTAAGGGGTTGTCCAACGAAGAGTAGCCTCAAAAGTCGCCGCAGGCAACCCCTGGTTTTAGCCTTGACAGACCACTAGG
>NZ_VOOR01000145.1 GCF_007993045.1 Phaeodactylibacter luteus
CGTGCCAATTAAGAAAAAATTAAAATCCAAACATTAGTCATTAAATTCATATGAATTTGTCGAATAACAGAGCCACAATGACAAATAATTTTGAACCACAAATTGAAATCCGAGAATTTGCATGAAATAAATCGGAAATAAATAAAATCGATAAAATGGAAATAACCCAAGCTATAATCGCAGGAATGTTTACTATTTTGGGAGTTTGGTTTAAGCATTACCTCGAAAATAGGGGAAAGGAAGAAGGAAGACCTCCTAAAAAATATGTATCTCCAAAAGAACAGATGAAAAAAGGGTTAAAAAGAGTATTACTTGCTTTCTTTTTCATGATTATAATTTCAGCATCTGCTAACCCACAAGATAAATCAACTGGAATGGCAATTTTTGCAATGCTTTCATTTGTTATTCTTTTTTATGGAATTTGGTTGATATTAAAAGGATTTTTGCGGATGATATTCTCTTAAAATCAAAAATGATATGGACGGAACACAAAAATTTCTAATTGGATTTGCAATAGTTTCTTTCTTAGGACTTGGCATCTGGGTCTATGGCGACCAAATGTATAAAAGTGGCTTAAAAGAGGGAATAGAGGCTGGAAGAAAAAATGTGATAGACAATGCGATGATAAACCCAAACTCAATTGAATGGGTAGCTATTGATAGTATTGATTTTGATTATAAAAAGTATTTAGTTGCCCTTAAAAAATTGGAAGACGGGAACAAAGCTCCTTTTGTTCAGCAGACAGTCAACTTGCATGAACAATTATTTCACAATTTGGCTCAATCCTATGGATTAAATGACGAGCAGATAGAGAAAGTGGATAGTTTAATTAAAGAGGTTTCACCAAGAATGACTGAAATCTATATTCAAGAATACAGGGCTAAGCAAAGAGTTTATAATTATGGTGCATCTGAATATGCTACTCGATATGAATACTATCCAAGAGCAGAGAGGGTATCAGAAGTTCTTGCATTAAATATTTGTAGGCTTCTTGAATTAGTCATAGACAAGAAAGCACAACTTGCACTTGGTGCGATAAACAATTTGGGCTATGACCCTTGTAGTGCCCTTTTGAAAGATTTTTTAGACCCTTTTTCTGAGAGGTTAATCGAAACAGGTGTTTTAGTAGATGTAGAGATAAAT
>NZ_VOOR01000146.1 GCF_007993045.1 Phaeodactylibacter luteus
GCTAACACCTTGAAAAGGTATTCGTCATTCCATCCGGCCTTTTTTCGCTTAGCCTTGATGCCGACTTTCGTACTTGTCTCTTTTTTCAGCAAATTGAGGGCATAGTGGCGCACGAGGTTTTGATTGACAGCGGCGTTGCCTTTCCTTGTCCGGTTATCGTCTTCTCCAAACGCGACATCCAATATATAATGCAGGGAGTTCTCGATGGCCCAGTGGCTGCGGATGGCGGCTTTTATCTTTTCAATCTCAGCAGCATCGAGCGTGGTGATGAAAAACCTGCGCTCCCGGCCTCGGCTTTGGCCGGCCTTCTTGCCCGTCACAAATTCTGTATAGTTGTCCGTCATCACTATCGTTTTAAGACCCGGCCATTTCTCCAATTGTCCGGCCGTGAGGTAATCTTGTGCCGGGCAGGTGGTATAATGGCGCTGCTCCAAGCGCCCATGATCTTTATTGACTTCCTTGATTTCATACGAATCGCCTTGTACGCCAACCTTTTCAAAAGTTTCTGCTATCTCTTCATACAGACTGCCCTGATTGCCTTTGACTGCCAAAAGGTAGCCACCTTTTGCGTCGACAATCTGCTGGGCAATCGCGGTCTGAGTGCCCATAGCGTCTATTGTCACCAAGCAGCCATTTAAGTCGAGCAGCGATAAAAGCTGCGGGATGGCCTTGATCTCGTTCGACTTTTCTGCCGTGGCTGTCTGTGCCAATACCAAGCCCGAATCATTCCCATAGGCGCTCACCACATGCTGGGACAAACGCTCATTGAAAGTGTCAAAACTGCTTCGCATCGTCTTGCCATCAATGGATATCTGCCCCCCAATTTCAGTTATGGACTTCATCCAGGCCAGGAAGCACTCTTGGAAGGCTTTGGGCTCTATTATGGAAAAAAGCCTGCCAAAAGTGTCGTGAGACGGGACCCCACGCTGAGCTACATTGAACGTTTCTTGGAACAAGCGCAGCTTCTCTTTGCCGAACTGTTCTATCTCTGTCCACTCATCTGCCCCACAAATGGTGGCGACAAAAGAGATGGTCAGTATGGTCCGTAACGAGTGCCGTACGCCTTTTGCAGAACGGGGGTCAGGGACATCTTCGAAGTGGTGCAGAAGACCTTCCGCTATAG
>NZ_VOOR01000147.1 GCF_007993045.1 Phaeodactylibacter luteus
GGGCACTTCAACCTGCTCGACCTTGCCATCTGACTTCTTTACCCGGGGGACTTTTGCATGCAGATAGCACCGGTGCTGGAAAAAGTCTAAATGCCGCCAGGTCTTTTCACGTGTATCGTAGGCTGTATAATTGTTCCCGTCTGACACCCTGAAAGAGCTCCCTGTCTTGAAATCCAGAAACAAATGCAGTTCTTTCGTGCCTTTCAACTCACTTTCAGTGAATTCAATCTTTTCTATAAACCATGGAGTATTAATCCCCAAGGCCATCGCGAATAGTTCCTTATTTTTCATCTGCCAAATTTACTCGATTTTTTGCTATTACCCACACAATTTAGCGTAGAGCCAATCAAATTGACCTTGAGATGGAAATTCCAGTAAAAATTATTCCAGAAAACTTAGAAAACCTGAATAGCAAACTAGATTGCTTGATAAATTTGTATCGAGTTAATATTGATTGGATTACCGGAGCATCGAAATTCAATAAGACTCCTGTTCAAAAGGATGTGAATTATTCAAAATTAATTGACGAATTACCAAAGGAAAAGAAAAATGAATATTTAAATAGGCTGTTACAAGGGGAATTAAACTTAAGTATAAAATTTAAAAAGGCACTTAACAGGAAAATAGAGAATACAGATGAAAAGAAATATAAAAATATAAACCTAAAAGAATTACTCAAATCTGTAAAAGAAAATGAAGTAATCAGAGTCAGGGCTGAAAAAGAACAAGCTGAATTCAATAGGATCAAAAAACTAAAAGAGATAGGAGAGAAAAAAGATGTAATTTTAAAAGAAATTGATTATCATATCGATAAAGGATCTGGAAAGTCATATGATGAAGCTCTAGAAAGAATAGTTGCATTAAAAGAACTAGCTATTTATGAAAACGATGTTGCTGCATTTAAAGAATGGTTGGATAGGCTGACGAAGAAGGTTAAGAATAAACCCGCAATGCAGAAAAGAATACAATCAATTGAATGGCAAAGTTGAGAATAGGGAAAACACAAATTCACATAGAGCCGAATACCCCTTCCTGGAGTTCTCCAACTTGGTGAGAATGTGGAATTATTTGAAAATCATTGGCAACTATTCCTCCGGT
>NZ_VOOR01000148.1 GCF_007993045.1 Phaeodactylibacter luteus
CTAGTAGGCTTCGCCATTAATCAATGGATTTATTTTTTAGCAATTCATCGTACTGCCGTTTAAATTTTTTTCTGGCCTGCCCCTTGGTGAAAGTCCATTTGATGACTATCCCTTTGGCATTGCGGCTGTTGCTCCATGCTTGGGCTTGTTCATCAAGTTGCTCTAGGGTTCCTATTCTTCTGCCCTCCAGGCACTGTTTGCATAAGGCAGCGAATTCAATCTCACTTACATTTAGCCAACTGCCCTTTTTAGGAGTGTAAATGAAATTGATCTTTCTACGCAGCTCATC
Organism: Phaeodactylibacter luteus; assembly: GCF_007993045.1. GTDB lineage: Bacteria > Bacteroidota > Bacteroidia > Chitinophagales > Saprospiraceae > Phaeodactylibacter > Phaeodactylibacter luteus. The sequence continues at coordinate 290 of NZ_VOOR01000148.1, forward strand.
GGCTTTTTGCACAGGAAGGTGCTCATAGAAAGAACTAGCCTCATGAGTATTTAGGTTATCCAGCAACACATCTATGCGCTTTACCTGTTCAAATTCAGTGGCTACTAAATTATCCCAAAACCTGGCAAAGTCCGCTTTCTTGCGGCATTTGCTTACTTCTAAGTAGCGTTTTCCTGCATCTATATTATAAGCTAATAATATGTTACAAGTGCCCTTTTTTTCATACTCTGAATCGGTCCGTTTAGCTTTTCCAGGTTTCATCGCTAAAGGCTCCACTATGTCTCCCAATAATTGGCAGGGGCGTTCATCAAAAGCTAAGCGCACTACCCCCGGCTCCACTTCCCTATTGTAGAAGTCTAGCACGGCCTCCATCCTGGCTATATATTGGCCATTTAAATTGCCTATGCACCACAGGCGTTCTTGCCAGGGTTTGAGTTTGCTTTTTTTAAAACACGGCGCACACTGCTGGGGCTATGGCCTTCCTCATAGCCCAGTTTCACCAGCTCATCCGATAATAGCTCCGCTGTCCATTTCCCGCGCCCTTTTGGCGGAGTAGTGCAGGCAATGGCAGTAATATCTGCTTCATGGTACTCTGTTACTTTCGCCGGGGCTCCGCTTCGAGGGGCATCTTTCAATGCCCGTTCCAAGCCCCCCTCCAGGTAGCGGCTCTTTACTGCTTTAACTGTAGCCGGGCTACAATAAACTTCTTGAGATATCGCCGTAGGTTTGCCGCCTGCATGCAGTTTAAGTAATATCTGTGCTCGCCTGTACTCCCGGCTATTATGATTGCCTTTTTGAAGCAGGCC
>NZ_VOOR01000149.1 GCF_007993045.1 Phaeodactylibacter luteus
TGGGCAGTTTCATATTTATTCTAAAAACCAGTTATTCATTAGTCTTAAGGAAAAATGATCAGGCTCGAACTCATCAAGATATAAAATATCTAATTTTAAAACATCAAACTCTCTTACATATTCATACATATGCCATAATGTTTCATTTTTTCTCAAGTCATCGAAGAAACCTTCACATATTACTAATGCACAGCTTGTGACTAAATTAACGCCGTTTTTATGTTTTTCCTCAATTGAATCTATGGTTGCCTGATCCACGACCCCTTTATCTATTAACTTTTCTAACCATTTATATTCATCATTATCCTGAGATAACTGAGTATTTGTTAAAAACTTGTAGAATAGTAATTCACCTACAATCTGCCATTTAGAAAGTGAAGAATGAGAGGCTTTTTTCACCTCTATGATTGTTATTTCACCTTTCTTATTTATTCGAAGGATATCTGGACGTCCGGATTTATCTTTTAAATCAAGTGTTCCGTAAGGTGTATAGACTTCTGTTATAAAGAACTCCTCAGGAAATTTATTTCTCAAAATTTCAGCAATTTTCTCGATGTAGTAATTTTCATGTCTATCCATTCTACCTGAAGTATTACAACCCTTTAAGTCTTATTTCTATTGAATAGTTCGACTTAATCGATTTAACAAATTTTTTATCTAAACGCCTAGAAAAAGATTTAATTTTCTCTGCGTCACTCATAAATACAAATTCTTTAATCATACTATTTTTATTTTGATGACAATTATACGTAATAACCTTACATAAGTTTTTATAAAATTCATGAGAGATGTTATTTCCTGATACTTTTAACTCGTATGCTATCTTATTTTCAACATCTACAACATCAATTTTTTCATTTGCAATATTCGCCACTTTACATTCAATTTCAATTTGGGGAAATTCACTTTTTATAGCTCGTTGCCATTCTTTGTGAATCTTATTTGAAGATTTAGTTGCAAAAGAAACATTTGAGGATTTATTCCAGTGCTCGTCTCGAATCCTTTTTGCAGCTGAAATGATTTTTATATCTCTACTCTGATCCATTATAATTATTTTAATTGCCCAC
>NZ_VOOR01000015.1 GCF_007993045.1 Phaeodactylibacter luteus
GTTTTTCTGGCGTTGGTACTTTAACCTTGGGAGCTTTATCCTTTATTCCGGTGTTTTGGTGTTCCTGGCTCTGCCTCTGCTAAGGCTTAGGCTGGCCTGTGGCAGGATGTGGATGAGCCCATCCGTGCCCCTCCGTACAGCAAGCTGTCGCCCCCCAGGAAGACCAAGCTTCGCCCCTCAACCTCAACCTCAATCTCAATCTCAACCTCAACCTCAATCTCAACCTCAACCTCAATCTCAACCTCAACCTCAACCTCAACCTCAATCTCCCTACCCTCCCTAAGCCCCTCCAAAGCAGCTTTGTATTGCATAAAAACCTAATAAGATATTTTGAGAGTTGAGCTGTAAGTAGCTGTAAAACAAATTGTTAAAGTATTTAAGAGTTTCAAAGTATTGTATCGCTACGCTAATATGCTGTGTTTTGCGACTGTAGTCGTTTTGACCAAATATTATACGTCAAACAGAAAAAGCACAGACAAATATGTACTTACTCCAAACTCTTTCGTACGCTCGTACGACCGGCAAACTCCTTCTTTTATTCTTGTTGCTCACCCTTGGAGCCCGGCAGGGTTTCGCGCAGTACGGTGGCGGAAATGGTACTTCGGGCAGTCCGTATTTGATATCAACTGCAGCACATTTAGTAAGTTTATCGCAAGATCCCAATGACTGGGCGCTGCACTTTAGACAAACAGCCAATATTAACCTGAATGGTGTGTCCCTTAATGACATAGATTTCAGCGGTGTCTACGACGGTGACAACTTCACGATTTCCAATTACACCATAACCGGTACTTCGAACGACAAAGGCTTGTTTAGTGAGCTCGTTGGATCGGCCACAGTGCAGGATCTGACCCTGAATAATTTCAATATCTCCGGTGGCGTAAGGGTCGGTGGGTTGGCAGGAAAAGCGAGCGGAGGTACGACCATTGATAACGTAGATGCTACAGGGGTCAGCATCGATGGCAATTTTGATAGCGGCGGGCTGATTGGAGAATGTGGTGGATGCACGATACAAAACTCCACTGTGGATGCAACAAGTATGATAGATTGCGGCAATACGGGTGGTGGAATCGTGGGCAAATCAGTAAGTAGTGCTACCTATACCAACTTATCGAGTAGTGCACAAATGACGGGGTCCAGTTTGGGTGGAATTGTAGGCAACATTTTTAACAACCCCACCTTTACCAATTGCAGCAGTGCCGCAACGATAAGCAATAGTTCGGACCGTTTGGGCGGGATTGCCGGTAAATGCACAGATACGCCCTCCTTTAGCGGCTGCTCCTTTTCGGGCTCTATATCGGGTACCTGGCACTGCGGCGGCATTATTGGCCGGGTGGAAGGCGGTACAGCCACGATAACGAATTGCAACAATTCAGGCAGCATAACGCAGACCGCCGATGAGGGTGGCGGTATCATCGGGACCACAGACGGGACTGCGAATGTCAGCACCTCTTATAACACGGGCAGCATCAATGCCAATTGGAAATCAGCCGGTATCATCGGAAGAGTCAATTCAAACAGTACGGTCACGATTACGGAGTGCTATAATTCAGGTACTATAACATCGAACGCAAATCAGGCCGGTGGCATAGTCGGAACCTCAACCGGCGTGTCGAACATTATCGAATCGTATAACACCGGCAGCATCACTTCCAGTGCCAATTCTGGTGGTATTATCGGGAGAGTGGAAACTCCTGCTTCCGGGCATTCCAGCCTGACCGACTGCTATAATACCGGTGCGATCGACGGAGGATGGTCGGCGGGTATAATTGGTGAGGAAACGGATGGAGGTGCCACAACGGTTGTGAATTGTTACAACGCAGGGACCGTTGACAATGATTCATCGGTTGGAGACCTTGTGTCTAAAGGTGGTTCTGCAACCGTCACTGCAACTAACTGCTTCTACGATGAGCAGGTCAATACCGCTTTCACGAGCCAAACTATAACCGGAATAACTGGCAAGACCACCGCCGAGATGAAGGACTACACCACCTTCACTGCCGCCGGCTGGGACTTCGTCAGCGAGACCACCAACGGCACCGCTAATATTTGGGACGCCGACCAATTGGGCACCGTTAACAACGGCTACATGATACTCCGCTGGCAGGCAGGTGCGGACGATGACTTAATTTACACTTACTCCGGTGGGGCAGGAACGCAAGGCGACCCCTATCAGATTGCAACCGCAGCCGATTTGATTGCTTTGTCAGGCATAAGCGAGGATTGGGATAAGCACTTTAGGCAGACTGCTAATATTGACTTCGGTGCGGACGAGACTGCAGTAGACTGGGATAATGATGGTAGTCCGGACGGTGCCAGCCCTGCCGGTTTTTCGCCTATTGGCAATTTTGCAACCGAATTCACCGGCTCTTACGATGGAGATGGTAAGACCATTTCTAATCTATTCATCAATCGGTCGGGTTCCTTTTATTTAGGGCTATTTGGGCGGGTGAGCCTTTCTGGCGGAGGAATATCAGATTTAGGATTGCTTAACGCAGATATAACGGGAAATTCATTTGTCGGTGCTATAGTTGGTTTTATTGCCTCCAGTTCGACCGGCAGCGTTAGTGGTTGTTACAGTACAGGTAGCGTTGTGGGAAGCAATAATCAGATTGGAGGATTAGTTGGCTCAGTTGGGAATAGCCCGACCTCTAGAATAGAGAATTGCTATTCCAGGTGTAGTGTGAACGGCGGCAGCAGGGTCGGAGGCTTGGTCGGCGTAATAGAGGCTGTTAATACTACTACAGCTATATCGAATTGCTACAGCACTGGTGCTGTAACAGGAACAGGAGATGATGTAGGAGGCTTGGTAGGCGCGAATATAAATGGCGGCATCACCACCGACTCTTTCTGGGACACGCAGACCTCCGGCCAGGCAACAAGCGCCGGCGGCACCGGCAAGACCACGGCGGAGATGAAGACGACCTCCACTTTTTCGGTTGCCGGGTGGGGCAATTCAGTATGGTATATGGATCCCGGTACGAACGATGGCTACCCCAACTTGCAAGGCAATGGAACACAGATACCACTACCATCTCCTTACAATGATGGTGCCGGCGCTGGCACGGAGATGGACCCCCACCAAATCGCAAGCGTAGAGGACCTGATCTACCTGTCGCAGACTTCAGCAGACTGGGGGCTGCACTTTATACAGGTCGCTGATATCGACTTCGGTGCGGATGAAACAGCGGTAGACTGGGACAATGATGGTAATCCGGACGGTGCGAGCCCTGCCGGTTTCTCGCCTATTGGCAATTCAACCGAATTCACCGGCTCTTACGATGGAGATGGTAAGACCATTTCTAATCTATTCATCAATCGGCCAGCATCGGGTAATGTAGGGCTATTTGGGCAGGTGAGCCCTTCTGGCAGAGGAATATCAGATTTAGGGTTAATCAATGTAAATATAACGGGAGATTTCAGAGTCGGTGCTTTAGCTGGTTGGTTGAAAGGTGGTAACGCCAGTGGTTGTTACAGTACAGGTAGCGTTGAGGGAACCCAAAATTCTGTTGGAGGGTTAGTTGGCGCTACAAGTAATACTACTATTACGGCAATTAGTAATTGCTATTCCACGTGTAGTGTGACAGGAAGCACCGAGTGTGGTGGTTTGGTCGGAGTAAACAATATTGAAACCACTATATCGAACTGCTACAGTACGGGTACTGTCACTGCTTCCGGTGGCACTCCTGTTGTCGGAGGCTTGGTAGGAGACAATAATTTTGATATCGGCACCATCACCAACTCTTTCTGGGACACGCAGACCTCCGGCCAGGCAACAAGCGCCGGCGGCACCGGCAAGACGACAGCGGAGATGCAATCGTACGCAACCTTCCAAAGTGCGGGCTGGGACTTTGTCTCGGAGACGGCCAATGGCACAGCTGATGTATGGGACATGGACCAGGAAGGGACGGTCAACAACAGCTACCCCATCCTGAGTTGGCAGCCCGGGGCAGACCTCCGCACACAGAAGTACGGTGGCGGAAATGGTACTTCGGGCAGTCCATATGAGATTCATACTGCCACCCACCTCATTGAGCTGTCGAACAACAGCGGGGACTGGGATAAGCACTTTATTCAGACTGCTAATATCGACTTCGGTGCGGATGAGACAGCCGTAGACTGGGATAATGATGGTAATCCGGACGGTGCGAGCCCTGCCGGTTTCTCGCCTATTGGGAATAGTAGTACAACCAAATTCACCGGCTCTTACGATGGAAATGAGAAGACCATTTCTAATCTATTCATCAATCGGGCGGTTGTAAATGGTATTGCGCTATTTGGCTATACTGAACTTTCCGGTGTAGGGATATCAGATTTAGGATTGCTTAACGCAGATATAACGGGATTTGCATTTGTCGGTGCTATAGTTGGTGATCTTTCCCCCGATGCGACCGCTGGTGTTAGTGGTTGTTATAGTACAGGTAGCGTTGATGGAGCATCGAGTATTGGAGGGGTAGTTGGCAGTGCCGGGAGCAGTTTCGGTACTGGCAGTATAATAGAGAATTGCTATTCCAGGTGTAGTGTGAACGGCTCCACCAGGCTCGGTGGTTTGGTCGGAACACTATATATTGGTTATACTATATCGAATTGCTACAGCACTGGTGCTGTAACAGTAACAGGAATAGGAGATAATGTAGGAGGCTTGTTAGGTCTAAGCTTTGGCGGCACCATCACCAACTCCTTCTGGGACACGCAGACCTCCGGCCAGGCAACAAGCGCCGGCGGCACCGGCAAGACGACTGCGGAGATGAAGACGGCCACCACTTTCACGGATGCCGGGTGGAGCACCCCCTGGTACCTCGATGCGACAGAAAACAACGGCTACCCCAACCTTTCAGGAGTAGGGCCTCCGCTGGCAAGTTACGGCACGGACCTGACGATTGTCTCTACTGGTGGCGGCACACAGGATACAGACTGGGCTGTAAACGGAGGGATGCTCTATGGGGTATCTGGCGGAGCGGTGAGTGTTAATGCCAGCGATTTGAACAACCAACTGTCAACTGGCGATCTGGAGCTCTTTGGCAACGGCCTGACGGTAAGCGAAAATATCGCACCGGGCAGTGGTACGCATACCCTCACGCTTGGTTTTTCCAACGGGGTAACGGTATCTGCAGGCAAAGGTATTGACCTCGGCGGCAGCCTGGTCAATAACAGCCCGCTGACGCTGACCTCCACCTCTACCAGCTACTCCAGCCTGAAGGTACTGGGTACGATCACCGGCACCGGCAGCATCAGCTACGAGCGCTACACCAATGAGGTGGGCATGGGCAGCTCCGGGGGCAACGACCTGGTGGGCACGCCATTCACGGGTCAGCCTTTCGGCCCTTTTGCCGCTGCCAATACGAATTTAGCGGCTTCCGGCAGCCTGCGGGCATTCGGCCCCTGGGACAACACGGGCACCGGCTTTATCAACTATGATGTGACGGCCAATGCGGGCACCACGCTTACACCGGGCACCGGCTACCGGGCGGCGACTACAGATGGCTCACCCGTGATCTTCACCGGTACGGTACAGACCGGCAATGTGACGGTGAATATCACCGATGCTGCCAGTCAGTGGAACGCCGTGGCCAACCCCTACCCGGCTTATCTGAGCATGGCGGACTTCCTAAACTACGACCACGGCGGAGGCGTGACCAACCAAAGCCTGATGGTAGAGAGCGCCGCCGGCATCTACGGCTACGATGGCAACAGCACCGATGGCTGGACCGTCATCACGCTGGCGAATGCAAGCACGAGCCTGATGGCGCCCGGTCAGGGCTTCTTCGTAGCGGCAGACGCTGCGGATATTGATGCCTACGATCTAACGTTTACGCCTACGATGATGCGCACGGGAGACAGCGACGACTTTATCAGTGGTTTCGCGCCGGTCCAAACGCCGGTTTACTTCAAACTGCAGGCCTTCACCGACAGCCGCAGCTACGGCACAAGCATCTACTTCAACGAAGCGTCTGCTACAGGGCTGGACGTAGGGTACGATGCGGTGCTATGGGGCGATGCCATCCCGGACTTTGCGGTGTACACCCATCTGGTATCGGAAGACGAAGGGGAGCCCTTCGCCTTGCAGTCCCTGGGCTTATCCGACCTGGATGACCCGGAGCTGGCCATCCCGCTGGGCCTGGAGGCCGCCGCCGGCATCCCGCTGACGCTTGCGATTACGGAAGAGGAACTGCCTGCGGGCATAGAGGTGTACCTGCTGGACTCCCTGAACGGGGAGCGCACGCTGCTGAGCGGGCTGCCGTACACCTTCACGCCGAATGCAGCGCTGAGTGGCGCGGGCCGTTACTACCTGGTTTTCAATGAGGGGCAGGTTGTCAGCACCTCCTCAGAGACGGATGGTGGCGATTTAAGCGCGCTGGTCATCTACGCCCCACAGTACCGGGAGGAGCTGGTCATAACCGGCGAGCTGCCGGGCGCGGCGCAGCTGTCGCTTTTCGATGTACAGGGCCGTAAGCTGCTGGGCCGGGCACTGTCGGCGGGCACTACGCAGCAAACGGTCGCTACGGGCAATCTGCCGGGCGGCATCTACCTGGTGCGCATAGAGAGCCCGCAGGGCGTACGTGCCGAACAGCTGTTTATCCCGTAGAGGATTCCCCCTTAATATTTCTTCCCCCGGTGCAATACGGCGCCGGGGGGATCCAACTCATATCCATCAACGAATACAAATTTAAGGTCATGAATATTGACAATAAGCATAAAGACGCCTCAAAGGCACCCTTAATCAGCCGTCAGGAGGCGATCCGGAAGCTGGGCAAATACGCAGCGGCTACTGCAGCAGGGACGTTTCTGGTGCTGAGCCCGAAGCAGGCGCAGGCGAACTCTCCGGTCCCCGACCCCGGTGGCGACCCGTTTGGGGGTAGTGGCCGGCCTGGGGGCTATAGCCCTTCGGCACATGAATTTGAGACGGACCGTGGCCGTGGTGCTATATGGGGCGATGACGGTAATGCAGCCGATACCTATCGCAACCGCTCGCGGGGCGGTCAGCGCAGCGGTATCTGGGGCAGCTCGGATACGGAACGGCGCAGCCGGTAGGAGGGACCTGCTTGGGCATTGGCTTGGGGGGGCTGGTGTTTTGGGTTCTGGTTTTCTGGTGTTTTGGTGTAGCTAAGGCTGCGCCCAGGGCAGGATGTTGATGAGATCATCAGGGGCCTTCCGCAGGAAGACCAAGCTGCGTCCCTCAACCTCAACCCTCAACCTCAACCCTCAACCTCAACCTCAACCCTCAACCTCAACCCTCAACCCTCAACCTCAACCTCAACCCTCAACCCTCACCTCAACCTCGGTCAACTCCCCGTTACAGACCAACCATAGCCTGCCTCCGTATTGGGATACAGCAAATAAATTACTCCAATGTATTGTGTTGGGAGTATTCTTTGAGTGTAGGAGTAAGCTTGCGCGGACCTCCCACACCTTCCTAACTTATTATCAAAAAATACAAAGACATGCAAATGAACCTATCTCCCAAAGTGCTCAAAAAGGGCGAAGGGGAACTCTTGAAAGTGCTACAGGATAACATTACGGTGAAAGTAGATGGCAGAGACACCTACGGACAGTTCACTGTGGTGGAAACCAACAATGAGGTGGGCGCCGGCGTACCGCCTCACTACCACGAACGCGAAGACGAGTGTTTCTACATCATTGAGGGTGAAGCGGAGTTTACCGTAGGGGGCGAGACGTTTACTGCCAAGACGGGTGATACAGTATTCGGTCCCCGTAATGTACCGCACAGTTACCGTTTTCTGAAACCCACAAAAATGCTGACCACTATCAGCCCTGCAGGTTTTGAGCGTATGTTTCGTGAGGTGCATAATATGGAAGATCAGTCTGACTATGGAGCAGTGGAGCGTATTTTTAACAACTACGGCGTTTATCTGGTGAGATAAGCTCAAATGGATGGGGCGTGAACCAAATTGTCGCAGGCGTTTATGCTTTCCGGGCTCTAGTGCCTCAAGCCATAAATCCTTGCCACCCCAAGTTTCGTTCTTTTCCGCCTACTCTTCGTTGAAGAACCTTGGGCTAAAGTCGCGAACCTTCGCCTTGATTAGCCGGAAAACAACTTCAACTTAAGTATCAGAGATTTATGGCTTAAGGCACTAGGCTGGCATTGGCCTAGCGCTGCGAAGGGGGGGCGAAGGCCAGACCCGACGCCCGTAGGGCGAGGGGCCGAGCGGACAGCGAGCCCCGCAGCATAGCGGCACCTGCCCGCTGGCAGGGGCAGGCCCCTATCCTTACGGAGGGGGCAAGCCTCATCCCAAAAAAACGACAATCTGGTTTGCGCCCAATGGATGAGCGCAAAAAGAAACAGCTCCGGTTTCGAGTTTTCCGGCAGGTACCCGGAATCCTTGAGGAGCTAAAGGTACCTTTTTCATAGTGGGCAGAGTGTGGCGGTTAAAAATAATGCTGCGCTCTGCTTTTTATTTTCCAGAGTGTCTGTGCTGTTTGGTTTTTTTTCTCCCGAGCCTTATTTTGAGTGAGATATGGACTCAACTGAAGTTTACAACAGCCCTTTTAATGCCCCATCAATGGTTTGTCCGGTTGGTAGCGATTGGCTGCTATGGTTTGAAGCCCTCAACCGATATGTCATTTTGTCCCCACCACAAAAGGCAGTACTGGATTTATACTATGCCGTGGAGGGAGATGCTGAAACCTTTCGCCAACTGCTGCTGGAAGGAGCCAACTGGCAGCAGGGGCAGGCCCTAGAGGCACAACGAAACATCAGCGCCCTCCTGCAAGAGGTTGCAACTTCACCAGGAAGCTTGCCCATTGCTCCGTCTGTTGCGTACGAGGAGGGCTCCTTTGCGGTTCGGCAGGATTTTCAGCTGGGCAGCCGGCATGTACGGGTGGAAGGGCAGGAAAAGGGTGTGCTGGAGCTTCTTTGTCCCGCCCTGGCTCATCATTCCATTTCTGCAACCGGCACCGCCGATGTCGTCTTCCAATTGCAAAAAGCATTGGGGCATCTCTATCTGTACAAAAATGGCGTGCTCCTGCAGGCCGTACCTGAACAAGACTATCATTACATCACCGGTAAATTCCTCATGCACATCATTGTTGCGCAGCATCAGGTACCGGAGGCGGGCTGGATTGGTACACTGCACGCCTCCACGGTAGTCCGTCGTGGTCAGGCGATTATGCTTACCGGGCAGTCGGGGCAGGGCAAAAGTACCCTGTCTACCCTGCTTTGCAGCGCCGGCTATCGGCTACTGGCTGATGATATTACACCACTAAGGGCGGATAACCTCGAGCTTGGGCACAACCCAAGCGCGGTTTCCGTAAAAGCAGGGGCCTTTGATATCATTGGGCGCTACTTTCCCGGGTTTAGGGATTTGCCCGAAATCTATCTCAATGCTTTCAAAGGGAAAGTCAAATACCTTCCCCTGCCTGCCCTGGTTGAGCCAAGCTACCCTTGCCGGCATTTGGTGTTGGTGCAGTATCAGCCCGGTGCTAAGGCAAGGCTGCAGCCGGTAGCGCCGTCCGTGATCCTGAAAGAGCTGATCCCGGATTCCTGGATTGCTGCCGACCGGGGCCATGCAGTTGCATTTATGGAATGGCTCAGCAGCCGGCGTTATTATCAACTGGCCTACGGGCAGTTGGAAGATGCACTGCCCTTGCTCAATGCCCTTACCTCTGCGCGATGAATGACACCCTAATACATTACCGGCTCATCGCTGCACTGCTCAACCCCGCTGAAGATGGTGCAAAAGCGGCCCAATTGTTGAAGGGGAATGATTTTCATTGGGAGCGGCTGGTATATATCGGCAGTAACCAATTGGTTATCCCAGCACTCTATTTACAGATTCAGCGTAAAGGGTTGCTATCTTATTTCCCGGATGACCTACTGGCCTATATGGAGGAAATCACCCGGGCCAACCGGGAGCGTAACCTGATCATTCTGGATCAGATGCAGCGGCTTTCAGCCTGTTTCACCGCTCATGAGGTGGTGCATGTATTTTTAAAAGGCGCAGCAATGCTTGGTGGAGGCTTTTATACGGACCCCGCTGAGCGGATGCTGCGGGATATTGACATCCTCATTGCGCCCAAAGATCAACAAAGGGCTTATGCGTTGCTCAAAAAACAGGGATATGAAGAAGTACTCGCCGGAGGGCTGCAGTACAAGACTTTTGCGGATTATATAAAAGCCAAACACCTGCCAGCTATCTGCCATCCGGATGAGGTCGCCACCGTTGAGTTGCACAACTACCTTCATAATACCTTTCAGCGTGAACGGCTAAAAACAGAGCGCGTTATAGGTAACCGGGTGAATGGCGGCATCGCTCTGCCCGCGCCGGAGGATTTGCTCCGGCATAATATTTACAACTGGCATATCAATGACTTTGGAGGGGTAAAGCTAGAGGTGCATTTCCGGTCAGCTTACGATACCCTGCTATTGCTGAGCATTGAGCCCGGTTTGAACAATGTTTTAGAGGAAACCCCGGCGGCCCGGCAGTACTCGGCCCTGTTGAGCGTTTTTTTTGACAGCTTGCCGGGCGGGAAGAGCGGATGGCGTCAGCGCATCATGGTGTTTAAGCTGCAGCACCCAAAGGTGGATCTTGCCTGGCACACGCTGGTTTACGGGAGCGTTCGTTTTTGGCAGTTGCTACCGGATCGGATGCACTTATTTTTCCGGGAAGGCGGTTACCGAAGGCGGGTTTTGGAGGTATTAAAACGCAGCGAGATGAAATAGTCTAAATGCCTGAAAAGCATAAGACAATGCTTTTTTATAGGGGCTTATTTGAACATTTAGGAAAAGCAATTGTAAATTGTCAGCTGACAGTAACTATGGCAATGCTGAGTTTTTTGAATGCTCGTCTCCCTGTGTAGACGGGCGGTGTATTCACAGGGGTGCCGGAGCTAGGGATATCAGAGTTTATTGGGGAAAGTTTTGGCATTAAGTTTAGAGCCCGGTTCCTCCAAGCCTCTGGAATGCGCATGGCTTCCTGCAAAAAAACTTAACGCCATGTTTCACCTGACAAACGGAGATGCTGAGGAAGTTGCTTTGGGAAAAAGGCAGGGGGTAGCACTGCTGAAACCCGAAGCCGCGCTCAGTTTATTTTTGCTTTTACTGCTCGCCTTAGGGCCGAGGGCAGCAATATATGCACAAGCCGACAATCAGCGGTTTATCGATAGTATGGAAGTCGTGCTGCGGCAGGCAGCAGGTGTGGGGGAGCAGATAGCGGCCTGCAAGGCGGTTATCGATCAGACACTGCAAAGCAATCAGCCGCTAGCTAAACATTATATAGAAGAGCTTCAGCTTTTGGCGGTGGCCGCAGCAGATACGGCTACGCTAGCTTATGTGCAGGAAAAAGAGGCGAGCTTATCCTACCTTAGGGCTGATTATCAACAGGCCAGCGAAGCTTTTCAGAGCGCTTGCCGGTATTATGAAGCCGTAGGCTTGTATGCGCTGTCCATTATGGCTTGCACTAAAAGCGGCGTGATGCTCAGCCTAATGGGCAAACAGGCTGACGCCGGCGCGGTCTATCGAGCGCAACTGGCAAAAGCTCGGGCACAGCAGCTAAAGCCACAGCAAGCTTATATCAACAATCAGTTAGGTACGCTCTACCACTATCAGGGCATTTCGGATTCTGCGATTATCTACTATGACATCAGTGCGGAAATGTACAGCGAGCTGGCAGATACAGCCAACCTGCTGCGCCCACTTTTCAATAAAGCGGTGCTGTTGAAAAGGAGCGATCCGGAGGAAAGCCTGGCCACTTACAAGCGCGTGTACGATATTCGAGAACGGCAAGGGGCTATACCGGAAATGATCAAAACATTGCAGGCCATTGCTGACGTTCAGGAAAACAATAACGAGCTGGTCAACGCTTTTCAGAGTTATCAGCAGGCCTACCGTTTGTGCAAGGCCTATGACAATAAGATCGAGCTGCCGAATATCCTCACAGGCTTGGCAAGCCTTAAAATGGATCAGTATGACTATGAAGAGGCTTTAACCTATGCAGCGGAAGCGGTAAAGGCAGCACAAGTTGCTGGGCAAGCGGCAAGCTTGCTCAATGCTTTGTCTACTCAAGCCTCGGCCTGGTATTATCTAGGGGATAATAAACAAGCGCTTAAGGTACTGGAGGAGGTGCTGAGTAGCGCTGCCGCTACGGGCTTTCGGGCATTCTCTGTACAGGCATGGGTCAAGCAGGCCCTTATCCTTACGGAAATGGGGCAGCCCGAACCAGCCGGTGAGGCGCTGCGAGAGGCAGAAGCACAATTGGACAAGGGCGTAGGAAAGGAGCATTTGCTTTTTTTTAAACAGACTAAAGCCCTTTGGGCACTCCGTATTGGGCAATATGATGAAGCGTCAACGCTGGCCCGCGAGTCTTATCAGTCTTTTATGGAGGTAAAGCGTTATGGGGACGCGCTGAGGGCATTGGAAGTGCTGCTGGAAGCCTACGAAGGCAACCGGGAATACCCACAGGCGATAGCCCTGCTCGGGGATTACCGTTGGCTAGCCGATACCGTCAACCAAATCCGGAGTATCACAGACTTAAAGGTGCAAAACCAAGAGTTCGAGTTTGAGCTGGAGAAGCAGGAGCTGCAGGCAGAGCGGGCTAAGCGGGAGGCTGTGCTGCAGGCAGAGTCAAGCCGTAACCTGACGATCGCGCTAGCTGCTATATTACTTGGGCTGATGGGCGTGGTTTTTGCCTTCTATTCACGTCGGCAGCGGCAGATTATTCAGCAACAGCGGGATGACTTGGAGGGGCTCAATCAAACTAAAGATCAGCTGTTTTCCATCTTGGGGCACGACTTGCGCGGGCCAGCTATGGGCTTCCGGGGCATCGCTAAAAAAGTGAACTACCTGCTGGGAGAGCAGAACTACGAGGGGCTGCAGAAATTTGGGCGCAAAATTGAAGAGGATGCGGGTCAGCTCCTGCACCTCGTGGAAAACCTCCTGCATTGGTCCATCAATCAGCAAAAGGGGCAGCAACATCGCCCGGTGGACATCCACCTCCGGCGGGCCGTACAGGATACCCTGGCTTTCTTCATCATCCGGGCAAGTGCCAAAGGGGTCGCCCTCGATGATAGTGAGTTGCAGGATATACACTGCCACTGCGACCGGGACATGTTGGGCGTCATCCTCCGCAACCTGCTGGATAACGCCATTAAGTTTACGCCCGAAGGCGGGCGGGTCAGGGTATGGACGGAGCAGGATGGGCCTGCGCATGCCTTGCTCTGTGTGGCAGACACCGGGCCTGGATTGCCCGCAGCCATCATAGCGCAAATAGAAGCAGGGGAGGGCTTGAAAACCTCCACACCGGGTACTGCACAGGAAAAAGGCTTTGGGCTGGGGCTGCAGCTGGTTTTTTCCCTGGCCCAGGCCAATAAAACTCCGGTGGGCTGGCGCAGAAGCGAGGACGGTGGGGCGCTTTTTACCATCCGTATCCCGTTGGCAGCTTAAGCAGGGGGGCTTATCCTAATTCCCATTTACCAATAACCCTTTTGTCTATGTCAGGTAAGCCGGTTGATATTCTGATTGTTGAAGACAATTACTCTTTTGCACTCGAGCTGGAGATGCTGCTCAAAGAATTGGGGTATCACAGCATTGCCCATCTGGAAGAGGGTGAGCAGGCCCTGCAGTGGATACAGCAGCGCCCGCCCGACCTCATCCTTATGGATATGCACATCAAAGGGCCCTACCTGGGGGTAGAAATTGCCGAGCAAACGGCCCACCTCCGGGTACCTACCTTATTCATTTCCGTGGCTCACGGGGCGCTGTACGAAAGGGCGCAAAAGCTGCCCGGCACGATTGGCTACCTCGTCAAACCGGTACATCCCATCACCCTGCAGTCGGCCATAGATCTGGCGCTCGCAGGGGTGAGCCGGAAAGAAGAGCGCCCGCTGGCGCTGCCTGCTGATACCTTAGTGCTCAAACAAGACCAAACCTACTACAAAGTTGGCGTGCAGGAAGTCCTGTATGGGCACTCCGAGGGCAACTATGTAAGGGTCTGCACCCTCTCTGGGTTTTATCTCATCCGTTCTTCCCTAAAGAGCTTTCTGATGATGCTGCCGCCCCGGGGCTTTCTCCGGGTTCATCGTCAGTATATTGTTGCCCTGGAGCACCTGCGCGCTGCCAATTTTATGGAAGGTGTCGTTCAAGTAGGGGGGCATAGTATCCCATTGGGGGAGCGCTATATGAAGGGGCTGCAAGACTTGCTGAAGGGCTGAATGGCCCTTTTGTTGTTCAATGGCGGTTTACCGCCTTCTGTTTTATCACAGCATACGCCCCGTTCGCAACCCCTTCTGCCGGGTTCGTCACTTATCTTCCGAGCACATACCCTGTGCATCTAATTTAGGGATCAATACTTGGCGATTTGACCAGCGCCAAAGTGTTTCAAAAAATGATGCTATGGGTACTCCTACACTATTTAACATTCGGGTGTTTCATCTAGTCTTGATAATCGTTTTGATTATGCTGGCCCCGCCCACGGTATGGGGGCAGGTACAACTAGGGAATGACATCGATGGCTCGGCTGCCGGGGTGCAAGCTGGCAATGATATTTACGGAGAGGCTGCCAATGATTTTTCAGCCGGTAATGGCGTTGGCCAATCGTTAGTTTCCATTTCTGCGGCTGGGGATCGGGTGGCCATTGGGGCACTGTTCAATGATGGCAATGGTGTTGATGCCGGACATGTACGGACCTATGACCTTACATCGATCACACAGAAATACGGCGGTGGCCTGGGCACAGCCGCCAACCCCTACCTGATTGCCACCACGGATCACCTCATCGAGCTATCGAACAGCAGCGGGGACTGGGGCAGCCACTTCCTGCAAACGGCCGACCTGACATTTGATGCCACCGAAGGCAACGTCGATTGGGACGGAGATGGCACCGTGGGCGATGCCGCCGGCTTCTCGCCTATTGGGAATGGTACGACAAGATTTACGGGTACCTACGATGGGGGTGGGCATACGATTGCGAATTTGTACATCAGTAGGGGCGTGGAACCTAATGTCGGACTGTTTGGAGAAATAAATGGTGCTAGATTGCATGACCTTGGCCTAATAGCTGTCGAAGTGACAGGATTCGATTATGTAGGTGGTTTAGTAGGGTCTGGAATTTCTAATGATTCTATATCAGTATGTTACAGTACAGGGTCTGTTGTAGGAACGGGCTATGAAAGTACCACGGGTGGGCTGATTGGTGGTTTTTATTCAGGAACGATCGAAAGCTGTTACAGCAGTTGCATGGTAATCGGTGGCACTCGCGTAGGTGGATTGGTAAGCCGATTAAGTGTATCAACTGCCAATCTTAAATTCAGCTATAGCACAGGACATGTGACAGGTGACCTTATAGTAGGAGGCTTAGTCGCTTCAAACAACGGCGCCGTCACTGACTGCTACAGCACAGGACAGGTAACAGGCAGTTCTTTCGTAGGGGGCTTGGTCGGCATGAACAGCGGCACCATCACCGCCTGCTTCTGGGACGAGGATACCTCCGGCCAAGCCACAAGCGCGGCTGGAGAAGGCAAGAGCACTGCCGAGATGAAGGACCTCTTCACTTTCTCGGGGGCAGGCTGGGGCGACCCCTGGCATATTGATTTTGCGCAATCTGAAAACAGTGGGTACCCCAACCTCAATAGCATTGGAGTGCCGGTTGTGGCAGGCAGCCGGAGCCTTGGCATCGTGAATACCGGTGGCGGCACAGAGGGGGTTAACTGGGGGATGGCCAACGGCATCATGTATAGCCTTCAGGACGATCCGGCCTCAGTCAATGCTTCCGATGTGGGCAGTAAATTGGGCGGCAGCCACCTGGAGATAGTAGGCAGCAGCCTGGACGTTAACGGTACGGTAACTTCCGGCTCTTCAAATATCCTTTATCTGAACGTGGAAACCGGAGGCACTATTCAGCCCGGTGCTGCCTTGGATTTAGGCGGCGGGCTCTACCTCGTGGGCAATACCCGACTGACGCTGACCTCCTCTTCCACGAGCTACGCCAGCCTGATTGTGGACGGGGCCCTTACCGAAAACTGTGGTGGAGATTGTATCACTTATGAGCGCTATACCAATCAGGTGGGCACGGGTACAGCCGGTGGAAATGACCTGGTAGCCTCTCCTTTCTGGAATCAATCGTTCAGCGAATTTGCAGCAGCGAACACCAATCTGGCAGCCCTCAATGACCTGCGTGCCTTTGGGCCTTGGGATAATACCGCGCCTGGTTTCATCAATTACAGCGTCACAACCGATGCCAGTACCATAATCAACCCGGGCAGAGGCTATCGGGCGGCCACCAAAGCTGATGCACAAGATAGACGGCTGGCTTTTACCGGGGATGTCAATCGGAGCAATGTATTCCGCTCCATCACAAATGGCAGCGCCAGCCAATGGAACCTGCTTGGCAACCCTTATCCGGCTTACCTCAGCATGCAAGATTTCCTCACACAGAATGGACATCTATTCAACAGCAATGCAGTTGCCATCTATGGGTACAATGGGCAGAGCACCGACTTTTACGAAGAGATCAACAATGCGGTATTGCTTGCGGAAGGCGATCGGCTGATGGCCCCGGGGCAGGGCTTTTTCGTAGCTGCGGCGGAAGAGTGCACTGATCAAAACCCTTGCAATGTGCAGTTTTCGACCAGTATGATGCGCACGGGTGATGGAGATGACTTCATCAATGGTATAACCCCAAATGACCCACTTCCTTATTTAGAGTTGAAGGCCATCACCGCCACCCAAAGCTTTGGCACCCGGATTTACTTTAATGCAGCTTCTACGGCAGGGCTTGACCCTGGCTATGACGCCGCCCTTTGGGGGGAAGCTTTGCCAGATTTTGCCCTGTACACCCATTTGGTGGCAGCAGGCGAGGGGGTACCCCTTGGCATACAATCGCTGAACCTGACTGACCTCGAAAACCCACAGTTGGCCATACCGCTTGGGATAGCATCCAAATCGGGTATCCCACTTACGCTGGCCATTACAGATGCACAGCTGCCCATGGGGCAACAGGTGTATCTCTTAGATTCCCTGAGCGGAGACCGGCATCTGATATCCGGCTTGCCGTACACCTTTACGCCCAATACTGACTTAAGCGGCAGCGGCCGGTATTACCTGGTCTTCGCCGGGGAACAAGTGGCCAATGCTTCCCACGATGAAAAAACGGCTTCCCTGGAGTCATTGGTAATCTACGCTCCCAGAAACCGGGAAGAGCTGGTCATCATGGGCAGCCTTACGAGCGCTGCGCAGTTGTCCCTTTACGATATGCAGGGGCGGTACCTGACTGGAGCTGCCCTCTCTATGGGAGTAAGGGAGCAAAGATTGCCGCTAAGGCAGCTGCCGGGTGGCGTTTATCTGGTA
Source organism: Phaeodactylibacter luteus (assembly GCF_007993045.1). Taxonomy (GTDB): domain Bacteria; phylum Bacteroidota; class Bacteroidia; order Chitinophagales; family Saprospiraceae; genus Phaeodactylibacter; species Phaeodactylibacter luteus. Next base: position 17,300 of record NZ_VOOR01000015.1, read on the forward strand.
CAAATTGTAAGCGGCCAGGGCGTAAGGGCCGAACAGATTCTCCTTGTAAAATAAGGCACCGATTGAGGGCGCAAACCGGATTGCCGTTTTTCTGGGGGCCTGCTCCTGCCACAGGGCAGGAGCCGCTATGCTGCGGGGCTCGCTATCCGCTCGGCCTTATCAGGCCTGCCGCCCCTTCGCAGCGCTAGGCCAATGCCAGGCTAGAGCCCCAAAAGTATAAACGCTAGCGAGATTTTGGTTTACGCTCCCGATTGAGGGCTGTGCCCTTTAGTATCCCTACACAGGGCCTAAACTGGTCAAGTCAAAAAAAAACGAATATGGAGTATCCAACAGATAAAGAAAAGAATTCGGAAAAAGCCAAGAAAATAAGCCGTCAGGAAGCACTGCACAAGCTTGGCAAATACGCTGCCGCAACAGCAGCAGGGACTTTTCTAATCCTAAGCCCCAAGCAGGCACAGGCCAGTTCTACAGCCCCAAGCCCTGGGGGCGACCCCTTCGGAGGTGCTGGCCGGCCGGGAGGCCCACTTTCCCCTTCAGCCGAAGAGTATTTGGAGAATAGCAGCCGCTGGGGGGCAAAGGGCGGTGTGGGCAAGGGCAGCCGGATTTTCAGAGAGCGGGCCCGGCTGAGGCCTAAACAGAGCCGGATATGGGATAGGTCAGGCCGGGAAGACCGGAGCCGATAGGCTACGCCCACGCTCTGCCTAGAAGGTAAAGATTCCCATCTGAAAACCCTTGCAGAGCTTTTCGCCCATGATAATAATCCTTATATTTGAGCATCGGGTTGCCGAAAGGCTGCACCGCACCGCAGGTTAGGGGCACTGCGAGACATCCCCGCCAGGGCCGTGCGTTCTCCTCCGGGAGATGACCCACCCAAACCGCGCAGGCATCAAAAGTTTTGACTCTACATTTTCAACTAAATTAGGGTACGACTTGGTATGACTAGGGCGGGCCTCAGTCCTGTTACTCGCTAATGGGATTCGCTACGGCGACAAGGGGATTACCGATCCATACCGGCGGCCTTATCCATGTCTTTTCGAGGGTCCAAAACCATCCCGATGTTTGTGCGGCTTTTTGCATAAGGCAGGCTTAAGGAAGCGGTCAGCTCTTCGTCAGCTGTTCCTGCAGCTCTTCCAGTGCGACGCCCTTCGTTTCAGGCATCATAAAGGCTACAAAAAGCAGCTGGAACACCATCATAACCGCAAAGAGGCTGAAAATCGTGGTAGGGCCCATCGCGCCGGCCAGGAAAGGGAAGTTGCCTGCAATCAGCGCAGCGAAGACCCAGTGCGTGCCACTGCCCAGAGAAGTGCCAAAGCTCCGTACCTCGTTGGGGAAAATTTCGGAAATGAAGACCCAGATGACAGCACCCTGCCCGATGGCATGGGAAGCAATAAAGGCAAACAGCCAGAAAGGGACAAAGTAGCCGTTGAAGTATTCCGTGTAAAAGGCCCAGGCCACGCAGGACAGCGAAACGATATAGCCTACCGAGCCGATGTACATCAGGGTGCGCCGCCCAAATTTATCGATCAGGGACATGCCGATCATCGTAAAGAGCAGGTTGACGGTGCCGATGCCGGCGCTCGCCAGCAGGGCGGTGCTTTCGCCCAGCCCGGTAAGGCTGAAAATGCGGGGGGCGTAGTAGATGACGGCGTTGATGCCCGATGCCTGATTGAAAAAGGCGAACAGGAAGGCCAGCAATATGGGCGTGCGGTATTTGCCCGACCAAAAAGACCTCAGCGTGCCCTGTTCTGTATGTGCGTGTGCCTGTTTGATCTGTTCCAGCAGCTTAGGCGCAGCATCTTCATCAATGGCTTTCAGTACTTCCAATGCTTCGGCCTCGTTGTCCCGCTTCACCACCAGCCAGCGGGGGCTGCGGGGCACCCGGAGGATCATCAGCACGAAAGCAGCCGCCGGGATGATTTCCACGCCCAGCATCAGGCGCCAGCTGCCGCCGCCAATGAAAAAGTTGGAAACGTAGGCCAGCAGGATGCCGAGCACGAGGTTGAACTGAAAGGTGGCGACCAGGCGCCCCCGCCGGTCGGCCGGGGCAATCTCGGTGATGTACATGGGGGCGACCACAGAAGAAGCGCCTACCCCCAGCCCACCGATGAAGCGTGCTGCCATCAGGGTGTAGACATCGGGGGCCAGGGCAGAGCCTATAGCAGACAAAAGGTAAAGGACCCCAATCCAGAAGAGGGTGGTTTTTCGCCCGTACTGCTGTGCGGGCCATCCGCCGCCCAGTGCGCCGATAATCGTGCCGTAGAGCGCCATAGCTACCATCTGCCCGATCATGGCGTCGCTGAGCCCCCACATTTTCTGAATAGCTTGTTCCGCCCCAGAGATGACGGCGGTGTCGAACCCGAACAAGAACCCGCCAAGGGCCACGGTGAACGACCAGAATACAACATTTTTACTTTTCATGGTTTTCGTTTTGCTACAATTTTCCAAACCACAAAATAAAGAATGTATGCCGCTTACCGAAAGCTTTCTTTTCTGTCTGTGCTACTATTCATAGCGGCAGGCTGAGGGTTTGGCAAATGTTGTTTGGGGCAAGAGGGGCAGTCTTGGAGGAGGTTTGGCAAGGTGAAAGCCAAGATGTGGCGGGCAATACCTTGATGATGACGGCGGACTAGCGCTGCGGAGGGGTGGAAGCCCGTCAGGGCCGAGCGGGCAGCGAGCCCCGCAGCATAGCGACCCCTGCTTTTGGGCAGGGGTAGGCCCCAATCCTTACGGCAAGGGCAGTCTTCCGAAAATATCGATCATATTGTGCGCTTGTTGGACGAGCTTGGCTTATGCTTTTGGGCTTAGCCCAATCTCTTTGCCCTTGGCCAGCATGAAGGCGAGCGCTTCTTCGTACTCATTGGCGATATCCCCATCGAGGATGGCTTCGCGTATGGCGTTTTTGATGATGCCCACTTCGCGGCAAGGGCTGATGCCAAAGGTGTTCATGATGGTTTCTCCTGAAATAGGCGGCTGCCAATTGCGCAAGTGGTCTTTTTCCTCCACTTCCTGCAGGCGCTCCCTTACCATTTCGTAGTTCTCGAGGTAGCGTTTTACCTTTTTAGGGTTTTTGGAGGTGATGTCGGCTTCGCAGAGCATCATCAGGTCGTCTATGTCGTCTCCAGCTTCAAACAGCAGGCGGCGGATAGCCGAGTCGGTGATGTTCTCTTTGGTCAGGCTGATCGGGCGGAGGTGTAGGCGTACTAGCTTTTGGACGTACTTCATTTTGTGGTCGAGCGGTAGCCGGAGGTTTTTGAAAATCCGTGGTACCATGCTTGCCCCGAGTGCTTCGTGCCCGTGGAATGTCCATCCTTGTTGTGGGTGGAAACGCTTGGTGGGCGGCTTGGCGATGTCGTGCAGAATAGCAGACCACCGCAGCCAAAGGTTATCGGTGTTGCGGCTGAGGTTGTCGAGTACCTCGAGGGTATGGTAGAAGTTGTCTTTGTGGGCTTTGCCGTTGCGGACCTCCACGCCTTGCAGGGCTGCCATTTCGGGGAATACCTTTTGCAGCAGGCCGGTATCGAAGAGGTGTTTGAACCCAAGGGACGGGGTAGGGGAGAGGATGATCTTGTTGAGCTCTGTGGTGATGCGCTCCTTAGAGATGATATTGATGCGGGCGTTATAATCTTTCAGGGCCTGATAGGTAGCAGGGGCAATTTCGAAGCCGAGCTGTGTGGCAAAACGTATGGCGCGCATCATGCGCAGGGGGTCGTCGGAGAAGGTTTTGCCCGGTTCGAGCGGTGTCTGTATGGTTTTGCTTTCGAGGTGGTGCAGCCCGTTGAAGGGGTCAATGATGCTGCCGTAATCAGATTTATTGAGGCTGACCGCAAGAGCGTTGATGGTGAAATCCCTTCGGTTTTGGTCTTCCTCGAGGGTCCCGGCTTCTACCATAGGTTTTCGGGAGTCCGAGCGGTAAGATTCTTTGCGGGCCCCTACGAACTCAATCTCAAGGTCGCGGTGTTTGAGCATGGCTGTCCCAAACCTTTTATACACTGTGATGCGCGGTATAGGGCGGAGCTGCCCAGCCACCGCATGCGCGAGTGCAATACCGTCTCCAACGCAGACGATGTCCATATCTTTGGAAGGCCGGGCCAAAAGGCGGTCGCGCACATAGCCGCCTACCACAAAAGCGGGGTAGCCAAGCTTCCCTGCGGCCTCGCTGATGATCTCAAAAATCTTGCGCTCGTGCTGCTCTATATTGAAAACCAAGGGGCGTTGTATTTATCCAGCCTATGTTTCACAGCAGTTGTTGCTGCAGATGCCTGTGAAAAGCCGGCCGATGTCATTGAAAAGCGTAGCGATGACAGCTCATGCAAAGGAGGGGCTAGGCGACCTCTCCTTTGGCAAACTGCTCGCCATAAACCTCCTGAATCTCGTCAAGCACTGCAAAAAGCGTGGCCGGGTCTTCCTCGGTCACCAGCTGCTTGCGGTATTCCTTGATATTGGGGAAGCCCCGGAAATAGTTGGTATAGTGGCGGCGCATTTCCAGCGTGCCCAGTTTTACGCCTTTCCACTCCAGGGACCTGCGCAGGTGCTCGCGGGCTGCACCTACGCGTTCTGCTACGGTAGGAGGGGGTAGGAGCTCACCGGTTTCGAAATAATGTTTGATCTCACGGAAAATCCAGGGGTAGCCGATAGCCGCCCGGCCGATCATGATGCCATCTACGCCATACCGCTCTCGGTAGAGCTTGGCTTTTTGTGGGCTATCGATATCACCGTTCCCGAAAATGGGGATCTGAATGCGGGGGTTCTCCTTGATTTTCCCGATCAGGGTCCAATCTGCTTCCCCTTTGTACATCTGCTTGCGGGTACGGCCATGTATAGACAGGGCTTTGATCCCGACATCCTGTAGGCGTTCTGCCACGTCTTCGATGTACTTGGTATTGTCGTCCCAGCCTAGGCGGGTTTTTACCGTAACCGGCAGGCTGGTCGATTTGACCACCGCCTCGGTCAGCTCCACCATGCGGTCAATATCTTGCAAGATACCTGCGCCGGCCATTTTGCAGACTACCTTTTTCACTGGGCAGCCGTAGTTGATGTCCAAGACTTCGGGCTGTGCTTCTTCCACGATCTCCGCGGCCCGCATCATAGAGTCCAGCTCTGCGCCGAAAATCTGAATGCCGATAGGGCGCTCATAATCGTAGATGTCCAGTTTTTGTACGCTTTTCTCCGCATCCCGGATGAGGCCTTCAACGGAAATGAACTCCGTGTACATCATATCACAGCCCTGCGCTTTGCACAGTGCCCGGAAGGGAGGGTCGCTTACGTCCTCCATGGGCGCTAGCAAGAGCGGGAACTCACCAATATCAACGTTGCCTATTTTTACCATCTTCAGTGAAGTTGTGGTCTGTCAATGCGCCTGATTGCAGCGGCCGGTATTTGGAAAGCGGGCCTTTGGCTGAGCATCAAGGCTTAAAGCGGGCGATCAGCCCCATTTAGCCCGCAAAAATATACAATTCCTGTGGGGATGCCTAAACGCTGAGGGAGAATAATAAGTTTCTGGATTTCTGGGGTAGGCTTGAAAGATTATTTTAAATTTACGGCTATACACAAGAACCAACCTAAAGAGTTTCATGGCAACCGCAATCATCCTGGTTTTTTTCTTAGGGTACCTCACTATCGTTTTTGAACATCCACTAAGATTGGACAAAACCGTGCCGGCCCTCATCATGGCAGCTGTCGCTTGGGCGCTGCTGGCTATCGGTTTCAACAACGGCATGCTCTCCGTCGTTGATTCCCACGAGCACATCTACAGCTTGGTCGGCGCGCACAGTGCTGGGGCAGAGGGGCACCACCTGGCGGAGGAAGGCTTTGTGAATACCTTGCTCCATCACTTGGGCAAGACCGCAGAAATCCTCATTTTCCTTATTGGTGCAATGACCATCGTGGAGATCATCGACTTGCACCGGGGCTTTGAAGTGCTGAAAAGCTATGTCAAGACCCGCAGTAAGCGCAGGCTCCTTTGGATTGTAGGGATTTTGGGCTTCATCCTTTCTGCCATCATCGATAACCTCACCGCGACCATCGTTCTGGTCACGCTCCTGCGCAAGATTGTGCCGGACAAGACGGAGCGCCTCTGGTTTGTTGCCCTTATCGTTATTGCTGCCAACGCTGGCGGGGCTTGGTCGCCTATTGGTGATGTGACGACTACCATGCTCTGGATCGGCAATAAGGTATCTGCCGGCGGCTTGATCGAATACCTGGTCATCCCATCAATCGCTTGTTTTGTGGTCCCATTTGCGATCGCTGCTTACTTCATGAAGCCTTTCAAAGGGGAGATTAATGTGGAAGTGGATGATAACATTCAGGGGCAGAGCCTCTTGAGCAGCCGTACGATGCTCTTCCTTGGGCTGGGCGCCATCGTTTTTGTGCCGGTCTTCAAGACGGTCACCCACCTCCCGCCTTACCTGGGCATGATGTTGTCATTGGGCGTGGTTTGGCTGGTATCTGAATACATCCACCCGGAAGAAGACTTCTCAGAGTCGCGGCGGGAGATGTACTCCGCCCACAAAGCCTTGTCCCGGATTGAAATGTCCAGTATCCTCTTCTTTTTAGGCATTCTCATGGCAGTAGCCGCACTAGAGAGCTTGGTCTACGCGACCGTGATGCGCGAAGGGGAGGCTATTCAAGTAGGTACGCTGCGCTATGTGGCCGAAGTACTGGACAACGTCATCCCCAACCAAGACCTTGTCATCATCCTCTTGGGCTTTGCCTCCGCCATTATCGATAATGTGCCCCTGGTAGCGGCCTCTATGGGGATGTACGAAATGCCGATGGACTCCAAGCTGTGGCATTTCATAGCCTACTCTGCTGGTACAGGTGGCAGCATGCTCATCATTGGCTCTGCTGCGGGCGTGGCCGCTATGGGCATGGAACGGATTGACTTTATCTGGTACCTGCGCAAAATCGCTTGGCTGGCTTTCGTTGGCTTTATAGCAGGGGCGGCTGTCTTTTTGCTGCTTACCCCTTTGCTTTCCTCTTTCAATAGTTAAGCATAAGCTTGGCAAAATCAAAAAACGCCCCTCGTGCAAACCAATTGCAGGAGGGGCGTTTCCGTTTAGAAAGGCTGGCTAATATAGCAGCGGCAGGGGCTACTCCCCTGTGCCAAAGAACCAGCCTAGGTATTGGTTGGCCTCTTCGTAAAGGAAGCCCTCCCGTTGGTCGAGCGTAGCAGCGTCTACCTGATTGACCTGCCAGCTTTCATCGCACCAATATTGAAGCTTGCCGCCGATGAAGACAAAGTGGGCATAAGGCTGGGCAGCGTAGAACAGGTCTGGGCCTGCAAAGTAAAAGGTAGAGCTGCTTCCATCCCCCGGGCCGGGCTCGCCTACCTGGAGCTTGACCGCCTTGCCTTCGTCCATCCAAAGGGCTAAAGTACGGGGGGCCTGCTGCCCGGCTTCGAGGGGCAGGGTATCGCGTATGGGCTCAATACGGTTCAGGCGCTCGTCGGTCTGTTGGATGATGCGCTGTACCTTAGCAATGGTGCGGTCTGCCAGTTCTGCTTCCGTCTGCGGGGCTTGCGCTATGGGCGGCTTGGCGGCTGAGGAGGCAGGCTTGGGCGTGCAAGCGTATAGCCCAAGGGATAGGGCAAAGGCAGATAGGGCGGTGCGGGGGAGTTGCATAGGGCGAAATTTAAAGGGGCAAAGGCAACTATGCGCTGAGCCCTTGGTATGATGTAATGGCTAGATAGTGTGGCTGTTGGCTAGTCGAACGCAGCGATGACCGAAATTTCGATATTGACGAATTTGGGCAGGTTGGCTACTTCTACCAGCTCGCGAGCGGGAGCGGTGGCTTCGTTGAAGTAAGAGGCATAGACGGCATTGATCCGGCTGTAGTTGTTCATGTCCGAAACGAAAATGCTGCATTTGATGACATCTTCGAAGGTGAGCCCGGCTTCCTGTAAGATGGCTTTTACGTTTTTCATGACCTGATGCGTCTCGGTTTCGATATCGCTTGTGATCAAGGCCCCGGTTTCGGGGTCGAGCGCGATTTGGCCGGAGGCGTAGAGTGTGCCGTTGTGGATAATAGCTTGATTGTAAGGACCAACGGGGGCCGGAGCTTTAGGGGTATTGATGATTTTTTTCACAGCTTGGATTTTGTGAGTCATTGATGGTAAACACGAAAAGCCCCACATCACAGCAATTGGATGGGAGCTTTGTCGCTTATATGGTATGGGCTCGGACAGGGGGGTATCCTGTACGTGCTACAGCTCTTCTTCCTGAGCTTTGATGAGCAGCTTGCCACGGTAGTACATATTACCGTCAAGGTCATAGTAAGCACGGTGTTGCAGGTGCTTTTCGCCTGTAGCTGCGCAAGTGGCAACGTGTGGCATTGCTGCTTTCTTGTGCGTTCTGCGCTTATGCTTACGCTGCTTCGAGATTCTACTCTTAGGATGTGCCATCTTTATCCAATTTTAGAGGCAGCAGAGCTGCCTTTTGTTTATTACTTAGTTGTCTGTATTCAGCTTTTTCAATTCGTCCCAGATTGGGTTGTCCGGTGGGGAGTTGTCTTCCTCTGCGTCGGCTTGCGGCTCAGCGGCGTAGAGCCGGTCGAGCATGTCCTCGTTACAGGGGCGGGGGTCCTCGTCCTCACAGTCATAGGTCTTGATCATAGGGACAGAAAGGCAGATGAACTCGTAAGCCCAAGGGGCAACTTCCAGTTTTTGGGCTTCGGGGGTGATAAACACCACATCAGGGTCTTCATCTTCCTTTTCGCCTTCCTCTGCAGCTTCTGAAACCTTGACCAGCAACCGATAATCGCCTGCTATGGGCAGCTGTATGTCAGATAGGCAGCGGTCGCAGTTGGATGCGATGCGCCCCTCAAAGCTGAAGTCGAGGATATAAAGCCCCGTGCGCTTTTCGAGGGTGAGCTGCAGCTGAATATCGCTTTCGCCAATAGGGGAGTTCTCGAAATGATCGAAGAACGAACGGTCAATCTGATAGTCAAATTGATGGATGCCATCTCGCAGCCCTTTTATGGGGATGGAGTAAGAAATCAGCGGATCCATGTCAGTTAGCTTTTTGGCAACAAGCTGCACGTTTGCAGCTCATTACGTACGTGGTGTAAAAAGCGGATGCAAAGGTAGCTTTTTCTGAGCAATATCAAAAGCCCCCACTTTAAATTATTTGGTGTGGCTCAGCTTTCCGCCCTAGGGATAAACGGGGCAGCCGGCGGAAGTGTTCCCCGGCTTGGCTTGTATTTTGCCCAAGGGCCATATACCTATGCAAAGTTGCCGCCCCAATGCCGAGCGCTTGATGGGCAGCCTCTTGTTAATTAATGCCAAATTAACATAGGCTGCAGGCTTGTTGCCTGCCTTCCTGCTATTTTTGCGCAGCTGAAAGCTGATGGCAGACAATAATTGCCCCTGTGCCTTCATCGCTAAACCCTTCTCACTACGTATATTATCTTTGCCCACTGTACTGATGCACCCCGTCTGCCCCAAATCACCTGCCCTGCGAGCCGCACAGCGCTGCAGGTACGTTCAAATTTAATATCTTCGGTCTGCCCGTAAAGGGCCTAACCTTACACTACTGCATGACTCGACTTCAACGCATTTCGGCTATGACCGCACAATTCCACGCCCGCTTTGCTGGCTTCCCCCTGCTGCTTTTTGCCCTGATGATGGCGCCCTTGGTGGGGGAGGGGCAGGTTACGGTACTGCTCAATGATCCGGGTGCCTCCTACAATAATATAGATGGCACATCTACAGATATTTATGGGCCGGTTATGACACCTGATTGCGGTATCGTCAGGTTTTCTGTAGACTTTAATATTCCAACCGGATGGGAGGGAAGTGGGAATATGGAGTCAAGCGATGAGTGTGCTACATGTAATGGAGATCCTGATAATCAAAGCCCTGATTGTGTGACAACGGGGGCTTTTATAAATGGGTGTTGGGACTTTTTAAGGGTTAGGTTCTACATAGATGGCTCAGTTGTTTATGAAGAGTTGATCGGTGGCCCTGGTACAACTAATGCTGACCAGTCAGGTACAATAACATTTGATTATTGTGCTAGTGCAATGGCAGGGCAAGCCTCTGTGCAAGTAAATACCCAGACATGGGCAAGTAATGAGACTATCGAATTTTCAGATGTAACCATCACTTGTATAGAATCAACTTATTCCCTCACTCCCATTGGCCCTTTCTGTGCAACAGACGGCCCGGTTGCTCTGAGCAGTGTGCAGGGTGGCGTTTCTGGGGCGTGGTCGGGCCCTGGGGTTTCCGGAGGGCAGTTCAACCCTGCAAATGCCAATCTGGGCAGCAATACCCTGTTGTTTACGCCCAATGCTGGCACCTGCGCTTCGCCAGCTACCTTGGAAGTGACGGTAGCCCCGGCTGTTACGCCTGCCCTTCCTGCGCTTGGCCCTTTTTGCAGCGGTGACGGCCCTATTGTGCTCAGCAGCCCACAGAGCGGGGTAGCCGGATCGTGGACGGTCAATGGCACGCCTAGCGGAACGTTTAATCCAGCCACAGCGATTGTGGGCAATAACACCCTGGTTTTTACGCCAAACGCTGGCGAATGCGCCAACCCTGCTACCACAACCGTTGTCGTGCAAAATAGCCTTTCCACTGGGCAGCCTGATTTGGGCACTTTGTGCGGATCGGACCCCATAGTGGGCTTGTCTACCAATGGGATACCTGGTATGTGGATGGGCACAGGCGTGTCGGGCAATAACTTCAATCCCGGTAGTGTGGCCCCTGGCAATTATACGCTCACCTTTATGCCCGCAGGCGGGGCTTGCGCCCAAATGGAGTCTATTATGGTGACGGTACAGGCTGACCAGCCTTTGATGCTGAGCGATCTAGGGGATTTGTGCAGCGACCAAGGTGCTGTGATGTTGCCTTCGACAGGAGGCGTAGCAGGCGTTTGGTCTGGCAGCCCTGGCATACAGGGCAATCAGTTCAACCCTGCCCTTGCAGGGGCCGGGCCATTTACCCTCACGTTCACCCCCAACGCCGGGCAGTGCGCACAAGCGGCAACGATCTCAGGGGATATTTCCCCTGCCGTGCCCCTCAATCTTTCAGCTATTGGCCCTTTTTGCGAAAGCAATGCCAACAACATCAGTTTGCCGGCTACCAATGGGGTGACCGGCGCTTGGAGCAGCTCCGGCAGCGGGCTTGTCAACGGCAATACGCAGTTCAACCCCGCAGCGGCAGGGGCGGGCGTGGCGGCCCTTACCTTCACCCCCGATCCCGGGCAGTGTGCCGAAGCGGAGGCGATCAGCGTAACGGTAGAATCGCTGACTGCCCTCAGTTTTTCGGATATGAGCCCAGTTTGTACCACTGACCCTGCCATCAACTTGAACGCGATGACGATGGGCGTGCTCGGTACCTGGAGCGTTACCGGCGGCGGGCTTACCGGCAGTACCTTTAGCCCTGATCAGGCAGGAGAGGGGGTGTATACGATATCTTTTACGCCTGCGGGCAGCGAGTGTGCTACGCCAGGGGATTTTGCTATTGCGGTTTTTGAAACCCCAGATGTGCCCGAGCTGGCCGATGAGGTAATCTGCGGCGGCGGTTTTACCTTGCCCACCTTGAGCGGAAATGCCAATTATTATACTCAGCCCGGCGGGCAGGGCACGCCTTTGCCGGCCGGCAGTACGGTCAGTACCACAGGCACGATCTACATTTTCGAAGACAACAATACTTGTACCGACGAGTCAGACTTTACCCTTACCGTCAATCAGCAGCCTATGCTCGATGAGGTAGACGATGTGGTAAGCTGTGGCCCCTTCACCCTCCCGCCAATTGGCGGTGTGGGGCTGAGCGGCTCTGAAGCGTACTACACACAGCCCGGCGGTACGGGCACGGCTCTAAGCCCAGGCCAGGCCGTGAATACCTCCCAAACGGTCTACATTTATGACAGCTCCGGCCCGGGCTGTGAAGACGAAGTCAGTTTTCAGGTCACCATCAATACGCCACCTGTGCTCACGGCCCAAAACAGCCGCAGCGTTTGCGAGAGCTTTATCCTGCCTCCGATCGGAGGCACGGGGCTGAGCGGTGGGCAGGCCTACTATACGGGCCCCAATGGGACAGGCACCATGCTCTTGCCCGGCACTACGCTTACGCAAACGACTACGCTCTACATCTACGATAGCACTGCCCCCGGCTGTGAAGACGAGGTGGGCCCCTTTACGGTTACCGTACGGCCCCGCCCAATACTAAGCCCTATACCCGATGCCACGGCCTGTGGCACTTATACTTTCCCGCCCATTCAGGGGCAGAACCTGACGCCCAATGCGGCCTATTACGACGGCCCTGTGGGAGGGGGCACTGCCTTTTTCCCTGGCCAGATTTATAACCCCGGCTTTGCTGGCCCCTTGACTTTTACGGTCTACGACGAGTCGGCCCCGGGCTGTTCCGATCAGGAAACCTTCACGGTGACCTTCGCCCTGCCCCCGGTCCTCAACCCAGTAGATGATATAGAGGTGTGCGGTGATTTTACCTTGCCTGAGATACAGGGGTTCAATCTGAACACCCCAGCGTATTACACCAGCACCTTCGGTATGGGCTTTGCCCGTTTCCCGGGAGACGAAATCAATAGCAGTGCCCTGCCGCTTTATATTTACGATGCCTCTGCCCCAGGCTGTTTCGCACAGGTCTCTTTCAACCTGGAAATCTTTGACCCTGTACAGGTAGAACCCATAGACGACTTCATCGTCTGTGAGTCTTTCTCTTTCCCCTTTATCGAGGGGCAGTTCCTAACGGAAAATGCGGGCTACTTTTCAGAGCCCGGTGGGCAGGGCACCGAATACTTCCCCAATCAGACCATCAATTTTGAGGGGACATTCTACGTCTACGACAGCAACGGCGTGTGCGAGTCCGAGGATGAGTTTTCGGTGACCATCAACGCTACCCCAACAATGACCTGCTCTGAGCTTCAACAGGCTTCTGATGATGAAACTGCCGATGGCATCGGGCAGCTAGTGATTGTGGGCGGGCAGCCCCCTTTTGAAGTCGACTATTTTTCGCCCAGTCTGGGGGGGGGCATTACGAGCAACGACAATACCATAGAAATCCCCAACCTTCCGCCGGGCACCTATATCGTACAGGTAGAAGATGCCAACGGTTGCAACATCAACTGCTCGTTCACCATTTCTTCACCGGGCTGCCTGCTCGGCCTAGACTTGCTTGCACAGCCTGCGTCCTGCCCAGGCGTAGCCGATGGGGCAATCAACCTGACGGTAACAGGGGGAGATGGCAACTATACCTACTTGTGGAGCAACGATGCAGCCACACCCAACCTGATTGGGGTGCCGGCGGGCACGTACAGCGTGACCGTTATGGATGGTACGGATTGTATGGGCGAAGCTATGGTAGATGTTGGGACGGAAAACCTTGCCCCTGCTTTGGCAGCAAGCCCACAAACAGATAGCCTTTGCCTTGATGGTTGTGCTACTTATAGCCTGTCCTTCACCGGTGCCCCCCCCTTTCTTGCTGAATTATGAGGTGCGCAGTGGTACAGATACTTTGCGCCTGAGCTTTACTGCCAGCACGGCAGATACCACGATGTCCTTTTGCCCCATCGACAGCCTCCTGGCTTTTGATACGCTCGAAGTCGCTTTTGGCCTGCTTGCTGATGCCAACTGCCAGGACACTTTGAATGTCAGGGACACACTAACCCGCATTTTGCCAGCGAGGGATACCGTAGCAGAAACCCTGTGCCCAGGCGGCAGCCTGCTTGTCAATGGTACGCTTTATGATGAGGGCAACCCTACAGGCCAAGATACCCTCTTGGGGGCAGCGGTGGCCGGCTGTGATTCTATTGTTTTCGTCAGCCTCAGTTTCTTCCCAAGGGATACCAATTTCCTAAACCGGGAGTTGTGCTTTGGCAGCAGCCTTACCGTCAACGGTACGGTATACGACGAGGGCAATCCTTCGGGCGTGGAGGTAATCCCGGGCGGCACTGCCAATGGGTGCGATAGCGTGGTACAAGTGAGCCTTACCTTTTCGGACGTCTCCCTTTTTGTATTGGAAGAGGCCCTTTGCCCGGGCGGCAGCCTATTGGTCAACGGCACCCTCTATGATGAGTCGAACCCAATGGGGGCAGACACCATCCCGATGGGCTCGGTCACGGGCTGCGATAGCGTCATACAAGTCATGCTGAGCTTTTTCCCTACTGATACAGCTCTGTTGGAGGGCCCGCTCTGCCCCGGCGACAGCATCGTGGTCAATGGTGCCGTTTATAACGAAGCCAATCCTACGGGCACAGAAATTTTGGCAGGGGCTGCCGAAAACGGCTGTGACAGCATCGTAGTGATCGCCTTGCAGTTCCTGCCCCTGGCTGAGGGCAGCCTGATGCCGGAGCTTTGCCCTGGCGATAGCATCATCGTGAACGGGACGGTCTATAATGAGTCCAACTTGTCAGGTACCGAAATACTAGAGGGCGCAGGGGCCAATGGTTGCGACTCTATACTCACCATTCAGTTGGCTTATCTGCAGCCGGATACTGGGCGAATTGAGGGCCCCCTTTGCTTTGGCAGCAGCATCACCGTCAACGGTACCCTTTACGATGAGCAAAACCCCTCAGGCACGGAAGTGCTTGCTAATGCCGGCAGCAACGGCTGCGATAGCATCGTAGTGGTCGACCTCTCTTTTGTGGCTTTCGCTTCAAATGAAATCGTAGAGGCACTTTGCCCCGGCGACAGCATCGTGGTCAATGGCACCGTATATAACGAAGCCAACCCCACTGGCGTGGAAACCTTGCCGGACGCCTCGCAGGCGGGCTGCGATTCGGTCATTACCATACAGCTGTCTTTCTTTAGCGTTGATACTTTCCGGATTGAAGAAACCATCTGTGGCGACACCGCCCTAGTGGTCAATGGCACGACGTATGATATGGCCAATCCTTCTGGCACGGAAGTATTCGAAAATGGAGCAGCGAGTGGTTGTGACAGTGTAGTCATTATTCATCTGGATTTCCGGCAGCCGGCAGTAAATGATATTGCCGAAATGCTCTGCCCCGGCGACAGCCTGGTAGTGAACGGTACCGTTTACAACCCTGCCAACCTGATGGGCTCGGATACGCTCTCTGGCGCTGCAGCCAATGGTTGCGATTCCATTATCAATGTGGCTATTGCCTATTTCCTCATTGACACCACCTACCTCAATGGGCCGCTCTGCTTCGGCAGCAGCGTGACCGTCAACGGAGTGGTGTACGATGAGGGCAACCCTTCTGGTACGGAAATATTCCCCAACGGCTCGGCCAACGGCTGCGACAGCATCGTAGTGGTCGATTTGTCATTTGCCAATAGTGCTCAGGCCACGGTGTCCGAAACCCTCTGCCCCGGCGACAGTATCGTGGTCAATGGCACCGTATATAACCAAACCAACCCCACTGGCGTGGAAACCTTGCCGGATGCCTCGCAGGCGGGCTGCGATTCGGTCATTACGGTTGCCCTTAGCTTCTTCCCCTCGGACACGGCGCAGTTCGAGCCTGAGCTCTGCCCAGGCGACACCCTGATTTACAACGGCACGGCCTACCACGCAGGCAACCTGACGGGCACGGAGGTCTTCCCGGGGGCTACGGCCAATGGCTGCGACTCGGTGGTGGAAGTCAGCGTGCAGCTGCTTTCAGCGCCCGTGGGCACCATCTCGGACGTGATTTGCGCAAGCGACAGTGTGGAGGTGAATGGCACTATTTATAGCATCGAGAACCCCTTGGGCACAGAGGTATTCCCTGGGGCAGGAGCCAATGGCTGCGATTCCATCGTTCAGGTGCAACTGAGCTTCTTCCCCTCGGACACGGCGCAGTTCGGGCCTGAGCTCTGCCCGGGCGACACCCTGATTTACAACGGCACGGCCTACCACGCGGGCAACCTGACGGGCACGGAGGTCTTCCCGGGGGCTACGGCCAATGGCTGTGACTCGGTAGTGGAAGTCAGCGTGCAGCTGCTTTCAGCGCCCGTGGGCACCATCTCGGACGTGATTTGCGCAAGCGACAGTGTGGAGGTGAATGGCACTATTTATAGCATCGAGAACCCCCTGGGCACAGAGGTATTCCCTGGGGCAGGAGCCAATGGCTGCGATTCTATCGTTCAGGTGCAACTGAGCTTCTTCCCCTCGGACACGGCGCAGTTCGAGCCTGAGCTCTGCCCGGGCGACACCCTGATTTACAATGGCACGGCCTACCACGCAGGCAACCTGACGGGCACGGAGGTCTTCCCGGGGGCTACGGCCAATGGCTGCGACTCGGTAGTGGAAGTCAGCGTACAGCTGCTGCCGGAAGCATTGGGACAGCTCAGCCCTGCCCTTTGCCCCGGCGACAGCATCGTGGTCAATGGCACGGTTTATGATCAGGGCAACCCGGCGGGCACAGAGGTGCTGCAGGGGGCAGCCGCCAACGGTTGCGACAGCATCGTCAGCATCAACCTTTTGTACTTTGAGCTGGATACCAACCGGATAGAAGCCACACTGTGCCAAGGCGACTCTTTGCTGGTCAATGGGGCAGTTTATAACGCAGCGCAGCCTGCAGGCCTGGAAGTCATACCGGGGGCTTCGCAAACGGGCTGCGATAGCATTATTTTGGTAGACCTTACCTTCATCAATGCAGTGTCTACGCCATTAACGCCAGTACTTTGCCCTAGCGATACTTTACTGGTCAATGGTACGGCTTACCATTTGGGCAACCCCTCCGGTACAGAGACCATTGAAGGAGGAGCGGCCAACGGCTGCGATTCCATCATACAGGTAGGGTTGCAGTTCTTCCCACAGGATACGGCTACGCTCGCTGCTTCCCTTTGCCCGGGCGAGTCGGTGCTCGTCAATGGCACAGTTTATGACGAGGCCAACCCAAGCGGTTTTGAGGTGCTGCCAGGCGCAACGGTTAATGGTTGCGACAGCCTGGTGCGCATAGCGTTGGACTTCCTGCCGATCCCTGTGGATACCCTACAGCCCACCTTATGCCAAGGCGAGAGCCTTACCGTCGGAAACCAAGTCTTTGACGAGGGCAACCCTTCCGGCACGGTAGTGCTGCCCAATGCAGCGGCCAACGGCTGCGATAGTGTCGTCGTGGTCAGCCTTGCCTTCACGCCCCAAGTGAGCGCTACTTTGAGCGGGCCGTCCAGTTTATGCCCCGGAGATTCTGCTGTGCTCACGGTTCAGCTGAGCGGTGGCATGAGCTATGATTTTGTGCTGTCTAGTACGCAGGGGGTAGTAGAAACCTTCAATAGTGTAGCGGGCCCCGTCACCATTGTGGTAAGCCCCGGCCAAACGACAGACTATTTCATCACGGGCCTCTCGGTGCCCGGCAGCAACTGCCCGGCAGATAATGGGGCCCCACTGGCCATCCAAGTGGCAGACTTGGCCATTGAGGTGGAAGCTGTTGTGGAATATGGCGGCTGGGGAGTGAGCTGTGCAGGGGCGGCCGACGGCGAGCTGCAGGCTAATGTTTCTGGTGGCTCAGCGCCTTATGTTTTCAGCTGGTCAGATGGGCAGGCTGGCCCCTCCGCTTCCGGGCTGATGGCTGGAGCCTACTCGGTGACTGTTACAGACGATGGCGGTTGTGTTGGTACAGACAGCCTCGTCCTCACTGAGCCCGAGCCCCTTGTTGTGCAAGCGGCAGGCGTGGATGTAGATTGCAAAGACCCACAAAGCGGGCAAATCCAGGTCTTGGATATTTTTGGCGGCACAGATCCCTATCTTTTTGCTTTGGGCGATGAGGGCTACGCTGCTTTGGACACCACCGCCTTCACCCTAAGCCGCTTGGCTGCAGGGGGGTATTCCGTAAGGGTACAGGATGCGAATGGCTGCGAAGCGAGCGTAGAAGTGGCCGTGAGCCCACCCCAAGAGCTGTTGCTAGAGCTGGGAGACGACCGTACCATCCGTTTGGGCGATAGCCTGCAGTTGTTGCCACAGGCCACCTTTGATGTTGCCGCATTCACTTGGCAGCCAGATACGATAATGTTATACACCCCTTTCGTCAGCCCCGCCCGGACGACCGTTTACCGGCTGACCGCCCAAGACGCTAATGGGTGTACCGCTACGGACGAGGTGATGGTTATTGTAGACCGGGAGCGGGAGGTTTATGCGCCCAACGCCTTTAGCCCAAATGGTGATGGCCGCAACGACTTCTTTACCATCTTTGCCGGACCGCAGGTCAGGGAAATCCGCACCTTCCGTATTTTCGACCGTTGGGGCGATATGGTCTTTGAGGGCGGGCCCATGCAGCCGAACATAGAGGCTTTCGGATGGGATGGCGCTCAGCGTGGAGAGCCTATGAACCCAGGCGTTTTTGTCTTCTACGCCGAAATCGTCTTTGTGGATGGCAGCGTAGAGCTATTGGAGGGCGACTTCGTGCTCATGCGGTAGCCCCCTCGCTTCGGCCGTGCTCAGTGTATTGGCTCGGGCCGAAAGCAGTTGCAAAACAGAGCGAGCGGGTATGAGCCCAAAGCAGAATGGGGGCCTCCCCCTGCCACTTGGCAGGGGGCGCTATGCTGCGGGGCTCGCTATTCGCTCGGCCCTACCGGGCTTCTCACCCCTCCGCAGCGCTAGTCCAGGCCTATCCTATAGCCGATAAAGCCTGAGCGTCTGCAGCCTTTTTGGGGTTTACGCCCGTAGGGGGGGGCAAACAACAAGCCATTTGACAGCTTGCTGCCAAGCTTATCGAGCGGAGGGTAAGGTTTCTACCGGTTTTCCCAAAAGGAAAGATAGGGCCGTCTGATTGAAGCGCTCGTACTGCTCGATGTTGCAGACATGCCCACATTTCTCGAGAATGACGAGTTGTGCCTGTTTGTGGGTAGATGCGAAGCGTTTGGCAGCTTGAAAAAAGACGTGGTCCTGATCGCCCATGACCACCAAGCTCAGGTTTTCTAGCTCCCGGTTGAAAAAACGCCGCAGGAGGCGGAAGAAGTCTTTGTACAGCCCGACCCATTTCAAGTACTCCTTAGGCGAAAGCTTTTGAGACTGCATCCTGAAGATACGCCTAGACTGAGCGTGGTTTTTCCGCGGGAGCACCACCCAAGAGAAGAGGTTGTAAATGGCCCGATAGGGCAGGAAGTAGTTCAGGAACTTTGCGGAGTGCACAAACAGCTTGATGGTGAACGTAGCCCGGAAAACCCCTCCGGCCATTACCATCTTATCTACGAGTTCCGGACGGATTTCATCCAGCTTTTGGAGCACCACGCTGCCCAAGGAAACCGAAAGAAAGTGTGCCCGCCTTATGCCAAGATGGTCAATGACCTTCAGGACATCCTGCGTAACGATATCGAAGTTATAGTTCTCGTAGGCAGGTTCTATATTTTTGGATTTGCCGTGGTCCCGGAGGTCTATCAGCAGGAGGTTGAAGAAAGGTTTGAATGCATTGACCTGGTATTTCCAAGTAACGATGCTGCCGCCAGCACCATGTATGAATACGACCCAATCTGCATCCTTATCGAGGAGGTGGGTCTCGTAGTGTAGTAGTAATCTTCCAGTTGTGTCGCTCATGTTCAGGTCAGGAGTATATCTTTTCGTTTCAGCTAAAGGCAAAGATAAAGAAGTTGAGTGGATTGCGGCCCAATTATAAACAATACAGGCCTTTGGCAGTTCATGCCAAAGGCCTGAGCGGGCCGTATGCTTGCCCGGCAGCCAAGGAGCTTAGTGTACTACGGTAAGCTTATGGTGCAGCGTTTGCCCTGCGGTACTGAGCTGCAGGAAGTAGGCCCCTTGTGGCAATTGTGCGACAGGGATTTCATGTTGGTGCCCCTCAAAGCTGGTTTGGCGCACCATAGCCCCGTCTGCCCGGAAAATACGTAGCAGCTTTTGCCCCTGCCAGTCTGTTTGGAGCAAAGCCAGGTCAGAGGCAGGGTTGGGCCCTAGCCTGAGCGAAGCGCCCCCAGAGCCAACGCCGGTAGCCAAACCTTCCCCATGCAGCCCGAAGCAATCCGTGTCCACTTCCAGCCTGATGGCCTGTTCTATTTTGCAGCCATTTTCCAGCCTGATGATAATAGTGTATTCTCCTGCTATGCTGGCTGTGGTATAAGGGAACAACAAACAATTGCCTGTTTTGACAAAGCCAATGGGGCTGATCCACAGGTACCGGTAGCCTTCGGGCAGGCAGTATTCAAAGCGTTCGCCCGGGCAATAAGTAAGCGCACTGTCGGGCAATTGCAAATCGGGCAGCTCATTTACGAAAACGGTAACCTCGTCTGTAGCTTGGCAGCCTTCCGGCGTTGTCACCGTCAGGGTGTAGGCGGTTGTTGTATCCGGGCTGGCATTAGGGCTGAGGCAATCGGTACAGCTTAGCCCATAGGCAGGGCTCCAGGCAAAGGTGCTGCCTTCAACAGGCAAAATGCCCTGCAGCTGAATGCTGTCGGTATTGCAGAGGAGGGTATCCCGGCCAGCATCAGGTTTTGGGCAGCCCAGGGTTATGCAGTTGGCTTCAACAAACTTGTCAGGGCAAAGGCCTTCCCCTGCCACTTCAAGCAGGCCTGAGGCGGTAGTGCCTGGCGCAAGCCCTTCGAGCCGGAAAGTATTCCCCGAAAGGATGCCTCCTTCTTGTCCGCTCAAGACGGTAAAATGATAAGCAGTATCCGCATCAAAAACGTCCCAGATAAAGGTAAGGCTGGTATCCGTTGCTTCGCAGTCGACCTCGGGCAGGGCAGATATCACGCTCAGTTCTTGCGGGGGCAATTGGCAGCCATTGGCCGTGACGCTCAGGGTGTAAAGGCCAGGGGCGAAAACTGCCGGGTTTGGGGTGTTGGCGAAAAAGCCGTCTGGCCCCGTCCAGATATAAGCGGCAGGGCCCGTAGCTCCATCAATTGAGGTGACAACCTGGTAAGGCTCGCCGGTAGCGCAAGCCGGGAGGTAATTGGCCGTGACCGTTGGGAGGTTGGTTTCCGGAAGGGTGATAGCTGTTGACTGAGTGGCCCCGTCTTCGCTTGTAATGACGAGTTCGTAGTGGCCGGCACAAAGCCCGTTGACTACGTTGTTCAGAGAAGGTGCAGTAGTGCTGAAGACCACTTGCCCATCTTCGTTGGAAAGCGCAAAAGCAGCGCCTTGGCCGCCAAGCAGTGCCAAGGCCCCATTGCAGGCGCCCGGGCAGGCCGCCTGTTGGACGCTCACCGAGGGTACAGCAGCAGCTGCCGGCACCGCTGTTGCCAAAAAGCTGGTAGCAGGGTAGCCCTCACAGCCATAGGACATCCATGATCCAGAATAGCCATCGCCCAGCAAGGTGATGTTCAAATTGAGGTTGGCAGCCTGCTGGCTTTCGAAGCTCTCCGCTACGGTAATGGTCCAACAGAATTCCAGCGGGAGCGGCTGAGCTTCGAGCGAGCCGCAGGGGCCGTCACCGAAGTTGTTCCCGGGGTTGCCGTCATTGGGGCCTCCGCTGCCACAGAGCAGCCCGTAGATGCCATCGAAAGCAAAGCCTGGGCCAAAAGATAGCCCGGTATTGCAGCTCTCCCAGCTTTCATGCCAGTCCCATTGCCCTTCGGGAGCGGTGCAGGCTTCAGGGGCTGAGGTTTGCAGGGTGCTCTGATCCCAGCCTGGCCCAAAGTCGATTTCAACCCCATGCAGCCATTCTAGCGCAAAGCCGGGGTCCCATGAGGTGATGCTATAGCAAAAGGTAACCGTTTCTCCAGCTTGATAAGTCCCGTTGGCAGGCGCAGGGCTGGCTGTCAGCTGCCCACTGCGCTGCGCGCACAGCCTGCAATTGTTCTGGGCTTTAAGGGTGAGCTCAAAACCGCTGCCGTCATTGGGCTGGGTTTCGCCTACCGCGATAAAATAGCTGGTGCCCGGCTCTGTAGGGAATAGGAGCTCGGCTTCCCCTGCTGTGCTTTGCGCCAGCCCAATTGGAAGGCGGTTGCCGCAGTCATCGCCCTGAAATACCGCAATCATAGGTTGTGAGGAGGAGCTGAGCGCTATACTCATCTGATTGGATACGGCTGTAAATGCGTACCATACTTCCCGGAATTGGCTTCCAGTGGAAAAAGCTCCGGGCAGGCTGATGTTAAGGGCCGGGCTGCTTGCTGTAGCCCCTTCTGTTGTGCCGGAAATGGACACAGACACGGCTTCTTGTGCCGGGCAGGGCGCAGTGGCTGAAAAGGGGATAAAGGCAGCTGCTGTGCAAAGGTCGTTCTCCGGTTGCCCCAAAGCGGTTGCCAAACACGACAGGCAAAAGGCTGCAGTGAGTAGAATATTTTTCATACTCCAGACTTGGTTTGGTTCTTAAATAGATTGCATACAGTGGGGGGAGACTGTGGGGGGGCACAAGTCATGGTGTAGAATGTTTGGGTCATTAGCAATGCTGCGCAGCTTGCTTTTGAATGATTTGTTATTAGTATTGCTTTGAGTGCTGTGCTGTATTTTAGGGTAAGACCCCCTCGGTGTGGGTAATGCTGCCTGCACAGGGCAGAAAAAAAGGCCAGGGCTGTCCTGAAATGAGGTTTTGGGTTGTAAGAGTTTGATTTGTAGAGGCTTAAAAAAGTAAAAAAGCGGATAGCTTGTTTGAAGAGCTACCCGCTTTTTCGAGCGTGAAGATCAAAAGGGGGACTAGCGGGAAACTACAAACTTAATGATATGGGTCTCTTGCTCGGCCGTCGCCCTGGCCATATACGTGCCGGGCGATAACCGGCCCACCGGGATCTGCACCGTCCCTGCTGCAGCATCTTGCTGGTAGAGGGCTCGGCCTGTGGCGGTGCTGATTACGGTCAACGTCCAGTCCTGGCCTGCTGGCAGTTCTACAAATAATGCGTCGGAGGCCGGATTGGGGTATAGCCTGGGCTTTGCCAACGGCTGCGCATGCCCTGGGCTGGCAGGCCGGTTGCCGGCTGGCTCGCAGTCTGGCACAAAAACCAGCGCTTCTGCCTCGCCTTGGCAGCCATAGGCATCGGTCATCGTGAGGCTAAAAGTTGCGGTCTGTGGCACACTGCCTGTGGTGGCAGCACAGGTGCCGCACTCGAGGTAGCTTGCTGGAGCCCAAGCATAGCTGACGGCCTGTGGGGAGTAGGCCGAAAGGGCGAAGGTGTCGCTCGGGCATACGGTCTGTTGTTCAGTCAGGCTGTCAAGCTCGATAGGCGGAGCAGCCTCCATGCGGAATGGCTTGATCAGCCTGCACGCCTCCGTGCGCATAAATGCATAGTAGTTCCCGCCCATATCGGCTTCCATAGCATCGAAAGAAAGGCATTGATCTACCCTGATAAAGGCATTGGGTCCGACCCAATAGTGTATCACACCGTCAGGCAGGCAGAGTTCAAGCGGCTGGCCAGGGCAGAAGACAATCGGCTCGGCGGGTACGTACTCATCCGGTATTTCGCCCACAAACAAGGTTACCGCTGCCGTATCAGTGCAGCCCTGTGCATTAGCAGCAATGAGCTGATAGGTAGTCGTCGCATTGGGCTGGGCCAAAGGGCTAGGGCAATCGGTGCAGCTCAGCCCGGTGGCAGGGGCCCATGACCAGCTGTCCCAGTTCAGGGAATCTGCGTGTAGGGGCATCACCTCGCCCGGGCAAAGGAAGGTGTCCGCAGTTATTTGCAAGGGTGCACAGCTGAAGGTATCCAAAATGCAGGTTGCCGTAGCGGTAGTGTTGCCGCACCAGCCTATGCCTAAGCCTTGCAGGGTAAGGGCTGCGGTGTCGCCGGTCATCAGCCCAGCCACCCGTAACTGATTGGTAGCAGTAAAAGCAGCTGTTTGGGTGCTGTCAGCCAGCATAAATAGGTAAGCAGTATCTTGAGGCAGGGCAGGCCAGGTGAAGTCGATATAATCCGGGCCGCTTTCACAGCTGATCAAAGCGTTTTCCAAGCCGGTCTCGACCATGACCCAAGCCGTATCTGTTAAGGTAGAGCCTTGGTCTGTATAGCGGTAAACGAGGGTGGCTGCCCCCGCTCCGGCCAGCCTGGGGTCGAATAGGCTCCCGGTGCTGTCTACCCCTGTGCCAGCCCATTGCCCATTGCCTGTAGGGGTGCCGCCTTGTACATCTGCGATCAGGCTGGCCTGCCCGTCAAGGCTGCATAGGGTGTCTGGCACAAAAGTGGTGAGGCTAAGGGCTGAGCAGGGCAGGGCAGCGCAAACTAAAGTATCGGTGCGCGAGCACCCGTTCTGGATCAAGGCTCGTTCGATAGCAACCTCTTCTTCAGGAAAAAGCCCTGAAAAGCTGACGGCCCCATCTGCTGAGGTGCTGTCTGCGGTTTGGCCGCTCAGGGCATTTACCTGCAGGGCAGCTTCCCCATCTGTGGCCCAAGTAAATAGGACGCTTCCTAGCCTGGGGGCGCAATCTGCCTGGGGCAGATCCGGCAGGGCATTTAGGCTGACCTCGATACTATCGGTTGAGGTACAGCCGCTTTCGGAGTATGCTTCCGCAAAAATGTGGGCGGTGGCATCTACAAAAAACACTGCTGTATCTGCCGTGCTGCCATTGCTCCAGAAAAGGCTGTCGTAGTTGCCCTCGGCGAAAAGCAGTATGGTATCCGGGCTGCAAAGGGACTGGTCTTCTCCAATGGAAAGGGAGGGTGGCGATTCCACATCTACGAAAAAGCGGGGATCGTTCAGGCACCCGAAATCGTAGGGCGTACTGTAGAACCGGCGGCTTTCAGGCGCAGCCACAGCAGACCACAGCAGGGTGTCGGATTGGAATAAGAACAACTCCACGCTGTCTCCTGCACAGATCAGCGTATCAGCAGGGAAGTAATGGATTGCTGGGTCGGGGTTGACATTTACCGTTACCAATTCTCCATGCTCGCATCCAAATTCATCCGTTTGTATTGCGGTGTAGGTAGTCGTTTGGGCCGGGCTGACTTGAATGGCCGGTGTGGTTTCCCCTGTGCTCCAAACCACAGAAGCCCCCCCGATGGCGATGAGCGGGGCCGATTCGCCTGCACAGATGGCCTGGTCTGGGCTTACGAAGAAGCTGGCGTCTGAGGCCACGGTTATGCTAGCTTGGCGGACGACCTGGCAGCCGCCTTCTCCGGTAATGGTGACCGCATAAGTCTGTGACGACAAAGGAGCGATAACGATGCTGTCAGCAGCAGCTCCGGTATCCCATGAAAAGGACGTTCCGGCGCTGGCCCGGATGGTTACCGCTGTGCCTGCACAGATGACGCCCTGAGGGCTGACCGAAAGCTCGGGGGACAGCGGTACGCTGAGGTAAACTACATCGCTGGCAAAACAGCCATTGGCATTCGTGCCAGAAACCATGATCTGCCTGCCGCTGACAGGGGATAGGGTAATGCTGTCCCCTGTCCCTAGAAGCTCGCCGGTTGAAGGGTCTTGCCAAGCATGAGATTGTGCGTTGCCTATCGCATGAATGGTAATGGGCGTGCCCGGGCAGGCGGTGAGGGTGTCTGCTTCTATCTCTGCAATAGGGATGGACGAAGGCGCCAGGATGTCGAGCGCAACGGGGGCTGCAGGGCAGTCATTGACGTAAGCTTGCAGGGTATACGTGCCGGGGGAAAGCGCCAACGGGGCTGCTGTTTCACGTGCATAGCCATTGGGGCCGGACCACTCGTACTGGACATCGCCCTCTACCGGCGAAACCTGTCCGTAGAGGTAGATGGGCTCGCCATCGAAGCAGGACTGTTCAAAGGTGGCAGTAGCAACGGGGTATACGCCAGTGTTGATAATGACCGGGATGTTCCTGTCTTGGTTGGAGCTGTAATCTCTGATGGATAGGGTGTATTGCCCTGGGCAAAGCTGAGCCAAGGTGTCTGCTGTTGTTGAGGCCAGGTTTTCCCAAATGAGGGTGCCGGTACTGTCAAAAGCTTGATAGCGCCATGGCCCCTGCCCGCCGCCGCTGACCACCACCTGCCCATCGCAGCTCTCCCTGCAGGATGCGTCTGTTAAAGCCACTTCTGGCGCATAGGGGTCTGGGCAAGCATACCCCGAGAGGAAGACTTCTGTTTCTGGAGCATAGCATTGGGTTTGTGGCCTGGAGCCAGAAAGCCCATCGCCCAGCAGGCGGGCCCCAACTTCCAGCCCATTGAAGGTGCCATAAGTGTTGGGCGGGCAGTCTTGGGCGGTGATGGTCCAGCAAAACTGTAGCGTATTGCCGGCTAGGGCGTTGATGCTGCTGCAGCCGAGCCCGTCCATCCCAAGATTGTTGCCGGGGTTGCCGTCTGGCTGGCTGCCGTCTAGTATGTCAAATGCGAAGCCTGGGCCGAACTGCTGCCCTGTAGCGGCGCTTTGCCAGCTATCCTGCCAGGCCCAGATGCCCCCGGGGTCACAGGAGGAGGCTTCTTGAGGGGAAAGGGAAGCCAGGTCCCACCCTGGGCCAAAGGAGAGCTCGAGGGCATGCAGGCGCTCGCTCGTCGGGGTGGTTTCCCATTGGGTGACCGTAAAGCACATTTCTACGGTCTGCCCCCCTTCATAATGCCCGTCTACAGGCGCCGGGCTGGCGGTAAAAAAGCCGTCTCTGACGAGGTGGCAGGGGTCGCAATTATAGGTAGATTCTGTGGTGAGCTGTGCAGCGGCAGTGTAGTTGGCTTCGCTGCTGGCTAGCAGGAAGTAACGCGCTTCAGGTGTCGTATTGACTTGCAGCTCTACGCTGTTTTCTCCGGTGGCACAGGCTATAGGGTAGGCTGCCGAGCAGTCCTCTCCGCGCAGCAGGGTGAGGGAAGGCTGTGCAGGGCCCGTTAAGATGGCCCGGAGCAGGTTTCCCTGTGGCTGTATTTCTACCCAGCGGGCTACCCGGTTGCTCAGAGCCCCGCTCTCTTGGCACAGGCTGTATTCCGGGGCTGTAGGTGCTCCTTGAAAGTTGATGGCTAGGGTGTCGTACGCTCGGCCCGGCTCTGGGCAAAAGGTGGGGATGCTGGCTTTGAGGGAAAGCGGATCGGCACAGGACGTGCCATTCTGCTGGGCCGGAAGAGGGGACAGCAGAAGCAGCCCAAGCAGCATCAGGTAAATTCTGATCATGTCGTTTTGTTTTTAGGATTACAACTCATTGAGCCAGGGGGTAAGGCCAGGCTGTTTGTGTCTCACAAGGTACTAAAACTTGGCGGGATTACACAGGGGGAGGAGGCAGGCGGAATAGTTGGAGATAGATTAAGCTTCTGTTTTACAAGCTTTAAGGTATGTACGAATTTTGACTGCCGCATTTTCGGGCATGGCAGTCTGAGGGGGCATCCGAAATGTTGCAAGCTTTCCGCCTTTATCGGCTCATGGGATGGGGCTGGACTAGCGCTGCGAAGGGGTGTAAGAGCTTTTTGGGGTTTTACACTTTGGGCTGCTCTTGCCAAATTTTGTCCTGCTCTTCGTTGTTCTTCGGTCACGTAGCTAAGGCTATGTTCCCTCAGAACGCCTCGATCAGGGCAAAATTTGGCTACGTTCGCTCCAAAAGCAAAATCCCAAAAAGCTCTAAGCCCGATAGGGCCGAGCGGATAGCGAGCCCCGAAGCATAGCGACCCCTGCTGTGAGGCAGGGGTAGGCCCACGAATAGCGGTGGCTTGTTTTGCGCCTCGGTTTTTCAGGGGCCACGGTAGGCTGAACCGGGCAAAGAGGGGCATTCTTCTACCGGTAACAGGGTGAAGTCCTTTTCTGCCCGGCAGCCCGATGTGGTACGGGCAGCAACTTGGTAGGTGCCCGGCTGGAGCTGAGCTGTTGGGAGGCTTAGGCGATGCCCAGATTGCAAGGTGCCGTCCGGATAAGTCCATAGTACTTGGCTGAGCGGGCTGGGCAGTGTGATAGCAGGCAGTTCGTTGGGGCAGAGTTGAACGGTATCTGGCAAAATGAAATTTGGTATTTCTCCCACACCGATGGGGTAGGAGAGGCGTTCAGGGCAGCTGCCGTCCTCTGTCAGGGTGGCAGTGATGATTTGGGAGTGGGCTGCATTGAAGGATAGCGTGGGGCAATGACTGCAGAGCAGGGTATCTCCTGATCGCCAGGTGATGGATCCGGGAAGATGCTGTCCAGGCGCTAAAACCAAGGTATCGCCCGGGCATACAATTTGGGGCAGGCTGAGCGCTGGCTCCGGGCAAGGCTGCGTACGGCAGGTTTTTTCAATAGCGGTGTTGCCGCAAGGGCCCTTCCCTTGTGCGGTAAAGGAAACCGGGTAAGCTGTCCCCGGGTGTAGGTTGGGCAGGTAGGCTAGGTGCGCTGCAGTGGAAAAGGTGGAATCGCCTACGGTGATTTGGTATAGGGTATCTCCGGGGAAACTGGGCCAGGACAGGGCAAGGTGGTGGGTGCCGGGAGTACACCGTAGCAGGGAGGGCGCAATGCGGCGCCCTATGTAGAGCTGAAGGCTGTCCGTAGCTGTGCAGGGGCCTTCATGGTATTGTGCGCTGATGAGGGCTGTGCCGGGCCCACTCGAAGCGACATCAAAGAAAGCGATAGTGCTATCAGCGGAGAGCCCTTGCCATAAGAGCTGCCCGGGCAGGCGGCTGCCGCTGATAGCAGCTTGGTATGCAGCAGCTGGCACACCTTGGTAAAGGCAAAGGCTGTCTGCACCAAGAATGGCTAAAGACAGAGGCTGACAGCTCCAAGTGCTCAGCAGGGTGTCGGTGCTGAGCTGGCAGCCGAGGCTATCGGATACGAGCAGCTGAAAATGTACAGTGTCTTCAGGGTGCAGTGCGCCAATTTGCCATAAGCCAGCGGCCGGGCTGCCTCCGCCTTCAGGGGATGTGCTGTAGGCCATATCTGGCAGGGGGCTCCAGCTGGCTTGTAGGCTTTGGTACCCTGCTTCAAACTCGAGGGCTGGCAGAGGCGGCAGGGGCTTGACGTCAACAAATAGGCTATCTGCAGCGGTGCAGGCGTGCAAGGTATCTTGGAGGGCGACAACAATATGTCCTGAGGCTTCTGCTAAGTGCAAATAGGCAGGGGCGTTGCTGTTGTCTGGCCATTGGGCCAGTGTATGTGGGCTGAGGCCGGGGGTGATGTGGAGGGTGTCCCCTTGGCAGGCGATGGTGTCTGACGGTAAGTAGGCCTGAGGCAGGGCGTACACGGAAATCGATTGTGAGACGGTTTTTGGGCAGCCTTCCGGAGAAACGGACACTTGCAGTGTGGTGTCCTGAAAAACGGGCACCGACCAAGAAAAGAGCAGGCTGTCTGCTAGGGTGAGGGCTATGTCGAGCGTGTCGCCTGAGCATAGGGCTGTATCCGCGAGGAGTTGCACATCGGGTTGTGGGATAGGGTAGATGAAGGCCGAGAGTGCCGTTTGGCAAGTAGGAGAGGTCTGTATGGTCACCTCTATGGTATCTTTTTGTGAAACGGCGAGGCTATAAGTTGCTCCGGTAGTGCCATCGGGCCAAAGGTATTGAGTGCCTCCACTAGCGGTGAGGGTAACCGTATCCCCGGAGCATATAGGCCCTTCGGGCAGCTGCAAGCTCGCATAGGAGTTTTCGTATACCAAAATTTGCTGCCCAGACACAGTGGAGCAGCCATTTTCGTCCGTAACGGTCACCGCGTAGTAAGCTGCGCTGTCAATAGGCATTTGAATGGTGGGGCCGGTAGCGCCGGTACTCCAATGAAACTGGCCGCTCCCGGTCACGTTGAGGGTGGCGGTATCCCCGGGGCAGTCTACTATAGGAGGGTTGGCAGAGAAGAGGCCTTGCCGGCGGATATAAACCGTGTCCCAGGCTTCGCAGCCGTATGCGCCATTGGCTGTGACAAGGTAGGTTTCCACGGGCAGTGACAAGTCTGTGTTAGGGGCGAAGAGCTCAGGGCCGGCGCTGAGGTATTGCCATCCGCCAGCCCCTGAGCGTTTGCGCCAAAAAAGGAGCTCACTGTTGGCTGTTGCAGAGAGGGAGATGCCGGCTCCCCCCGGGCAGTAGGTGCTTGCATTGGAAACCGCTTGCACAGCAGGAGGGGCAAACTCGTGAATGTGTATGCTGTCTGTAGGGCTCAGGCAGCCTGGCAGCCCGGCGCTGAAAAAGTACCAACCGGTATCTTGGGGCACAAAGGATTGTTGATCAGTGGAAAAACCGTCTGGCCCTTCCCAGTGAAAGGTATGGCCGGGGTTGGAAGGGAAAGCGATGCCAAAAATGGGGCCATAGGCGGCAGTGGTGCAATCGGGGCTGTAGATGATGCCGGTAGTTGGCGGCTCACATCCGCTCTGCGCGGTGATAGGGGTACTGCTGGAGAGCAGCAAGAGCAAAAGGGCAGTGAACAGCAGTCTAAACGGTCGTTTCATGAGATGGTCGCGATAAAAAGAAGCAATGAGCGGTTGGCGCGGGCTACCAGTCGGTAAAGGCGGCATTGAAAATATCTTCCATCATCTGTTGTGAAATGGCGGAAATGGCTTCTTCTTCGACATCAGCGAGGGTCTGTGTGCTCGGGAAGTCAAAAAAGAAAGAGAAGTTCTTTTTGTTGGGCCAGCTTTTCTCCTCGTTTACATTATTAATATACTGTACGGCCGTCACGATGGTCAGGCGGTTGATGGAGGTGACCTCCCCGGGCTGAGGGGCTTCAGAAGTGACCTCATACCGGACGACGGCCCCCTCAAAGCTGATGTCAGGGTCGATCTCCTGCAAAGTCAGTCGAGATTCTGTCCGTATTTTTTCTTTGAGGTCTTCCGTTAGCCGGATGGCTATAGTCGGCTCTGCATTTACTGCGTTGCTGGCAAAACGTTCTACAAAATAAGTACTGACTTGGGAGTAGTCGATGCTAATGCCTTTGAAAGAATAGCAACCGGAGGACAAGAGGGCAGACAAGAGGCTGAGCCCAAGGATCAATCGGGGCATGGCAACAGGTATTTTGATAGTTTGAACAAAATGAGGTTGGCTTTAACCGCAGTCACCTGAAAGAACGCAGGCAGCGGGGCCGAAGTTAGCAAAAGCTGATGGGTTAACGCTTTTTTCAAGCTTTTGCAGTTGGATTATAGGGCTTTCGCAAAAAAATGTCTGTGGCCGGAGTGCTCTCGGGGCTGATGAAGGGGGGGCTGGTTGCCCTATGGTCGTCAACCCAAATGTCGCAGGTGTTTAAGTGTTCCGGCTTCTAGCCTGGCATTGGCCTAGCGCTGCGAAGGGGTGGCAAGCCCGACAGGGCCGAGCGGACAGCGAGCCCCGTAGCATAGCGGCACCTGCCATCGGGCAGGGGCAGGCCCCATAGTGTTTTAAGTTTTGGTTTTTTAATACAATATTGTTTTGGCCAAGTGTTCTTCTAGTGTGATTTCTTTATATTTACCCGTCTTTCCAGCCATATTTTCAGTCAGATAGAAAACAAAGAGCATTACCATTTTGCATAGGCGCTTCGCCCTATGTGTTTCTACCTATTTCAAAATCAACAAATTCTAAGATTAGTATGAAAAAAGTAATGTCTAACACCTTACTATTGGCGGTATTCCTGTTATCCGTCTTCACAGCTCAGGCGCAGCGCAATTGCGGCAGCATGGACTACCTGCACCAACAAGAGGAACTGCACCCCGAGCGCATTCAGCGGTTGCAGTCTATTGAGCAGCATACCGCCCGGGTGCTTCAAAGCCCCACACGAGCAGTCAGCGGCACGATTACTATACCGGTAGTGGTGCACGTGGTCTACAATGGCTCCGCTGAGAACATCAGCGCCGCACAGGTGCAGTCACAGATTGATGTGCTCAATGAAGATTTCCGGCGCCTCAATGGTGACGCATCGAGCACGCCAGCTATCTTCCAGGGTGTCGCTTCAGATGTGGAAATCGAATTCTGCCTAGCGGCAACAGACCCTGCCGGCAACCCCACGGACGGGATTACCCGCACCCCAACGTCGGTCACTGCCTTTGGCACTAATGACCAGGTGAAATCGAGCTCAAGCGGCGGGAAAGACGCTTGGCCAGCAGGGGATTACCTCAATATCTGGGTATGCGATATCAGCGGCGGCATCCTGGGGTACGCGCAGTTCCCCGGTGGGCCTGCTGCTACAGATGGTGTAGTCGTCGATTATCAGTACTTCGGCACTATTGGCACTGCAACACCGCCTTTCAACCTTGGCCGGACCGGTACCCACGAAGTAGGGCATTACCTCAACCTCCGGCACATCTGGGGCGATGGCAATTGCAATGCAGATGATTTTGTGTCCGATACGCCCCGTGCAGGGAATCCAAACTATACCGGCAGCCCTTGCAACTTCCCTGGCCCTAACAGCTGTAACGAAGGCACTGGCGATCAGCCAGATATGTTCCAAAACTATATGGACTACTCCGATGATGCTTGCATGAACCTCTTTACAGAGGGGCAGAAAGCCCGGATGCGCGCTTTGTTTGAGCCAGGGGGCGCACGTGCCAGCCTGTTGAACGCTACCGCCTGTGGCACTCCGGTAACCCCAACCTGCAACGATGGCATTCAGAACGGCGATGAGACGGGGGTGGACTGCGGTGGTTCAAGCTGTGCGCCCTGCCCTTGTAATGACGCAGACTTGGCCCTCACTATAACCTTTGACAACTATCCAGAGGAAACTACTTGGGCGGTGACCGATGGCTCCGGCACAACAGTCGCTTCCGGTGGCCCTTACGGTAGCCAGCCTGATGGCTCAACGGTCACAGAAAATATCACCCTGGCAACGGGCAATTTTACCTTCACCATTTCTGATGCCTATGGCGATGGCATCTGTTGCGCTTATGGCAATGGTGCTTACACCCTTACCGATGGCAATGGCGCTGTGATTGCTGCCGGGGGCAGCTTTAGCTCGAGCGAGAGCACAAGTTTCTGTGCAGAGGCCGCAGGGCCGCAGCCGACCTGCAACGATGGCATCCAAAATGGCAATGAGACGGGCGTAGATTGTGGCGGGCCGGATTGTGCGCCTTGCGCGACCTGCAATGATGGCATCCAAAATGGCAATGAGACGGGCGTAGATTGTGGCGGGCCGGACTGTGCGCCTTGTGCGACCTGCAACGATGGTATCCAAAATGGCAATGAGACGGGCGTAGATTGTGGCGGGCCGGATTGTGCGCCTTGTGCGACCTGCAACGATGGCATCCAAAATGGCAATGAGACGGGCGTAGACTGTGGCGGGCCGGACTGTGCGCCTTGTAGTACGGATTGTGACAATGGCAATGCACTCACACTGACCATTGTACTGGACAATTATCCTGGTGAAACGACTTGGACGGTCACTACGACAGGAGGCAGTACAGTTGCTTCCGGCGGAAGTTATTCCGGAGCAGGTTCTACCGTTACAGCGTCCATCAACCTGCCAGAAGGAGATTACAGCTTCAATATTTTTGATTCCTATGGCGACGGTATTTGCTGCGCGTATGGCAATGGCGCTTATGCTCTTACGGACGAGCTTGGTAACACCTTGGCTTCCGGCGGCGCATTTGGCTCTTCCGAATCTACCGCTTTCTGTACGGGCGCAGGGGGAGGCACCCCGCCGACCTGCAACGACGGCATTCAGAACGGCGATGAGACGGGCGTAGACTGTGGCGGCTCCAATTGTGCGCCCTGTGGCGGAGGCGGCTGCACCTATATTGTCCTCGACAGCGAAAGTTTTGAATCTGGGTTTGGCATTTGGAACGATGGCGGGAGCGATTGCTACCGCAGCAGCTCTTATGCCAATACGGGGTCGGTAAGCCTGGCCCTGCGCGACAACTCTTCCTCTTCTGTATTGACTACGGACAACCTCAATTTGTCACCTTATGACGAAATCACTGTAGACTTCAGCTATCTCGCCCGGAGCATGGACAATAGCAATGAGGATTTCTTCCTTGAGATTTCAGGCAATGGCGGGGCTTCTTACACCATTTTAGAAGAATGGAACCAAGGCGATGAGTTCCAAAATGACGTGCGGTCTTCCGGCAACGTTGTCATTTCAGGCCCGTTTTCGTCGAATACCCGTTTGCGCTTCCGCTGTGATGCTTCCGGCAATTCCGATTGGGTATACCTGGACGATATCGTCATCAGTGGCTGCCAGAACGGAACACGCGAGGCCGGAACGCTTGTGGTGGAAGGAGAGGGCAAGCCTGAGCCGGGCAATTCGGTATTCCGAGGCCCCTCATTTGAAGCCCCATCGGTGATTGCTGACATTAACCTGTTCCCGAACCCGACGAGCGGAGACTTTACACTGGCCTTCACGCTTCCAGCCGAGGGCCAGGTCAACCTGATGGTGACTGCCGTTGACGGCAGGGTGGCCCTGCAGCAGCAGTGGGCTGCTAAGGCAGGGACTCAGGTACAGGAGTTCGACGGCAGCCAATTGGTGCCGGGCGTTTACTTCCTGCACCTAATGGCGAACCAAGAGCGGATTACACGCAAGTTTGTGGTAGTGCGTTAAAGGCCGGCTATCTGTGTTAAACCGTTAGCGGGGCTGCAGTTGGAAAGCTGCAGCCCCGCTTTAGTTGGAGGCAGGGGGTATAGGAAGAGGTATGTCTGGTTTTTGCTTGGGCGCAAACCAGATTGTCGATTTTTTGGGGCCTGCCCCTGCCTGGCGGCAGGTGCCGCTATGCTCCGGGGCTCGCTGTCCGCTCGGCCCTATCGGGCTTAACACCCCTGCGCAGCGCTAGGCCGGCTCTATCCCAAAGCCGACAAGGCTAAACACTAGCGACATTTTGGGTTACGCCCTTTTGCTTTTACAGCTCGTACTGCTTGATTTTGCGGTAGAGGGTCCTTTCAGAAATCCCCAAGTCAGCTGCTGCTTCCTTGCGCCGGCCATTATGCTTGCGCAGCGCCTTTTGTATCAGCCCCTTTTCGTTTTCCTCCAGAGAAAGGTTTTCTTCTACTTCCTCCGTCGGAGCATAGTGCTGCGCGGCTTCTTCCCGGTTGAGGATAATGGGCCGGAAGCTTTCTGGGGCAGGCGCCTCTTCTGCAGGGTAGTAGCCCTCATCGTGGTAGTCATGAAGGAATTCCGTCACATTGCGGCTGCTGCCGGAAGCTGGCTTTTGATTCCGCTCTCCAGAGAAGCCACTGGAAGAAGCTGGCGGCTGCAACGCCCGGATATCCTGGGCGTCAGGAACGTGAAGATCGTTGTTGCGGATGAGCTCGAACACGAGGGATTTGAGGTCGTTGAGGTCATTTTTCATATCAAGCATCAGCTTGTAGAAAATTTCCCGCTCCTGCATGCTCATTTGTTCCTCCCCCCCTTTGGTGTGGCCATCTGCGATCATGGGCAGGTTGCGGCGGGTAATTTGGGGTACATACAGGATGAGCTTTTCCGCTGTAATGACTTTTTCGTCCGCCATTACGGAAGCCTGTTCGGCTATGTTTTTTAGTTCCCGGATATTGCCTGGCCAACTGTAGCTTTCCAGCATCTGCCGTGCCTGTTCATCCAATTGGATGGGGCTGGTGCGGTACTTTTCGGCAAAGTCAAGGGCAAATTTGCGGAAAAGCATATAGATATCCTCTGCCCGTTCCCTCAGAGGGGGCACCGCTACCGGTACGGTATTGAGCCGGTAGTAGAGGTCTTCCCGGAACTTCCCGTTTTTCACTGCATTGAGCAGGGAAACGTTGGTGGCGGCAATGATGCGCACATCCGTTTTGTGCACTTTAGATGCGCCAACCCGTATAAATTCACCGGTTTCCAGCACCCTTAGGAGGAAAGCCTGTGTATCGAGCGGCATCTCCCCGATCTCGTCCAGGAAAATGGTGCCGCCATCGTAAGTTTCGAAATAGCCTTTGCGCTCGCCCGTTGCCCCGGTAAAGGCCCCTTTTTCGTGGCCGAACAGCTCAGAGTTGATGGTGCCTTCGGGTATAGCGCCACAGTTGATGGCGATGAACTGATTGTGTTTCCGTGCGCTAAGGGAGTGGATGATTTTGGAAAAGACCTCCTTGCCCACACCGCTTTCCCCTGTGATCAGTACGGAGAGGTCGGTATTAGCGACCCTTACCGACGTGCTGAGCGCCCGGTCGAGCAAGGGGGACCGCCCGATGATCCCAAAGCGTTGTTTAATGGACTGAAGGTTGGCATCCATGTTGTTCAAGTTGGTTTTTTGGTGGTTTGGGAAAGGCTAGAGGCCAGGGGGCGGGACAATTTCGCCTTTCAGGGTAGCGCTTGTAGCTTCGAGGGCTTTCACATAACAGTAATCTCCCGTTTTCAAGCCCTCTTGTTTGGGGAATACCATCATTTTGTTCTGTGAGTTCCGCCCTTTGAATTCTTGGTCAGAACGTTTGGAGTCCCCTTCGATAAGCACCTTGAAAGTCTTGCCTATATCTTGTTGGTTGTGAGCTAGGGAGACAGCGGTCTGAGCTTTGATGATCTCCTGCAGTCGGCGTTTTTTGGTTTTCAAAGGGATGTCATCCTCGTATTTGCGTGCAGCAAGGGTGCCCGGGCGCTCAGAGTAGAAAAACATATAAGACATGCTGTAGCGTGCGAATTCGATCATGCTCAGGGTATCCTGATGCTCTTCTTCTGTTTCCGTGCAGAAGCCCGCGATAATGTCCGAAGAAATGGCGCAGTCGGGCATGATTTCGTAAATACGGTTGACCTTATTGATGTACCACTCCCGGTCGTAGGTGCGGTTCATAAGCTCGAGTACCCGGCTATTGCCAGATTGGACCGGCAGGTGGATGTATTTGCAGACATTTTCATGTGCCTTCATGGTGAAGAGGACCTCGTCGGTGATGTCTTTGGGGTGAGAAGTAGAGAACCTGATGCGCAGGTCAGGATGTACCCGGGCCACCATATCCAGCAATTGGGCGAAAGAGACCGTTTGGCCGGTCTCGGGGTTTTCCCATTTGTAAGAATCTACGTTCTGCCCTAGCAGCGTGACCTCACGGTAGCCCCGCTCGAAGAGGTCTGTAGCTTCTGCCAGGATGCTGAACGCATTGCGGCTCCTTTCCCGCCCCCGGGTAAAAGGGACCACACAGAAGGAGCACATATTGTCGCACCCCCGCATAATGGAGATGAAGGCGGAAACGCCGTTGGAGTCCAGCCGCATTGGGCTGATATCGGCATAAGTTTCCTCACGGGACAAGAAGACGTTGATCCCCTTATCGCCGTCTTCTGCCGTGGCGATGAGCGCAGGGAGGTCCCGGTAAGCATCGGGCCCGACTACCAGATCGACCAGGCGCTCCTCTTCTAAGAACTTGGCCTTGAGGCGCTCGGCCATGCAGCCCAGTACCCCTACGAGGGTGCCGGGGCGCTGTTGTTTCACCTGATCGAAAATGCGGAGGCGTTTGCGGACGGTGTCCTCTGCCTTCTCGCGTATCGAGCAGGTATTGATGAGGATGAGGTCTGCAGCTTCCATGTTCCGCGTAGCAGAATACCCCTGTTCAGCCAAGATAGAGGCTACGATTTCGCTATCGCTGAAATTCATCTGGCAGCCGTAGCTTTCGATATAAAAATGCCGTTGGCCAGCTTCTTCCATGCCTTGGAAAAAAGCTTCGCCCTGACGATCTTCGTCAATCTTTTTCGTCAGTCCGTCTAGTGTCGGGTTGCTATCGTACATAGGGTACACCTTCTGAGTTGATCAAAATGAAGCCGGGGCCTCCGGCTGTCGGCCTGTTTTGCCTGTCGTTTTGGCTGCCCGGGCAACAGCGCAATCCCAATCGGCCCCTGTTTGTTGGACCCGCAAAGATAGGGATAAATTCCGGTCGCCGCCCGGAATAATGGCGGCAAAATGACGATTTGGCAGTAGGCTGTTGCAATGCTGGCAGGCCTTTGGCGCAAGCTTCTACACTTTGGGCAAGGATAAGCCATGAATTTGGGTTATTTTTACCACTAAGCCTGAGTATTCGCTATCTCAATGCCCGCCCCGACGGGCTCAAAATAACCAACAAAGTATGACAAAGATCAAATTTGGCACCGATGGCTGGCGTGCCATCATCGCCCAAGAGTATACCGTTGACAATGTGAAGCGGGTAGCTGCCGGTACCGCCTTATGGATGATGAAAAACGGGGAGGCCCAGGTCGTTATCGGGCACGATACGCGTTTTGGTGGAGAGCTGTTCGCTTCCACTGCCGCGCGGGTGATCGGAGCGCACGGGCTCAAGGTGAAAATGGCAAAAGGCTTTGTGTCTACGCCTATGGTCTCATTGGGCGTAGTGAAAACAGGCTCTGGCCTTGGCGTGGTCATCACGGCTAGCCACAACCCCCCCACCTACAGCGGTTATAAGCTGAAGTCAAAACTGGGCGGGCCAATGATCCCTGCTCAGATCGCAGAGGTGGAGGCAGAAATACCTGATGTGTATACCGGCAGCTTTCCCACGCTAGAGGAAATGGAGGCCAACGGGCTTTTGGAGTATGTAGACCTGGAGGGGATGTACATCAGCCATGTCGAAGCCAACTTCGATTTAGAGACCATCCGCAGTGCGAAGTTCAAAATGGCTTATGATGCTATGTATGGTGCCGGGCAGAACGCTATGCGGAAAATATTGCCGGATGCAGTACTGTTGCATTGCGATGAC
The DNA here is from genome assembly GCF_007993045.1 of Phaeodactylibacter luteus. Lineage (GTDB taxonomy): Bacteria > Bacteroidota > Bacteroidia > Chitinophagales > Saprospiraceae > Phaeodactylibacter > Phaeodactylibacter luteus. The sequence continues at coordinate 55,448 of NZ_VOOR01000015.1, forward strand.
AACCCTTCTTTCAGAGGGCAGGCCCCGGAGCCCATCCACCGGAACTTGGGCGAGCTGTCTGAGTTGATCAAGAACAACCCTGAAATTGGGCTGGGCCTTGCCAATGACGGCGATGCCGACCGGATCGGCATGTACGACGCTGCCGGCAACTTTGTAGACTCCCACCATATCCTATTGCTCTTGCTGCTGTATATGCACAAGTACAAAAAGCAGAGCGGCAAAGTCGTGGTCACGTTTTCGGTAACCGAGAAAATGCAGGAAATGGCGGACCTGTTCGGGCTAGAGTCGGAAGTGACTAAGATCGGCTTTAAGTACATTGCGGAAATCATGGCCAAAGAGGAGGTCATTGCCGGGGGCGAGGAGTCTGGAGGCCTGGCGGTCGCTGGTCATATCCCGGAGCGCGATGGTATATGGATCGGCCTGATGATCTTGGAGTTTATGGCGAAAACGGGGAAAAGCCTGGATGAGCTTATACAGGAGGTCTACAGCCTAGTGGGGCCTTTTGCTTTCGACCGCGATGACCTCCACTTGGCAGAAGAGCAGAAACAGGCGATCATCAAAACTTGTGAAGAGCGCCCTTATGAAGCCTTCGGGCCTTACAAGGTGGAAAAACTGGAAGCCCTCGATGGGTTCAAATTTACTTTTGGAGGCGGGCGTTGGGTGATGGTCCGCCCTTCAGGTACAGAACCGGTGCTGAGGGTGTACGCTCAAGCTCCGGACGCGGCAGAGGTCAGGGCGCTGCTCGATGCTGCCCACCAAACGCTTCTGGGCTAACTCAGCAGTAGTACGCCCCGCCGCCCCGCCTGGCTCTAAGTGTTGCTGGGCGGGGCGTTTTCAGCTTTTTACCATGCCAATGTGAGGGATACCATCTTCCAAATATTCCTGCCCTTCCTGTTCGAACCCAAAGCCCTCATAAAACCGGGTCAGGTAGCATTGGGCGGATATTTTTATGGGCGCTCCTGGGAATAGTTGCCCGCACCACTCTATGCTATGCTGCATCAAGGCCTTGCCGGCCCCCATTCCGCGTACCGTGGGGGAAGAGGCCACCCGCCCAATGGAAGCGTAGCCGGGGTAGGAAACGCCGGGTGGCAGCAGCCTAGAACAGGCCATCAGCCGCCCTCCTTCCCCAAACCCCAGGATATGCGTAGCTTCGGGGTCTTTGCCGTCTGCATCTATGTAGGGGCAGTCCTGCTCCACAACAAATACTTCTTGCCTAAGCTGCATAAGGCTGTATAGCTCTTGGAGGGAGAGCTTGTGAAAGGGCAGGGCGTAAAAATGGAACGGAAGGCTCATGGTTAAAAGAGGTTTATAATTCTTGGCCAAAAAATGAACAGCCCTGCCCCCGCTGCACTGAGCGAACAGATCAGTACAGCGCTAGCGGCGACATCCTTTGCCCGGCCGGCCAGGGGGTGGAATTCAGGGGAAACGAGGTCGGTCAGCGTCTCTACGGCCGTGTTCATGGCTTCAGCCCCGATGACGAGCCCGGCAGCAAGCAGGATCAATGCCCATTCCCAGCGCTCAAGGGAAAAGTGCCAACCTGCTCCTAGCACGCAGGTGAAAATGGCCAGGTGGATTTGTGCATTGGGCTGCGTAAGCAAGGTATATTTCAACCCTGTCAGCGCATGCCCAAAACTTGCAATTCGGTCTTTCATGGGATGGGTATGGTTGTTAAGGTATCATTTGAATGTACAAGGAACGGGCGTGGACCAAAATGTCGCAGGCGTTTATGCTTTTTGGGTTTTAGCCTGGCATTGGCCTAGCGCTGCGGAGGGGTGTAAGCTGGACTTTCTGCATTACGAAAACAAGCAAGAACCCCGATGGAGGAGTATATTTGAAGGATCTGACATTTCAACTATGCTACAATTGCCACCAGGGTTCTAACGATGAATATCAGTTTTTGCCACTACATTTCACAGCCTGACATGGGAAAAAGCACAATTGCTTTTAACTTGGTGCCATCTTGTGCCCAGGCAGCCGTACGGCCTGCAATATACTGCGCGTTGTAGGCTTCAAAGACAGGAAGGGCTCATACGGTGCTTTATCGCGCACGATGGTCTGCCTTAAAACTGGCAGGAGTATCGCTCAAAGTGCTTGTAGATGCTTTCGTGCCTGTGGACAGCCTGTTGTAACTGTAACAGCCCCCCTGATTTTTGGTGTGCACAAAACAATTGAAAGGCGTTTGGGGAATAAGATTTCCAAAGGTGGGACCTATAGGGATGGAGTCCGTTTTTCGGCCTCTCATTTTGTCGAATGTAGCGGACTGCGCTGAATATCGGTAATGCTGAGAACTTACCTTCGTAGCTAGACGAAGAAAGGGAATTAAAGGCAGCAATTCTCAACTTGGCTGAAAAGCGCGTTTTTGTTGGGGTCAAACCAAGAAGAACTCTTTTTCTAGTGACGGGATTTGACCAAAATGAGGAGTGGTACCAGGGTTAGGCCTCATTTTGGGTGGAATCGAACTAAAAAAGGCATCAGCTTTTGTCTTCTTGTGATCTCGTAAGCCCCATTTTTACTGGTTAAACTGCCAAATTGAGAATTGCTGTGTTTACTTACAAAACTTAGGTGTTACTTTTTGACGAACTTTTTAGTGATAATTCCAGAATTAGTTTGGATTCTCAAAAAGTGAACCCCTGTTGCCAAAGACTGAATGTCTAATGTGTTATTATTCATGCTTGCTTGTTGAGTTTTTCCTTGAGCGTCAAAAACTTCAACTTTGCTTACAGAAATACCTTTGGGCAGATTGATATTCAGAAAATCTGAAGAGGGGCTAGGATAAATACTTATTAATTCTTTAACTGCCGAAGAAACAGACGACACATTATCACCGCTGATGACCATTGCCAAAGTTGAAGACAAGTCTGAATTCACACTGTAAACAGGTACCCAGTCGGTTAGCCCTTGTTCAAAATGATTGGTAGGGTCTACAAACACGGCATCATATCCATCATTTTGGTTTGAAGAGCCAAACCATCTCCAAAAAATTACAGGATAAGTAGAAGTTATTGATGCGCCGGAGTAAGAAAATCTTGGCACAACAGAAACCCAGTAAGTTCCGGCGTCAAGTATAACATCATTGCCGTTATTTGCGGATGTCAAATCAATCGTGAAATCATATAAATCACCGCCTAGACTAGTAATGGCATAATCTGAACCATTATTTAAGTCTGTAAATGCATACAGTGCATTAGATTGAGGGTTCTCTGGTGTAGGCAAACCATCAGGGATATTGTTCGCATTATTAAAAATGTAAACATCTAGACCCTGGAAATACACTGAAAAAATATAATCTTGTAATCCAAAAACCGTTATTTCACTAATTTGAGTTTGATTTTCGGTTAGCGTAAAATCATCTGCTTGATAGGCACCCCAATCTTCCCAATTGCTATAAGAGGAAGGCAAGATAGATTCATCGTCATTGTTGCTTGGCTGACTATGAAAAACTTGTTGAGATTTAGCAGTTAGAAATGCTGTTAGCGCAAGTAACAGTAAAGTTAACTTTTTCATGTTTTGTGGTTTGAGAGCTTGTTAGTAAATTAAATTCTGTTGTGTATCTCAATTCTGCCAAGGCCATTGAAGTATTGGCCAAGTACAGGAATGAAGCCAAATTTCTTATGATGTGCTCGTGATCGATGACCACCCTTTGGGGAAATTCAGCTAGGCAATAGTCCGTTATACCACCCAACGTTTTGCTTACAGAGCAAATCCTCGGATCCCTTCAGGGCGCTGAGGCACACCAAACAGTGTTCCCGGCTATCATATTCACAGGCTGGTTAGAAATAGACTCGCCAGATCCTTCCTAAAATATCTGTCAGTAGCTGGCGTTTACGACCCTTTACCTTTTTATTGCCGCTTATGCCCCGATATTCATAAGTAATCGGAGGTGGATTAATTGTTTATTAATCAAACGGTTATGGCTCAGGTTGACCTTTCGTTGAAGCCGCTTTCGTTCATATCGGTTCAGCGCTTCGTTGATCCTTTCAAAGCGATCTTCTTGGCTCCATCTGTCAAAAATGAATAGCACACAGCGCACCAGGGTGAGAATGCGCTGTCTAGCCCAGCGCTACTGACATCCTGTTCGAGTAATCGAAAGGGGCGCATCAAAGATGGGTCGGAAATCGTGTCATCTTTTTCATTGCAAGGGAAGATATTCTTTAATAACTTCCAATTGGCACTCGGTGAGCCATCTCTCTTGATAAGTTGAAGTTAACCTACAAGATACGGCCGGCGGCCTTTTTTCACTTATAGTTCTCCAAGGCGAGATTAATGCATTTTGACTTGCTCTTTTTCCCGCTCGCTGCGTTGAAAAGCCTCGCCGACTTCATCGTGGAGCCCCTTATCCCCACGCTTCGTGTAGGCTATGCCTGCGTTTTTCGCCTTGCGAGCGAAAAAAATACCTGCGTCAACTTTGCACACCACGCAGTTGACGCGGAGCGAAATCCTGCCTTGGAGAACTGTAGTCGAAATTCCCGAACAAGCTCTAGATCAATGCTTATTCATCAGGATTTTCTTGAGAGCTGAAACATGAAATTTGACTAGTAGTTTTTAATGGGGATTGTTTTGACAAAGAGCTGACGCAAAGCATGTTTTTATGAAAACAGTGTGCTTCCCCAAAAATCGAGCCAGTCGCTTGGTTGGTAAAAACCGTAAATACTGATTATGAAAAGGAACCGAAGAACATTTAGTGCAGGTTTCAAGCTAAGGGAGATCCTTGCTGCTATTCAGGAACGGGAGACCTTGTCAGGGCCATCTCAAAAGGGCGGCTTACATCCGGACCAGATATCAAGTTAAGCCCGCTGGGCGTGAACCAAAATGTCGCAGGTGTTTATGCTTTTCGGGCTCTAGTGCCTCAAGCCATAAACCCTTGCCACCCCAAGTTTCGTTCTTTTCCGCCTACTCTTCGTTAAAGAACCGCTCCTTTAGCTCGGGCTAAAGTCGCGAACCTTCGCCTGGATTAGCCGGAAAATAACTTCAACTTAAGTATCAGAGATTTATGGCTTAAGGCACTAGCCTGGCACTGGCCTAGCGCTGCGTAGGGGTGGCCGAAGGCCAGACCCGACGCCTGTAGGGCGAGGGGCCGAGCGGACAGCGAGCCCCGTAGCATAGCGGCACCTGCCATCGGGCAGGGGCAGGCCCCTATCCTTGCGGAGGGGGCAGGCAAAAAAATGGCAATCTGGTTGGCGCCCATCCAAACATGCGCTAATCCAGTTGCCCAGCCAAGACAAAGGCTATTTTCTCTCTTCGGGTATCGCCTTCTGGGGTAAAGAGCTCAGCGAATAAAATATAGACCCCAAGCCTGGCGCGGCTGCCGTCCGCCGCTACGCCATCCCATTTGAATGTACCGGTGCTGCCCAGTATTTCATTATTGGCGAGGCGGGCAACTTCCCGGCCAGAGGCGTCGAATACCCAAGCATTCAAGGTATAGCCGGGCTGGTCAGCCGTATAGTCAATCAGCAGTACATCCTCGAATCCGTCCTCATCTGGTGAAAAGCGCTTGCGCGGAAGGCTGATGATGCCGGGCTCTGCTCCTGCCTCTTGCTCAAACTGTTGTGAGTTGGGGGCAGTAGGGGTGGCAAAGCCTGCTGTGGATGCTGCAGAGTGCCAATTGCCCCCGCTCTGCGATGGGGCCTCTGTCGAGATCCTTTCGAGGGACACCCCGTCCTCATCATCTAAAAGAGGGTAATGCCAGTCAGCTGTGTAGTCGAGCGCATCTAAGGTGATACCTCCCAGTACAAGGGTGAGGTTGCCTTCGTCGTCATCAAGCCCGGGCAGATCCGCTTCGAACAATAGGGCGGGGGCAGGAACGGCATACCTGCTCAGGATGTCTTCGGGGGCCTCGGTAAGGACAAGGTGGTTGCCGGGGAAGATGAGGAGGTTGCCGCCTACAGCCCCTTCGGTGTCCCCGCTCTCTTTGAGCGTATTCTGCAGCAGCAGGCCGGTCAGGTCTATGATTTTATCGCTCCGGTTATAGAGCTCCACAAAGTCGGAGCCTCCGGAGGCGGGGTTGAACAAGATTTCGTTGATGACCACGTCGCCGGGCACAGGAGGGGAGGGGATGCCTAGCGGCAGTTCGGCAGGGGCAAGGGCATTGCCGGTACAGTCTTTAAGGCTCTGCCCAAGCGCGAGGGTATAGGCCTGCCCGGGCAGCAGGTCTTCGCCTAAAACGAGCAGTACTTCTGTATTGCCAGGTTGGGGCAGCGCGCTGAGGAGCGGGATGCTGGGGGAAATGGCATATCCTTCCAGGCTGGCCAGGCTGGAGGCATCCATGACTTCATTGAAGCGGATGCGTATTTCCATGGTGCTTTCGGGTATGGCCTGGAGCGCAAAGGGAGGGGCATCATCAGCCCCACTTCCCATCACGCTGTTTGGCTGTCCGGGCGTACCGCCGGCTGTTGCATCAGATGCACGCCAATTGCCCGGGCAATCGTAGGGGCCTTCCAGCTCAATGATTTCAAGGCTGTACCCTCCATCAGCACGATTGATATCCCGGTACCAGCCATCGGTGTAGGCGATGGCGAAAATGACATCGCCCTGAGCGTTGGTGAGGAGGATGTCATCCCCGCCATTGACGAGGGCGGGGAGGCTGCTCATCCCGGCAGCAGGCCCATATTGGGTAAACTCGTTGAGGGCTTCATCGCTGCAGATGGTGATGTAAGACTGTGGCAGCAGGGGGGCATCAGGCAGTGGGACAGGGGCCCCGCCGTTGGACAGGCGCAGGGTGCTGAGGTCGATGGCTTTGCTGCTGCGGTTGTACAGCTCAATGAACTCCTCCTCCGGGAGCCCAACAGATGGGGTAGGGTCGGGCAAGAACTCGGACACAATGATGTCCTGAAAGGCTGCCGGCTCAAAATTGAAAAAAGTAAAGGAAGCAGATAGCACTCCGGAGAGGTTGCCGTTGGCATCGGCAATGCCTGTCGCGCTAATGGTGTAGGGCACCCCATTTTGGAGCGCGCTGCCGAGAGAAAGCCGCACCTGGGCGGGATCGCTGAGCTGTTCGGCAGAAGCCGGGCTGCCCTGCCCGTCGCTGATGCTATAATTGGATGCAAGGTTGGCCGTAGCCGGGCTCAGGGCTTCATTGAACTGCAGGAGTATGGAGAAAGGGCTTTCTGCTACAGCGGACAAAAGGCTTGGCGGGGCGGTGTCTTCAAAAAGAGGGCCGATGGACAGGTCGTCCAGGAAAAAGTTTTCGGACCGGGTAGCGGTATAGGTGCACACCCAGCCGAAATAGGTACTGATAGGGTAGGTATCATCAATGGCTGCCCCTTCCAGCTGATAAGCTTCGCCGCCTGTATAATCGGCTTCGAGAGACCACTCCCCTGCGGTGCTTCGGCTGATGCGCACCCTCGCCTGATTGGGGTCAGTGCCCACCGCCCCCGTTGTGCCGGCCAGCAGAAGGGTGCTGCTGTTGCCGTCTTGGCGGTAAAGCTCAAGTGCATCATCGGCCCCTGAAATACCGCCTATCCGCAGGTAGTAACCTTCCCCTTCGGCAAGCTGAGGGCTGTTGGAGGCAAGGTACACCCGTGCATAGTTGCCAGCCGAAGGCGCAAAGTCCTGACGGATCAGGAAGGACCAGGACGTAGCGGCATCAGTGGAGGTTGGGGCGGAGAGGTAAAGGGCCGCTTCGCTGTTCCCAGATGCGCTGGGGTCGAAGAGCTGCAGGGTTTCGCCAATAACCGCGAACTGCCCGGTATCTCCAGACCATGGAGGGTTGTTGGTGAAATCCCCGTCGCTGAAGTCATCGGTCAGTTGAGCCCAGGAAGGTAGGGCCAGAAAGGTAAGGGCAAAGGCCAGTAGTATGTGCTTTTCCATTTGGCGAAAATAAGGTTTTCGCACGGCCTTTCTTACTTTGAAAGGCGGCTCCCGACGGTACAGGTGTAAAAAAAAGGTTGAATTCCAGCCGCCTAGGGGCTAAATTTTACTGTGCAGGGGGGCATAAAACTTTCCCTAATCCCTTAATGCGTTTATCTTTGCCGACCAAGTTGCTGAAAAGCATTTGCGTTAAGCCCTGGCCACCGGCAGTTGCAACCGCCGGGTCATCGTTTAAAACATATAGAATTATGAAAGTTGCTGTTGTAGGCGTTACCGGGCTAGTGGGCACCGTCATGTGCCGGGTCTTGGAGGAGCGCGAGCTGCCCATTTCTGAATTTATACCTGTGGCCTCAGCCCGGTCGGTTGGGAAAACGGTAAAGTTCAAAGGGCAGGAGTATACCATTATTGGCATGGAAGATGCGATCGCAGCACGCCCGGATATTGCGATCTTCTCAGCGGGCGGCAGCACATCTCTGGAGTATGCGCCCCAATTTGCCGAAGTGGGCACCACGGTAATTGATAACTCCTCTGCTTGGCGTATGGACCCTTCCAAAAAACTGGTCGTACCAGAGATCAACGCGGCAGAACTGCAGCCCGAAGATAAAATCATCGCCAACCCCAATTGTTCTACCATTCAGATGGTGATGGCTTTGGCGCCCCTGCACCGTGCTTTTGGCATCAAGCGGATAGTGGTATCCACCTATCAGTCGTTTACAGGTACTGGGATGAAGGCGGTGAAACAGTATCAGCTGGAGAAGAAGGGCTACGAGCCTAAGGCAGAGGAAATGGCTTACCATTACCCTATCTTTGAGAATTGTCTGCCCCACTGCGATGTATTCCTGGATAACAGCTATACGAAAGAGGAAATGAAGCTCGTTAATGAGACGCGCAAAATCCTGAACGATGACAGCATAGGCGTTACGGCGACCGCTGTGCGCGTGCCTGTAGATGGCGGCCACTCCGAATCGGTCAACGTAGAATTTCGCCAACCTTTTGACATAGAAGAGGTTTACCGTTTGCTCAGGGAAACACCGGGGATTACCATTCAGGATGACCTGGGCAACAACCACTATCCCATGCCTCGTTTTGCTAAAGACCAGGACGATGTGTTCGTGGGGCGCATCCGAAGGGATGAGTCGGTAGCCAATGGCCTGAACCTGTGGATTGTCGCAGACAACCTGCGTAAGGGGGCGGCTACCAATGCCGTCCAGATTGCTGAATACCTTTATCAACACAAAGCAGCAGGGGCTTGACCCCATGCTGCCCGAGCATAATATTGTATTATTTTGGCCCCTTATGGGGCACGACATGAATTACCGTTTCCGGGGCTGGCAAAGGCCAGCCCCAAAGTTTAATTTGACGAATCACGACTATGAAGACAAAGCTTGTACTTTGGGGGGCCAATTCGCAGGATGAAAAAATCCTGGTAGCCGTTGAGTTGTTGGCAGATGATAATAAAGTGAAGATTTATACCTTCCCCGAGGCGATCGCCACGGAGACATTCAGCCAGCAGATGATGACCGAATGGCGGCTGGATAAACCAGTAGCATTCCCGGAAGGGTTCACGGAAACAGAGCGTGCGCTCAACCTATCGGAAAGCCTTTTGCCAGAACAGATCAAAGTGGAGCGCAGCGATCTGGTCACACGTGCTCAGACCGAATGGCAGTTTATTGTGCTCTCTTCCAAACTGAGCCAGGCTTATCAGTCTGAATTGGAGGACTTGCGCGAACGGGTGAGCCGACTGGAATCCTACGAGAAGCCCATCTGGGAAGAGCTCAAAGGCTTTTGGGACAAAGTACAGGAGCAAGTGCGCGAGCGCAATTTGTTCAGAGGGCATGCCGATGCGCTCCGGGATATGACCAACGAGCTCTTTACCGAAATGAAGAGCCTGCGCAATAGAATGGACAAGGAGTTCGCTCAGCAGTCCAAAGACAATATGCAGCAGTTTATGGATATGCTCGATGGGATAGAACAGCGTATTGCTGACAACAAACGCCTGCAGGGCATTTTCGATGAACTGAAAAAAATGCAGCGGCAGTTCCGGGAAGCGAAATTTACCCGAGATGACCGCAACAAGGTCTGGAAACGCCTGGACAAGTCCTTTAAGATTGTGAAGGAAAAGCGCTTTGGCGCAGAAAGCGGGGACGACCGCTCTCCCCTCGAGCGCACTCAGCGCCGCATGAAAGGCCTATTAGGGGCTATCGAGAAAATGGAAACCTCCATCAGCCGGGATCAGGATGAGCTCAACTTCCAAAACCGCAAAATTGCCCGGACCGACGGGCAGCTGGAAGCGCAAATCCGAAGCGCAAAAATCAAAATGGTAGAGGAGCGCATCAACTCCAAAAAGTTGAAGCTGGAGGATATGCTCAAAACTAAGGCTGAGCTCGAGCGCCGCACACAAAGCCTTGAGGCCAAAGCGGCAAAGCGCAAGGAGCAGGAGAAAATAAAAGAGGCCGAAGCAGAGGCTAAGGCCAAAATCCAAGAGCAAATTAAAGAGGAAGCAGCAACCCGGGCGGAGGATAGCGGGAAGCTCGAACAGGCGGCAGAACAGATAACCGACAAGCCTGCTGCTGCTGAGCCGGCTAAGGCCGAAGCCCCTGGGGGGCTCGATGAGGTTGTCGCTACCGCTCAGGCTGTCGCCGCAGTCGTGAGCGGGCAAGTGAGCGAAGCCACCGCTAAACTCGAAAAAGAGCAGGCTTAAAGCCGGCCTCAGGCCTCGATGTTCAATAAAAAAGGTGCTTTGCAGCCAAGCAAAGCACCTTTTTTATTGGGCTGCGGTATGGTTTCGCTCTTTTTTGCGCCTTTTTCCGCTGTTCTATTTTTTTATCCCAGAAGGGTTTTTTCACAAAAAAGCCTTTTAAAGCCATTCATAAAGAGTTGTTGGCTATTTGTTTTTTCACAATGAGCCCGATGTGTCTTTGTAGATGGAGCGCAGAGTCCTCATATTTGTAATGTGATCGGAAGATAAGAGCAGCAAAAGCGTTGGCAACAGCTTCCGACAACTCAAAATTGAAATATGTTCATGGGATTATAATTTAGTGATAGTGTTGTCCCGAAGCCTTAGTCTAGGTTTCGGGACGCACATACACTATGAGAGCACCCTCCCAAAAAATAAAAGGCGAACAAAAATGTTCGCCTCCTGACTAATTCATGTTCATGGGATTACGGTCGTCTATATGAGATTACGATTTGTCCAGCTCGCAAAATCATGCGATGCTGATGCAACAAAAGTAGGCGATTTAATCCGATATATCAAAAGATGTATACGGAATTGTCACATGTTTTAGCAGTTATTTTTCCGATTAACTATCTCGCTGCTGCAAGCGGCTGCGGAATAATGAATTAGAGATATAGTTAATTTTGGATATGTTCATGGGATTATAAGTGAAAATCGCGTTCCGGACCGGAGCGCGATTTTTTTTTTGCCCACATTAGAAGAAAATCTCCTGAGCTGTGCGGAAGGTGTTGGCGTGGGCTTCCACAATGTGCGATAGCCGCTCAGAGTACCCGCCCCCCATACTGACCGTAACAGGGATGCGGTGCTGATGACAGGCCTGCAGCACCAACCTATCCCTTTCCTTGCAGCCTTCTAAGCTTAGGCTCAGCCTTCCGAGCTTATCCGAATAGATGACATCCACACCAGACAGATAGAAAACATGATCGGGCTGCACCTTATCTAGGAGGCGGGGCAGGGTATCCTTCAGCAGCTTGAGATAAGGCCCATCTTCCGTCTTGTCCGGCAGCCCGATGTCGAGGTCAGATGGCACCTTCCTGTGAGGGTAATTTTTTTCACCGTGCATGCTGAAGGTGAAGACCCTGGGCTCGTGCTGGAAAATCTGAGCCGTTCCGTTGCCCTGATGCACGTCAAGGTCGATGACCAGAATCTTTTTGGCCAAACGGTGTTTCAATAGGTGGTTGGAGGCGATAGCGATGTCATTAAAAACACAAAACCCTTCCCCTTTATGGGAAAAAGAGTGGTGCGTCCCTCCTGCCACATTCATAGCCACCCCGTACTGCCGTGCGTAGTGCGCACACTGTACGGTCCCATTGGCAATATGCCTGCCCCGCTCAATGAGCCTAGCCGTCATCGGGAAGCCAATCGCACGGATCTCTTTTGGGGAAAGGGCCTGATGCTTGAGCTTGTCCCAGTACGCTGCTTCGTGCGTCCACAGGATTTCCTCCTCCGTCAGTGGGGCAGGGTGGAAAAACTGATCCTCAGAGACTGTCCCTTCGTAGAGCAGCTGCTCCGGGATGAGCTCGTACTTGATCATCGGGAAGCGGTGTTTCTCAGGCAGTTCGTATTTGTAGATGGGGGAAAAGGCTATTTTCAGCATACGCAACAAGGTGCAGGGGAGCGTTGGTTCAACGATGTAAGGCGGTGCATGCCATCGGCTGGCACAAAGGGCGCAAACCAGATTGTCGTTATTTTTAGGGGCCTGCCCCTGCCTGAGGGCAGGTGCCGCTATGCTACGGGGCTCGCTGTCCGCTCGGCCCCTCGCCCTACAGGCATCGGGTCTGGCCTTCGGCCACCCCTCCGCAGCGCTAGGCCAATGCCAGGCTAAAGCCTCTGCAAGATAAACGCTTGCGGCATCTTGGCCCACGCCAAGTACAAGCATGGTAACGAAAAGGAAGGGCGAAGGTTCAAAACTGAGTCCCCTTTGAAGGATTGCCGCACAGTAAATGCAGCGTTTCAAGAACTATTCGCTTATTTTTGCGCTTCTTACACCAATCGTATTATCAACTTGACGGCAGGCACGGTGTTGCCTGCGGAAAAACATTCAGCACAACATGCAACTCAGCGAACAGGAAATCCTACGCCGGGAAAACATGCAGCAGCTCCGAGAGCTGGGCATTGACCCCTACCCACCAGAAGCCTTTGAAGTGACCGCTTACGCCAAACAGGTGAAGGAAGGGTTTAAGGACGGTGAAGGGGAAACGCCCAACTTCCAGGAAGTCAGCCTCTCCGGTCGCCTCATGGGCAGCCGGGTGATGGGCAAAGCTTCCTTTGCTGAGCTGCAGGACACCACCGGCCGTATTCAGGTTTACATCGCACGTGATGAGATTTGCCCCGGAGAGGATAAGGACCTTTACAATAAGGTCTTCAAAAAATTACTGGATATCGGTGACTTCATCGGCGTAAAAGGGTTCGCTTTCCGTACCCGAATGGGGGAAATCACCATTCACGTTAAAGAGCTGACTGTGCTGTCCAAATCGCTCAAGCCGCTCCCGGTAGTAAAGCGGGACGAAGAGGGCAACGTTTACGATGCCTTTACCGACCCCGAACAGCGCTATCGGCAGCGTTATGTCGATCTGACGGTCAACCCAGAAGTGCGGGAAGTTTTCCTCAAGCGCAGTAAGCTCATTTCGGCCATGCGCCGCTACTTTGACGGGCAGGGCTGGCTGGAAGTGGAGACGCCCATCCTGCAGCCCATACATGGTGGGGCGGCAGCCAGGCCCTTTGCTACCCACCACAATACGCTCGATATGCCGCTCTACATGCGCATTGCCAACGAGCTCTACCTCAAGCGCCTGATTGTTGGCGGGTTTGATGGGGTCTACGAGATCGGCAAGATGTTCCGCAATGAGGGCATGGACCGCACCCACAACCCGGAGTTTACCTCCATGGAGATCTACATCGCCTACAAAGACTACAATTGGATGATGGCCATGGTGGAAGAGCTGCTGGAGTACATCGCCAAAGCGGTGACCGGGGGCACGCAGGTGGAATATGAAGGTAAGATGATCAATTATGCGGGCCCTTACCGCCGCCTTTCTATGTACGATTCCATCAAGGAGTACACGGGCATTGATATTTCTGAAATGGACGAAGCCGCCCTGCGGCAGACCTGCAAGAGCCTCCACATTGAGGTAGACAGCAGCATGGGCAAAGGAAAGCTCATTGATGAGATCTTCGGCGAAAAAGTGGAGGAGCACCTGATTCAGCCTACCTTTATCACGGACTATCCCATCGAGATGACTCCGTTGGCCAAGAAACACCGCAGCGTGGAAGGGCTGGTAGAGCGCTTCGAGCTCTTTGTCAATGGCAAAGAAATTGCCAACGCTTATACCGAACTGAACGACCCCATCGATCAGCGCGAGCGTTTCGAAGATCAGCTGAAGCTGGCAGAACGGGGAGATGAAGAGGCTATGGCGCTCGACGAAGACTTCCTCCGCTCCCTAGAGTACGGTATGCCGCCGACGTCCGGGCTGGGCATCGGCATTGACCGCCTCACCATGCTCATGACTGATAAGCACTCTATACAAGAAGTGCTGTTCTTCCCGCAGATGCGCCCTCAGAAAAAGCAGGAGGGAGAACCGGGGGCAGAGCCTGGGGCTGAAGCCTGATTGTTTTTGATAGCCCTTGTAAGGATACAGCGCTGTGCCGGCTGCCGGCACAGCGCTGCCTGTTTTGGCCTGCCTGCCCCTCTGCTCACGCTAAACCGCCAACGGCTCGCACTGCCCGTCAACTGCTCAGAGGGCATTGCCTGCCTTGCTGCTTTTTCGTAACTTCACTCAGAACATAGCAGGCTGTTCCGGCCTGTTGAACAACTAAAATTCACTCCATGAAAAGGATTACCATTGTGTTGGCTGGGCTGAGCCTGGCCCTGGTTTTTAGTTTGAGCAGCTGCGGTGGCAGCAACAGCGATGCTCCGGCCGGGGCAGATACTGCATCGGAAAGTGCATCCGAAGAGGGCGGGGGGCAGTCAGAAGACAACCCCTTCAAAGCTATGGAAAAGGCAGCTGAAGAAATAGAAAAGCAAATGTCTGGCGATGGGGAAAAAGCCGAGGTGGTCGATTTCCGGAAACTTAAAAGCCTGCTGCCTGCTAAAATGGCGGGGCTTAGCCGTACCGACCACGGAGGGGAGAAGGTTGGGATGATGGGCTTCAAAATGTCTACAGCCCAAGCTACCTATGGGGAAGGCGAAAAACAGATAGAAGCAGCCATCATCGACTTTGCGGGGGTAGGCATGGCGATGGCGAGCCTCGCTTCTTGGTCTACTCTAGAGATAGACCGGGAGAGCGACGAGGGCTACGAGCGCACCACCACCATTGGCGGCCATAAGGCATTCGAAAAATACGATGCCGCCCGTCAGGAAGGCCAGGTCAGCATCATCATGAACGATCGCATCTTAGTCACTTTAGAGGGGCAAGGCATCACAGATTCAGAGCTCCGCGAGGCGCTTTCTGCTCTTGATTTGGATGCTATAGGGAATGTGAGATAGGGCAAGCGGAAGCCGGGCTAAGCGCGTGTTGGGATTTTGGCCTTCTAGTCGAAAAAGTGTCCCGCTGTCTAGCGGGACAGACCGATTACTAAAGTCCCAATACGCTCTAAAGGGTTACCCCTGCTGGCCCGGCAACTGCCGCTCAAGCACACGGTGAAATTTGAGCAGGTGTTGTGGGTCCGCCTCGTTGTAGAGGCAAAGGATGAGGGTAGAGCGCTTTCGGCGGTCGGAAGGGAAGAGGATCTTCACAGGGTTGTGCACATAGCCGTTGTCTTCGAACAATAGGATCTGTTTGTTGCGGGTCGGCAGCCGGAAAAGCAGGAGCTCACTCACATCGGCGGGCAGCGGGATATCGCTATAGCCTTCTTCCGCAAGGAACTGCCGCACCATTGCAAAGGTGGCCTCCAAGCGGGAGCCTCCAAATACCGTCCGGTATTCGTACCCATCGCTTTCGCCGCCCAGGTATGCTGTCCCAGCAGGGGGGAAATCTTCTCGCAAAGGCATGATTGAAAGTGGCTCTGATTGAAAAAAGGGCAGGCAGGGTCTGCCAGTAGTATTCCCTAGGTAAAGGTACCGCAAGTGGGGGAGAAAACCATATTGCATTTGTATTTTTTTAACAAATTGTGTTTAAAAAACATGACTTGCCTAACAATGAAACAACGTGCGCTTCCCCTTCTCTTTCGGCTTGTTTTAGGCGCCCTGTTCATTGCTCTGCTCGCCCAGCTCTCCATCCCTTCCCCCCAAGCCCTGGGCGGCATCCCCATCACCGGTCAGAGCCTGGCGGTACTTTTGGTCGGGCTGTTACTGCCCTTCCCGTGGGGCGGGGGAGCGGTACTGCTCTACCTCCTGCTCGGTGGGCTGGGGCTGCCGGTTTTTGCCGAAGGGGGCAGCGGATGGCCGTCCTTTTCGGGGGGTAGCGGAGGGTTTCTTATTGGCTTTTTTATAGCAGCACTAGGCATGGGATTGCTGCGCCGCCGGGGATGGGGGCAGCATTTGGGCTACAGCCTCCTGGCCAATGGGCTGGGCACAGCCGTTATTGTGGGAAGTGGGCTGCTGTGGCTGGCGTACTTGTACGGCTGGGGCAAGGCGCTGGAATACGGCTTCTATCCATTCTGGCTGGGGGCTATCGTGAAGATACTGCTGGGCGGCTTCATCGCCTGGAGTATGCTGCGGAATCGCAATGCCGTTTAGGTCAGACATGAACCACATCGCCGCTCATTTGTCGATAATAAAAGGAATGAGCTATGAAATGGAAACTCCTGACTGTTGCATTGTGCTGCCTCATGTCGCTTTGCCTTTCCGCGCAGACTTTTCCGCTCAAAGGTACTGTACAAGACTCTAAAACAGGCGTAGGCATCCCTTTTGCCAACCTGCTTCTCCTTACGGAAAAGACGGGAACTGCAGCGGATGCGAACGGGCAGTTTGAGCTTTCCGTCCGGGAATGGCCCGCCCAGATCCGTGTTTCTGCTATTGGCTACCTCACCGATACGGTAGTGGTGGAGCAGGCAGACGCGCTTCAGATTGCCCTTCAACCCGTACCCGCTGATTTACCCCTGGTAGAGGTCCTTGCACAGAAAAAACTCCGGCAGCTTAGCCCGGAAGGCCGCCTCCCCTTTGCCTTTGCCATTTGGGATGATTACCTCTTCATCCTCAGCCGGAAAAGCACGGGGGGCAATGCCTGGATTGAAGTGCGCTCACCAGACGGGATCTTGCTTTTTGAGCAGCAGCTCGACCTGCGCCGGGTCACTGATATTGAAGCCAACTGCCGCAACCGCCTCTACCTGCTGGCGAACTACCGCTACATCAACCTGGGCTATACCCGGGCGCAAATCGTACCCATCGAAACCATGAAGTATACCGATTATATCAGCGCTTACCGCGATTGCCGGTGCAGTACCGAAGAGGCGATGTATTATGAGAATGTGGCTTATCAGGGCCTGCTCAAGCGGTACCTGAGGGCCAGCCTGGCCAACGGAGCGCTCGATAACTTCCGGCAGGTCCTCTACGCGGAGCAGCTGGACAACTATATGGCAGACCTCGGCCTGATTTTGGAGGGCCAGTCGATCTCCAACACGGGGGAGGTGTCTAGAGCGGAAAACGATTACATCCGTACCCGTCAGACAGATGCTGACTTCCTGCAGCGGGTATTTTACAAGAATCCTCAGGACAACTTCCTCTTTTTGGCCGGAGGGGAGTTAATCCTGTTTAACCACGATGAACAGCAAATTGAATATTTCGATGCCGAAGGCCGTTCAAAACAGATGATACCAGCCCATTATGTGCAACATGAAAATTGGAATGGCCGGGTCATTCAGGATTTAAAAACGGAAGCATGCTATGCGCTGCTGCGCGACGAGACCGGCTATCTGCTCGCCCAAATTGACCTGAACACAGGGCAAATAGGGGAGCCAGTGCCCCTCAATATCTTGTTTTACGATGACATTGCCATCTACAACAGCACGGCGTTCGTGCTGGGTACGCCTACTGCCCATGCTTTTTCTGACGTTAAACGTTTATATACGAAGCCTCTTTGGTAGCTCATTAATAAAACCGCACCCCAAATTCCAGCCCCAGTTGCACATACCCGAGCTCAAAGGCATTGGGCCCGTTGAGGGCCTCTGATTCACCCGTGAGCTGCTGGAATTGAATGCGGGGGCCTGCGAAGAAGGTCGTTCCGCCCAGGTTCATTTCCACACCTGCACTGCCCAGAATACTCAGCTGCAACCGGTCGAAGTCAACGTTGGAAACGGGCTCGGTGCGGCGGTCTACCCCTCCGTTATCAGGCAGCTCGTGCCGTATTTTCCCAACGGATTGTATATGGACGCGGGCAGCGATGCCACCTGAGAGGTAAAGCCGCGTTTGCTCGCCGGGCGAAAGATAAGTCAGGCGCAGTGGGGCTTCGATGAACCGGTTGATGGTTTGGTAGGTCACCTTGCCAATATTGGGTGCGGGGATGCCGGGGTCGAAGCCGCCCTGCCCGTCATGTTGATTGCCCCAAAGAAAATCGTTGCCGTCCAATTGGAGCCTGTTCCCGATCTCGGTATAGGCCAGCCCGGACTGCAACCGGAAATTTTGCCCCAGCTGATACCCGACCTGCATACCGGCGTGTTTGGAAAATCGGGGGCCGAAATCGTCAATAACCGGATCCTGTTCCCACGACAGATGCGGGAATAGCTCCACACCAAAGGAGAAACGGCTTTGCGCAGTTCCGGAAAAGCTTAAAAACAGGATGCAAACAACAGGAAGGAAGGTTATAGGTCTCATATCTAGGGTGTTTGATTCACTTTTAGAACCCGGCGTGCAAGTCTAACGCTGCGTTCGAATAAATATTTTTTGGGTTTGGACAGGTACAATACCTACCTGCCCGCCTGTACCTTTACGTTTGGGGTGGAATTGAAGCTCTAAAAAGGCGTGCCTCACCGGGCGATGATAAACCGTTTTGCTGCACTTTCCCCTTCGGCAGTCTGAAAAGACACGATATACACACCCGCCGGATACGGACTGATGTTTACGTGGAGCGGGTTGTCGCCTTGTGCGGGCAGCGCAAATTGCTCCATAATTTGCCCTGTGGGATGAATAATCCGGCAGGTGGCAGCGCCAACTGTACCGGAACCACTCCAGTCAATAAAGAGCTCGTCCTGTGCCGGATTAGGAAAAATATTGAGTTCCATTGCTTCAGATGCAATTGGCGTGCTGACTACAAAATCAGCGCAAGTGCCATCATTCCCTGAATTGGCATCGGTCTTGTCGTCGGGGTGTGAGGTCCAGAAGCAAACGGGCTCCAGGTCTCCCGCATTGCCCCCGGTGTGGATCCAGAAATTGCTCAGCGTCACCTGTAAAGTATTGCCGGGGAGAAGGTCCTGCCCTTCGACATCATAGGCAAAGCGTGCGGGACGATTACCAGACCGGATTTTGAACCGGCTGACAGCTTCGTCACCGAAATTTTGTACCTGGACTACAACCGAGTCAAAGTAAGTCCGGCTCAACCCTGGAAAAGCCGGATCGCCCTGCGTGTAAAGCACCGCTCCTAATTGGTACCCAACAACGCCCAGGTCCCGGTCGAGCCCAAAGTCTTCGCCTTCAAAGGTGTAGGAAGTGGAGAAAAAGGCTTCTGTACCTCCCGTTGGCATATCGGAGCCAAATGTTTCCAGTCCGGCAAGCCCCAGGTATTCGGCGCCCACATCCACGCGCCAAAATTCACTATCTTCATTCAGAGGGAAGCTGCCCTGCAATTGAAGGCTGTCATTGAAAATATAGGCTTGCTGGCTTTGCGTAAGCACAGCTACCTTGCCATAGCCGGTGGAGAAATCTAAAATAGAGTCGGCTGTGAAATCAGCGGCCTGCAGGATTTCAAAATCAGGTGAAAGGGCAAAGAGTGAATCGTGCCGGTAGCCGATGATGCCGTTGTATGGATTGGGCTCAATGCGGCTGAAATGCCACTGCGGAAAGTGATCCGTCGGTGCTCCCTGTTCGGAAATCGTGTACAAGCCAGTAGGCCCGGTATAAATCAAGCGCCCATCTGAGGTGATCGTTTGATCCTGCACCTGGAATTCAAAGAAGGATTCCCATAATGGCTGACAGGACTCCATAGAATACTTTCCGCCATGAGCGTTGTCGAAGCTAAAGTGAGCAGACCCCGGGCTAAATAAGGCTACTTCACCGGTCGGGAAAGCATCCCCTGTGGGGCCACTGTTGAAATCATGAGAAAAGTGGTGACCGCAGGCAAGCCCTTCTTGTTCCCAACTGGTATTATATCGTCTAAAAAGACGCTCAATGATTCCAAAGCCCCACTCATCTACCCACCCTTCGATTTGGGGGATGACAATTGTGGAGTCCGGGAGTTCGATAATATCTGAAATATCAAGCGTGGCGCCGCTTTCGTAAATCTCTTGCAAGGCGATAAAAAAGGCCTCAGGCTCTTCTTCACTGCTGACTACCAATTTATGCTCTCTAGACCCGTCAGGTTGAGGGTCCGGCCTAAATTTGAAAGTGAAATTCAGCAAGTGCTCCCCCCGCTGAGACACTACAAAGGTCTTAAGGCTATCCGGGAATAGCTCGTCGAGCGCCCATTCGACTTGAGCATTGGCCGTAATCGTAGCGGACAAAAGCGCAGTGCAAAAGAGAGGCCATTTCATAGCCGTTGGGGTTTTTTCTTCAATATAGTGCAATGACACTGTAAACGCCAACAAAAAATAAAGCAGCGTCGGGCAGCCAACAAAGCAAGGGCACAAACCAAAATGTCGCAGTCGTTTATGCTTTTCGGGCTTATAGCCTGGCATTGGCCTAGCGCTGCGGAGGGGTGGCAAGCCCGCTAGGGCCGAGCGGATAGCGAGCCCCGCAGCATAGCGGCACCTGCCCATTGGGCAGGGGCAGGCCCCCAAAAAAAGCGACAATCTGGTTGGGGCCCAAAGCAATCACGGATGAAGCCGGATAGCTAGCGGTTGTTCCTTACCTTTACGAGTGTTATCCGCATTGTTTTAACCATCTACTAATATGAATACACTCCGCTTTTTGACCTGTCTCGTATCGCTGCTTAGCCTTTCCTTTGCCAGCTCCGCCCAGCCCGTCCCCCTGACCTTCCGGGTAGACATGAGCCAGGAAACCCTGTCGCCCAACGGTGTGCACGTTGCCGGCAACTTTCAGGCCGTAGCTGGCTACGGTGGGGATTGGATGCCTGGCGCTTCTCCGCTGGCAGACCCAGACGGAGACCAGGTGTATGAACTGACCGTAGAGGTGCCCCCCGGCACTTACCTGTACAAATTTGTCAATGGCAGCAGCTGGAATGAAAAGCCGGAGCTGCCTTCCGCAGATTGCGCGCTTGGCGATGGCGGCGGCAACTTCAACCGGCAGGTGACCGTAGGAGAGGCCGGGCTAAGCCTCCCGGCGGTCATCTTTGATTCCTGCAATGCCACGCTGCGCCTCGCCGTCAGTATGGAAATGGAAACGGTCGCTCCGGAGGGCGTCTTCGTGATGGGCGACTTCCAGGAAGCAGCCGGGCTGCCGGCGGACTGGGACCCTACGGCTATCCCCTTACAGGATGAGGATGGGGACGGCGTGTTCGAAACCCGCCTGAGCGTACCCCCCGGTGACTATCAGTATGTTTTCCTCAATGGCAGCACCGTGGAGGCACCGCCTTTGGATTGCACGGTGGAAGGGCCGGATGGGCAGCGGGTTCGTACGGTACAGGCGGAGGTTGGTGGCACCGGGCCTTTGGTGTATTGCTTCAACAGCTGCACCCTCTGTGACCCGGCTTTCTCCCTCGACTTTGAGACACACTGGTGGAACGATGCCGTCTTCTACGAAATCTTCGTCCGCAGTTTTTACGATAGCAACGGCGATGGCATAGGCGATTTTCAGGGCATCATTGAGAAACTGGACTACCTCAACGATGGCGACCCGGAAACCGATACCGACTTGGGCATTACCGGCATTTGGCTGATGCCGATGATGGAATCGCCTTCCTACCACGGCTATGACGTCACGGACTATTACGCCACAGAACCGGACTATGGCACTATGGAGGACTTTGAGGCTTTGCTGGATGCTGCCCATGAGCGTGGCATCCGTGTGATCATCGACTTTGTGATGAACCATACCTCTGATCAGCACCCCTGGTTTCAGCAATCGGCCAACAGCCTGGGCGGCTACCGGGACTGGTACGTGTGGTCGGGCTCCAATCCGGGCTTCATTGGCCCGTGGGGGCAGACCGTCTGGCACCCGCGCAACGGCGATTATTACTATGGCCTGTTCTGGGGCGGCATGCCGGACCTCAACTACAGCCATCCCCCGGTGAAAGAGGAAATTTTTGACATCGCTGAGTTCTGGCTCAACAAAGGCGTGGATGGTTTCCGGCTAGATGCCATCAAGTACCTCGATGAGGATGGGGCAATACTGGAAAATACGCCTGAGACCTTTGAGCTGCTGGAGGATTTCAGAACTTTGTACAAAAATACAAATGCGGATGCTGTAACGGTAGGAGAGGTGTGGTCCAATACCGCCTCCATCCTTCCTTATGTGGGCGAAGGCCGGCTCGACTTATGCTTTGACTTCGATCTGGCCAGCAGCATGATCAACGCTGTGAACAATAGTAATGCCCTGCCTGTACGTCAGCAGCTGGCCCTCATGCAGGCAGGGTACCCTAAGCTGCAGTATGCTACCTTCCTGTCCAACCACGATATCGATCGGGTTTACAATCAGTTGGGCGAGAACCCTGCCAAGATGAAACAGGCAGCATTCATCTACCTCACTTTGCCAGGCACGCCCTTTATTTATTACGGAGAAGAGGTGGGCATGACGGGCACCGGCGCGCACGAGAACATCCGCCGCCCAATGCAATGGTCTCCCGGGCCCAATGCCGGTTTTACCACCGCTCAGCCTTGGATTGGGCTGGGCAACAACTATGCTGCTCAGAATGTGGCTGTGATGCAAACGGATGAAGCTTCGCTTTTTCACACCTACCGGAGCTTAGTGCAGCTGCGCAACGAAGAGGAGGCGCTGCGCCGGGGCTATCTGCTCGATATCGCTGCCTCTGTGCCCGAAGTGCTGAGCTACGCTCGTGTTGCTCCGGAGGAAGCGGTCATCGCGCTGTCCAATCTTAGCAGCGAAGGCAGAGCCCCAATACTGTCGATGCCTGTTTCATCCTTGCCGGCCGGGGCCTACCGCGTGACAGACCTTCTCGCAGGGAGTGATTTGGGAAGCATCGAGCTCAACAGCTTAGGAGGGTTTGAGGGTTGGGCAATACCTGGTGGGGAGCTTGATGCTCGTGAGGGCCGGATCATCAAGCTGTCTTTGGAAGCTACAGCTGGGGTATCGTCTGAAGGAGCCCCTTCGTTCCAGGTGCGCCTCGCTCCCAATCCGGTATCGGGCCTGTTGAGCATCAATATTGAAGGGCGAGGCCCCGCGATGCGCGCGCAGGCAGCGCTGTTCGATGTGTCTGGGCAGTGCCTTCGGCAACTGGCGCTCGAGCGTGCCACCGGGGCCATAGACTTGAGCGGGCTGCCTGCAGGCTTGTACTTTTTACGGGTGCAGCAAGGGCAGCAAGTGCAGGTAGCCAGGGTGGCTAAGGTGCAGGAGTAAAGTTGTTTTTTGGGGAGCCATGCAGGAGAGGGCAGCAGCCTTATCGGCGCAAATCCCTATATTCGCCCAAAATTTCAGAATCCCCAATCATGGACAGCCCGCTCTACATCATCCGCGAACTAGGCCGCTACGGTTTCATGGACCGGCTGGGCGATGTGGCCATTGAGCCGCAATACTTAGAAGTAGAGGACTTTTACAATGGTTTTGCCCGGGTACGTTTCAATGACAAGTGGGTGCCAATGGATGAGATGGGCCGCCTTTTGCTCCGCCATTTGTTTGGCTACGTCGGTTTTTTTGAAGAAAGCCTGGCCCGGGTGCGGCTTGTCAGGCAGTGGGGCTACATCAACCGGCGAGGAGGGGTGGAGATCCCCGTCCGGTTTTCTGGCGCGGGAGATTTTTCCGGCGGGCTAGCCCCAGCTGCGGAGCAGGTTTTATGGGGTTTTATCGACCCTCAGGGGCAATGGGCCATCCGCCCTGGTTTTGACGGTGCCCGGTCGTTTTCAGAAGGGTTTGCTGCTGTGAAAATAGGTGATTATTGGGGGTTTCTGGACAAAACTGGCGCGCTTGCTATTGCTCCACAGTATGAGCAGGCTGGTGATTTCCGGGAGGGCGTTGCTCCCGTATGGTCTGGCGATCAATGGGGGCTGATCAATACAAATGGCGAGATGCTGCTGAGCCCTCAGTTTGAAGGGGCTTTCGGCCAGGGGCAGGGCGAGTTCTTCGAAGGGCTGGCTGCATTTGCCCAAGACGGGAAATATGGTTTTGTTTCTGCTGCTGGCGAGATTGTGGTCGAGCCCCGTTTCGCGTTCGCTGGCGATTTCAGCAGTGGCCGGGCACCGGTCTCCCTGCACGGCAGGTATGGCTACGTAAACACAACAGGAGACCTGGCCATCAAAGCCGGCTTCGAAGATGCAGGGGTATTTGCCGGAGGCTTAGCGCAAGTCAAGAACAAAGGGCATTGGGGCTATATAGGCACTGACGGGCAGTGGCGCATACCGCCCCGTTATCAGGCAGCCCTGCCTTTCCGCTCTGGCTTGGCGCAGGTGGTTTACCGTGGGCGCTGGCAGTACATCAATGAGCAGGGGGAAGTCGTCTGGGAGGAATGATGATGTGGCCTGTTCCGAAGGCCTAGGCTTGCCCCTCTTTCAGTTTAGCAATCACCGTTTGGTTCCCCTTTACCTTTTGGCCTATGCCCACCTCAATCTGAGTGCCGAGGGGCAGGAACACATCTACCCGGGAGCCGAATTTGATAAACCCCATTTCACTCCCTTGTGCCACATGCTGGCCTTCTGTGAGGTAATTGCGGATCCGCTTGGCCATGGCACCTGCTATCTGACGAAGCAGGACTTCCTGCCCCTGTTGTGCTATGACGACCGTTGTGCGTTCGTTTTCTGTCGAAGATTTAGGGTGCCAGGCTACGAGGTACTTGCCTGGATGGTGGCGCACATACCGGACTTCGCCGCCCAAGGGGTTACGGTTGACATGCACGTTTAGAGGTGACATAAAAATGGAGATCTGCAATCTTTTATCTTGGAAGTACTCCGGCTCTTCTACTTCCTCTATGACAACCACCTTGCCATCGGCGGGGGCATAGATGAGGCTATCGTCGGGGTTGCTGATCCGGCGGGGCGGATTGCGGAAAAACTGCAGGATAAGCAGAAAGATGGAGCCGGAGCCCGCGGAAATAAGAGTTGCGGGGAGCCCAGGCCAAAAATGCCAAGCAAGGGAAGTAGCCAGGGCCAGCAGCAGGCCGGCGCCGAGGAGGAGTTTGTACCCCTCTTTATGGATCAAAGCCATGTTTTTTAGTTGAGGTTCAACGGCATTACAGTGCCCTATACAAGGGGCCACCGTTTTTTTCGGGCGTAAAAATACACAAACTCAGGCAGTGGCCAGCCAAAAAAGAGCAGCCATCTGGGCGCAAACCAGATTGTCGTTTTTTTGGGGGGCCTGCCCCTGCCGTGAGGGCAGGTGCCGCTATGCTACGGGGCTCGCTCTTCGCTCGGCCTTATCAGGCCTGCCGCCCCTTCGCAGCGCTAGGCCAATGCCAAGCTATAAAGCCCGAAAAGCCTAAACGACTGCGATATTTTGGTTCACGCCCAGCCATCTTGGCCCCTTTGTCTGCAGCTTGAAGGGGTACCGGCAGCCCTATCGCAAGTGGAGGGCGTCAGCGCACCCACAAAATGTAAGCAGTGGCAAAAGGGAGGAGGAAAATGAAAGCGTCAAAACGGTCGAGCAGCCCGCCATGGCCCGGCAGCAAGGTCCCGGAATCCTTAATCCGCACACTGCGTTTGAGCATAGACTCCACCAGGTCGCCCAAAGACCCAAAAACGACAACGATGACAGCCAGGGCCATCCAATCCTTAAACTGAAGGTCGTTGCTGCTGTAGAAGCAGGCCACTCCTGCGATAAGCGTCAGGGCCATGCCCCCGGCTGAGCCTTCCCATGTTTTTTTAGGCGAGATCCTTGGGAAAAGCGGAGTCTTCCCAATCCGTGACCCCACAAGGTAGGCACCGCTGTCGTTCATCCAGTTCATCAGCAGCAGGCCAAAAATCAGATTGGGGTAGTAAGCGCCTGCATCAAAAGCGACAAAGAGCAGCAGGGCAAAGGGGACGCCAATGTATACCATGCCCAGCATGACAAAGGCCACGTTGACAAAGGGGCGTTCCGATTTGGTGTACAGCTCATAGATGAAAGCAGAAAAGAGGAAGGGGAAGAGCAGCAGGGCAGCGAACGCGATGAAAGATTCCCGGTCTGCCACGAGGTTGAGCTGTATGGTCACGCTGAGCAGAAAAGGCACCATGCCAAGGGCCAGCGCCAGGTTTCGGCGCACCAAGTCTCTGCGGTGGTTGCGGGTGAGCACCAGCCCAAAAAATTCCCAAAGGCACAGCCCGGCCACCAAGGTGAACAGGATGACAAAAGAGATCGGGCTGGCATAAATACAGACCGTGATTACTGCTACAAATAACAATCCGGTAACGGCTCGCTGTACAAGGCCTTTCATCATCAGGGCTTAATTATGACCGGGAGGTTGAGCCCCCGCAGTTGGTTCTTGTTTTCGGTACTGCCCGTAAAGATAATAACTCAGCCCGGCAACGAGCAACCCGGCCAGTGTCGTAGCTGGCCAGTTGACCTCATCTACTGCTGCTTCCGCCAGTGCGTTTTTTTGAATGTACTGGCCGGCTATCTGCATACCATTGATCAGGAAGTGGGCTGCAATTGGCACCCACAGGCTTCGGCTCCACAAAAATAGATAGCCCAGCCCAGCCCCTAAGAGCAGGCGCGGCAAGAAACCAGCAAACTGTAGGTGGAATGCACTGAAGATGGCGGCAGAAAGCCAAATGCCCCAGGCCGGGCTCCGGGCCGCCTTGGCCAGCTGCTGTTGCACCACCCCCCGGAATACAAGCTCCTCCCCCAATGCTGGCAGCACAGCGACTACCAATAGGGTGAGCAGGAATTCCGCAGGGCTTTCCATGACCAACAGCCCCTGTGTGAGCCTTAGCGCAGTGCCCTCCATTTGATCGGCCCAAGAGGGCAGGGGGAGCTGCTGATTGAACCAAAATGCTGCTTGAGAAAGGATGAAAATCCCGAAAATATATAACCCGGCTGCAGCATATATGGCCCGCCTCGAAGCCCGGTGCAGCTGTAAGCTGCTGAGCCATTTCTGCCCCTCTAGCATACGGGCCAGCAGGACAGCAGGCACGGTGAAGGTGAACAGCTGTGAAAAAAAATTGATCCACCTCAGGAGGTTGCGCTCCTCAAGCGGGCTTTGGTCACTGAAGGTGTCGATAACTGCACCGATCTCAAGTCCGTATGACCGGGCAGTAAGCCAGCCAAGGGCACTGCCGATGCCGCTGCACAGCATCATGAGCAGGGCCAGCAGCAACAGGCTGCCGATGGGGGAGAAGTTATAGGCTTCCTTATGGTTGCCGAGCATGTTATATGTTTTTATAGAGCAGACACTTGCGGTTTGTTAACTTTGGGGCAGTACGGCTGTTTATGCCAAAAAAAGAATCGCATGTCTACTCGGTTAAGTGTAAATATCAACAAAGTTGCTCTAATCCGTAATGCCCGGGAAGGAAATTTGCCCAACCTCCAGGAAGTCGCACGGGATTGTGAGCGCTTCGGCGCTGAAGGGGTCACTGTCCATCCACGCCCCGACCAAAGGCACATCCGCTATTCGGATATCCCATTGCTGAAAGCTGTAAACACTACAGAGTTCAATATTGAAGGCAACCCTACGCCTGAGTTCATGAAGCTGATTGAGGACAACCGTCCACATCAGGCGACTTTGGTGCCCGATAGCCCGGATGTGCTGACTTCCGATCAGGGGTGGGATACCGTCAAGCACAAAAGCTTTTTGCAGGACATTACGGCCCAGCTGAATGAATGGGGCGTCAGGGTATCCATTTTTGTAGACCCAGTCCCTGCCTTTGTAGAGGGGGCCAAAGCTGTCGGCGCCCAACGGGTCGAGCTGTACACGGGCGATTATGCGAAAATTTTCGGATCCGGGCAACCAGCCAGAGCTGTTGCACCCCATGCTGAAGCAGCTAGAGTGGCTGCGGAGGTGGGCCTGGGGCTAAATGCCGGGCATGACCTCAACCTGAGCAACCTCCGTTTTTATGCAGAGCAGGTAGAAGGCTTGCTTGAAGTTTCCATCGGGCATGCGCTCATTGCAGATGCGCTTTATTATGGGCTGTCGAATACCATTCAGATGTATAAGCGGGAACTCGCCTAATGTGCTCAGCGCTCGGGCTTCAGCCCAGGCAGCATGCTATCTCTGCCTTAGAGCTGGGAGGAACGCAAACACTTGGCGTAAGTGTTTGTATGACAATAAGTTGAAGAGTGCGGCTAGGCTATGCTGCCAAGGTTTGATTTTGACGTACGGTTAACAAAAAATTAACTTCTCCTCAGGTAAAGTATCTAAATTGTCCTACTTTAGCGTTTGACTCAACGTTTTAATTAAATCAATATTTAGTATGAAAAAACTCTCACTAGTACTGGGGCTGGTGCTATTTGGCATTGGTTCCATGTTCGCACAGAGGACGGTCACGGGTTCTGTAAGTGACCAAGCAGGAGATCCGCTCCTGGGCGCCAGTATCCTCGTAAAAGGTACTTCCACAGGTACTATCACAGACATTGACGGGACTTACTCGATCAATGTTTCTGGCGACGATGCGGTGTTTATTGTTAGCTACACCGGTTTTACCACAAAAGAAATTGAAGTAGGCACAAGCACGGTGCTGGATATCACCATGGAAGAAGGAGTCAACCTTCAGGAAGTAGTGGTGGCGGCGCTGGGCATCGAGCGGGAGAAAAAGTCTTTGGGCTATTCTGCTCAGGAGCTTGGCGGTGCCGAGCTTGCTGAGACCCGTGAGGTCAACCTGGTCAATTCCCTTCAGGGTAAAGTGGCAGGTGTGCAGATTCAGGGTTCCCCATCCACATTAGGTGGCTCTTCCCGGATTACTATCCGCGGGGTGAACTCTTTCCTTGGCGAGAACCAGCCGCTCTTTGTGGTGGATGGTATCCCCATCGACAACTCCAACTTCGCTTCCAATGCTCAAATGCGAGGATTTGGAGACGACACCTCCTACGATTATGGCAACACGGCACAGGACATTGATCCGGAGAGCATCGAGTCGATGACTGTACTGAAAGGTGCAGCGGCATCTGCGCTCTACGGTCAGCGCGGTGCCAACGGTGTTATCCTCATCACCACTAAGGATGGTTCTGGCCGCAAAGGGCAGGGCATCGGTGTTGAGGTGAACTCTAGCGTTACATTTGACAACGCAGTCAACCTGATCCCGCATCAGCAGCAGTACGGTGGCGGCGCTATTGTCGACCCCAACGTCAACAACGGTTTCGCCAGTGTAATCCAAGACGGGCAGGAATACCTGTACCCTGCTTATTCTAAGGACGGCTCCTGGGGCCCTAAGTATGACCCCAACGTACTGGTCCGTCATTGGGACAGCTGGGATGAGGGCAATGCTATGTACAAAGAAGTACGCCCTTGGGTTGCGCCAAACGGCTCTTACGAAGACTTCTTCGAAACAGGGCAGACCCTGATGAACAGCGTTGCGCTCAGCGGCGCCAACGATAAGGGCAACTTCCGCCTGGGCTACAGCAACCTGAACCAGGAAGGCATTATGCCGAACTCCAAGCTGGAGCGGAACACTATTACTTTCAACTCTGGCTATGATATCCACGACCGCGTCCGCGCGGAGTTTGTAGGTAACTACGTGCGCACGGATGCCTCTGGCCGTAACGTGACAGGTTATAACAATGCCAACCCTATGCAGGCCTTTACGCAGTGGTGGCAGACGAACCTGGACATGGAGCGCCTTCAGAACGATACCCGTACCGATGGTACTCAGCAGACTTGGAATGCAGTGGGCCCTCAGGTGGATGCCAACGGCAACCTGATTTCTTTCACTGCCCGCCCGAATTTCTTCGACAACCCTTATTGGGTGCGCAACAACTTCCTGCAAGAGGACGTGCGCAACCGTTTCTATGGCAATACCGCACTGTCTGTAGATTTGGCAGAAGGCCTGGTGCTTTCTGGCCGGGTAGGTACAGACCTTTACCAGTTTAGCCTCCGCGAAGGGGTGCCTGTAGGATCTGTCTCTACTCCTTACTACGAGGAAGGCGAGCGCCGTTTCCAAGAGACCAACATGGAGTTGAAACTGAACTATAACAAAGACTTCGACCGCATCTCTCTTAATGCTATGGTAGGGGGCAACCGCATGCGTCAGTTGCAGCGTGCAACCACGCTCAATACAAGTGGTGGCCTGTCTTTGGCAGGGTACTACAACATCAGCAACTCTGCTGGCGCGCCAATCGTTTCTACCAGTGAGTTCCAGCGCGGCATCAACAGTGTCTTTGGTTTGGCTTCTATTGGCTTCGACAATTGGCTGTACCTCGACGTTACCGCACGTAACGACGTATCTTCTACACTGCCTGATGACAACAACTCTTATTTCTACCCTTCTGCATCAGTAAGTGCGGTTATCTCTGACCTGCCGATGTTCGGCGGCAAGATTGGCCCGATCTCTTTTGCAAAAGTACGTGCCAGCTTTGCACAGGTGGGCAACGATGCAGACCCTTACCGTCTGACGGATGTGTTTCTGCCACAGACTCCCAACTACGATGGCCAGCCTCGCTACACGGTGCCTAATGCACAGAACAACCCGGTGCTCAAGCCAGAATTGACCTCCGAGATTGAGCTGGGCCTTGACCTGCGCTTCCTCAATGGGCGTGTCGGCATTGATGCAGCTTATTATGACCGTACTACTGAAGATCTCATCTTCACCGTGCCTTCTTCTCCTGCAACCGGCTATACCTCTAAGGTGTTGAACGCAGGTGAGATGCGCAACTACGGCTTTGAGTTCATGCTTTCTGCTACACCTGTTCAAACCAAGGACTTCAGCTGGAACATCACCTTGAATGCCCTGCGTCAGTTCAATGAAGTAGTAAGTATCGCTGATGGTGTGGAGAGCATCGCCCGCGGCGGCACTTGGGCCGCTGACCTGCGTATCGCAGAAGGCTTGCCTTATATGGCTATCTTTGGTCAGGACTACGTTTACAACGAAAATGGCGAGCGCCTGGTCGATGAGGATGGCAATTATTTGTTTACCGACGAGCGGGTTTTCCTCGGCTCTGCCATCGCAGACTGGACCGGCGGCATCTCAACTGGTTTCCGTTATAAAGGCCTTTTTGCCAATGTGTTGTTCGACTTCCAGAAAGGGGGCGCTGTCCACTCTACATCTCTGCAGTGGTCTAAGTACTCCGGTATGCACCCTGAAACCGTTGCTTTCAACGACAGCGACGATATCCGTGCAGATGGCATGCTGCTGCCTGGCGTAAAAGCTGACGGTACGCCGAACGACGTGCGTGTCAACCCTCAGGTCTACTATCAGACTTACTGGAACCGCGCTGCACCTAACGTTTACGAGGCTAGCTTTGTCAAGCTCCGCGATGTGCGCATTGGCTATACTATCCCGAACAAGCTGTTCGGAAAAGCGCCATTCCGTGATGTAACTGTATCTGTATTTGGCCGTAACCTGGCTATTCTAACTGCTGATCTTCCTTACCTCGACCCACAGAACATCAATGGAGCAGGTAACGATCAGGGGCTGGAAAATGCTCAGGTGCCATCTACCCGTTCATTCGGTGTGAACCTGTCTTTGAAGCTGTAAACCAGCCAACGGAGACGGCACTGCCTGCTCTGGCAGCCTAACGACTTGGCGCAGGCAGCGCGCACATTGATTCACTAAAATAAACTGAAAAAATGAAGTTTTTCTCAAAGCATAAATACGCTTTCGCATTCGGCCTGGCACTGCTTGGTGGCACCGCTTGCGAAAATGTGGCCGACCTTAATGTCGACCCCAACAACCCTACGGAAGTGCCTGCTTCCAACCTGATGACTCAAGCACAGTACACCCTGAATAACACGCTTTGGAGCCGTGGCTACAATGCAGAGTGGACGATGCTTTGTGTACAGCACTGGGCACAAAATGAGTATGCCGAGGAGTCTCGCTATACCGTTGATGGCAACAACTTCAATACGCAGTGGAGCAACTTCTACGCTGGCGTGCTCAATGAGCTCAAGGTAGCTTCGGAGATGATCATGGAGGATGAGAACATGCTGGAGAGCGTACGTGCCAATCAGCTTGCTATCTTGGAAATCCTCCGGGTACAAACCTTCCATTCGCTGGTAGACGCTTATGGCGATATCCCTTACACTCAAGCATTGGATGGGGTAACCTACCCGCTGCCTGCGTACGACACGCAGCAGAGCATTTACATGGACCTCTTGGCTTCCCTCGATGCTGCAGTTGCTTCTATAGACGAGGCTGGCAGCTCCTTTGGAGGGGCTGACCTGATCTATGGCGGCGATATGACGATGTGGCGCAAAATGGGCAACTCTCTTATGATGCGTATGGCTATGCGCATTGTAGATGTAGATGAGGGCACGGCTAAAACCTACATTGACAAAGCGGCTAACGGTGGGATGCTAGAAAGCAATGCCGATAATGCATTGTTTGTCTTCTCAAGCGACCCCAATATCGCCAACCCCCTTTACATTGACAATGTCATCAACAACCGTGACGACTTTGCTGTGACGGATGTGCTCGTGGACAACCTCAAGGATATGGGCGACCCCCGTCTTGATGTCTTCGCAGCACCAACCAACTCCGGTGAAATTGTTGGCATGCCTTATGGGCTTACTGACGGCGAAGCTTTTGCCTTAAAGTCGACAACTTCCCGCCCGAGCGGTATGGTGCGCGCTGCAACAGCTCCTGCGGTTATCATCGACTACGCCGAAGTCGCTTTCCTTATGGCTGAGGCTTATCAGCGCGGCCTGCTGGCTGGAGATGCTGCGGCTGCTTACGCAGAAGGCGTTACCGCTTCCATGAATTACTGGGGCATTACCGATGCAGCTGCTATTGCAGATTACATCGCGGCAAACCCTTACGATGCCAACAACTGGAAGCAGTCTCTAGGGTGGCAGAAGTGGATCGCGTTCTACATGAACGGGCCTCAGGCCTGGGCAGAGTGGCGCCGTCTTGACTTCCCTGTGCTCGAGGTCCCCGCAGCAGCTACCAACGATGTTATTCCTGTACGCCTGCCTTATCCAATTGATGAGCAGACTCGGAACAACTCTTCTCTGCAAGCGGTTACCAGTACGCCAAATGACCTGAACACCAAGCTCTGGTGGGATGTGAATTAAGCACTTTTCCTACATTAATATGGATGCCAGCCTGTGGCAAACATCAGGCTGGATAACAGACTTGATGTCAAGTCTAATAAAGAAGGGGCTGCAGCCGGTAGGTTGTAGCCCCTTCCTAAACCAAAAAGGCGCAAACCAAAATACCGCAGGCGTTTATACTTTCCGGGTTCTAGGCTAGCATTGGCCTAGCGCTGCGAAGGGGTGGCCGAAGGCCAGACCCGACGCCTGTAGGGCGAGGGGCCGAGCGGATAGCGAGCCCCGTAGCATAGCGGCACCTGCCCGTTGGGCAGGGGCAGGCCCCATCCTTGCGGCAGGGGCAGGCCCAAAAAATGATAATCTGGTTTGCGCCCAATCAAAAAGAGATGACTATGGCCGCCCGGTTGATTTTTGTTTCCACTCTCTACGTACTGTGCCTGGCTTCCTGTACTACAGAGCGCGAGCCGACGGTAGCAGCCGGCGGCAGTGGCGAGAGCAGGCAGGTGACGGTCCTGAACCTCATGGCAGATGGGCAGCCTATTGTTGCTGCAGGGAGCAACGGGAGAGATTTTGCCGTTGCCTTTGCTGCTGTCTTACAAGAGGATACGCTGGTGTTCGATGCTGTACAAGGGGCATTCCCGGTTGTCATGCGCGATGAAAAGGGGAATGAGTGGGATGTTTTCGGCAAGGCCGTGTCCGGCCCAGATGCTGGGGCAGCGCTCGAGCCGGTAGTGTCAGGCAGAGGGTTTTGGTTTGTGTTTGGCGCCCTATATCCAGGCGTGGAGATATGGGGCCAAGGCATGGAAGCCATAGCGCTTGCTACAGATACGGTGCCCGGATGGGCAGTTGCCGCCCAAGGCTTGGCGCAAGGTATGGAGCTCGATGAGATCCCTTCTTTGGATAACCCTGAGTTTGTGACCTACCAAGTACTGGGGAATGCCCCGGAGGCTATCTTTTATCTGCAGGAATCGGACCGGGTAGTGGCCGTTAAGGTAAATGGGGAGGTAAAGCTGTACCCTATCCCAGTGCTGAACTGGCACGAGGTCATCAACGATGAGGTCGGCGGGGTGCCAGTCGCAATAATGTATGCGCCGCTTACCGGGACAACCCGTGTTTATGAGCGGCCAGATGGGGTCGAGTTTGGGGTATCGGGCATCATCTACAATAACAACCTTTTAGCTTTTGACCGCTTGACGGAGAGCTTTTGGCTGCAATGGGAAGGGCGCTGTGTTTTTGGCAGTAGGGTAGGGGAGCAATTATCACCCGTACCGTATGTGGTCGTCAGTTTCTCCACTTGGCTGCAGGTCGATAGCCAGCCCCAGATCGTCAGTGGAGTCCAGGAAAACGGTTTCCCTTACGGAGATTACCCTTTTGGGGATTACCCCGAGAATCAAAACATTACCTACCCACTGATGTATTTGGATACCCGCCTGCCGGCAAAGGAAGAAGTTTTTATGGCCGGGCAGAGCAGGGAAGGGCTCATCCTGCCCAAGTCAGCTTGGTAGATCAATAGTGTACTCGTAACCGGTACCGGGCTTCGGTTGGCCAGAACGCGTGGCCGTTGGCTGGTACTGATACTGGAAAGTGGCGGCAGAAGGTGCCTCAGGCTGTTGTGGGTTGGGGAGCCTGAAGTGTATCTTGATGGTCTTATGGAAGATGATCTTGCCTTTGCCTGGCTGCTTTGGCACTTTGAACTTCATCTGGCTTACAATCCTGCAAGCTTCTTCTTCGCACCCATAGCCCGGGCCGGATATGGCGTCAGCGCGGGACACCGCCCCGGTATGTGCTATACTGCAGCGGACGACTACCGTGCCTTCTACGTTTGCCTGGGCCGCTTCAGGAGGGTAGCGCAGCTCTTTCGAGACGAAAGCCTTCATTGCATTGGGCCCTCCCTCGTAGTATGGTTTTTTGATGAAATGTTTATCCTTTTTCTCTCTACGCATAAATCACTTGTGTTTCAGTGCCCTAGGCTAGCTGTCGGCTTTTGCTGTGCAGCACACCTTGCAATTATAATTTGACAATTTAATGCAATTGGGTTAACTTGATGTAACTCGAACGAATAAACCTGCTGAATGGATATAACCGCTTTTCTTCAATATCTGGAGTTTGAGAAGCGCTTCTCTGAAAACACTCTCGCTGCGTATACTAAAGATATGGAGCAGTTTTCGCTGTTCTTGTCTGAGCATTACGGGGCAGAAGCGCCCGATCAGGTAACCCACCGGCATATCCGCGCATTTATGGTCGACCTGCTCGGCAAGGGCAACAGCCCAAAGACGGTGAACAGGAAGCTGTCCACCCTGCGGGCGTTTTTCCGTTTTTTGGCCAGGCGAGGCCAAGTTTCAATAGACCCTACCCTCAAGGTGACAGGCCCCAAGACACCAAAGCGGCTGCCCGGGGCCATTAGGCAGGAAGAGCTGGAACGGCTGTTTGGCGAGGTTGATTTCCCCTCCGGCTTTGAGGGCAGCCGAGACCGACTGCTGCTTGAGGTCCTGTATGCCACAGGCATACGCAGAGCAGAGCTGATCGGCCTAAAGGTCGCTGATGTCGACTTGGCAGCGGGGCACTTGCTTATCCGTGGCAAAGGCCGTAAAGAACGCTTGGTGCCCATTAGCCGGCAGTTGGCAGATCAGGTGCAGGCTTATTTGTCCGAAAGAGAAGGCCTTCCTCCGATGACGGCCCATTTGTTCTTGACAGGGAAAGGGAAGGAGATGTACCCCAAGCTGGCCTACAATATCGTCAAGAGATACTTATCGCTGGTAAGCAGCAGTGAGCAGATGGGGCCTCACGCGCTAAGGCATTCATTTGCTACCCACCTGGCAGAGAACGGGGCGGAGCTCAATGCCATAAAAGAGCTGCTTGGGCATGCATCCCTGGCCTCCACCCAAATTTACACGCACAATACCATTGCGCGTTTGAAAGAAGTTTACCAACAGGCACACCCAAAGGCTGAAAGTGAAGATATGCACCACAAGTGAGTCGTCTCAGCCTGTAGCATTATATTATCATCCTACATCATTTAAAACAGGAAAGATTATGAAGGTACATACCGAATCCGTGTCGTTCAAAGCCGATCAGAAGCTGGTCAGCTTTATCGAAGCCAAGCTCAGTAAAATGGAAAAGTACTTTGACCGCATTATAGAGGCAAGGGTGACGCTGCGCCTCGAAAATTCTGGGCAAGTCAAAGACAAGATAGCCGAGGTGAGCCTTAGCGTGCCCGGCGAAACCCTTTTTGTGAAAGAATCTGCCAAAACATTTGAATCATCTATTGACAGCGCGGTATCTACTATACGCCGTCAGCTCATCCGTTATAAAGACCGCCTGCGCAGGAAGTCCGCTTAACACGAGCGTTTGCATATCTTCCAGAAGCCCCCTGTTGGCCCAAGCTAGCAGGGGGCTTCTGTGTGTACCCTGAGGCAGAGTTGGCGGGCAGGGGCAGTACCGCAGGGGCGAGAAGAAAAAAAGACAAAAAAAAAGTAGAAGGTTTTCACTTTGTCGCAAAAGTTATATCTTTGCAATCGCTTTGAGAAAATGATCTCAGCACAACAATTGAAAGGCGAAAAAAAATATAAATTCTTGCTTGCAGGTTTCGCAGATAGCATTATCTTTGCGGAGCAAAAAACGAAAGGCAGCAAGAATGATTGCAGCCGAACAAATTGCAAGTTGAAAATCTGCTAAGACTTAACGCCAGCATAGCTCAGTTGGCCAGAGCAGCTGATTTGTAATCAGCGGGTCGGGGGTTCGAATCCCTCTGCTGGCTCAAAAACGGTATCACGGGCAGCCTGAGGCTTTAATGCTTCTGTTCGCGCTCAACGTTTAAGGCTTAAATCAAGCAGTTCAATTTGCAAAAGGGGATGCGCCGGAGTTGGAGAGCCGGGCCAGACTGTAAATCTGGTGACTCTGTCTGAATAGGTTCGAATCCTATCATCCCCACTTCATCCCGCCAAGCTGTTGCAAGCTGAGGCGGTTTGCTGTTTCAAGGCTTCCCCACTATGCTGAGGGAGCAGGAGGGCATCACCAAGTGCTCTTCCCCTGGTAATGAGTCAGGGTTTATCATTTGACAAAAAGGGTTAATAAGCGGGAGTAGCTCAGTTGGTAGAGCATCAGCCTTCCAAGCTGAGGGTCGCGGGTTCGAGTCTCGTCTCCCGCTCTTTTTTCCTGCCTCGATCGAGGCAGGCGCCTGCCGCGCAACGGTGCGGGCGGGTGAGGGCAAGCCCTAATTAATAACATACGCCGGTCACGGCAGTGAAGCCCCTGCCTGCAGCCACCATCAATTTGGCGGATCAAAAGGAGTGTAAGCTTCAAACTAAGATTAAAGTCAAGCCAATGTAGCTCAGGGGTAGAGCACTTCCATGGTAAGGAAGGGGTCAGGGGTTCAAATCCCCTCATTGGCTCACTTTAGTGAACGGTATTGTATCCTGATTCATTATTAAACTTTCGCATCAAAAATTTGATTACCGATGGCTAAGGAAACATTTGAAAGGACGAAACCCCACTTGAACGTGGGTACTATCGGTCACGTAGACCACGGTAAGACGACTCTTACCGCAGCCATTACATCTGTCCTTGCAGACGCAGGTTTCGCAGAAAGAAAAAGCTACGATACTATCGACGCAGCTCCTGAGGAGAAAGAGCGTGGTATCACTATTAATACGGCTCACGTAGAGTACCAAACTGAAAACCGTCACTACGCTCACGTTGACTGTCCAGGTCACGCTGACTACGTAAAGAACATGGTTACAGGTGCGGCTCAGATGGACGGAGCTATCCTCGTAGTTGCTGCTACAGACGGCCCTATGCCACAGACTCGTGAGCACATCCTGCTCGCTCGTCAGGTAGGTGTACCTAAAATCGTTGTTTTCATGAACAAGGTTGACCTTGTTGATGATGAGGAAATGCTTGAGCTGGTTGAGATGGAAGTTCGTGAGCTTCTGGATCAGTACGAGTTCGACGGCGACAACGCTTCTATCATCATGGGTTCTGCCCTGAAAGCTCTGGAAGGCGACGCTGATGCAAAGCAGAAAATCCTTGATCTGATGGCTGCTGTTGACAGCGACATCCCTGAGCCAGAGCGTGCTATCGACAAGCCGTTCCTGATGCCTATCGAGGACGTATTCTCTATCACAGGTCGTGGTACTGTTGCTACAGGCCGTATCGAGCGTGGTGTTATCGAGACTGGCAACCCAGTAGAGATTGTTGGTATGATGGCTGAGGGCGAAAAGCCAATGACTTCTACCATCACAGGTGTAGAGATGTTCCGTAAGATCCTGACTCGTGGTGAGGCAGGTGACAACGCGGGCCTTCTGCTCCGTGGTATCGATAAGAATGACATCAAGCGTGGCATGGTAATCTGCGCTCCAGGTTCTGTAAAGCCTCACAAACACTTCAAGTGTGAGGTATACGTTCTTGGCAAGGACGAAGGTGGCCGTCACACGCCATTCTTCAACGGTTACCGCCCACAGTTCTACTTCCGTACCACAGACGTTACCGGTGACGTTAACCTGCCAGACGGAGTAGAAATGGTAATGCCTGGCGACAACGTAACCCTTGAGGTTAAGCTGCTCAACACCATCGCTATGGAGAAAGGTCTCCGTTTCGCGATCCGTGAAGGCGGACGTACCGTAGGTGCAGGTCAGGTAACTGAGATTCTGGACTAACACAGATCGCCTTTGACTAAAGGCTGTCTGATAAGTACAATAAAGGCAAGAAGACCGGGCTCATTAGCAGTCTGGTCTTCTTCCACACACGGGCATAGCTCAACTGGTAGAGCGACGGTCTCCAAAACCGTAGGCTGGGGGTTCAAGTCCTCCTGCCCGTGCAAGAGCGGATTTTTTCCGTAAAGAATTTAGAAGGAATACTTCCTTCGTACAAATCCGGGCTCGGAGAAAAGCATAGAATGAGCGTTTTAACTTCTATTCTCGGAAGATGGACGCTTGTGCCTTTCTCCGAGTATATTTGTAAGTAAACCTGTTATAACCACGATTAGAGATGGAAAGGTTGAAGTTGTATGTAAAAGAGAGCTACCACGAACTGGTTACTAAGGTTACCTGGCCATCTTGGTCCAACCTTCAGAGCAGCACCGTGGTTGTACTGGTCGCATCAATTTTGCTGGCACTGGTTATCTTCCTAATGGATGTTGTTTCCAAGGGCGTACTAGATCAGATATACAAGCTTTAATTTCATTTAGGATAAGCAGCAGAAATGACTGAGGATAACGGTAAGCCTTTAGAAGATAATACTCCTGAAGAGGATCAGGCATCAGACAACAAGCCTGAGTGCCGGTGGTACTCTCTGCGCGTAATCAGCGGTAAAGAGCGTAAAATCAAAGAGCGTATCGAGCTTGAGATTGATCGTTCTAAGTGGGGAGGCTTTATAACACAGGTATTGGTGCCAACCGAGAAAGTGTATAAAATCCGGAGTGGCAAGAAGGTGATTTCTGAGCGCAACATTCTGCCAGGCTATATCCTCATAGAAGCCATTCCTGCACAACTTTCCGGGGAAATCATACAGACTATAGCGAACATTCCGAATGTCATACACTTCTTGGGGAAGAACAACCCGATCCCAATGCGGGAATCAGAAGCCAACCGGATGCTTGGCAAGGTGGATGAGTCTCAGGAAGCTGGCGAAGCGATGATCGAGCCGTTCATTGTTGGGGAGACCGTCAAGATTATTGATGGGCCGTTCAGCGAGTTTGTCGGGGATATTCAGGAAGTCAACGAAGAGAAGAAAAAGCTGAAAGTAATTGTAAAAATCTTCGGGCGAGGCACAGAGGTAGAGCTCAACTTCATGCAGGTAGAAAAGACCTCTTAAGCCCCGCAAAGCGAAATGTATTTAAGCTACAAAGCTTTTGTTCCGTTCTTTGGAATGGGAACGCTTCCCCTAAGCAACGTAGCTCCACATAGTTTTTTTAAAGCGAGACACAATGGCTAAGGAAATCAGTACTTTTATTAAGCTACAGGTCAAGGGTGGCGCTGCAAACCCTGCTCCGCCGGTAGGTCCGGCACTTGGTGCTAAGGGGGTAAACATTATGGAGTTCTGCAAGCGCTTCAATGCGGAGACGCAGGACCGTGCAGGGCAAACGCTTCCTGTAGTAATTACTGTTTTCAAGGATAAGTCTTTCTCTTTCGTCATCAAGACACCGCCCGCTGCTGTACAGCTGCTTGCTGCTGCTAAGCTCAAGGGGGGATCTGCAGAGCCTAACCGTAACAAGGTCGGGTCTGTAACTTGGGACGACGTAAAGGCTATCGCAGAAAACAAGATGTCTGACCTGAACTGTTTCACCGTGGAGTCTGGTATGAAGATGGTAGCAGGCACCGCTCGCAGCATGGGGCTTACCGTTAGCGGTACACCGCCTTGGGAAACAGAAGCAGCTGAAGGCTAATAATCAAATTCATTTCTTCGCAGGGAGTCCTGAAAAGGACGTTAATACCTCAAAACAGAAATTCAATGGCTAAAGTAGGTAAGAAGAGAGCCGCCGTTAATGCGAAAGTAGACCGGGAGAAAAACTATCCCCTGGAAGACGCGATGGCCCTCATCAAAGAAGTGAACACTGCTAAGTTTGATGCTTCAGTGGACCTTCACATCCGCCTTGGTGTTGACCCCCGTAAAGCAGATCAGGCCATCCGTGGCACAGTTGTGCTGCCACACGGTACGGGCAAGACCAAGCGTGTTGTTGTTTTCTGTACTCCAGACAAGGAGGCAGAAGCCTTGGAAGCCGGTGCAGATTTTGCCGGCCTCGACGACCTCGTACAGAAAGTACAGGGCGGATGGACAGATTTTGACGTCGTTATTGCCATGCCTCAGGTGATGGCTCAAGTTGGCCGTCTGGGCCGGGTACTCGGCCCTCGTGGCTTGATGCCTAACCCCAAGACGGGCACTGTAACCCCTAACGTAGGAGCTGCGGTGAGCGATGTCAAAGGAGGTAAAATTTCCTTCCG
Organism: Phaeodactylibacter luteus; assembly: GCF_007993045.1. Classification (GTDB taxonomy): domain Bacteria; phylum Bacteroidota; class Bacteroidia; order Chitinophagales; family Saprospiraceae; genus Phaeodactylibacter; species Phaeodactylibacter luteus. Next base: position 96,193 of record NZ_VOOR01000015.1, read on the forward strand.
TGTAGATAAATATGGGATTATCCATGCTTCAGTGGGTCGCGTTTCTTTCGAGCCCAATAAGCTCACAGAGAACGCGAAAGAGCTGCTGGGCACACTTTCCCGCATGCGCCCGGCTTCGGCCAAAGGCACTTATATGCGCAGTGTGACCGTAGCAAGCACCATGAGCCCTGGCATCCGTGTTGATGCTAAGAACATGGGTTAAGTTAACTTTTCAAAACCTTAAGCAATGACTAAAGCAGAAAAGACGGCTACCATTGAAGCGCTGAAGGAGAAGCTTTCCAATGTAGAGCACTTCTACCTGGCAGACTCTTCTACGCTGACGGTAGAGCAAGTCAATAAATTCCGCGGGCTGTGCTACGAAAAAGGCATCGAGATGAAGGTGGTCAAAAACACCCTTATCAAGAAGGCTATGGAGAGCGCACCCGAGGAGAAGAATTACAGCGCCATTTACGAGGCCCTCAAAGGCCACACGGCTATCTTGTTCACAGAAACAGCGAATGCGCCTGCCAAAGTGATCAAGGAATTCCGCAAGGAGAACGAAAGGCCCCTGCTCAAGGCGGCTTATATCGAATCGGATGTTTACATCGGTGACGACAAGCTGGAGTCGCTCGCAAGCCTCAAGTCGAAAGAAGACCTGTTGGCAGAGATCATCATGCTCCTGCAGTCTCCTGCAAAGAACGTTATCAGCGCCCTCCAAGGCTCCGGTGGTCAGAAGATCGCAGGCCTGCTCAAAGCGCTCGAAGACCGCGCTGCTTAAGATTGCAGCCTTTGTCTTCAACCGCAGCTTGAAACATAGCTGCACATTAGCACGGCTTCCAAGCTGTACGCACAAATATATTTTTTTCGAACGTACAACTTTTAAAATCAACAACGATGGCAGATCTGAAAGAATTTGCAGAACAGCTGGTTAACCTCTCCGTAAAGGAAGTAAACGAACTGGCTAATATCCTGAAAGAAGAATACGGCATTGAGCCTGCAGCAGCAGCTGTAGCTGTAGCGGCTGGCCCTGCTAGCGACGGCGGCGGAGCAGCTGAAGAAAAGACTGAGTTCGACGTAGTGCTCAAGTCTGCTGGCGCAGGTAAGCTGAAAGTCGTTAAAGAAGTGAAGAGCTTGCTGGGCGTTGGCCTGAAGGAAGCAAAAGAACTGGTTGACGGCGCTCCTGGTACCCTCAAAGAAGGTGTATCTAAGGAAGAAGCTGAGAAAATCAAGGCTGCACTGGAAGAAGCTGGTGCAGAGATTGAACTCAAGTAGGGATACTGAGACAAGGGTAGGAGAGGGAGGTTGCTCCCGCTCCAATCCGATACGGCAAAGGCTTAGCGAGTTGGCTCCCAACTGGCTAAGCCTATCGTCATATACATAAGTTCACGGATGTTGAACTTTTTCCATATTTTTGGGTATTATTACAGCGGCTGCTTTTGAGAGAAAGCTCTTGACTGCCAGGAACACAAATTATTATAGCCAATGACGTCAAACGGTAAGGTACTGACCGCCGAAGAGAAACGAGTGAGCTTCGGCAAAATCAAGCTTCCCTCACCATACCCTGATCTCCTTGAAATACAGTTGAAGTCTTTCCAGGAATTCTTCCAGCTGGAAACCACGCCGGAAAACCGGATGAACGAAGGGCTTTACAAGGTATTTCAGGAGAACTTTCCGATAACTGATGCCAGAAACATATTCGTACTGGAGTTCTTGGATTACTTCGTGGACCCGCCCCGCTACACTATCGACGAGTGTATGCAGCGGGGGCTCACTTATAGTGTCCCTCTAAAAGCTAAACTGCGCCTCTCTTGCAATGACGAGGAGCACGTTGACTTCCAGACGATTGTTCAGGACGTTTTCCTGGGGAATATCCCTTACATGACGCCCAAAGGTACTTTCGTTATCAATGGTGCGGAGCGTATTATTGTATCTCAGCTTCACCGCTCGCCCGGTGTTTTCTTTGGCCAGAGCTTCCACCCCAATGGTACGAAGATCTACTCTGCTAGGGTGATCCCTTTCAAAGGGGCTTGGATGGAATTTGCCACGGACATCAACACGGTCATGTACGCTTACATCGACCGGAAGAAGAAGTTCCCGGTTACGACCCTGATGCGTGCCATTGGTTATGATACCGATAAGGCTATCCTCGATATTTTTGACCTCGCTGACGAAATCCCTGCTACCCGGGAAACGCTCGAAAAGTCCATCGGCCGTAAGCTCGCCGCCCGGGTCTTGCGCAGCTGGACTGAAGACTTCGTCGATGAGGATACCGGAGAGGTGGTCACCATCGAACGCAATGAAATCATCCTGGAGCGTGATATCGTGCTCGATGAAGACAATATCGAGCTCATCCTTAATGCAGAAACCGAAAACGTTATCCTGCAAAAGGACGAAATCGACCAGGACTACTCCATCATATATAATACACTGCAAAAAGACCCTTCCAGCTCTGAAATGGAAGCGGTTCAGTATATCTACCGCCAATTGCGCGGTACCGACCCACCCGATGAGGAGACTGCACGCGGTATCATCGATAAGCTCTTCTTTTCCGATAAGCGCTACAACCTCGGTGAAGTGGGCCGCTACAAAATCAACCGCAAGCTTGGGCTGGACATTGAAAAGGAGGTCTTGGTGCTCACGCGCGAGGATATTATTTCCATCGTGCGTTACTTGGTCAGCCTGATCAACCAAAAGGCAGAGATCGACGACATCGACCACCTGAGCAACCGCCGCGTCCGCACAGTGGGCGAGCAGCTTTACGCACAATTCGGCGTTGGCCTTGCCCGTATGGCACGTACCATCCGTGAGCGCATGAACGTGCGCGACAACGAGGTGTTTACGCCCATCGACCTCATCAACGCGCGTACGCTGTCTTCGGTGATCAACTCTTTCTTTGGCACGAGCCAGCTGTCTCAGTTCTTAGACCAAACCAACCCGCTCTCTGAGATCACGCACAAGCGGCGTATCTCTGCACTGGGGCCTGGCGGCCTTTCACGGGAGCGCGCAGGCTTTGAGGTCCGGGACGTACACTACTCCCACTATGGCCGCCTTTGCACAATCGAGACACCGGAAGGGCCGAACATCGGCTTGATTTCCACCCTTTGCGTTCACGCTAAAGTGAACAAGATGGGCTTCCTGGAAACACCTTACCGTCGTGTAGATGAAGGAAATGTAGTGGTTACTGAGCAGCCTGTCTATCTCTCAGCTGAGGGTGAAGACTTTAAGCGTATTGCTCAAGCCAATGCTCCTATTACAGAAAAAGGTGCCTTCGAATCAGATCGGATTAAGAGCCGTGAGCACGGTGAATTCCCGGTATTGACTCCGGAGGAGATAGAATATATGGATGTTGCCCCGAACCAGATTGTAGGGGTTTCTGCATCGATGATCCCATTCTTGGAGAACGATGACGCCAACCGTGCCTTGATGGGCTCGAACATGCAGCGTCAGGCCGTGCCGCTTCTGCGCCCTCGTTCCCCGGTTGTGGGCACTGGCCTGGAAGGTAAAGTAGCCCGTGACTCCCGCATGCTTATTAATGCAGAAGGAGACGGTGTGGTGGAGTACGTTGATGCCAACGAAATCATCATCCGTTACGACCGTACAGAGGAAGAGCAGCTCGTATCTTTTGAGGATAACCGCAAAGTGTACAAGCTCATCAAATTCCGCCGTACAAACCAAGGCACAAGCATTAACCTGAAGCCAATCGTGAAACGTGGGCAGCGGGTAATCAAAGGGCAGATCCTGTGTGACGGCTACGCAACAGAACAAGGGGAGCTGGCGCTTGGGCAAAACCTTAAGGTCGCGTTCATGCCTTGGAAAGGGTACAACTTCGAGGATGCGATCGTGCTCTCTGAGCGTGTTGTGCGGGAAGATGTCTTCACTTCTATCCATATCGAGCACTTCGAGATGGACGTCCGGGATACAAAACTGGGCGAAGAAGAACTGACCAACGATATCCCTAACGTAAGCGAAGAGGCGACCAAAGACCTTGACGAGAACGGTATCATCCGCGTGGGCGCTTGGGTGCGCGAAAGCGATATCCTCATTGGCAAGATTACGCCTAAGGGCGAGTCGGACCCCACTCCGGAAGAGAAGCTGCTTCGGGCCATCTTCGGCGATAAAGCCGGCGATGTGAAGGATGCTTCTATGAAAGCGCCTCCTTCTACCAAAGGTGTCATCATAGACAAACAGCTCTTTGCACGTGCCAAAAAGGACAAGGTGCAGAAAGAGCAGGAGAAAGAGCTGCTGTCCAAGCTGGAAGATCAGCACAAGATCGCGCTCAACGAGCTGAAGACCATCCTGATCGACAAGCTGCTGTCGCTGGTCAAAGGCAAAGTTTCCCAAGGGGTACGGAGCATCTACAGCGAGCCTGTAATCGGCAAGGGGACTAAGTTTACACAAACCCAGCTGCGCGAAGTAGATTACACCAGTGTCGACTATTCCAATTGGACCGACGACGCCCACACCAACGCGCTGATCGCCAAACTGCTGCACAACTACAGCATTAAGGTGAACGAAGAGGTTGGCCGTTACAAGCGGGAAAAATTCAATATCAGCATTGGTGATGAGCTCCCTGCCGGTGTCCTCAAGCTGGCCAAAGTCTATATGGCGAAAAAGCGCAAGCTCCGTGTGGGCGATAAGCTCGCTGGCCGCCACGGCAACAAGGGTATTGTATCCCGGATTGTCCGTATAGAAGATATGCCATTCCTGGAAGATGGTACGGCGGTGGACATCGTCCTTAACCCGCTGGGCGTACCTTCCCGTATGAACTTGGGGCAGATTTTCGAGACGGTCTTGGGCTGGGCAGGAGAGAAGCTCGGCATGAAGTTTGGCACGCCGATCTTTGACGGCGCCAGCAAAGAAGAAATCGACGAGTACATTCAGCAGGCAGGCTTGCCAAGCCTTGGGCAGACTTACCTCTACGATGGAGAAACGGGCGACCGCTTCCATCAGCAGGCAACCGTAGGCGTTATTTATATGCTGAAGCTGTCTCATATGGTTGACGACAAGATGCACGCGCGTTCTATCGGCCCATACTCGCTGATCACACAGCAGCCGCTCGGCGGTAAAGCACAGTTTGGCGGGCAGCGTTTCGGAGAGATGGAGGTATGGGCACTCGAGGCATTCGGTGCATCCAACATCCTGCAGGAGCTGTTGACCATCAAGTCTGATGATATCAATGGACGGGCTAAGGCTTACGAGTCTATCGTAAAAGGTGACCCACTGCCAGAGCCAAGCATCCCAGAATCTTTTAACGTTCTGGTGCACGAGCTCCGGGGGCTTGCCCTTGACGTTAAGTTCGACTAAGGGAGCCCTTAGCCGGCTGTTCTAAACTGATTGTTTCAACTGGGGCGCCTTTTCCGAAAGGTGCCCCATACCAACAATATCCACTTTATGTCCTTTAAGAAACAAAACAGCGTTCAGACGCAGAACTTCGACAGCATCACCATCAGCCTTTCTTCTCCGGATGAAATCCTGGAGCGTTCCTACGGCGAGGTGTTGAAGCCGGAGACCATCAACTACCGGTCCTACAAGCCGGAGCGTGATGGGCTTTTCTGTGAGCGGATTTTTGGTCCGGTCAAAGACTATGAGTGCTACTGTGGCAAATACAAGCGCATCCGCTATAAAGGGATTGTTTGTGACCGCTGTGGCGTCGAAGTGACGGAAAAGAAGGTACGCCGTGAGCGCATGGGGCACATCAAGCTGGTCGTGCCTGTGGTTCATATTTGGTTCTTCAAGTCATTGCCCAACAAGATTGGCTATCTTCTGGGGCTGTCCTCCAAAAAGCTCGAGTCCATCATCTACTATGAGCGCTATGTGGTGATCCGCCCCGGCGTTAAAGAAGAAGAGGGCGTTGCTAAAATGGACCTGCTGACGGAAGAAGAGTACTTGGAAGTCTTGGATACCCTCCCACAGGACAACCAAATGCTCGATGATGAGGACCCCAACAAGTTTGTAGCAAAAATGGGGGCAGACGCGGTCCGCGACCTGCTCATGAGCCTGGATCTGGATCAGCTCTCTTTCGCCCTCCGGCACCAAGCTGCCAATGAGACTTCTCAGCAGCGTAAGTCGGAAGCGCTCAAGCGCCTTCGGGTAGTAGAAGCGTTCCGCGATGGGCTCTCCCGTATCGAGAACCGCCCGGAATGGACGGTCATTCAATACCTTCCTGTTGTGCCGCCTGAGCTGCGCCCTCTAGTACCGCTAGACGGTGGCCGTTTTGCCAGCTCTGACCTCAACGACTTGTACCGGCGCGTGATCATCCGCAACAACCGCCTGAAAAGGCTGTTGGAGATCAAAGCTCCGGAGGTTATCCTTCGCAATGAGAAGCGGATGCTGCAGGAAGCCGTAGACTCTCTCTTCGACAACTCCCGTAAGTCCAATGCTGTAAAAGCAGAGGGCGGGCGGGCACTGAAGTCGCTCAGCGATATCCTCAAAGGCAAGCAGGGCCGTTTCCGGCAAAACCTTTTGGGCAAGCGTGTGGACTACTCTGGCCGTTCGGTCATCGTGGTAGGGCCTACGCTGAAGCTGCACGAGTGTGGTATCCCAAAGGCGATGGCAGCGGAATTGTTCAAGCCTTTTGTTATCCGCAAGCTTATTGAGCGCGGTATCGTAAAAACAGTGAAGTCAGCCAAGAAACTGGTTGACCGCAAGGACCCGGTCATCTGGGAAATCTTGGAAAACATACTGAAAGGGCACCCGGTTATGCTCAACCGTGCCCCGACGCTTCACCGGCTTTCCATTCAGGCTTTCCAGCCTAAATTGATCGAAGGCAAGGCGATACAGCTCCACCCACTTGTGTGTGGCGCTTTCAACGCCGACTTCGACGGTGACCAAATGGCGGTGCACGTGCCCTTGAGCCACGCGGCCATCTTGGAAGCACAAGTGCTGATGCTCTCTGCCCACAACATGCTCAACCCGCAAAACGGTACACCAATCACCCTGCCTTCTCAGGATATGGTATTGGGCCTTTACTACATCACCAAGGAGCGCAAGTCTACCGATGAGGTGAAAGTAAAGGGCGAAGGCCGCCGTTTCTACTCTGCGGAGGAGGTCATTATCGCTTACAATGAAGGGCAATTGGACCTGCACGCCTCTATCAAAGTGCGCGTGCGTACAGAAGGCGAGGATGGGCAAATGACGACCAAGCTCATGGATACCACCACGGGCCGGGTACTGTTTAATCAGAATGTACCGGATTCCGTCCCTTATGTCAATGTACTGCTGACGAAGAAAAACCTGAAGCGGGTTATCGGCGGGGTACTCGAGCGTACCGACTTTGCCGTGACAGCACACTTCCTTGATGCCATCAAGGATATGGGCTTCCGCTGGGCATTCAAGGGCGGGCTGTCCTTTAACTTGGGCGACCTTATCGAGCCTTCTATTAAGGTGAAAACCTTGGAAGAAGCACAGGAAGAGGTGGACGAAGTTTGGGACAACTACAATATGGGCCTCATTACCAATAATGAGCGCTACAATCAGATTATCGATAAGTGGACTTATGCGGATAACCGCATCACTGATGTCCTCATGAAAGAGCTGGCGTCTCACAAACAGGGTTTCAACTCGGTTTATATGATGCTGGACTCCGGTGCGCGGGGTTCTAAACAGCAGATTAAGCAGCTGTGCGGACTGCGTGGCCTGATGGCGAAGCCTAGGAAATCTGGAGATACAGGAGGAGCGGTCATTGAAAACCCCATCCTCTCCAACTTCGTCGATGGGCTTTCTGTACTCGAGTACTTTATCTCTACCCACGGTGCCCGTAAGGGTCTGGCCGATACCGCTTTGAAGACAGCCGATGCAGGTTACCTGACTCGTCGTCTGGTAGACGTGGCACAGGACGTGGTTATCCTAGAGGATGATTGCGATACTTTGCGCGGAATTGAAACAACGGCACTGAAGGACAACGATAAAGTTATCGAAGACCTGAAGTCTCGGATCGAAGGCCGGTACACCTTGCACGATATTGTTCATCCTGAGACAGATGAAGTGATGTTGAAGGCTGGCGAATACATCACGCAGAGCATGGCCGAGCGCATCGAAGCGGAAGGCGTAGAGCAAGTGACTATCCGTTCGGTACTGACGTGCGACACCAAGCGTGGTGTTTGTGCCAAGTGCTACGGTAAGAACCTCGCTACAGGCCGGATTGCCGAAAGCGGCGATGCTGTCGGTATTATCGCGGCACAGTCGATCGGTGAGCCGGGCACTCAGCTGACCCTGCGGACTTTCCACGTAGGTGGTATCGCATCGGTCTCCAAGTCTGAGTCTGAAATTGTATCTAAGTTTGAAGGTAAGATTGAATTTGACAGCCTCCGTACGACCGAAATGGCGGACGAGGTCGGTGGTGATGCAAAAGACATCGTACTGTCCCGGACCGGTGAGGTCCGCATTGTAGATGCAAAAACTGGCAAGCAGTTTGCAAGCCACTACGTCCCTTACGGTGCTAACCTGCATGTGAAAGAAGGACAGACCGTTAAGAAGAGCGATCTGATCGCCGATTGGGACCCTTTCAACGCGGTGATCATCTCTGAATTCTCAGGGGTAGCCAAGTTTGAATCCATCGAAGAAGGCGCAACTTTCCGCGTAGAGCGGGATGATCAGACCGGCTACGCAGAGAAGGTGATCGTGGAAAGCAAGAACAAGCGTAAAATCCCAACTGTCAAAATCGTAAGTGCTGATGGAGAGGAGCTGCGCAGCTATAACCTGCCGGTGGGCTCTTACCTCTCTATTGATGAGGGCGATACCATCCGTGCGGGTCAGAAAATTGCCAAGATCCCGCGTAAGCTGGGCAAAATTGCGGATATCACCGGTGGCCTTCCAAGGGTAACCGAGCTTTTTGAAGCCCGTAACCCATCTAACCCCGCTGTGGTTTCCGAGATTGACGGTGTGGTATCCTTTGGCAAAATCAAGCGTGGTAACCGCGAAGTGATGGTAGAGGCTAAGGACGGGCAGAAGCGCAAGTACCTGATCGGCCTTTCTAAGCACATCCTGGTACAGGAGGGCGACTTTGTAAGGGCAGGCACTCCGCTGTCTGATGGCGCCACTGCCCCACGCGATATCCTGAACATCAAAGGGCCATTTGCTGTACAGAGCTATCTGGTCAATGGGGTACAGGAAGTATACCGTGCACAGGGTATCACCATCAACAATAAGCACATTGAGGTTATCGTGCGGCAAATGATGCGCCGGGTACAGATCGAGGATCCGGGCGATACAACTTTCCTGGAAGGCGAAGCGGTCGAGAAGTATGAATTCTTGGAGCAGAACGACTGGATCTTCGACAAGAAGATTGTAACGGAGAGCGGCGATTCTACGAACCTCCGCCCCGGGCAGCTCGTAACTTTGCGTCAGCTGCGGGAAGAGAACTCCCTGCTGCGCCGCAACGACAAAGAGCTCGTGCAGTACCGCGATGCGGTGCCGGCCACTTCAAGCTCGCTCTTGCAAGGTATCACTAGGTCATCCCTGGGCACAGAAAGCTGGATTTCAGCGGCTTCTTTCCAAGAGACGACCAAAGTGCTGAGCACAGCTGCTATAGGTGCTAAGATGGACTTCCTCAATGGATTGAAGGAGAACGTCATCGTTGGCAAGCGTATCCCTGCTGGTACGGGCATGCGCAAGTACAACGACCTGTTCGTTACCACAAAAGAGGCTCACGAAGAGCATGAAGCTCGCCGTAAGCAAATGGCAGAAGTAGCGGAGGACTAAAGTCCTAGCGCTTAGGAATAAAAGAAGCCCCCTACTAGCGTTTTGCCGGCAGGGGGTTTTCCTTTTTTTCTGGGATAGGAAATTGGCGGGCTAGCTGGGACGTAAACCAAAATGTCGCAGGCCTTGGGGCTCTTCGGGCTATACCTGGCATCGGCCTAGCGCTGCGAAGGGGTATAAGCCCGACAGGGCCGAGCGGATAGCGAGCCCCGTAGCATAGCGGCACCTGCATTAAGGGCAGGGGCAGGCCCCTATCCTTATGGAGGGGGCAGGCAAAAAAACGGTAATCGGGTTTGCGCCCGGTCAGTTCTGCCCGGGCCTATTGATCTGCCCTAATAACTGTTTAGCTTGCTGAAGTATTTTGGGGGAAGCGCTCTGAGCGGCCACCTGTTTTAAGGCATCCAAGCCTTTGGGGTTTTCAGTAGCTAAATAGGCTAGTGCAAGGTACCATTCCATTTCAGCTTGCTGAGAGTAGGGCTGTTGGGTCAGGCTTTCCAGGATGGGGATGGACTTTTCATATTCGCCCTTTTCAAAGTGGATGAAGGCAAGGTACTGCTGCGCATTAAGGTATTGCCGTTCTTGTGATTCGGGTACGGTAAGCAAGGCGGATTTGGCTTCGTCCAGTTTCCCTTCTCCCATCAGGCGATAACCTTTGGCTAGGGGGGGCTCACTAGCTTGCGCCCCTCTTCTGACTATTTTTAGCCCAGCGATAGGAGAGGTCGTATTCGCTACTGCTAGTGCCAACTGTTGCATTTCAGCAGCTGGCGGAGCTGCTTCTTGATCGTTAGCGATTGGTGGCGTTGCTTCCGGCTCTTGTTCGCCCGTGCCCGTAGCAGGTGCCGTTTCCTGTGAGGAAGGCTGAAGAGATTCTGTTTTTTTCGGAGTATCACCCGAGGGCTCAGTCTCGTTGAGTTGAGGCACAGAAGATGGCGTTTCGGTTACCGCATTTAAGGCTTCACTTTCCTCGCCTGAGGGCCATGACCAAATTAAGAATCCGGTAAAAACGACGATCACGAAGCCCCAGGCCGCCCATTTGCCCGGGAATTTGCTGGCGTTGGGTTGAGGAGAGCCATCAGCTACTGCAGTGGGGGGAGAGGCTTCTTCATTCCACGCTTTCATCATTTCGTCCAGCTTTTCATCGATCATGACTTCTGCGAGCTCCCGCTCTAGGCGCACCAATTCCAGTTGGTCAGCTACGTCCTTATCGGAGTCAATGAGCTGCCGGACTTCAGCCTGTTCTGCTGCATCCAAACTGCCTTTTAGATAGGCATCAAGCTTTTCATGTAGGGTAGCTTTATCCATAGCTCAAGCTTTTTAGAAGTGCGTTTAAGGTAGGTTGGCTGGCCAGTTTTTCTTTGAGCTTGGTCATGCAGCGGTATCTGATTTTACGGACGGCTTCTTCCGCCTCAATTTCCAGCTTTTGCTTTATCTCTTCACTATTATAGCCTTCATACCCTAGTAGGATGACCTTTTTGCACCGGTCGCCGAGCAGCGCCAGCACTTTTTGCAGCTGGCTTTTCCTTTCTTGGCTCATCATCCGGGTTTCTGGCGTGTGCTGGTATTCTTCATCGAGTGTTTCCTCTTTGTCCGTAAGGGTAGTCCGCTGGTAGAAGCTTTTTTTCAAGCCGTCGAGCCAGCAGCGGATACAAATGCCTACAAAGAAGGTATGCAAGCTGCTCCTGCCTTCGAATTTGCCATTCAAAAGATGCCGGTAAAACGCTTTGAACCCTTCCTGGAAGGCATCCTGTGCATCATTTGCACTTCCTCCCTTTTGCTGGATTTTGCGTACGACCGAAGCTCTCAGCTGCTGGTCAGTAAAGAAGGCTTCCAGGGCGTTGGCCCTTTCCTGTTCGCTGCCCCTGATCATGTTCAGGAGCTGCTCATCGGAGTACTGAGGTTTAGTTCTAGGCATACGGTATGTTTAATGGGGCAAGTACAGCAATAAATGTATCTAAAATAAAGGAAATCAGTGAACTGTGGGCTTGCGAAAAGAAAGAAAAAGGATGGCTTTCACCTTTTCAACCTTATACAATAGGTGATTGCCACTGCTGTATTGGCAAGAGTTGTTGCGCATAGTTGGCTTAAGTTGTACCCTTATAGATGGGGAATATTGGTTTTTACAAAAGGAAGCGTGTTCAATAGCTTGGGAAAATATGCTGCTGGAAAAAAGGGCGTATCAGTGAGACATTTGGGCCGTTGCCCCCACTAACAGAGCAGTTCAATAACCTTTAAATTCCTTATGCACTTATGGAAAACCAAGCTATCATTTCCGTTTCGTCATTGCTGTCCATTATATTATTGCTGCTTTTGCCAGCCGCCGCTCAGTCTCAGCAGCAGGGCATTCCCGGTGAATACTATGAGGGGAGGGTTTATGTGAAAATTCAGGAGGCAGCGGGCGTTCAATGGGCCAATATGGACAGCCTGCAAGACCTGTCAGCCTACGGGCCATTTGCAGAGCTGTTCAGGGCATTTGGTGTATACCGCATTCACAAGCCATTCGGCAGGCTTTCAAGCTCTTTTTTTGACCATACTTATCAACTGCATTTCTCTGAAACTGGCAAAGAACAGGCGTTCATACAACTGCTGATGCGGGAGCCTGCAGTAGAATTTGCAGAGCAGGTGCCGGTCATGCGCTCCTTTTATACGCCCAATGATGCCTATGCAAACAACTCCGATCAGTGGTTCCTTGCTCAGATTGATGCTTACGATGCCTGGGACCTGCACCAGGAAGGAGAAGAGGTAGTTGTTGCAATAACGGATGATGCGGTGAAATGGGACCATGAGGACTTAGAGGGCAACCTTTGGATAAATGAGGCAGAGTACGTTGGGATAGAAGGGATAGATGATGATGGGAATGGGTATATAGATGACTACATCGGCTGGGATGCGGCCAATTGGGACAATGACCCCCGGCCTCCGGCTTATGCATCTTCAGCTGTTTTTTCTCATGGCACCCACTGCGCAGGCATTGCCGGTGCGGTAACTGACAACTGGGTTGGAGGGGCCTCTATTTCTTTTAACAATGCCCGGATCATGTCGTGTAAAGGGAAACTAGATGGTACAACGGGGACCGGAATTGACGAAGCGTGGGGCGCGTTTGCATACGCGGTGGCAGCGGGAGCGGAAATCATCAGTTGTTCGTGGGGCGGGAGTTTTTCTGTGGTGAACTCCAACCTTGTGAGCCTGGCCATTGATAATGGCGCGATAGTGGTCGCAGCTGCGGGCAATGATAATACTTCAATCCCTTCTTACCCTGCAGCTTACACCGGAGTGTTGGCTGTTGCCAATACACGTTCTGGAGATGTGCGCAACCCTAGCTCCAATTATGGATCCTGGGTGGATATAGCAGCCCCAGGTACAGATATCTTAAGCCCGATCGCTTTCAATCAGAGCAGTTACGATGCCTTTAACGGCACTTCGATGTCCTGCCCGATGGTGGCAGGGCTGCTGGCGCACATGAAGTCTTACAAGCCCAATGCGGCAAATGAGGAAATAATCGGCTGTTTGCTGAGCAGTGCTGATAATATCGATGTTGTCAACCCTGGTTTTGTGGGTGCGCTGGGCAGCGGCCGCATCAATGCACGGGCTGCTTTGGAATGCCTGGATGGCGGCGGCGGTGGGGGTTGCAATGGGATTGCGCTAGGATTGACCATTACCCTGGACGATTACGGAGATGAAACGACTTGGGGCATATTCCAAGCCGGCAATTTGGTTGCCTATGGTGGGCCTTATGAAGGGGATGCAGAGGGAGAGGTAATACAGGAAGAAGTTTGCCTACAAGAAGGCTGCTATGACCTGTTCTTTTTCGATGATTTCGGCGATGGGATGTGCTGTGACTTTGGGGAAGGCGGTTATACGCTGTCACTGCCAAATGGAGAAGTGTTGGCATCGGGGGGCAGTTTTGAGGAGGAAGAAGTTACCCCTTTTTGCGTAAGCGGTGATGGCGGCGGCAGCGGTTGCCCACCCCCTGGTGATCTGCATGCCCTGGAGGTGGGGTATTCTCATGCATACCTGGACTGGTCTCCGGTCAGCGGAGGAGCGGATGCTTACCGGACCCGGTTTAAAACAGAGGGGCAGACAGGCTGGATAACAGGCAGCTGGTTTACTTCGACCTCCACCATTTGGGGGAATATGCAGCCCTGCCGCGATTATGAATTTCAGGTGCAGTCGCGCTGCGATGGTGCCGAAGGCGAATTTTCAAGTTCAGTCCTTCTCTCTACGCGGGGGTGTGCAGATGCGTACTGCTACTCCTACGGTACCACTTGGGATGACTGGATTGCAAGGGTGCAGCTCAAGGAGATTGACCATGAAACGGGCAAATCTTATGGTTTTGGCGATTATATGAGCCTGTCTGCGGGCTTAGAGCAGGGCGCTCAGTATCCGCTTACACTGACACCGGATACAGATGACAACCAGCAAACGGTGTACTGGCGGGTGTGGATAGACTTTAATCAGGATGGTGATTTCCAGGATGCAAATGAATTGGTTTTTCAAGAGTCTGCAATGAATACCATTCCAGTTTCCGGGGCTATCAATATTCCAGGGGATGCTCCTGTAGGGGCAACCCGCATGCGGGTAAGCATGGACCCCAATGGTTTTGCCGGGCCCTGTAGTACAGGCAGCGCCCGGGAGGTAGAAGACTACACAGTAGTCATTAATGAGGGGAGCCCGACTTCTAGTTCATTGGAAGAGGGTGCTGCTGCTTTGGTACAGGTATTTCCTAACCCGGCACGTGAGAAGCTCCACGTTCAGTTGGTGGGGGCAATCTATGGATCTGCCAGCTTTTCTTTATTGAACGCACAGGGGCAAGTAGTGAGGCAATGGCCAGGGCTTTTGGTGAGCGAAAGCCAGGCCGTAAGTTTGGGGGTTAGTGGATTGCCCCCGGGGCTGTTTTGGCTGGAAGTGAACTGGGCGTCGTCCCGGGCTGTGAAAAAAATAGTCATACATTAGATTCAATCAACAGAGGCTGCCTTAACCGGTGGCCCTTGTTGTAAATTCAAGGCGTGCTCACGTTTGTTGCTAAAGCAGCAGCTGGAGCGTAAACCAAAATGTCGCAGGCCTTGAGGCTCTCCGGGCTATACCTGGCATTGGCCTAGCGCTGCGAAGGGGTGTAAGAGCTAGTTAGGGTTTTACACTTCGGGCTGCTCTTGCCGAATTTTGTCCTGCTCTTCGTTGTTCTTCGGTCACGTAGCTAAGGCTATTGGATTCAAGAATGGGGCCCTTTGTCCCATTCTTGAATATATCACGCCTCGATCAGGGCAAAATTTGGCTGCGTTCGCTCCAAAAGTAAAATCCTAACTAGCTCTAAGCCCGGTAGGGCCGAGCGGATAGCGAGCCCCGTAGCATAGCGGCACCTGCCCACTGGGGCAGGGGCAGGCCCCTCCCGTTGGGCAAAAAAGACAATCTGATTTGCGCCTCAGTGGCTTTAAAAACCCCGGTTATTTATGAAGACTACTTTGCTTTCGCTCGCCGTTTTAGGTTTTGTTTGTATGGTTTCGGCTCAGGTGCCCGGTACTTCGATAAAAGACTCTGCTGATGCAGAAATCGTGCTCCACCAAGTCGATACCCTAATCAAACAACGGGAATACGCCGCTGCGCTGGAATTGGTCAAAGCAGTTAAGCCAGATTTTATTGATGCTTTTGGAGACCGAAACCCGCTGCTGGCAGATTTAGTCAATTTTGAGGGCGAGGTGTATTATTTTACCAGAGACATGGATCAGGCTGGCCGGGCTTTTAATCAGGTGCTGTCCATCAGGCAAGAGCACTTTGGCCCGGAGGCTGCTGAGACGTTGCTGGCCTACCGGAGCTTGGCCATTTGCTACAACCGGGCTCAGGACTACAAAAAAGCGATAGAAGTTGGCGAAGCCCTGTTGAAGGTTTATGCAGGTCAGAGCAAGGCGCCTACCCATGATAAGGCGGATGCCTTGGCCATCATCGGGAACGCTTATACTGCCCTGGCAGATTATGATCTTGCGGTTACTTATCAGGAGAGGGCACTTCAGGAACGGCTTTACGCAGCGCCGAAGGACCTTCGAAAGGTGGCACGCGCCCATAATGCGGTGGGGTATGCGTACTACCAAATGGGAGATAATGATAAAGCCATTGAGCATTATTCAGCAGCGCTTGACCTAGCCACTGATCTTTTTGGAGCGGAAGACCTGAACTTGGTCTTACCCCTGAGCAATCTCGCATCGGCCCATCAGACAAAAGGCGACTACAGGGCTGCTGTTGAACTACAGCTGAAAGCCATAGATATTCTACTTGCACATCCCCAGGGCAATGAGTACAGCCTCGCGCTGAGCTATAATAATCTTGGCGCCTGCTATGCTGAAATGAACGACTATGCCAGGGCGCTCCAATTTCATGAAAAAGCACTTGCGATCAAGAAACAGGCTTTTCCTGAGGGTTATGCCGATTTGGCTTTGTCTTACAACAACATCGGAAGCTGCCATCAATCAATGTTTGACCCGGAGCGCGCTGCTCCGATTTACAAGCAGGCTGTTGCATTACAGGAAAAGGTAACGCAGGGGGGAGAAAAAGCACTGGGGATCTACCTTAACAATGAGGGGACTGTTTTGGTAGAACTGGGGGAAATAGAAGCGGCCATTGCTGCGCATGAGCGTGCCTTGGAGGTTCAGGGAAAGGTGCTGACAGAGCAGCATCAGGACTTAGCATTATCTCACGTCAATTACGGCGCCGCGCTTCAGGGGCAAGGGCGGCATTCAGAGGCTTACAGCCACTTTGGACAGGCATTGGAAATTTGGGAGAAAGCATATGGCCCGAGGCACTACCGGGTGGCTTCCGCCCATAAACATTTAGGAGATCATTATGCTGTGGGAGGGGATATGGAACAAGCAAAATGGCACTATCAAAAGAGCCTGGATGCAAATGGATGGTCAATGGAAGGCTTCTCCAGCGTCATGTCATTAGAGTTTTTGCTCAATACTCTGGAGGCGTACTCGAAAATGTATGCATCTGGCCGCCCAAGCCCCGATTACGAACAGGCCGTCATCTGGTCCGATCGAGCGGTGGATGCGCTCCGCTACCAACAGCAAGGGCTGAGCAATTCGGCTTCCCGTTTGCCATGGCGTCAGCGCTATCAGCGGTTGTTTGAATTAGGGATAAATAACCGGCTCAGAAAGGGAAGGGAAGCCGCAAATACAGACCCCGTTTTGTTTCAGTACACTGAAGAAAGCAAGGCTGCTATTCTCTACAGTCAGTTACAGGAGTCCAACGCCCTCCACTACGCCGGTATCCCCGACACCCTCCTCGAGAAAGAATACGGCCTGCGTGTAGATCTCACCTACTACGATAAAAAGCGGCAGGAAAAACTCCAGGAAGGCCTGGAAGAAACCGACACCACAGTACTCGCCATCAGCTCCCAGCTCTTTGACCTCAATCAAGCCTATGACAGCCTCCATGCACGATTGGAAAGCGATTATCCAGAATATTACCAGCTCAAGTACGACCTCAGCACCGTAAGCGTGGAAGAAGTACAAATGGAGATATTGGAGGAAGGCCAAGCCCTACTCGAATACTTCGTAGGCGACAGCTCCATCTTCATCTTCAGAATCGAAAAGGATAGGTATGAGGTAAAAGAAGTAAAACGGGACTTCCCGCTTGAGGAATGGGTACAACAATTGCGCGGCAATATCAGTCAGCCGATGCCTTTTGCCTACGAAGCTTACCTGGAAGTGGCGCCGAAACTCTATGAGAAGCTCATCGCGCCGGTAGCCGAAGGCTTGCCCGAACAGCTTGTCATTGTACCGGATGGCATCTTGGGGTACATCCCGTTTGAGGCTTTGCTGATGGAAAAGCCCGATGCGAATAATTTATATGCCGCCGAGCGATTGCTCTACCTGCTCCGGGAGCATCAGGTCAGCTATTGTTATTCGGCTACGCTGCTGAAGGAAATGAAAGAGAAAAAACACCGGAAAGCACCCACGCGCGAACTATTGGCGGTAGCTCCTTTTGCAGCGGTGGATACAGTATTGTCCAGCCACCTCGACCAGAGTGATTGGCTGGCGAGCACACGTAGCGATACGCTTTGGGGCTTACCGTACACGCAGGCAGAGCTGGACAGCATTCAAAGGGTCTTCCAAACAGACGCCTTCTACGGAGCAGAAGCCACCGAAGCATTGTTCGTAGAAAGAGCGGGAGACTATCGCATCCTCCATTTATCGACCCACGGAAAAGCTGACCCTCGGATTGGTGACTACTCCTATCTGGCCTTCTACCCACAACCGGACAGTACGGAGAATGAACTGCTCTACGTCCGTGACCTGTACAATCTTCAGCTGAACGCCGACCTGGTGGTGCTCTCTGCCTGCGAGACCGGCACGGGAGAGCTGCAGCGCGGCGAAGGCATCATCAGCCTGGCACGGGCCTTTGCTTATGCCGGCGCCAAGAGTATTGCCACCACGCTCTGGCAGGTCAATGATGAAAGCACGCAGGAGTTGATGGCCCGCTTTTATCAGCACCTTAAATCGGGGATGACCAAGGATGCCGCCTTACGGCAGGCCAAGCTGGATTACCTGGACGGACATAGCGATACGGGTGCCTATCCCTTTTATTGGGCGGCGTTTATTGGGGTGGGGGATATAGCCCCCTTCTAAACAGAGGCGAGGGGAAAAGGGTGGAATACGAAATTTTCCTATCTTCTACCCTGAAATCCACTGCCCACTGCCATGCACAATACAAAGCTTGCCCGCACAATAGGGGCCTTCGCAACTGATGAGCTGAAGGCTGTCCGAAAGGCTGTTTTGCAAAAAGCAAGGCGCCGGGATTCTCCTGTGGTAAAGCTTTGGGATGCGCTTGTGCCTTTCCACCCCGGATTTGATGATGAGCAACTGGACCTGAAGTACTTGTTCCGAAAGGCTTACTGGGGAGAAGAGTACGAGCCGCAAAAGCTCCGTAACCTGATGACCACCTTGCAGCAGTATATCGAACAGTACCTGATTGATGCAGAGCTGCAGGCACAACCGCAGTCCCAACAATTCCTGCTTGTACAGGCCCTGCATAGAAGGAGGCGTACGGGGGCGTTCGAAAGAGCCCTGAATGACGGGCTGAAAAAACTGGAGAGCGCTCCGGATGGGCTACTGAAACTACAGGCGCGCCTGGCTTTATTGCACGAACGGTATTTTTTTGATAACATCCAAAAGAACGAACAGCGAACGGAGGACTTACATCAGTTAGCGCAAGCCTTGAATGAAATGCTCGCCCACCAATTGCTGATTTATGGTATTGATCGATCCGTAAGAAGGATGACACTACCCGATGACACCACCTTTCTTGGATTGGAGGAAGCGCTTTCTTTCGCAGCCGGTGATGAAGCCCCTGAAGTGTTGCAGTTTTTTCATCAGTTGTGGAAGCTATATACCGGGGGCGTCAATGATGCACTTTTTCTGAAATTGAAGGCTGTCTTTTTTGCTAATTATGGTTCATGGGGTGAATTTGAAGTCAGTTTGGCTCTTAAAACGCTCATCAATTACTTGGCACCTTTGGCTGCAGGCAATAGGGAACCCTATATCTCTCAGCTTTTTGAGCTTTTCCAGTTTGGGTATGCTCAAGAGCTTATCGTGGTAGATAACCAATTGACGGCGGCCCGCTTTTTGAATTCGGTGGTCACTGGGCTGATGGCCCGAAAATTTGACTGGGTAGAGCAGTTTATTGACTCGCATGCGGTCTATCTGCTCAAGGATAAGGCAGAAACCTTGACCTTAGCCCGGGTCTATCTGCTGTACTATAAAGGATGGCACGCCAATGCGCCTGATCTGTTGGATGAGGCTTTAGGCATCATAAGTAAAACCCCGTATGATGGGTGGTTTTTCAAGCTTCGGCTGAGGATGCTCGAAGTGCGGATATTTTGCGATACTTATGGCACCCGGGATTACTCCGTTTCTTTTGTTTTGGAGCGGATTGCCAGCTTTAGGAGGTTCATTGACCGGTCGGGCAATGGTGAAACCGCTGCGGGGCAACGCTATAAGAAATGTTTGGGGTATTGCCGGCAGGTCATCAAAATGAAATCGCTGCCATACGTTGACCCGCTTAGGAAAAAGGGCTTAGCCGACGAAATAAAGGCAGAGCAGCAGTTGATGCTGCAAGACTGGCTGCTCTACCATTTAGACAGGCTGTGATTAGCCATCAATAATATCCTCATTACCGATCAGGCCATTGTCGTCCGGTGGCGGTGGCGGGGCATTTTCACCGCCCTTCACTTTTTTGCAGGCTTTTTTAGAAAGCACAGCAGAGGCAGGCAGCAAGGCTGCCAATTCAGCAATCGTCTTCATGGCACTAAAGATTTTCGTGTTAGAAAATGGCGGTAAGCCTGCTTTGGGCAGGGCAATACCGTTCAGTGCCTGCGTGCCGCTCGCGATCAGCCTGGCAGGTGAAAAAGCTTATCCAGAAATATCCACTGAGTGGTTACACTTGTTTAGTGGAGGCTGAGCTCAGATTGTCCCCTCTGCGGATAGTTTTTTTGGGCGTGAGCCAAAATGTCGCGGGCGTTTATGCTGTTCAGGCTCTAGTGCCTCAAGCCAAAAATCCTTGCCACCCCAAGTTTCGTTCTTTTCCGCCTACTCTTCGTTAAAGAACCGCTCCTTTA
>NZ_VOOR01000150.1 GCF_007993045.1 Phaeodactylibacter luteus
AAGTTGGCCGCAGCATGGTTAGCCCGCTTTAGGCTTTGGTCTTCCTTGAACTGTACATCCAGTGACCAGTGCAAATTATTTTCGATAGCCCAGTGACTGCGCACGACCCGGTTGAAGTCTGCGGCACCAGCTTTCAGGCTGCTTATGTAATAGCGCTTCTCCATGCTGAACTGGTTTGTTGCCAGCACCAGACGGCAAGCTGTAATCTCCACTATTGACTCCAGCCCCGGCCACTCCGCACGCAGCTCTTCGCCCAACAGCTTGGCTGGCAATACCCGGCATATCCGCTTTTCCAGCCGGCCATGCCCCTGGTCTGACTGTTCCGCAATATGCTCAGGCAAAGCCTCCAGCTTAAGTTCTTTGTCATTGATCGTGCCCGCTTGCTCAAACAGGCTGCTTACTGCCTCTTTGAGCTTGAGCTGGTTGTTTTTCAAGCCAAAAACATAGTCAGCTTGCTGTCCAAGCAGCTGCTCTGCGATCGCTTTCTGACAACCCATAGCATCTATGGTTACTATGCAGCCACGTAAATCCAGCAATTCCAAGAGTGCAGGTATAGCTGTGATCTCATTAGACTTCTCCTTTGTTTGGTACTGCCCCAGGCACAATTGAAGTTCATTGCACCAGGCTTGCACTAAGTGCACTGCGCTTTTGCCCCCTTGTGCATGT
Source organism: Phaeodactylibacter luteus (assembly GCF_007993045.1). Classification (GTDB taxonomy): domain Bacteria; phylum Bacteroidota; class Bacteroidia; order Chitinophagales; family Saprospiraceae; genus Phaeodactylibacter; species Phaeodactylibacter luteus. Next base: position 667 of record NZ_VOOR01000150.1, read on the forward strand.
GGGGTTTGTTGCTCCTTCTTTGTAGCACTGCCGCGCAGCTTCTTGCCATCTACGTTTACGATAGTGCCCTCTGGCAGCTCCAAGCCCTTTGTGGCCCAACCGATAAAATGCTCTTCGAAGGTGCGCGGGTCTAGTAAGGACACTACCCGGTTGATCGTATCATGGGAAGGCGTACCATTTTTATATTCATAGAATCTGCGCAGCCATGCCAGTTTCTCCCTGCCAAAGTCAGCAATCTCATCCCAGTCTGAACACCCGCTGACCACGGCACTGAGGGTCAGAAATAATATTTCGCCCAGTGAGTATTTCTTGTGCCGGTCGACCCTGAAGTCAGGAATACTCTCGAAGGTAGTTATTAGGCTTTGTAGCGAAGCTCGATCCTCAGACATTTATTTTTTG
>NZ_VOOR01000151.1 GCF_007993045.1 Phaeodactylibacter luteus
CGCAGTAGTGACCTACACGGTGAACGTGGACGTGCCTGCCGATTTCACGGGCGGCCTGACCAACATAGTCACGGTAACGAACCCAGAAGACCCGACCCCGGGATGCCCAGCTTGTACGGACGGCCCGGACACACCGGACGAGGTATCGGACATCACCACGGTTAAGACGAACGGTACCACTACCTACGTGCCGGGCACAACGGTGCCTTACACCATCACGGTGACGAACAACGGGCCGAGCGCTGCGAGCAGCGTAACGGTAGCAGATATGGCGCCTACGGGCACAACGATCAGCAGCTGGACGGCGGTGGTGACCACCGGCACAGCGACGCTGGCGAACGCTTCGGGCACGGGCGACTTCAGTGAGGTGATCACGAACATGTCCAACGGGGCAGTAGTGACCTACACGGTGAACGTGGATGTGCCTGCCGATTTCACGGGCGGCCTGACCAACATAGTCACGGTAACGAACCCGGAAGACCCGACCCCGGACTGCCCAGATTGTACGGACGGCCCGGACACACCGGACGAGGTATCGGACATCACCACGGTGAAGACGAACAACACGACGACCTACGTGCCCGGCACAACGGTGCCTTACACCATCACGGTGACCAATAACGGGCCAAGTGTAGCGAGCAGCGTAACGGTAGCGGACACCGCGCCTGCGGGCACAACGATCAGCAGCTGGACGGCGGTAGTAACTACCGGCACAGCGACGCTGTCCAATGCCAGCGGCACGGGCGATCTCAACGAGACGATCACGGCGATGGCTAACGGGGCGGTAGTGACCTACACGGTGAACGTGGATGTTCCGGCTGACTTCACGGGCGGCCTGACCAACATAGTCACGGTAACGAACCCGGAAGACCCGACCCCGGACTGTCCGGAATGTACGGACGGGCCGGACACACCGGACGAGGTATCGGACATCACCACGGTTAAGACGAACAACACCACTACCTACGTGCCGGGCACAACGGTGCCTTACACCATCACGGTGACGAACAACGGGCCGAGCGCTGCGAGCAGCGTAACGGTAGCGGACACCGCGCCTGTA
>NZ_VOOR01000152.1 GCF_007993045.1 Phaeodactylibacter luteus
TGCTCCATGTTTTTGCACGGCAGAATTGTGAACACCGCCCTGATGCTCTCCCAGAGCTTTATCCTGGTCTTGAGCCCGCGCAGCACGGCCTGGAAAAGCTGGCAGGAGGCCTGTTGTATCTGGTCCACATAGAACGCCAGCATCATCAGGTAGGCGAAGATGGTGCACAAGTTCTCCTGCCCATGGCCATAGTTGTGCTCAAAATGGTACGACTGGTTCTTGAGCGTGTTGAACGTTTCATTCTCTATTTTCCAGCGGCTGCGGCCCATGCGCATGACCTTGTACGCTGTAGCTTTCGTCAGTTTGATGCTCGTTGCCCATGTGAATACCTGCGTAGCACCATTGGGCGCAGTCCACTCGTAATACATCAGGTTCACCTTCAGCCCTGAGCTGCTGTTGAGCTCCAGCCCATTGGCGCAGCCAAAGCAGTGTGTGCCCCCCTCTTCCTCTATAGCGTGCCATTTGACCTGCCCTTGATCGTCAGCCTCGTCAAACTGCCGGTACAGGTGTTTGTGGCTGTCGGGTTTCACGCCAATGATGAACGCCCAGCTGGGCACACTGCACAATGCCTTCACTACTGGCGCACAGCTGTACAGCGCGTCGCACACAAATACCATATGCTCTTCGGCATACAGCCCTTTGAGGTGGCTGAACAGCCGCTGGGCGGCGTTGCGCTCGCAGTCGTTCTTCACTGCACCGTCCTGCTGTACGATCGGCTCGTTGTCCAGCACCAGCACTTCTTTTTTGTCTGGGTGGACAATCGCCGCACTGAGCATCGCATGGTAATAGGAAGTACTGCCGTCGCGGTGGCTGCGCTCCAGGCAATGCTTGCAGTGCACTGTCTTGCTACAGAAATGCTCTACCCCGTCGACGCTTACCACCAAATGCTTGCCCCAGTAGCGGTAAGCATCCAAGAGCCCCATGTCCGACACCCGCTTGAACAGCAGGTGGAAGCCTTCCCGGAGCTTGGCCGGCGATGCCTGGTCCAGTATATTGCGCAGGGTATTGTCTGTGGGGATGCGCTCAATC
>NZ_VOOR01000153.1 GCF_007993045.1 Phaeodactylibacter luteus
GGAGAAACGTACCGTCAGTTGGGCAAATACGAAGCGGCGCTGTCGGATTTCAACCGATTAATTGAACTTGACCCGGAATACAAATGGGCATTGTTGAATCAAGGAGAAATCTACTTGGAAATGGACGCAGTTAAAGAAGCAAAGCTTTCTTTCCAAGAAGCCTCACGGATAGATGATAAAGATGACTGGTGGCATTATTTGCTACATCTATGCAGTATAAAGCTCGAAGAAGAAAGCGAGGATCATTTAAACCAAGCAATAGATTTAAGTAAAGCAAGTCTGGAGAAAGATGAGAGCGACCACCGGATTCGTTTTAATTTAGCGCTTTATCAGCTTGTGAAGGGCAGCTATGATACTGCTCAGAAAGTCGTCGGGGAAGCTTTAGAAAAGGGCGCTAATCATAATGATTTGAATGGCTTTTTAGAGGACTTACAATTCTTCTTGAAGCTCTTCCCGGATACCAAATCAGCTCAGCAAATGCTTGCATGGGTGGAGGAGAAAAAAAGTAGCTTGGCTGATTAGTTTATTATTCATAGGCTCGTTTATCTCCTGTCATCGAGACCGTCTTCAAAGCCTCCGCAAATTCCAGCATTTCTGCCTCTGTTGAGGCAAAAAAACCAGTAGAGCTTCGTTCCCGGACTTTGGTAGCCATAAATTCGTACAATATAGTTCGCTTAGCCCATTTAGCTGGTTTTCTTTGGAACGGGTACGGTTTTCGCGTGCAAGCATGCGGTCGATCAAAGGCCAGAGGTAAAACAAAAAAAGCCCCAAGACAAAAGTCTTGAGGCTTTGGGTAATTGGTGCCCACGAGAGGACTCGAACCTCCACGTCCGTAAGGACACATGAACCTGAATCATGCACGTCTACCAATTCCGCCACGTGGGCTTGTAAATTGTGGCTAATCTAGCGCTGTACGCTTTTGTACAGTTAAGATGTCTAGTACCGAAGGCGGGGCTTCCCGCAGGCTGAGCTTTTCCAGCATGTTGCGGGATAAACTT
>NZ_VOOR01000154.1 GCF_007993045.1 Phaeodactylibacter luteus
TAGTGGAGGTAGATATTTTAAATACACAGCTACCTAGCTTTGAGCTTTATTTTGACCATTGCTCGGAACCGTTGACCATTGCTTTTGGCAGTAGCGGCTGCTGTACTGTGGGGGGAGCGGATGGAGCTGTAAGCGAGCACTATGGGCTAGTCGGAGATGCCACAGACAATGCGGACTTGTACTACCAGCAAATGTGGTATGATGGCTTGGATATTTCGAGGATTGACATTGGCTCTGCTTGTGATTTTGGTAAAATGACCAACTTATATAGCTACGATGCACTGCACCGTTTGGTCAATGTCCAGAACTATTTTTTCTCGCCGGACCCCAACCCCGATGCCTACAGCACTTCATATGCTTATGATAAAGCTGGCAATCTGCTTGAACTTAACCGTCGAGGCTATATCGGTGATGATCAGAATGGGAGCCCACAGTTCGCTTGGATTGATCAGCTGCGCTATGATTATGGGGGGCTGGGCTCTAGCTTGCAATCCCTTGTAGATTCGGTCCCCGACCCTGCGCATCAGCCATTTGGCGTAGATGCGCCAATGGGTTCACCTCATTATTATGGGTATGACGGCAATGGGAACGCTACAAGTATGGGCCCACTGGGGCTGACCTTCAACCCAATTAACCTGCCTAGTGAAATTACAGGCCCTAACGGTACCACCCAAACCGCCTACCTTTCCTCAGGGCAGAAATACCGTCAGCTATCGGCCACGCCCGACAGCACGGTGCTGCGCTACTACCTTGGCGGCACGGTATGGCAGGACTCCTTCCCGAGCTACTACCATTTCGGCGATGGCCGGCTATTGTGGAAGCCCCACCCCGACAATCCCCACCGCACCCTAAGCGAAGTGGAGTACCGCCTGACCGACCACCTGGGCAACACCACGGTGCTGTTCAGGGATGCAGACGAAGACGGTCAAATCGCAGCAGAAGGCAGCGGCCCTGGGGCC
>NZ_VOOR01000155.1 GCF_007993045.1 Phaeodactylibacter luteus
TGGGCGCGCCCTGGCAGTGGCTTTACGCTGCTGTTCGAATCCTTTGTATTGCAATTGATCGAATGTGAAATGCCGGTCAGCAAGGTAGGGCAATTGGTTGGGGAATATGCGAACCGGATATGGACTATCCTTAATTATTATGTCCGCGGCGCTTATCAAAGAGAAGACCACAGCCAGGTTAAGGAGCTGGGGATAGATGAGACAAGCACTAAAAAAGGGCATAACTACATAACTGTAGCGGTGGACATGGATGAGCGTAAAGTGGTCCATGTAACTCCGGGCAAGGATAAGCAAAGCGTCTCAAACATACAGCAATACCTTGAAAGCAAAGGCTGTAAAGCAGAGCAGATAGAAGAAGTCAGCCTGGATATGTCCCCGTCATTTATTAGTGGCAGCCTGGAATCTTTTCCAAACGCAGCTCTGACCTTTGACCGGTTCCATGTAAAAAAGCTGCTCAACAAAGCCATGGACAAAGTACGCCAAGCGGAAAGGAAGGAACATGAATTGCTCAAGGGCCATAAGTACACCTTTTTAAAAGGGGAGGAGAAGTTGAGCAAGTCACAAAAAGAGAAGCGGGATAGCTTGCTCAAGCTATATCCAACCCTTGGCGAAGCCTACCGCCTTAAAGTGCTATTTGATGACTTTTGGGAAATCAAGGAAGAAGGGCAGGCAGAACTGTTTTTAGCTGATTGGTGCAGCCAGGCAGAGGAAAGCAAAATCTTCCCGTTCATCGAATTCGTCAAAACCCTGAAAGCTCACTGGTATGGAATCATAAGTTATGCTACATCTCGGTTAACCAATGGGGTATTAGAAGGCATTAACGCAAAAATCCAGCTGGCAAAAAGAAGAGCGAGGGGATACCGGAATATCGACAATTTTATCACTATGATTTATTTATTAGCAGGCAAACTCGATCTTAGGCACCCACACAAATTCACATAGAGCCA
>NZ_VOOR01000156.1 GCF_007993045.1 Phaeodactylibacter luteus
TTAAGTATTTTTACGCAAAAAATGGACTATCGTACAATCTCCACAGACCGTCAGTTCAAGGACGCTACTGGCTATAATCGTTCTTCATTTGAAAAATTGCTTTTTGATTTCACCTCGACTTATTTTGATTTAAATGGGCAATCCTATGAAGATTACATAGAAGAAAATGTCCAGCAAGAGCCAAAGCTAAAAACACTTGGAGACGCACTCTTTTTTGTACTTTTCCAAATGAAGAATGATTTAATATTCGGATCACTTGGTGTTGTATTCGATATGTCTCCCGCTAGTGCATTGAATAATTTTAAATACTTCTCTGAATTACTCGCTCAAACGCTTGAAAAAAAAAGTAATGCCGAAGCGTGAGTTCAAAAATGTAGAAGAGTTCGTCGAGCATCTGTCGATTGCTGATGAATTAATTTTTGATGGCACTGAGAATTTGACTGAACGCCCACAAAGCAATGAAAGACAGCGGAATAAGTTTAGCGGGAAAAAGAAAACTCATACAGATGTAGCTATGGTTTTATCCGATAAAGCTACACGTATTTATTATGTGAGCGAATATTACGATGGCAAACATAATGATATGGGGGTTTTTAAAAATGAATTCGCTCCAGGAAAGGACTGGTTTTCAAACTTCAAAGTCTTATTTGATCTCGGTTTTGTAGGGGTAGAGAAGTTATACAACTTTAAAGAATTAATCATAGGAGAGAAAAAAGCTAAAAAGTCAAAAAACAATCCTAAACCTGAATTGAACCAAGAACAGAAAATTAAAAACAAAGCAGTGAGTAGAGAACGGATTTTTGTTGAGCATGCTATCGGCAAAATGAAGAAATATCGAATTTTAAAAAATCGTTGTCGGCTGAAGTGTATGAAAATTAAAAATCGAATTCTCGGGATTGCAGCTGCTTTATGGAATTATCAAATTGAATTAAAA
>NZ_VOOR01000157.1 GCF_007993045.1 Phaeodactylibacter luteus
TGTCGTTGCAAGCCAGGCTTGGCTGTGGCGCCTCGTCTTGTGAAACAACGATGTCGAAAGATTCGCTGGAAGCGTTGCCTGCTGCGTCTGTTGCCTCAACAGTAACGGTGTAAGTGCCGTTCGCTGGCGCAGTCACGATGTAACCGCCGCCTGCTGGCGCAACGTTCGCACCGCCAGAAACGGTAACTACTGGAGTTACGTCTGAGCAGTTGTCATATGCTGATGCCTGGAACACCACCTCAGCCATTGATGGGCCGCATGGGTCCAAAGTGACGTTGATGTTCTGTGATGGGTATACAATGATCGGCTGGAAAGTGTCTGGCTGATCGTTCACCGTCAGGATACCGTCTACTGTTGTAGCCTGCCCGTCGCCGTCTGTGTAAGACGCTACGATGAAGTCGCCGTCGTTCGCTGCTGTGATCACGGTGCTCACTTCGAACAGGCCGTTGCCCAGGTCAGCTATGACATCAACTGGCGTACCGCCGATAGTGATCGCTGGCGCTGCGATAGGATCGTCGCAGTCGTCAGATACGCGCACTTGGAAAGTAGCGTCCAGCTGCGTTTCGCATGCTGGCACGGTGAACGTCAGGTTGCCAGGGAGCTCGATGGCTGCTGCTTGTGGCGCATTCTGTGATACGGTAACCAGCTGATCTACTGACACACCGCCATAGGTGAAGACTACGAAGTACTCACCTGGGCCGAAGCCAGTCCCTACCGCCTCGAAGTACAAAAAGCCGTCTTCTACGAGTGTGTAGGATAGCTGTATATCTGCGTTCAAGGACGCATTTACATCAGGAGTAACGGTGATCGCAACCGTCTCAGCACCGCCTGCAACGAGGTTACAGTCGTATACATTGCCAGAGAACAGGGTAACAGCCTCGTCTTCACAAGCAGAGATGCTGTACGCCT
>NZ_VOOR01000158.1 GCF_007993045.1 Phaeodactylibacter luteus
GGTGGGCAGGCTGTTCTGCGGCCAGCACATTAAGCAGGTTTCGTCTGACGATGAAGAGGTTATGCTGCGCAACGAGCTGGAGCATTCGGATTATTTGGCGCACCTCGGCCATTATAAAGAGTTTGTAAAACGGCTGAACCCCCTGATAGACAACCACCTTAGCAAGCACCCTCATACGAAGCTGGTAGTGGTAAGCGACGGTGCCGAATGGATTGAGAAATGGCAGTCGGAGTGTTACCCGCAAGCGCAGATAATCCTTGACTTCTATCACGCAGCGGAAAAGCTATGCGAGTTCGCTGGCATGGTTTTCAGCTCGGCAAAAAACAAAGAACAATGGATTGCCAGGCGCAAAACAGAGCTGCTCGAAGGGCAGGCCGAAAAAGTCATGCTGGCAATAAGGACAAAAGCCTCGGGCAGGCGCTGCGCCATTGTTGACAAAGCCGAAGCAGTCATTCAGTATTATCAAAAAAACGGCTACCGCATGAAGTATGATGAATACCGCAAAGCAGGCTACTGCATAGGCAGCGGCGCAATCGAGTCCGCCATAAGCACGGTCGTCCAGCAAAGATGTAAACTAGTAGGGCAGCGCTGGACTAAAAGGGTGGCTGCGGTATTAAATTTACGAGCGGCTTTCAAGAGCGGTAAACGGGATGGCATCCGGCAGATCATCAACAAGCAAATGGGGCACTCTTGGGCTGCTTAAGCGACAATTTGGTTTGCGCCCTCAGGACTTCACACCCGATTGGGAGAAAATGCAAGAGAAATTGGTTATTGGATTAATGCAAATTATCTCAAACAAGGATATGCTACCGAAACAGTTAAAGCTCTAATTAAGGCAGCAATTCTCAATTTGACATTTTATCCAATTTCACCTTGTACATTGTAGCCACAGTGCGT
>NZ_VOOR01000159.1 GCF_007993045.1 Phaeodactylibacter luteus
CGGCCTAGCGCTGCGAAGGGGTTTAAGAGCTGTTCGGATTTTACCCTTCGGGCTGCTCTTGCCAACTTTCGTCCTGCTCTTCGTTGTTTTTCGGTCACGTAGCTAGGCTATGTTCCCTCAAAACGCCTCGATCAGGGCAAAATTTGGCTGCGTTCGCTCCAAAAGCAAAATCTGAACAGCTCTAAGCCCGACAGGGCCGAGCGGATAGCGAGCCCCGGAGCATAGCGGCACCTGCCCTGTGGCAGGGGCAGGCCCCATCCCGCGAAGCAGGCTGGGCAATCCCAAAAAACGGCAATCCGGTTTGTGCCCATGCCCCATGCTTGTTTTTACTCCGTACGCTTTGCCGTGTATAACATCGATTTTTTAATTTTGGCCAACTTTATATCTGGTTATATTATTGTAAATCAATAAATTATATTTTAGTAAAGGGGGTTTTTTATCAACAAAGCTCTTGTTTTGTCTTTGCTATGGCGCTCGGATGCGTGCATATTTGTATTGTGATCAGGAGGAAATGCAGCGGCAAGCTGCTCTCCAAAGCCCAGAAAAAGATCAGGGCTTAACCTTGAAAGGCAATAGCCGGCAGGTAAATTGGACAGAGGCTGTCCCAAAAACTACGAACACACTTATTTCCCTTGGCCTATGCATTTACCAACTTCAAGCCTGCCAGCTTTAGGATAGCAGCATGAAGGCTGTAAAAGAGCGATGTGGCGCCCCAAAACCGATTGTACATCCCAAAAACAGTATTGGGCTACATCGCTGCCCTGAATGTTGCTATCCGAATTTGATAACAGGTGATGGCCTGCGGCGGCCTTCAAGCCTGTATCTTGAACGAGATCCCAGCCCTAGCTTCAAAGCTCGGGGGCTCAGCCGGAACGCACTGCTGCTC
>NZ_VOOR01000016.1 GCF_007993045.1 Phaeodactylibacter luteus
AGAAAAACCAGAACACCAAAACACCGGAATAAAGGATAAAGCTTCCAAGGTTAAAGTACCAACGCCAGGAAAACCATAACACCAAAAAATCCCCTCCTACCGGTTACGAATCGCTTCCAGGTAGCTCTGCAAATGATCGGTACGATTGAGGCCCAGCTTTTGACGGACCCGATAGCGGGCATTATCAATAGCCCGGACAGACTTATCAAGAAGAGCAGCTATATCTTTGGTTGTATAGCCCGACCGGATGAGCGCAGCCACCGCCTTTTCGTAGGGCGTGAGGGGCTCCTGAGCACGCTCGTTGAGCCGTGCCATGAATACCGGCAGTTGCTCATTGAGCTCAGTTTCCATATCCTGGCTTTGGCGGAGGGCACGGAGACGCTCCTGCTCCACCTGAAGATGGTTGAGGAAGCGCTCCTGATCTTGCTCCACGGACGAGTTTTGTGCAAAGGCCACCGCCTCCTCAAACAATTGACGGATGTGCAATTGCTGGGTAAGGGTAAAGTGCAGCTTCTCCTCTTTTTTGGACAGCTCATCCTCCAGCAATGCCATTTTTTGGGCAGCAACCTGTTTACTTTCTTCCCGAAGGGCCTTTTCCTCAATAGCCAGCTTCCTGGCTTTGCGGAGATTAAACAGAAACAGGAACCCAACGCCCAGGCTCCCCAGCAACAACCCGAAAAGGGTAAAGGTAATGATCCGGTTGCTGCGCAGCTCGTTCGTCCTATCGAGTAAGTCTTCCGACAAAGACACGACCTCTTTTTTCAAACTGCTGCTGCGATATTGCTCTGCAAAATCCGCAAACTGTGAATTTCGGAGGCTGTCTTGCCAAATCGCCCCCACCTGATCAGCCTCCCGAAGCCATTTATGAGCTTTTTCCCAATCGCTTTGCCGGGCAGCAATTTCACTCTTCAGGTGCAGCAGTTCATAGAGCTGCCGGGGTGTTTTACGGTCTGTATTTCGCTCCACACAGCGGTTGATCAGTTGTGTATCCAGCAAGAGCACGCCCTGCTCCGTGAAGTAAGCCTCGAATTCCGGCAAAGCATGGATATAGCGGACATCAGGGTCTTCCGCCGCAGCAGCAGCGATTTGAGCCAGTTGCTCCCTTACCAACGGCCAGTCAGCAAACGCAACGCCTCCTTCAGCAATAATTTGCAGCGTATGACCCGTCAGCTGTCCGTCCTCATAAACATAAAGCGAGTCGAGATAGCGGTAAAACTGTGTTTTTTCTTCTCGTGCCCCTCCTATGGCAAGCAGGTTCGCATAAACCAGGGACTTCAGGTAGGGGTTTTCTGCTTCTGCCTCCAGCTCGCGAAGGATTTGCCAGGCATAGTCATAAGCCTCCATATGCTGAAGCGCTACGGCTATGTTCAGGCGGGTAATGCCCAATTGAAAAGGAGTGGCATCCGGTTCGTCTTTTAGAATTTCATAAGCCCGGCTCAGGTGCTTAAAAGCGGACTGAGCATACTGTACAGCAATGTACCCCGCTCCTAAATTAGCACGGATACGCCCTTCGGCGGAAGGGCTCAACGCTGCTGCTCCGGTAAGCGACAGGGCTTTCTTCCATACCGAAACCGCTTTATGATAGTCGCCTTTGAAATAAGGTATTTTCCCTTGTTCCATGTAAGCCCTAAACAGTAACTGCGTATCCCGGCTGCGGCCGGCCTTAACTATAGCTTCCTGATAGGCTGCTTCTGCACGGTCGAATTCCCGCAGCACTCGTGCACTATCGCCTTCTTCTAAATCGGACCAACCAGGGGAGCGATGCTCCTTATCCAGTGTAACTTGTAGCCTTGTGGAATCCGCCAACTCTTCACCGTAGTATTCCGGGCGATTAGCACAAGGGGTACCGTAGGTGGTTTGTAAAGGGAGGAACAACGTACCAAGCAATAGCAGTAAAATCACGTAAAACCGAATGGCATGCTTATTGAGTTTCTGCCTGTTGCAGGGCAGGCTTACGTTACCTGATGTCCGCCTTTGCGAAGCCACACTTACCGGAGCAAGGCTGGAATCTGAAGATAGCTGCCCAACCCTATTATGTCTAAAAGGGCACATACAAATGATGTTAGTTGGTAAATAAGGTTTAGAGCGTGCTAGGACTTTAGTAATCGGTCTGTCCCAATAGACAGCAGGACACTTTTTCGCTTATACTTCGCCCCGGAAATCCTCCCCGCTTTTGTGCGTAAAAAGCGGGACTTGGCTAAACTCCGGTTTTCGGGCCTCGGCTAATCAAAAAATTGCTAGTGGTCTGTCAAGGCTAAAACTAGGGGTTGCCTGCGGCGACTTTTGAGGCTACTCTTCGTTGGACAACCCCTTACGTAGCGCTGCTATGCGCGGGAACATCCGCCTTGATTTAGCCTCAAAATCCGCTCCCACTCAACCCATAAATTAACACTTGACAAACCACTAGTGCCTTAAGTCATAAATATCTGATACTTAAGTTGAAGTTGTTTTCCGACTAATCAAGGCGAAGGTTCGCGACTTTAGCCCGAGGTTCTTCAACGAAGAGTAGGCGGAAAAGAACGAAACTTGGGGTGTCAAGGATTTATGGCTTGAGGCACTAATTTTCGGCTAGAAGACCAAAATCCCAACACGCTCTTATAGTCCGCCAACCCAAGATTTGTGATTTTTGACTGGCTCTTTTTCCATCTCGCTGCGCCTGCTTGCGCACCGCAGACAAGTTCAAAAGCTTCGCCGACTGCATCGTGGAACCTCTTATCCCCACGCTTCGTGGAGGCGTCGCCTACGTTTTTCGCCTTGCGAGCCGAAAAAATAGCTGCACCATAATTTCACACCACGCAGTAGACGCGGAGCGAAACCTTAAGTTGTTGGACTATGAAGGTGTACCTGCCGGTTAATCGTAAAAGTATACTAAAGTAGTAGGACAGAGAAAATATCCTAAACGGAGTTTGCAACTTTTTACTTGACCCTCACATTCCCAACCGGTTACAGCGGGCCCCGGCATATCTGAAGATCAACGATGTATGCCACAAGAACGGATACCCCTACCCTGCCAGCGTGCTACCGGCTACCCTTCGGCCGGATCGCCAAACGCAAAGAAATGATATGCGAATAAGTGCTCTCCTCACTGCCCAAGTCCGTATAGGCGTAATCCACCACAAACTTGGATATGCGGAAGCCCACGCCCAAGCTGGGGCGCATCCGCAGCTGTTCGCTGCCTTCAAAATCGGTGAACTGCTGGAATTGGCTAACGCCAGCACGCAGGAAGAGAAAGTTTTTGTAATCGGCCTCTACCCCTCCGGCCAGGTCCATGCTGACGGGGTCGGCTGAAACCAGGGTATTGCGCTGCCCATCCGTGGTCAGGATGAAGTTCACCTCTGGCGTTAAGCCGATATTTTTTACAGCAAAGCGGCGCGCAGCCCCTAGTACCACTTGCGGGCGGGTAATCTCTACGCTATTGATGGGCACCTCGTTGTTGGTCAGGGCCAGAGTCTCTTTCTCCGCTTCGGTAAAGCTGAACGACCAGGCGTTGAAAGTAGAGGTGATGTCCTTTGCAACCAGGCCAAAGCTCCAACCTTTGATATGGTACTGCAGCCCGGCATCTAGCCCGAAGCCCCATGAATTGGCAAAAGGGCCGATCCGGCGGTGGATGACCTTGACGCTGCCGCCTGCCAGGAGCTCCCCTTTTTTCACCTTCAATGGCTTGGCATAGCTGACCAGGAAAGCGTAGTCGGCAGCTGAGAACTCCGTGACTTGATCGAAGTTGACGGTGCCATCGCTGTTGTAGAGGGATAAGGTATTCGGGATGCCATCTATGCCAAAACGCACCAGGGAAAAGCCCAGACGGGCACCATTGCCTAGCGGTGGGGTAAAGCCCAAATAGTCAAATTTGGAAACCCCGGCAAACCACTCAGCGTGCATCGCACCAAGCTGCAGCCCCTCAGCAGTATCAATTTGGGCCAGCCCTGCAGGGTTCCACAGCCCAGCAGTGACATCGCCTACGGTGGCGGCCACGGCAGTGCCCATGCCGTGTGCCCTTGCACCTACACCTATGGTCAAAAACTCGTTGCTGTATTTCTGAGCCTTGCCGGCTATGCTCGCACCAAGCACCATCAGTACAGCCCACAGCAAGCGTAATCGTCCAAACATAAATTCCTTTTTTTCCGCAGCCGCATGAGGCTCACGCCGCCGCTGTTCAGGTTTGATAACGCAAGTATACGGCTTTCCGTATTCCCTGCCCATTTCCTAACACCTGCAGCAGTCATTCTCGCTCTTCTGTCTGCCTACTGACGCACCACGGGGAAGGCCTGCCCAGCAAGCGCCCCACTGCCCTGCAAGTAGTACAGCCCAGGGGAAAGCGCCCGCATATCAATTGGCCAGCTGTTCCATCCGGCTTGTACGCCCACCTCTTTTTCCCAAACCACCTGCCCCCTGATATCCAACAGGGACAGCTGCCCACGCCCTGCCTGATGCGAACGGCACCGCAACTGCAAAGTGCCCGAAACGGGGTTGGGGAAAACCGCCCCTTCTAGGCGAGCCGTATCTTCCTCGGGCGCAGCGGTCACAAAGCCGCTCGTTTCTGTGAAACGGTAAGATTGATCTGCAGCCAGGCCTTCATAGGCTTCTACCTCGCCCGAAGGCCAAAAAATTTCCAACCGGTCTATGACAGCTGCCGCCCCTAGCCCAAAGTGGAGCGCAAAACTATTTTGGGAAGCATAGCCCGAGCCTGCACAGACCTCATCCATCTGACGGTGCCCGCCTGCCTCCACTACCACCCGTGCACCTATTGCAGAGCGGTTGCTGAGCGTGCCCTCCAATTGCACCTTGACGAAATGATTGTTGCCTTGTGCCATATTCAGCAAAAGCTGATTGCCATCGTTTGACCCGGCATTGGCCAGCACCAGGTCTGGGAAACCGTCTGCATTCACATCCCCTGCTGCAACGCCATACCCCGCTAGCGGGCTTTCCACAGGGCTTCCAGCACCCACTGCCTCAAAAGTGCCCCCACCAGTATTCCGGTAAAGCACATTGTAAAAGGGAGCAAAATAATAGTCGTTGACCGCGTACAGGTCCGTCCAGCCGTCGTTGTCGTAATCAAGGAATACGGTGCCCCAGCCCATGCCTAAATCGCCTACCCCCGCTTGGGCGGTAGCCAGGGAGAAGGTGCCGTCCCCATCATTGAGCAAAAGCTCATTGCTGTAAAGGTTGGTAATGTAAAGGTCAAAATAGCCGTCGTTGTTGACATCGGCAAAGTCTACGCCCATGCCCTGAGCAGCAATATTGGCCCCAGAATAGGCAGAGGTGTTCTCAAAATGGCCGCTCCCGTCGTTACGGTACAAAATATTGGGCTGATTGGCATCATGCGTAAGGTAGAGGTCAAGATCGCCATCGTTGTCGTAGTCAAAAAACAAGGAGCCCATCGCTACGCCATAATCCTGAGCATTGGCTTGCTCGACTATATTGGTAAAGGTACCGTCCGCGTTGTTGTGGTAAAGGAAATTGGGAGCGTTCATATTGGCCACGTAAAGATCAACCCAACCATCGCGGTCCACATCCCCAAAGAGCACTGCCCGGGTGCGGAAACCGCTATTGACCCCAGCCACAGCGCTGATATCCGTGAAAGTGCCGTCACCATTATTCCGGTAAAGGATGTTGTCCTCGTCTCGGTTGCCCAGGTAGAGGTCGAGGTCGCCGTCGTTGTCTATGTCCGCAAAAGTGCTCACGGTCGTAGTGCCGGCATGAGCTACCCCGGCAGCCTGCGCCACCTCTTCAAACCTGCCCTGCCCTACTGCCCGGTAGAGCAGGTTGGGGGCATTGTGGCGGGAGATGTAAATATCCTCTCCCCCGTCCCCGTCAAAATCCCCGAAAGCCACGCCATAGTTCCGCCCAGGGTGGCCTATGCCGGCAGCAGTGGAGCCATCTGAGAATGGGGGCTGTGCAGAAAGGCTAGATGCTGGCCACAAGGCGAGCAGCAATAGCTTAGCGCAAAATTGCTTCATTGTGCCTACTTGTTTTGTGCCTTTAAAAATACGAAGTTCTGTGCTCATCCGGCTGCCGGCTGCCAGCAAGTTTTTTATGGGCCTCCCCCTGCCTAACGGCACGGGGCCGCTATGCTACGGGGCTCGCTCCTCGCTCGGCCCTACCGGGCTTGCACCCCTCCGCAGCGCTAGTCCGATGCTGCCGCCGAAAAAGCATTTCAAAGTTATAGGGCTCAAGGCCAAAACAAGATGAGGGGCGCTTCGAGCGTGTTGGGACTTTAGCAATCGGTCTGTCCCGCTAGACAGCGGGACACTTTTTCGCTTATACTTTACCCCGAAACTTTGGCTAAATTCCGGTTTTCGGGCCTCGTCTAATCAAAAATCTGATACTTAAATTGCTAGTGCCTCAAGTCATAAATCGTTGAAGTTATCTTCCGGCTAATCAAGGCGAAGGTTCGCGACTTTAGCCCGAGCTAAAGGAGCGGTTCTTTAACGAAGAGTAGGCGGAAAAGAACGAAACTTGGGGTGGCAAGGATTTATGGCTTCAGGCATTAGTTCTCGACTAGAAGACCAAAATCCCAATACGCGCTTAGTTGGCATATTTGCTGATCTGCCGGCTGATGCCGAGGTAGTCGTCGTCGGCTTTCCCATCGCCGTCCCAATCTAGCTGTGCCCTGAATTCTGCCAAGCCATTGCCGGGCAGGGAGACCACGTATTGGTAGGTCGTATTTTCTTCGATCATCATGAGCGTATCGCTGAAGGTGTTCCATATCCCTCGCGTAGTGCTCAGTTCTTCATTGGTCAGGCTTGTATATACCTGCCGATATTTGTTGTCGGCCTCATAAAACGTTTTGACCGGCAGGACGCCCAGTTTTTGCACCCATAGCTCTTCGGGCACATCAAAGACATAGGAGGAGTCAGTATCCATAGCGGAGTTCACCTTTACATTGATCGAAACGGCTTCCCAAGTGCCGGGGAGGACTTCCTTTAGCGGCGGCTGCTCTTTTTCTTGTGGGGCTGCGGGCTGGCAGGCGGTCAAAAATAGGCCGGTGGCGGCCAGGAACAATAGGATAGTCCTCATTTTATAAGGTATTGATGATGCAATAGCCCGCAAATTTAGAGCTTGTCCAAGTTAATTTGCTAAGCGGGCCTCAGTTATTTTATGGCAGGTTGGGCTAGGTGGGGGAGCGCTCAGCGGCGCAAAGGCACGGTGATGGCAGAGAGCTGATGGGCGCGGCAGTGCGCCCATCAGCTGTGCGTAGGCCAAAGAATGGCAAGTTATCCGCTGTTTTATCATGGGGTTGGACTAGCGCTGCGCAGGGGTGGCAAGCCCGTCAGGGCCGAGCGGATAGCGAGCCCCGGAGCATAGCGACCCTTGCCGCGTCAGGCAAGGGGAGGCCCCAAAAACAACAGGTTTTATGGCTTTTACGGTTAAGCAGTGGCCAGTTCTTCCTGTTTTCTGGGCGGGGATTTCTGGATAGCCCGGTTGGCTCTTCTAAAGGTTTCCGCTTTTTTCCATGCGAACCAACGCTTGCCAAAGAGGTAGCGGAGGGCTTCATCGAGGTGCGTGATGAGCCCGACGTTCAGCAGGCCCCGCAGGTAGCGTTGGGTGTGTGGGCTCCAAGAGCGGAGCGCCATAGCGAAGCCGCCTTCGAGGTAAACGATATGGTGCCAATAACCGGAGGGGATGAAGAGGGTATCCCCGTTGTTGATTTCGGTCTCGTAGCCTTTCACATGGTGGAGGCCAGGGTAGGTCTCATAGTCTGGGTGTTCTACATCGACCGAACTGTGCACGCCGAAGGGGTAGCGATAGAGCAGGTCGGAGTAGCTGGGGTCGAACAAGATAACGCGCTTGGCGCCGTGGAACTGGGTGAGGAAGACATTGGCCATGTCCATGTCCTGATGAATGCGCACCACAGAGTCTTTTCCTCCAAAGAAAGTGAACCTGAAGTTTTTGTTCCAGTTTTTGACGATGTCCGGGAAGACGACGTCCTTTTTCAGCTCCGGGCGGTGCTTGAATAGGTTGAAGAGGAAGATGCGCTTGTTGGTCGGTTCCCGTTCGATAAGGTCCAGGTATTCTCCAAACTTCATGTGGAGGTCGGGAGATTTGAAGGAGCGGTCTTCTTTGCCGGGGATGTCATCGAAGATGCCGACCTGTAGCTCTCCCATTTCCTTGCGGAAAAAATCCATGGACCATTTGTGGTAAGCGGCGGACCCTTTGAGCAGCCCTTCGATGACCACTGGGCGGTTGGGAAGGAGGAACTCCTGCTCGAAACGTTCGCGGGTAAGGTCTTCTGCTTTTACACGTGGGACGGGCCTGCTGTAATCTATAGGCATGGTTTCTAGTGTTTTGTTGAAGGTAATAGGGCACGGGAGCGTACACATGCGTGGACAGCGTGCCCACTTTATAAAGCTATTGTATTCAGATTTTAGGTGTAACGCATGGAAGCACGGTGCAGTTCTTGTTGCTGTGCCAACTTTTTTGATTTTTAACTTTTGTTTAATGTACTTACAGGGGCAATGATAGCACGTAAGGCGATAACGCCTTAACTTTACCGGCCAAAAGCCCTGATTATGAGATGTACCCGCTTATGCTCTACCCTTATGCTGCTTGCCCTTTTTTTGCTGTCCTGTAGTTCCGGAACAGACACCTTGCAGCAGCCTTTGCCGGGAACGCTGCCGGCCTTGCAGGGGGAGTGGGTTAATATGGTTGTGGAAATCCCAGCCGGGACCAACAAGAAGATAGAATATGATAAGGCTTCCGGGCAGTTTAGGGCAGATCAGCGCAACGGTGCCGACCGCATCATCGATTTTCTCCCTTATCCGGGCAACTACGGCTTCATACCGGGCACAGCTCTGCCCGTTGCTGATGGTGGAGATGGGGATGCCGTGGATGTGCTGCTCATTTCAGAATCCCTGCCCACGGGTACTCAGATCGTGGTGCGCCCGGTAGGTGCCCTCCGGCTGCTAGACGAAGGCCAGGTGGATGTGAAAGTGATTGCTATCCCTGCTGACAGCGCACTGCAGGTCATTTCGCCAGCAGACTTTACGGACTTCAGTATCCGTTATGATGGGGCGAGGCACCTGATCGAATCTTGGTTTTTGCAATACGACGGCCTAGGGGCACACCAATTGCAAGGGTGGGTAGATGAGGAGCGGGCTTTGGCCTTCATAAAAGCTTCGGTGGCAGAATAAACCGGGAGATGGCTTTATCCCTATAAAACTATGTTGGGCAAACCTCTGTTTTGCCCTTGAACGTTCAGAACTTTCCTTTTATGAAATATGCTACTGCTGAAAAGCGAGCGAAGTGCCCATTGTACCACTCGGTGCAACAGTGGGTAGCACCCTCCTCTATTTGCGATTCCGCACCTGCCCCTCAGGCTTCCGCTAAAGGCAGCCTGTTGTCTTGGCAGTTGCAAGACCCTGGCTTTCAACTTCACTTGTATGAGAGCGCTGAAGCCCTTCCTGCCGTTTGGGATACGCTGTTGGAGGAAGGGCAGGTTTTTCTGAGCCGTGCCTACCTGATGGCTTTTGAGGCAGCAATGCCGAGGGGTGTTTCTCCAATTTATTTGGTGTTGAAGGAAAAGGGCAAGCCGGCTGGTGTGATGATGTACCAGTTGGTTGATTTTGTAGTTGGGCAGCAGGTACAGAGCTTAGGGCAGGCCCCTGCTGGCAGCGGCTGGCGGGAGCGGCTCTGGCACAGGCTGCTGAAGGCCGTGCTTAGGCCGGCTTCATTCCGGCTGCTCATTGGGGGGGCGGCGCAGGCAACTGGGGAGTATGCCTATAGTATGCCGGGCTACGCTCGGGCAGCCGCTTGCCGTTTGTACCAGGAGAGCACCAGCCTGCTTTGCAGGCACCTTTACCTTTCTGGCCGCAAAGCAGCCGCTATCATGGCCAAGGATTTCCATGCTGGGGATGAGGAAGCTGCTGCCCACTTTAGGGCGGAGGGTTTCCATCCTTTCTACTTCGAGCCGGAGATGTTGCTCCCTATCGACCGCGGCTGGGCCTCATTTGATGATTATCTGGGCGCTATGACTTCCAAGTATAGGGTCCGTGCCCGGCGGGCGTTCAAAAAAGCGGAAGGGCTGTTCCGGCATGAACTGTCTTTGGAGGCGATCGAGCGGGAGGAGCCTGTTTTGCACGGGCTGTACGAGAAAATCGCAGAGGGGGCAGATTTCAGTATGATACGTTTGCCAGAGGGGTATTTCAGTGCATTGAAAGCTGCCTTTGGCGCGGGCTTTAAAGTCATTGGGTATTATACAGCAGAAGGTGAGCTGGCTGGATTTTGTACGGCTTTGAAAAATGGGGCTGTCACAGAAGCCCATTTCTTGGGGATGGAAGAACGGTACAACAGTTCCCATCAGCTGTACCTGAATATGCTCTACGATATGGTCCGGATAGGTATTGAGGATTGGGGGAGCAGGGAAGTCAATTTTGCCAGGACGGCCACGGAGATCAAAAGCTCAGTAGGAGCGGTAGCAGTTGAGCGGCCGGTGTATGTCCGGGCGCGCAATCCATTGCTCAATCGCATGCTACCTTATATCATCCGGCAGGTGAGCCAGCGGCAGGCCTACCGTATACGCCACCCCTTCAGCAAGCAAACGCAGTAGGGTAAAGCATTGGGCAAGGCAGTGGCTAGTGGTCTGTCAAGTGTTAATTTATGGGTTGAGTGGGAGCGGATTTTGAGGCTAATCAAGGCGGATGTTCCCGCGCATAGCAGCGCTACGTAAGGGGTTGTCCAACGAAGAGTAGCCTCAAAAGTCGCCGCAGGCAACCCCTAGTTTTAGCCTTGACAGACCACTAGGCGAGCTAAGCAAACTTAGGCATCCACAAGGTGATGGAAAAGCCTTTGCTGTCTTTGTCCACTTTCACTTTGGCCCCCAGCCTTTGTGCCCTCATTTCCATATTGGCAAGCCCCTGCCCTGTTTTTTGCCTTTTCTTGCCCTGCCCATAGTTCAGCTTAGATTGGCCCCTGTCGGTGAGCGAAGCGCCGGCCTCGGCGAGGGATTCCTGCCGCTGCCGAAGGATTTCTAGGCCGTTGTCCTCAACTTGGAGGATACATTGGTTGCCAATATTCCGGAAAGTGATGTTCACTTCCGTTGCCCAAGAGTGCTTCGCTACATTGTTGATGGCCTCTTTGAAAATAAAGTAGAGGTTCTGGCGCAGGGTCACGCTGATTTTCTTATTCCGGTCCAGCTTGCCAGCTTGGAAACGGTATTGGATATTGAGGGGGGCAAGGACCTCTTCGGTATGCTCCCGCATTCGGAGCAGCAAGTCTTCGACACGGTCTTTTCTGGAGTCGATAGACCAGATGACATCGCTCATTTTAGACATGGCTGTCCGGCTCACTTCCCCCATTTTTTTGAGTTTCTCCTTGCTGTTGTCGTCTTTGACCATCAGCTGCAGCAAGTCCGTTTGCATAGCAATGCCGGCGAGCAGCCCGCTGACCTCATCGTGGAGGTCGCTGGACAGCTTGGTGCGGATGCGCTCCACTTCGAGGCGGCGTTCGAGCCGGTGGTGGAAGTAGGCATAGAGGAGTGCCGCTATGGCCAGGGCGCAGAGCAGGAAAAAAAACGGTGTCCGGTAGAAAGGAGGGTTTACGGTCAGGGGGATTGAGAGGGCTTGCTCGCTCCAGTTGCCGTTGGCGTCTGCCCCTTTAATGTGGAGTACGTACTGCCCAGGCGGCAGGCTGTTAAAGCGAGTAGATGCTGCGGTGCCCTGGTATATCCAATCTTTATCATACCCTTCCAGCCAAGTCTTGAACTGGTTCCGCCTTGGGCTTGCATAGTTGGGGATGGTGTAGGAAAGTGAGATATAAGTATCGTAAGGGGAGATGGAGAGCTCTTGAATGCCATTAAGCCCGGCATACTGTACCATGGTGCTGTCCAGCCTGCTGTTGAAGCGGGTGATGCTGGTCAGGATAGGGGGTGGGGTTTGGTAGTTGACGAGAAGGTCTTCTGTGCGGAAGACGTTCATACCGTTGACGCCCCCCATGTAAATGTTGCCATAGGAGTCTTTGTAGTAAGAGAACCGGTTGAACTCGTCGTGGCTCAGCCCGTCTTTTTGGTAGAAATTCCGGAAGTTGCCTACAGCGGCATTGAAATAAGACAAGCCATTGAAGGTACTGATCCAGTAGTTGCCGTTTTGGTCTGGCACAAAACCGCAGACGATATTGCTGGCCAGCCCGTTCTGCTGGTTGAAGTGCCTGAAAGATTCAGTGGCGGGGTCAAAGATATTGAACCCGTTGGTAGTGCCGAGCCACAGCTGTTTGTTCTCATCTTCGTGGATGGTATAAAGGATATTGCTGGCCAGGCCGGAGGCCTGCCCGGTCCGGGCACGATAGACTTTTGACGAACGCTTGGCGGGGTCCACTGCGTAGAGCCCGTTTTCGGTGCCTATCCAAAGCAGCCCTTCTGAGCTTTCCAAAATGAAACGGGGGCTTGCTTCCCGGAGGGGGTTTTGCCCTTCGGAGTCATTGAAAACGGAAAAGGTTTCTTGAGCAGTATCAAAGTAGACGAGCATTCCGCTCGGGTTGGGCGGCTCGGCGACCAGCCATATCCCGCCATGCTGCCCGGGGGTGAATGCTGTGAACTGGAAGTCGAAGGTGTAGGTTTTCACCGTACAGTTTTGGGGGTCATAACGGTGCAGGCGGCCATTGCGCTGATTGAGGCAGGAGATGCCCCATAGATAGCCATCGCTCCAGGCGATATTGCGCCCACAGCTTAGCGCGACCGGCTCACCTGTTGCTTCCTCTAGCAGCTGCAGGGTGTCCAAGAGCCCGGTAGAGGGGTCAAAGGCATACCATGCGTCTACTTCCCGGGCAAAGTAGACCTGTCCGTTTTCATCTCCAGTTACCCCACGCATCACGGCCCCCCGCCGGTCGGCCCCTACATTCTCGGCCAAGTACTTTTTGATGGAGGAGTGTTTGTTCTGTACGATTTTGAGCCCGGTGTCAATCCCAAGTATCAGGTTTTCGAAAAAGTCATTGCTAAAGGCACTGACAATCCAGCGGCTTATGCCGAGGATTTCATCAAACTGTACCACCTTATAGTCGGGCTGAATGCAGACTATCCCTTGCAAAGGGTACACTTCGCTATGGTTTTTGGAATTGCACAGCAGGAGCTGCCCGGATTCGTCTTCCCAGAGGCGGGTGAAATACTGCCATCGGGGCAGCCCTTCTGCGTAGGACAGCAGGTGTTGGTTGGGGTCGTAATGGCACATCCCCCTTTGCCCTTGCAAGGCGACCCAGACCCGGCCATTGGCATCTTGGTGCAGTATGCTGCATATGCCAGGATAGTTGTTGCTATGCTCCAGCCCAGGGAAGGATGCGGCATCCGCTTTCCAGAGCAGCTGGCCTGAAGCATCGAAGTGCCTAAGCCCCAGCTCACTGTCGTTGATGAGGAAGGTGCCATCGTTGAGGGGGAGGAGGCTGACGGAAGCACTGAGCTGCCCATGCGCTTCAGGGCGGGCAAATAGGAGTTCGAAATTGCCGTCAGGCCTATACCCGAACAGGTAGGTTGTGTCTCTGCTTACCGAAAGGGCTACGATATCCCCCTGAGGGGTTGCCGCAATATCACGTGGTATGCCCCTCACGCCGGTACCGGGCAGCAGCCGCACCACTTCCCGCTCATGCGTATGAGGGTCGAGCCGGTCAAAAAGGGCATAGCTGCTGTTAAAGACAATAATGATGTGGCCCGCCTGGTCGAGGAACAACTCCCTGATGTTGGAATCTGACAGCTGATGCGAGTTGCTGGGGTGGCTGTCAAAGACGAGGAAATTGTACCCGTCGAAGCGGTTCAGCCCGTTGACGGTGCCCATCCAAAGCAGCCCGTCAGGTGTCTTTAGGATATCTGTTATGGCGCGGTCTGAGAGCCCGTCGTTGACGGAGAAGTATTCTGAAGGGAGTGTGCCTTGCGCCCAATTGGGAGCGGTAGGCAGTAGGGCGAGGAGCCCGGCTGTGAGGAAGAGCGCAGCCTTACGAAGATGGCAAATTTCTAGAAGCATATTGGGTGGACTGCAAGTATTGATCCGGGTTAGATTTCTCCGCTCATCCGTTTCCGGATCACTTCCGCTTTGCTGTTGACATGCAGCTTGCGGTAAATTTTTTTGATATGGTCTCGGACGGTTTCCACCGAAATGGTGTACTTGTCCGCAATCATTTTGTAGCTAAGGCCCTCTACCAGGCCTTCCACAATTTGTTCTTGGCGCGGGGTAAGGGCTTCTTCCGCTTGGCCGTTGTGTTTGCGAGCGGCCTGGGGCGCAAAAAAGTCAAACACTTTACGGGCTATGCTTGGCGACATGAAAGACCCGCCGTTGTGCACGGTAACAACGGCTTCTTTGATCGCCTGCAAAGTAGAGCGTTTGACGAGGTAAGCGTCTGCTCCGGCATGAAGGGCCCGGAAGATTTTGTCAGGGTCTTCGTAAGAAGTAAGCATAATGATGCTGACCCCTTCAAATTGTTGTTTGAGCATGCGTATGCCATCAATACCCGATATGCCCGGCAGGCCGATATCTAGCAGCAGGATATCAATAGCGCCGGCAGGCACTTCGGTTAGGAACTCCTGTACAGAGGCGGCTACGTAGACGAGGTGTGTATTGGGCAGGGCATCGAAAAAGACGCTCAGGTTTTCTTGTACCAAAGGCTCGTCTTCAATAATCCCCAATTTTATGATTTGCATGGGCAAAGCAGGGTTTTCAAGGAAGTTAGCAACGTTATCAATTTCGGTGTTGGGACAGACGGGCGCAAACCAGATTGTCGTTTTTTTGGTGGCCTGCCCCTACCGTTAGGATGAGGGGGCCTGCCCCTGCCTAAAGGGCAGGTGCCGCTATGCTACGGGGCTCGCTGTCCGCTCGGCCCCTCGCCCTACAGGCGTCGGGTCTGGCCTTCAGCCACCCCTTCGCAGCGCTAGGCCAATGCCAGGCTAAAGCCCGGAAAGATTAAACGCCTGCGGCATTTTGGTCCATGCCAGGACAGGCTGGTAGGCAGTAGTAAGCTGGTGCTTTTTATCAACTGGGGCAAGGCACTAAAGATAGGGATTGCGAGCTAGAGGGGCAAACGAAAGGCTTTGAAATTGCGGAAGGGCCATTCCGTCTCCGGGGCAGCCGGCAAAATGCATTTGGGGAATTGCAATAAAATTTCGATTTTCACAGCATGCTATAAAGGATTATCTTTTCAGTCCTGATCAACCAAATTTCCATAAAGATCAAATCAAAATATGCTGCGTTCAAAGATTGGAGGTATAGGGTACTATGTGCCTGAGAAAGTAGTCACCAATGACGACTTGTCTAAAGTCATGGATACCAATGACGAATGGATACAGGAGCGGACAGGGATAAAAGAGCGCCGCTACGGGAAAAAGCACGAGGAGACTACGGCCACTATGGGCGCCCGGGCTGCTGAAATTGCGATAGCGCGGGCGGGCATCGCCAAAGAGGATGTCGACTTTATCATTTTTGCCACCCTTAGCCCTGATTATTACTTCCCTGGCTGTGGCGTGCTGCTGCAGCGCGAGCTGGGGATCACTGGCAATGAGGCTGGTGCGCTCGACATCCGCAATCAGTGCAGCGGCTTCTTATACGGCCTTTCTGTAGCCGATCAGTTTGTGCGTACCGGGATGTACAAGAACGTGCTCTTAGTCGGTGCGGAGATGCATTCTATGGGGCTCGATTATACTACACGCGGCCGCAACGTTACCGTTATTTTCGGGGATGGTGCAGGGGCTGTGGTCTTGCAGCCCACCGAAAAGGAAGGGCAGGGCGTACTGAACACCTGCCTGCACTCTGATGGCACTTATGCGGAGAAGCTGGCGTTCATCAACCCCGGCTCCCACGGCGGTTATCACCAACGGCATACTGGCGAAACGCCGGACTACGGCTACAGCGATGCGGAGTATGGGGATATCTTCCTCAACAGCCACATGCTAGAGCACGGGCAGATTTTCCCGAATATGGAAGGGCAGTTCGTTTTTAAAATGGCGGTGCAAAAGTTCCCGCAGGTCATCATGGAATCTTTGGGCAAAGCAGGGCTTCAGCCTTCAGATATTGATATGCTCATCCCACATCAGGCCAATTTGCGCATCAGCGCTTTCGTGCAGAAGAAGCTGGGCTTAAAGGATGAGCAGGTTTGGAATAACATTCAAAAGTTCGGCAATACCACAGCCGCATCTGTGCCCATTGCGCTTTGCGAAGCATGGGAGGCAGGTAAAATCAAGGAGGGCGACCTCGTGTGCCTGGCTGCGTTTGGCAGTGGGTTTACTTGGGGCGCCGGGCTCATACGCTGGTAGGCCTCCTCATCCAAGGAAGTTGTATTAACTTTTTCATAGCACATTTATTTTGAGGTCCCCACAGGTTGCTGTGGGGATTTTTTTTTGGGGATTGGGTATACTTGCAGGGCCAACTCTTGCATTTATAGTCTTACAGCCCCTGACTCCTCGCCCCTGTATGCTAAAATTGGCCGTGTGCGGAGCGCGCGGGCTGTTGAATGGCGGTTTTGCCGCCGATAAGGAAAACGGAACCTATGTACAAGCAATTATTATTCCTAGCCCTCGGATTGGCTTTTAGCCTTAGCCTTACTGCACAGCGGCCCCCGGAGACAGCCCAAGAGTATGACAAAAATTACCGCCGCCGCATTCAGCAGGAGTATATCTATGGGGTGTACATCCCCTCAGACCTTGGCGATGCCTTCAATCAGCTGAATCAGCTCACCGACCGGGAGTCTGTACAGAAATTCAGGCAGGCTGATGAAGAAATGGCGGTGCGGAAGCTCCACTTCAGCCTTGGGCGCTGGATCATCCACAATTGGGGCTTTTACGAGGGGTCTAGGCTTTCTCACAGCCTGAAGCAGATGGGGCTGCACCACCCTGATGATATGGCCAGGTTTATCATCCGGTCTTACCACCGCAGCCTGAATAAAAAACCGATAGGGGCGAAAGAGCAAGTGGAGGCACTTGCTGAAGCCCGGCAGGCTGCTCATTTGCAGCGGCTAACGCAGGGGAAGGTCTTGCAGGAGGAGCGAAAGCCCGGAAAAGATTCTACCCTGCAAGGGCAGTAGGGCCACCGCTGAGCATTGGGCCGGACGGTCTACTTAGCGCAACAGGCCTGTCCTCAGTTGGGAGCAGCCGGTGCAAGGCCAATCCGCTAGCTCAGATTAAGAGATGCTATGTTAACATCCAAGCAGTTCTTTGAAAAAATTGCAGTTTGCAGACCGATTGCTAAAGTCCCAACACGCTCTACGCCCTCCCGCAAAGCATGACGCAAAAGGCCCGCAAGCGCATACGTGCTCGCGGGCCTTTTACAGCTGGCGTTTGTTAGGTAGCTTAAGGAGGCCCTTAGGCCACCCCTGCTGTGCCGTGTAAAACCTCGCGCTGTGCTTTGATTTTATCCGACCGCAGATAGTCGTCGTAATCCATCAGGCTGTCAATGACCCCGCTAGGCGTCACCTCCACAATCCGGTTGGCCACAGTCTCCGTAAGCTTGTGGTCATGGCTGGTAAAGATCATATTGCCTTCAAAATCGCGCATAGCATTGTTGAGCGCAGTGATCGACTCGAGGTCAAGGTGGTTGGTCGGCTCGTCCATCAGGATGAAGTTGGGGTGTGCCAGCATCACCTTAGACAACATGCAGCGCACCTTCTCCCCTCCGGAAAGTACAGAGGCTTTTTTCTGGACCTCTTCCCCTGAGAAAAGCATACGCCCGAGGAAGCTGCGGATGAACTGCTCATCTGGGTTTTCAGAATATTGCCGCAGCCAGTTGATGAGGTCAATATCGCCCTGCCCGGAGAAGTACTCGTCATTTTCATTAGGCAGATAGCCGGAAGTGATGGTCTGCCCAAATTCTATCTCACCAGAATCAGGCGCAATTTTGCCGGCCAGCACATTGAACAAAGCCGTGAGAGCGGTGGCGTCCCGCCCAATCAGGGCTATCTTATCGCCACGGTTCATCGTAAAGCTCACATTGGAGAAAAGCAGTTGCCCATCGGTATTGCGAAGGCTTAGGTTCTCTACCCTGAGTATTTGGTCGCCGGGCTCCCGCTCCATCTTAAAGTGGATGTAAGGATACTTCCGGCTCGAAGGCTGAATGTCTTCCAAGTTGAGCTTATCCAAGGCTTTCTTGCGGGCGGTGGCCTGCTTGCTCTTAGACGCGTTGGCGCTGAAGCGCTGAATAAACTCCATCATCTCCTTACGCTTCTGCTCTACCTTTTTGTTCTTGTTGGCCAGCTGCTGTGCCATCAGCTGGCTAGACTCATACCAGAAACTGTAGTTGCCTGTAAAGACCTTAATGCGCTTGAAGTCGATATCCACAATATGGGTACAGACCATGTCCAGGAAATAACGGTCGTGGGAAACGACGATGACCAAGTTCTTGAAGTCCGCCAGAAAATCAGCCAGCCAGGTGACCGTCTCCGCGTCAAGGTCATTGGTAGGCTCATCGAGCAACAGTATATCCGGGTTGCTGAACAGGGCTTGCGCCAACAGTACTTTCACTTTCTCAGCCCCGGAGAGGTCTTTCATCTGCCGATAGTGCAGGTCTTCGGTTACCCCCAGGTTGCTGAGCAGCTCCGCGGCATCGCTTTCCGCATTCCAACCGCCCATTTCCCCAAACTGGTTTTCGAGCTCCGCGGCCAGCAGCCCATCTTCTTCAGAAGCCTCAGGGTCCATATAGATGGCATTCTTGCGGACCATGATATCGTACATTTCCTTATGGCCCATGATGACCGTATCCAGCACCTGCTCTTCTTCGTATTCAAAGTGGTTCTGCTTGAGCACAGCCATACGGTTGCCAGGCTCTATCTCTATCCCTCCTCGGTTGGGGGCGATTTCACCAGACAATATTTTTAGGAAGGTAGACTTCCCTGCGCCATTGGCGCCAATTACACCGTAACAATTGCCACGGGTGAACTTGAGGTTGACTTCATCGAAAAGAATGCGCTTGCCATACTGCAAGCCCAGGCCATTGACTGTGAGCATGTGACTCCGATTGTGCCGCCGGTGAGGGCCGGCTTTTGAAACAAAGCCGCAAAGGTAGGCAAGCCTTTGGTCTAATGCCAGTTTTTCCCCTTTAAAGTTGAACGTCAATCGGTTGTTCTTCTGCTCATGAAGGCCCTTGGCTAATCATTCAGCTGGCAAGTCCAAATGGTGATGCTCTGCTCTCCCCGGTTCACCACTACCGGCAGGTCGTCTTGTGCCGTTGCACTGACCAGCACCCCGACATTATCGAACCCCTTGAACAGGTAAAGCTCCAAGCGGCCTTCCCATACCGGGTAATAGTTCAAATAGCGCTCCGTCTCTGCCCTTACCCGCTCGAAGGTAAACCAGTTGTCTGCATCAAACTGGTAGAACCAGAAAGCCAGGGCATAAGCTCCGTAGTGGGGGTCGGGAAAGTGCTCTACATAACACTTGGACAAAAGCGCCCCCGCCAGCTCAGCGGCCTTGCTGTTGCTGTACTTTTCGACAGAAATCTGTTCGACCTGGCCCGCCACCCAGTTGGCCAGGGCATGCGCGGAGGCAGTCACTGCCTCAAATGCGGCCGCATCTTCGAAGGGCGTCACAAAGTATTCCAGCTCCCAATTATCTAAGATCACCCCATTGTACATCGCCTGGTGGAAGGCAAAATCAGCAGGAGGCACCAGCCCTGCCAACAAATCCTGAAGGGTATCTTTGCCGAGGCCCGGAATACCGAGCACCTGCTTGACATTGCTGAACCTCCTATTGGGCTGCTCGTCCCGGGCTTGCAGCAATTGTGCTGCCAATTTGGGCGAAAGCCCACGCCCGCGCCCCCCCCCTGCGGTCGGGCACCTGCGCAACAAGGCTTTCTGGCGAATCACAAGCATTGAGGACAGCAAGCAGCTTGTGCAACTGTATTAGGTTGTTATCAGGCTCCATATCAAGTTTTTGCTTTAAGTTAAAGCAAACCCCCGACATCCGCCCTCTCTACGGCCGAAATTCACCTAAGCTTAACCTTGGGCGGTGCCTACAGGCGAGGTATGGGGCGCCGCAGCCGCTCTGATCCAATGACGTACGCGCTTCTGATACGTAAAAAGTTTAAGAAAAGCTTTCGCCGTCTGAAGATGGGTCATGACCGGCACACCCGCTTTCCGCTGCCGGCGGGCGATCCTCGAGATGATGCCCCAATGCCTGGCAATATCCCGCAAGGCTGAAAAGTAAGTCCCCTTGGCGGGGTCATAAATGTGAGTGGGCTCCGAACATACACCGTTAAGCTCGATAATCTTCAACCCTTCCCCGGTGTGCAGAGATGCTGGATGGGAGTACTTCAAGTCGAACCGGCCATAGTAGAAACCCGGGATCTGAAGCGCGAGCTCATCAAAAAAGCCATTCAGCTCCGGACCGATCAGCCCATTGCTGTTGATGAAACGGGTCCCCTTAGCGTGATTCCCCACAATGCCCAAGCTGACCAGCTCCCCCTGCCCAGGCACCTGCGCGAGCTTATCGGGGTACTGCTGCCGGATGCGCTCCAGCTGCAGCAGTGCCCGCGGGTGCCGATGGATCAGGTCAAGGACCGTGGATGCCCCATCCCCGCATACAGACAAGAACTCTTTCGTTGTTACAGAAGTGACCTGCCCTTTATGTTCCCCGGGCATGCGGTGATAAAGCACCCCTGCCTCGAAGGGGTGGGGCAGCCATTCCTGCGCAATAAAATCCACGGGGAAACGGTCTAGGTAAGCATTCATTTCATCTGGTGTAGACACCAACTGCACCAATAGCCCCCTAAAGCCAAGGTCTGGCTTCACGATAAGAGGGTACGCCATCCCAGCGCGCTGAATGCGGCTTTGCCGTTCCTGATGCCCGGTGCCTGCCGGCAAAAGCGCGGACAAAGGGCGGTAAGCTTCTGGCAGGAGCTCCAATGTTTTGAACTTAGACTCCATACCCATGCCGGAAGTGTAAATACTAGGGTTGACGGCAGACCAGAAGCACATGTGCCGGGACCGCAGCATCAGCCAAATTATCCAGGGCGCTACCGGGTAATAAAAAGCTTTGGAAGGCCAAAATTCCCAATTTGCCAGCTTGATTCCCAAGGGGCTTCTCATAGCAGTACAGAATGAGGTTTGGAGAGGCGGGCAGCAGCGCCGTAGCTCTGTTTGTTGTAATTAAGGATGATCAAAATCAATACTTACAGATTTTTCCAGCCCGCCGAGCAGGTCAAAATATGCCAGATCGCCCGAGGACTGGCCAACGGCCACCGAGGTGATGCTTACTGTACGGACCTGATTGCCACGGTTCATGACCACATCGTTCTCTGGGTCTCCATCGCCTGCGGTGCGGTGCCAGTGCAGGGCATCTTCCCGCCGTGGTGCCCCGGCCCCAGCGAGCCAGCGCCGAAACCACCCCTCTCGTTTCTGCTGTACGGATGGAGAGTAAAGCGTGGAAGAAGACCAAAGGTGGGGCTGCCCCGTATCGAGCCTTTCCAGATCGGTGCATTGCCCGTCCCACCGCAGGACCTGCAAAGCGTACCGCTGTGCAATGACCATGGTGAAGGGCTCCATACCTTCAAAGGTATAAGCTTTTGCAAATGCAGAAGGGCCAGAAAACGCGAAGTAGTCCAACGCCATAAGGCCACGGCTCCGGCGGTAAGGAGGCCGGTGGGCGTGCTTTTCTCTCGCGCCATTTAGGATACAGACAGTAACCCCCGCCCCGCTCAGGGCGACCCAAGTGCCCCCTGCCCCTTCGTCCTGAGGGTATATCAGCCTAGCCTGGCCAAGCTGCCGCTCGTGCAGGGATTTAGCATTGCGCCCCGGTGCCTCATCCCGGTTAGAGGTCAACAGATAACCGCCCTCCTTATGGGGCAGGTAAGTAACCGTACACATTCGCTTTAGTCTTTTGGGGCAGCATAATGAAATAAGACTTCCTCTTTGGGCTTCCGCTCCAAGTCCGGGATATGGACTACATCGGCAGGGTAGCCCACAGGTATCAGCAGGAACGGGCGCTCATTTTCTGGCCGGCCCAGTATTTTCTGGAGGAAGTTCATCGGGCTTGGGGTATGAGTTACTGCGACCAGGCCCGCGTTGTGGATAGCCGACAAGAGGAAGCCTGCGGCCAAGCCAACCGATTCGTTGACGTAGTAATTTTTCTTCTGTACGCCATCCACCAGATCATAGGGCTTCTTAAAAACCACAATCAGATAAGGCGCCACATCGAGAAAAGGCTTTTCCCAATCTGTGCCGAAAGGCTGAAGATCTTCCAGCCATTCCTCAGACATACGCCCGTGGTAATTCTCATATTCCTCTTTCTCCGCAGCCTCCCTGATCTGATGCTTAAGGGCAGGGTCCGAAACCACACAGAAAGACCAAGGCTGCTTGTGCGCCCCGGAAGGTGCGGTGGATGCCGTCATGACGATATGCTCAATCACTTCGTAAGGCACCTCTTTGTCCGAAAACTCCCGTACGGTCCGCCTGCGCTCCATAAACTGATGAAGTTCGCGGCTTCGTTTTAGCATCTCCGCCTTGGGGTAGCGCATGCATTTGTAGGTCGTAAACCCTGGCTTTTTCTCTGCCATCTGAAATAATTATTCGTTATCGCTTTTCGGGGCATGCCGTGCCGGTGTCACAGTCTTATAGTCCAACAACTCAGGATTTATGAGATTATGGCGAAGCCATTTTTTAGCTCGCAAGGCGAAAAACGCAGGCGATGCCGACACAAAGCGTGGGGAAAAGGGGCCCTACGATGAAGCCGGCGAGGCTTTTCAACTTGCCTGCGGTGCGCAAGCAGGCGCTGCGAGGTGGAAAAGGGCTAGTCAGCAATCACAAATCTTGGGTTGGCGGACTATAAAAGGCCACTATGCTCAATATAGCCCGGGCAACTGCCTGTTTTCTAGGAGTGAGCAGGCTAAAACAGTGCCATTGCAGCCCATCTAGCACCCTATGCTCCCGGAATAATGCACAAAACTAATGAAATGGAACGGAGTATGCATACTTTGCCCATAGGCGGCCACACTGAAAAACAATGCCATGTCACAAACAATATTTTATTATATGAAAAAAATAACGTAAATTGAATCATATTGGGTTATAGAAGTGCTAAACTGTTCCTTGCTCAAGCTCCTGCCTTAAACGCCAAGCCTTCAAAACCATATTGCTGCACATGCAGCTTCCATCGGCAATTGGCGGCACTATTGAAACAACCATCGTTCATCTACCATTACCATCTGTTTTGCCAATGCTGGCCATGAGCAGTATACCGCATAGTAATCCTTGAACATTTCCTTAGCCCGGCCGGCTCAGAGCAACCTCCCTTCATCTGTAGCTGGCCGGCTACTTTGAAAGCTATCTAGTGTGTGTTTCTTAAATGGGGTAAGCAGCAACCTGTGCTTACCTCTTTTTTATTGGTGCCCGCATTGCAACCCTTGACGCGGCCGCCTGTCTGTAAGGGTGAAGGTGCAGCGACAGGTGCTCAATCCCAAAAGCAGGGCTGTTCATCGAAAGGAATGGCGCCTGAGGGGGATGCCGAATAGCTTTGTACCCGAATGAATCACCCAGCCGGCACAGCCCGGCTAAATTAATCACCGGGCTTAATACAGCCCCAAACCCGACTGTTATGTTTAAACGGACTGCCTTCACGGCTTTTCTAGCCACTGTATTGACGTTTTCCGCTTTCCACCTCACTGCAGCACCTGCAGCTTCCAACCCTGTAAAACTGAAGGGGGATATTGTAGCCTCCGGCCTGCTCGATGTGCAGCTGACCAACCTCATGCAGCAGCCTACCCGTGTATTGCTCGAATCCTATTCCGGGGTTGCGTATTTCCAAGATTATGTAAAGGGGCACAACGGCTACCGTAAGCTCCTGAACCTTAGCAATATCCCGGAAGGGACCTACCTGCTGAAAGTGCAGCAGGGCGAAGCGATCATCACTATGGTCGTCAAACATGAAGCCGCAGGCAGGTTCTTGGTCTCTGATGCAGTGAAAAGCTAGCGCAAAATGTATTTCCTGGCCATTCGGCCCATGTTCTTTACAAGTGTATCCGGCCTGCTTTTGCATGACATGCAGGCTGCAGCCCGGCAAGCAACTACTGTTTGCCGGGTTTTTTATTTCAATGATGATCAAAACCTGACATCCGTAGGGCCGCAACGGTGTTTACATAAACATCGGTCTGTAATTTGTGAATACTGAGCTGCATGCCGATACCGTTTAACAGCACAACAGAATCCCTATAATGTACCATGCCGATTGGCAAAAACCCTTTACCTTTGCCCTGTGAAGCAAAAGCATTTGGCAATCCTTTTCATGGCTCTTTACCTGGCCACATGGCTACAACCGTGGTGGCCGTTGGCGCAGTATTGGCTGCAGCAAGAACACATTATCGCTGAAAAGTGCCAACAGCGCATCCCCATGTGCCAAGGGCGTTGTTTCCTGGCCGACGAAATCGGCAAAGCTGCATCTGCTCAAAGCGCTTCCCTCGAAGCCTCTTCTGTTCAAATGGCTTACCCGCATCTGCCCGCCGGGCAGCATGCGTTCCGTTTCTTCTTAAGCCCATATTTGCACCTCCCGCCACAGGGCAATGACTGGGCGCTCCCGCCCCCGCCCTGCACGTTGGGCATTGAACACCCGCCGCCTTTTGCCAGCCATATCACCTGCTGTTGATGTTCAAATCATTATTAACTGCCTAGCATTTGCCCTCTGAGGCCTACGCAGGCCGATAAGTATATGGGGCTGTTGAGCTCCATCTATCCAAATCCAACAACCATGAAAATTCAACTTTTCAATATCCTACTCCTTTCCATTTTCACCTTCAGCAGCTGCACCTCCGAAAACGGGAGCGAGCAAGCGAGTACCGCTGATGAAGCCGCAGCGCTGAGCCCAGAGGAAGCGGCCGAGCGCGATGCATGGGAGGCCATGATGGTCATACATGATGATGTAATG
The DNA here is from genome assembly GCF_007993045.1 of Phaeodactylibacter luteus. Taxonomy (GTDB): domain Bacteria; phylum Bacteroidota; class Bacteroidia; order Chitinophagales; family Saprospiraceae; genus Phaeodactylibacter; species Phaeodactylibacter luteus. The sequence continues at coordinate 24,806 of NZ_VOOR01000016.1, forward strand.
CCAAAAATGAGCGAACTCAATCGTACAGCCCGGGCGCTCAAAGAGCAGGCACAATCCGTTTCCGAAGATGAAGCCCAAGCTGAGATAGCTGCTGCTGTTCAAAAAATCGAAGCTGCATCGGAAGGCATGATGTCATGGATGGCTGATATCAAGCACCCGGATAAGCTCCGCGATTCTCTGAGCCATACGGCAGTCATGGAGTATATGGAAAAAGAGACAGCTAAAATTGCTCAGGTCCGGGAAGACATGCTCCACAGCCTTGAAAACGGGCAGTCGCTCATTAGCAAATTCTCGCCTGCTGTAGATCAGTAACATTACCAAAACCCCGCCCCCAGCCTGGCGCTGTGGGGCGGCAACTCCATACGCCATGCGATATTTAATGATATGGGCAGTACTCTTGGCGGGGCTGTCCTCTTGCACGACTGCTCCCAAAGGCCCTCAGCCTCTCCCTTTCTTGGGCAACCATGAGATCAATGGGCAGGATACCGTCTACCATACCATACCGCCGTTCAGCTTTATCAGCCAAGATAGCCTGGCGGTGACCAACGGGACATTCGAAGGCAAGGCCTATGTAGCTGACTTTTTCTTCATCAGCTGCCCGACCATCTGCCCCAAAGTCAAAAAGAACATGCTCCGCATTTATGACAAGTACCAAGGCAACGATGACCTGTTGTTGCTCAGCCACACCATAGACCCCAAACGGGACACCGTGGGAAGGCTGAAGCAGTACGCTGACAACCTCGGCGTAGCCTCTCAAAAGTGGTTCTTTGTCACAGGGGAAAAAGACGACATCTACGCCATTGCCGATGACTATATGAGCATTGCAAAAGAAGACCCAGAAGCACCAGGCGGTTTTGACCACAGTGGCTGGGTGCTCCTTATCGACAAACAAGGGCACATCCGCTCTTTTGCCGACGGCACAGACGCCGCCAAAGTGGACCAGTTCATGCAAGACATCGACTGGCTGCTTGCCAATGAATAAAGGGCTGCCCTACAGCAGCCCCCCCTGCTGTAGGGCACCTTCCTTTGGGCTGTAAACATTGAAGTTACAGTTAGTTTACCTTTCAAAATAACTAATATTTTCGTTTGGAGTTGGGCGAAAGGCGCGTACCTTTGGTGCCCTATGGAAGAATGGAAAAAAATAGGCGAGCAATATACCTTCCGCGGATGGCGGAACATGATCCGGCGCACTTTTGAAATGCCGGATGGCCGCCATGCCGACTTCGACGTCATCGGTAACAACACTTATGTGACCATTGCTGCATTTACTGCAGACCAGGCGGCAGTGCTCGTCCGGCAATTCCGCCCTGGCCCGGAGTGCATACTCACCAGTTTCCCGCAAGGGTATGTAGACCCTACAGAATCCCCCGAAGAAGCGGCAAGAAGGGAACTGCTAGAAGAGACCGGATATGAAGCAGGCGACATTAGGCTATTGAAAGAAATCCGGTCTGCTTATTCCACGGAGCGGCACCTCTGCATGCTCGCCACCAACTGCCAACAGGTCGCACAACAACAACTCGATGAAGATGAATTTATAGAGGTCTTTACCCTGCCCCGCGCTTCCTTCCGTTCCCTGCTCAATACTCCTGCTGATACTAATTTTGCCAATATCGATGCAGGCTACCTTGCGCTCGATTTTTTAGGATGGCTATAACCCACAAAGTAGCGCGGCTGAGCTGCTGCAGGTCATTTCCAAGATTTCATCCTTGCTGCCGGCCAGGTTCACTAAAAATGGCCCCACCACTGAGCCGCTATCTGCTAGCAGCTTAGAGCCTGAGCACATGCTGGGAGCTCGTTCCTACATCTGAGCAAGGAACTTGGCAGGGAAAGCCCCTACCTCAATCTCAGAAGAACAGCTTGAGCCCCAGCCATTCTGACGGCTGGGCTGTCCGTTTTTTCTTCATCTTCTGCCTCAGCTCCTGCCCTGCCCAGTGCGCAAGCTCCTGATAGGTACCTGCCCCGGGAAGAGCGCCATCCCAGCCCACCAGGTGGGCCACCCCAATTTGCACTGGCGGAAGCGCCACTCCATTATCTGCTTTCAAACGGAACACCTGCTCCGGTAAACGAGGCTGGTACAGGTGGCGCAAATAAGCTACATCGGTTGTACGGCCCAGGTATGGCAGGCGGTGGAATGCGCCCCGGGCTTCCTTTCCGACTGGAAGCCCGGCAAAAGGGATCCCTGCAGTTTCCCCTCCGGCGTACACCAAAAGGCGGCGCTGCCCTTCCCAAAGGCTCTTGGATGGAGCCAGCCACTGTTCAAACAACAACTGCCCCATCTCCATATATTCAGAGGGAGAGCTTGCCTGATACAAGCTTTCCAAGCAGGCCTCCCACTGCGGGAGGGAAGTGCTGTAAATAAAAGCCTCTGTGCGGGTAAGGGCAATCGCCAGCTGAACCCGCCCACTGCTGTAGGCTGCAAGAAGGGCATCTTCTTCCCCCAGCTGTGCCTGCCAGTTTTCCAATTCCGATTCAGGGAAGCCTGCAGCTGCAGCAGGGTGGAGCCGCTGCAAAAGGAGCCAACCTGCCTCCGCCTGTTCTTGCCCTCCTGTTTCAGCGCACGCCAAAAGCGCGTATTCTGTCAGAGCGCTGCCCAGCGTATCCGGCAGGATGTGCCCAGCCTCTTCTGTCCAACCTAGCCCCTGCAGTGCGTACTGATATACCTGCCCCCAATCTGGTGCTGACTCTTGCAGTATGGCCTCGGCCATCAGCTTGGCATACCGGGCTTTTTCCTGGGCTGAGACCCCAGGCTTCCCCTCCTCTGATTTTTGCTGAAAAGCCAATTCGGAAACTTGCTGCGCCCGGCTGAGATATCTACGGGCCTGTCCGGGGTTGCCCTCTGCCAATTCAATGGCTGCCTGAAAAGCAATCTGCTGATCATCTGACTCCAAAAGGGGCTCCCAAACGGACCTTGCGCCCTGATACCGGCCCTGCTCTTCCAGTACTTTCCCAAGGGAAAGCAGGGCAGCGTCATCACCTGCGGGAGAGACCGCCAGCACTTGACGATAAGCAAGCTCTGCGTCACCCCAATTATGGTTTTCATAAGCCAGGGCTGCTTTTTCCTTCCAATAGGCCGACTGCAGCCGATACCCTTCCCCCTCGATAGCCCCATAAATGTCCATGACACCTTCAGCATAGAGGATAGCGGCCTCAGCTTGCTTCAGCTGCATACCGACGCGGAAAGCCCCAGCCTGCAGAATACTGATTTCGGCGGGGATCAGAGGGTCATCAATATAGGGATACTCCCAAGCCCGGTCTGCCGCCAGCAGGGCATCCTGCCACCTTCCTTCCGCCAGCGCAATCCGGCCGTCCTGCAGGTCGTTGAGGCCTAGCATTTCCGGCATAATACGAAACCGGATGTTACGGGAAGCCTCATTGGCAGCTGCCGCTTTGTAAAGCTCCCCCTGCATCAAATGATTATAACTCTCCAGCTCATACGCAATGCTGAGGTCGTAATACCGGTTCGGGAAAGCAGCATACAAGGCGGATAGCTGCTCGTTCGATTCGTCATACTTTCCCCCAGCAGTAAGCTGTTCTGCAAGGTTCAGCAGATCCTGAGCGGATTGTGCCGCAGCGGAAGCAAAAACAAAAGGCACTAGTAAGAGAAGGACAGTTTTTTTTGTCAAGCGCATAAGAAGGGGGTTTCAATGATTGGTTGTACCGGACGTAGCCGGGGCAAGTGGATAGATGCCGCAAGATAAGGGAAGTGAGAGAGAATAACGTCCCTGCCACTTCCCATAAACGTTGCAGCAACCTGCTCTTATTGCCTGCCAATGCTTACTTGGGCCCTATCGGGCCAGAACAATTTTCTGGCTTGCACTCCTCCCCTGCTGTTCTACCCATACCACGTAAGGCCCGTTGGGCAGAAAAGACACATCCAAACGGATAGCGGTGCCTGGCCAGTACAGCTGACGGCTCAGCTGCTCCCGCCCAAGCAGGTCGAACACCCGGATATGGGTAGCTGTGCCCGCAGCCGAAGCCAGATCAAGCCATACTGCAGAGGTTGCGGGGTTCGGGAACACTTTTACACCTTCCAGCCCAGGCCCGGCCTCGCTGGCAGAAGTGGGCACAGTGGTATCGATCACCGTAGCTTGTGCAACGGCTCCCGCTGCACAACCTCCGGCTTGTTCTGCAACAGCAGATACTGTATAAACACCTGTCCCTGCAAAGGTGTGTGAGACTTCTGCCCCAGATGCCAACGCACCATCGCCAAAGTTCCACTCCACTGAGCTAAGCCCCTGCCCTTCTGCAGAAAAAGCAAAAGTAGCCGAGCCAGCGTTCAAATCAAGAGTATCGGCCGAAGATACTATAGAGATGCCAGCGCTCTGTGAGGAGGAAACAGGCACATCAATAGCCTGCCTGCCACAACGCTCCACGTATTCAATTTCCCAATCGTAAAAATAGAAGTAATGAAATGCACCAAGGGTAGACCCTGTGATCTCCGCTACGCCAGGCACTACAAAAGGGAACCCATGCTGTCCGCCAGTGTTCATGCCCAGAGCGCCGCCCCCAAACAAGCGAAGCCGGTAGCCTTCACCTGGCTCGATAGTCAGCCCCAGCTCCACTCGCTGCGCTCCAGCCTCAGGGATCTGTATGACCCGGTTCAAAATGGACCCATCGGGGCGTACCAGCTGTACCAGGCGCCCGCCGGGCTGCTCTGCGTAAACGAGGACCGAACGGATGCGGAAAGGATGAAAAGCGTTGAAACGGATGCCTTGCTGCTGGCTCAGATACTGGAAACTGCCATTTTCCTGGTTTTGCCGGCCGATGTGAGCTATAGGCGACACCTCACTGTATACCCGCTGGGCTGTAGCGATTTCAGGCAGAGACAGTACAGGGCCTTCCCCTATAAGGTTGCCGCCTTCTAAAGCATCAAACCAGCGGACTTCGCCCTCCCCCTGAAATAGCGTCCGCACAATAGCATCTGCCCCTACGCAGGCGGTGTCCGTCTCCACTGTCGCACTTGAGACGGTTTCCTCCAGGACAATGACCCTTGTCTTCAGCTGATTGTCCAGGAAGCGGTCATCCCAAAGGCCATTTACACTATCGATAGCGATGCGTGCTTCGTAAACCCCAGCTGGGACAGGCTGCTGAGGAAGCACTACTTCCAGCCGTTCACCTGGGAGCAGCTCCCCTTCCCATGGATAAGCAAAAACCTGCCCTGCGATTTCATAAGAGAAGGCTAAAGCACGGACCGTATCCTGCCCTGGGTTATCCACCACAGCCACAAATTGCACACTTTCGCCACAGTTATACGCTGGCGTCTCCACAGAAAGCAGTGTCACATCTCGGGCCCGGGAAACGGGCGGTACAGGAGTATGCCCCTGCCCCACTAGGTAATCAAATGCAGCAGGCACGTTGATGAGGCCCATGCCATAATTGTTATCCTCCCCCTCTTCCCCTAGGTCGGTGGCAGAGAAGTACAAAGCAAGCATCAGCTCCTCTCCGGGCAGGTAAGGGAAAGCCTCCTTGAGCAATAGAATTGCGCCAGAAGTATGGGGAGCCGCCATAGAAGTGCCTGATAGGAACTGGTACGCTCCGTCCAAATAAGAAGAGCGTACGCTTGACCCGGGAGCAGACACCTCCGGCTTAATGAGCAATGAGCCTTCCCCCCCACAAATGGAAGGGCCCCGGCTAGAGCTGTTGGCAATGGGGAAATTGGGGTTGTTGCCATCAAGGTTGCCCACCGAAAAAAGGCGGACCAAATCCCAATTATTGAACTTTGGCGGGGTGATGGTGGAAACGCCCGGGCCATCGTTGCCAGCAGAAAAGACCACAGCGATGCCCGCTGCGTACAGGGCGTCGTACACTTCGAACAGACCGCTGTCGTCACAGAAATTGGCACCGCTGCGCCATGAGTTGTTGATCACATCTGGGATATCTTCAGTCGTAGCAGGGTCGTCGTCTGGGTTCAATGCCCACTCGAACAGCCCGAAAATACCTGCTACGTCTGTGCCATTTCCACAATCCCCCCCAAGGGCGATGCCACTGACCCATTGTGCATCAAAAGCCACACCTATGGTATCCCGGTTGAGCCGGTCGAGCCCAACCATAGTGCCTGCAACGTGGGTCCCGTGCCCATCACAGTCAACGGGCTCAGTATCTCCAGACCAAGAGGATGAGACATCGCGCAAGTGGTAAGCAAACTGCCGGTGGAGGGCAGGGTGGGCAGGGTCGGTCCCTGTATCCGAGATGAGGGCAGTCCGGCCGTAGCCAGTATAGCCCATCGCCCACATTTCAGGGGCGCCAATGGCAATCAGCCCCGGCTCTACGCCGTCGGGAGCGAGCGGCGGGGCCGCCTCTCCGCAAATGCTTTCCACAAGTTCGACAGGGGCGTTGTAGCCCAGCTGCGCTACCTCAGCCCAGCCCTGTACCTTGGCAATGGCTCCGGGGGTAGCCTCCAAGAAGATTAGATTGGTTATCCAAAACGGCTTTAAAGAAGATGCCTCTACACCTTTGAGCCCTTGCAGGCGGCGCAGCAGCTCTGGCTGCACCTCACGGGCTTTTTCCTGCAAGCGGGGCACCAACTCCCTTGCCCGCTCTTCTACGGTTATGCCCTCGGCGCGCCACCGGTCTTCCAAAGCCCGCACGTCCAAGCGGTCTTTCAACAACAGGTAAACGGGAATGTGGTGCTCTGCATTAGCCGCTGATATAGCCTGCTGCAGCTCCAGCGTGAGTGGAGCCTCCTGTGCTATACCATAGCTCCAGCCTGACAAAAGGGCTGCGGCCAAAAATATGATCCATCGTTTGTTCATACGTTCTCTAAAATTGGGTGCTCCGGAAGCAGGCATCCCTGCTGTCCGTGTAAATAATGATTCTTAAAGATAGCGGGAAAAACAGTATACTAAGGCCCCGCAGGTGTCTCCTAATTGTCAAAGGTGGCTTAAGCGCCTTCCCGGGCCTGCTCTATGGCCTCTACTACAATCTGTAGGCAGCGGCTAAAGTCGTCTTTCAGCCTTTTTTCCCAAAACCTGATGACCATCCACCCTTCGCGCTGTAAGCGCAATGTGTTTTCCCTGTCGCGGGCCATGTTCCGTTCTATTTTGGGGACCCAATAAGCCCGGTTGCGCTTAATGCGGTATTTTTTTTCCTCCCAATTGTAACCGTGCCAAAACTCCCCGTCCACAAAAACGGCAACTTTGTACTTTCGGATGGCGATATCAGGAGTGCCGGGCAGGCCTTTCACATTTTTCCGGTACCGGTAGCCCCTTTGCCAAAGGGCACGCCTCAGCATCACTTCGGCCCGGGTATCTTTCCCCCGGATGCGGCTCATCGTTCGGGAGCGCTGCGGGCTGGTATAGTGTGTCTGCAGCTCTTCGAACCGTGGTGTTTTGGAGTTGTTTTCAGCATCCATGTTAGGCCGTTTGACCAATGAAGAAAAGGTTGAACGAAAAAAAAGGCCGGCTGTTGGATAGACATCGGGCAAGTCCGCCTGAAAAAACGATGACCATGTACAAGACTTTTTCTGTAGATGACTTACTGGCCATGGAACGCTTTTACCGCCGGGACTTCATCAACACCCTCTCGGGCGTGCGCAATGCCCATCTGCTTGGCACCCTAAGTTACAAAAAGGTGCCCAACTTGGGGTTGTTCAACTCTGTTACCCACATTGGGGCCACCCCGCCTCACCTAGGATTCATCATGCGGCCCCTTACCGTGCCGCGTCAGACCTACCACAACATCAAGGCGCAGGGGCATTTCACCCTAAACCAAGTGACCTTAGGCACCTACCAACAAGCCCATCAGGCCTCGGCAAAGTACGAGGTGGACGAGCCGGAATTCGAAGCCGTTGGGCTTACGCCTTACTTTAGCGAAACACACCGTGCGCCTTATGTAGCAGAAAGTCCCATCCAAATCGGATTGGAGCTTGCAGAGGAACACCATATCAAAGCTAACGGGGCATTGTTCATTGTTGGAAAAGTCGTCGAGATCCGTTTACAAAGCCACCTGATCGCAGATGATGGGCATATCCGGATGGATGCCGCACAGGCGGTAGGCGTAGCGGGGCTCGACCATTATTACCGGCCGGAGCCCATAGCGCAATTGCCTTACCCGCGCCCTGGGCAGGAAGACAAGATCCTGAAGCCGAAAAACAACTAATCGGCCTGCTTTCCTGTTTTTTAATTATTGTTTATTTTGAAGCGCTCCGCAGCCAAACCTGCCAAGCTGTACACCCCAAAAAGCTCAACAGGTCCTGCTATAAGGAGCGTTCTTGATCAGCTTCACTAACCAAAAATATACAATGAGCAGAAAAAAAGGATTTTTCCAATCTCGCAACCCCGTAATGAGCGACCGCGCTTACCACAAGGCAGCTTCCGAGGTTCTTGATGCAGGAATGGCCCAAAGCGGCCAGGCAGTAGAACGGATGACCGTATCTGGGGCGGTCAACAAATCATTGCTACTAGGCGCCCTGATGCTGGCCACGGCGGTGTTCAGCTATGCCAACCCCAACCCACTATTTATGTACGGAGGCGCTATCGGCGGCCTCATTGTGGTCTTGATCGCCTCTTTCCGGCCCAAAAGCAGCCCGATCACCGCTCCCATTTACGCAGCATTGGAAGGCTTGTTCGTTGGAGGTATCTCAGCCTACTACGCAACGGCCTATAGCGGCATTGTCTTCCAAGCCGTAACCCTCACTATGGGCGTTTTTTTCACCATGCTCTTCTTGTACAAGTCTGGCACCATAAAAGTAACCAACAAGCTGCGCAGCGGCATCATGATGGCCACCGGAGCCGTTTTCTTGGTGTATCTGCTGAACTTCATCCTTGGCTTCTTTGGCATACAAGTCCCTTTTCTACACCAATCTGGCATGGTCGGCATCGGCATCAGCCTGCTGATTATCGGCGTAGCGGCGCTGAACCTACTGCTTGATTTTGACAATTTCGACAAGGGCGAGCAATACGGCGCCCCCAAATACATGGAGTGGTTCTCTGCTATGGGGCTGATTATTACTTTAGTCTGGCTGTACATCGAAATCCTGAGGCTGATTGCCCTCTTCTCTTCCAATGACTAAATGAAAATGGCATTGCTATCAACGCTGCCCCTGCGCGGGCACCGCAGGCCCGCGGTGCCCGCGTTTTTGTAGGGCTATCCCCCTTGCTTGAACTGAAAATACCATCTTATGGGTGCGGATAGCCGAGCTGAACAAAAAGGAAAAACAAAAGCGGCTCTATAGAAACCCGGTTTGGACATCGAGCGGTTAGAGATTGCCGCCCGCCCAATCGCCCCGGAAAATGCCATTGGCCGGATCAGCCGCATGCATGCCATTAACAATAAGAGGGGGCTGAAGCAGCACTCAGGGCTCTAGAGCGAAAGCTGCGCTTGCTAAGGTAGACTCGCTTGGCTTCGAGAACGATAGCTGGTGTGGGCAGCCTACCGCCGCTGGCCGGCTCTTATTCATATTTATGCTGGGGAGCAACTAGTGTGTACGGTGTGCAGCAAGGGGCTAAAAAAACCAGGGCTGCTGCACCGAAGTGCAGCGCCCTGTATAACCCCAAAAAACCAAATGAAAACAATCTACATATATCTTGACAATTCTTGTCTGCCTCAAAGGAGGAACAAAGGTTGTGCTGGTTCGTCAGAAATTAACTTTACGCTAAATTAACCCATATTTTGAAAACTCCTAGCGAGTACTTTATTAAACTTTAGCGCAATTGCTCCTATGGGTTACAAAATTAAATACATTTGACCTAGCTACCAAATACAAACAAAGGTCAAACATCAAAATTTAACAGCTTTTGGCAAAAGTCAAGACAATTTACGCTTGTACCAGTTGTGGGGCAACCTCACCAAAGTGGGTAGGGAAATGTAACCACTGCGGCGAATGGAATACTTACATAGAAGAAGTCATCTCCAAGGACACGGCCACTGAAGCCAAAGACAAAGCTTGGCGAGCGCCCGAAACAGCATCTGGAAATAGGCCCGTGCCCCTCCCCGAGATCAAAGCAGGCGACATGGCCCGGCTGGTTGCACCGGACGAAGAGCTCAACCGGGTCCTCGGCGGCGGGATAGTGCCGGGCTCCCTTGTGCTCATTGGCGGGCAGCCGGGCATCGGTAAATCCACCCTTCTTTTACAGCTAGCCCTCCACATACCGGTCAAAATACTGTACGTCTCCGGAGAAGAGAGCGAAGAGCAGATCAAAATGCGGGCCGACCGTATTGGCGGGCAAGCCTCCAACTGCTACATCCTTGCAGAAACCAATACGAGCAAGCTACTCAAACACGCCCAAAACCTCAAGCCGGACCTGCTGATCATTGATTCCATTCAGACCCTGTCCAGTCCACATATCGATTCCATGCCGGGCAGCGTCTCCCAAGTAAGGGAGTGTGCTGGAGAACTGCAGCGCTTCGCCAAGGAGAGCCACATCCCAGTGTTCATCATTGGCCATATCACCAAAGAAGGCTCTATTGCCGGCCCAAAGCTACTGGAGCACATCGTGGATGCGGTGCTGCAGTTTGAAGGCGACCGCAACTATACCTACCGCATTCTCCGCACCATCAAAAACCGCTTTGGCAGCACAGACGAGCTCGGCATTTACGAAATGCAGGCCAATGGGCTCAGAGAAGTGTCCAACCCTTCAGAACTACTGCTTTCGCAAAATGAGGAAGACCTCAGTGGCAGCGCCATTGCTGCAACAATTGAAGGCATGCGCCCCATGCTCATCGAGACTCAGGCCCTGGTGAGCACTTCCGTCTACAGCAGCCCGCAGCGCTCTGCTACCGGCTTCGATCTCCGCCGCCTGAACATGCTGCTCGCTGTGCTCGAAAAGCGCGTAGGCCTGCCTTTCGCACAAAACGACGTTTTCCTGAACATCGCCGGCGGCCTTAGGGTAGACGATCCCGCCATAGACCTTGCCATCGTCTCCGCTCTGATTTCCTCGCTTGAGGACGTAGGGGTACCAACCGATGTCTGTTTTGCCGGAGAAGTAGGCCTCTCAGGCGAAATCAGGACGGTCAACCGCATCGAACAGCGCATACAGGAAGCCGACCGGCTGGGCTTTAAAGAGATTTACATCTCAAAGTACAACACTAAAGGGCTCGACCGGGGCCGCTATGAGATTGAAGTCAAAACGGTAGCCAAGGTGCAAGAGCTTTATTTTGCCCTCTTCAAATAAAGCGGTTGGGGGCGATCAATCCCATACCCTTTCTACCCGTATCGAGCTGATGCGGTCGTTCCACCAGGTTTCCCCTCTTGGCGCTGACCAATGGCTTTCCAGTACCAGCCGCCGGCCACGGAAGTAGCTGTGCTCGTACAGTATGACCCGGTACCCTTCGGGCACATAAACAGAGCTGATGCGGTCGTTCCAGAAATCATAGCCGCGCTCTGCTGTCCACTCCCCATATATGCGCATAGACGCGCCTTCGAAGTGCACATCCTGGAAAACCGTTACCGGCACCCGGTTCTCGATAACCGGCGGGCGGTAAGGGCGGTTCGGGCGGTCTGGACGGACTACCCGTATAGACGAGATCCTGCCGCACCAAAAACGCTCCCGCCTTCCGTCCCAACTGCCCCTGAAAACTTCCCGCCGCCCTCGGAAATAGCTGTCTTCGTATACCCAAACTTCCCAGCCTTCCGGTACGCCAATTGAAGCGACCCCATCGTTCCAAGGGTCTTGACGGTCCCTGGCAGACCATTCTTGGGCAATTTCCAGATAATCCCCACGGAAGCCTGGCTGAGAGAACAAACGTACGACTGGCTGAGCATTGGCCGTGTGCCACGCCCCCGCAGCTAAAAGCCAACACCATAAAAAATACTTCGGCATCATCTTTTTTTATGACAAGATGCAGGAAGCCCACGCCTACCCCCAAGCATCCCGCTCCGCTTAACGGTGTTTTAACGGCATGCTCGCTTCTTTAGGTTTTCATAACAAGCCCAACCTCTCCTTGCTATATCTGTTAATATGGAAGATAAAGGAAAAACATGCCCACTCAACACCCGGTTTTGTTATTTGATGGCGTTTGCAACCTCTGCAACGGTTCCGTGCAGTTCATCATCAAGAGGGATCCGGAAGGCCATTTCCATTTTGCCGCCCTGCAGTCGGAAGAGGGGCAGGCACTACTATCCCAATTCCCAGAGCGCCCAAAAGAGCTCAGCTCGGTAGCCCTTGTCGAGGATGGGCGGCTCTTCCTGCGCTCTGATGCAGCCCTGCGCGTCGCTAGAAAACTAGGCGGCGGCTGGCCGCTCCTTTACGGGTTCATCATCCTGCCACGCGCCCTAAGGGACGGGGTATACAACTTCATTGCCCGCAACCGCTACCGGTGGTTCGGCAAACAGGAATCCTGTATGCTCCCCCGCCCCGAATGGAAACAGCGTTTCCTCTAATTTGGACCTATGCCTTCACTCCCACTTGAAAGCCATCGAGTACCTGATGATATCCCGCCCATGAGGCTGAGCGACTACCTGCCGGGCGTCTTCCAGTCCACTCCATCCCGCAAGGGCATAAAAAAGGCTATCGACCGTGGGGAAGTGTGGGTAAACGGCGAAGCCCAGGCTACTGCTTACCGGGTACAGCCAGGAGATGAAATCCTGCTCATGCCGCGCAAAGGGGCTGCCCCTAAACCGCTCAACCTGCCTATCCCTATCCTTTATGCTGATGCACACCTCGCTGTAGCAATCAAGCCAGCTGGCCTGCCTGTGAGCGGCAACCAATACCAGACCTTGGTCAATGCCCTATCGGGCAAGCTGCTGCCTACAGTTGCACCTGACGCACTCCCCTGGGCTATGCCGGTCCACAGGCTAGACGCGCCCACCCACGGGCTCATCCTGCTTGCGCGGAGCCGGCAGGCACAACACACCCTTTCGGCAGCCTTTGCCAACCGGGAAGTAGAAAAAACTTATGAAGCTATCGTGAGCGGCAGGCTGCAGGAAAAAGCGGGAGCGCTGGATACCCCTTTGGAAGGCAAACCTGCCTGTACCCGTTACCGAGTGCTGCGCACTACGCCCGACCTCCACTCTGGGCAGCTCTCCTGGGTAGAAGCCTATCCGGAAACCGGGCGTACCCACCAGATCCGCAAACACTTATCTATGGCGGGAGCGCCCATACTTGGCGACGCCGCATATACGCCCGAAGGGCAACCTCTCTTGAAGCATAAAGGGCTCTTCCTTGCCGCGACAGGGCTAAAGCTTCAGCACCCTGCCACTCGGGCTCCCCTGCAATTCAGCGCAGCGCCACCCGATAAATTCGAATCGGTATTCAAACGGGCTGGAGCGCGCTGGCAGAAATTCCACAAGTGACTTGTGCCCAGGGCCTAAAGCCCGTAAAAGGCTGCCACCCTAGTGTTTTCAGGGGCCTCCCCCGCCTCACGGCAGGGGCGCTACGTTCCGGGGCTCGCTATCCGCTCGGCCTTATCAGGCCTGCCGCCCCTGCACATCGCTAGGCCGATGCCCAGCAGCTATGGGCTTGTAGGCTGTAGCCCAATACTTGTGGCAGGCTACAAGGCCCAAGGACTGCAAATGGCTGGCAAAGCCTGGCATTTGCCCGTGCAAAAGCCCTCCCTGATCCAACTCAGAAAGGGCTTTTCCAAAACCATCAGGCCATTTAAGCAGCCTGCTGTATCAGCCGGCCACCACTTCTCCAAAAGAATCGTATTCGGCAGCTTTTCTTATGCAGACATCGGCAAAGCCGCCAACCTGAGCATAATAGTGGCATCCGGCAGGTACGGACGGGCGTACAGGATTCAGTTCCCGTCTATCCGATCGCGTACGGAAGGGGGCAATGTAGATCTTGAGGACGTTGAATCTGCTGCAGGGCGGGCCACCCTCGGAGGAGAAAGCGGCCGCGGTGCCAACTTTTGCGCCATTTCAGCTACCATTTGCTGAAAGTCTATACTGACATCAAGGTCCCAATTAGCCCTGAGCTGCTCTAAGTCTCGCTGATATAAAAATTCAGCCTGCTGCCCGGTATTGTACTCACCGGGGTCCCAACGTCCGTTCCGGTTGGAATCGGCAGTAATGCGAAGCGTGTAGACGCCGGGGGGCATCAGTTCGAAGGCATGAGAAAAAGAGGCAGTATCTGCCACACGGAATGCCGCTTTCAGCTCCTCCTTGTCCAATAGCTCCACCAAGTAAGCCTCTCCTTGGTCAAGGCTGTCTATGGACAGAAAAAGGTTGCCGTAATCTTTCGCCTCGCCGGCCGCAAAAGCGGTAGACAAGGAGTCATTGGATAGGCCAAATATATCCACCAAAGCGCCGGGGAGCAGCAGCAGCTCATAGGGGCGCCCCTCCTTCCAACGGTAATCAATCGAAAGCACCCGCTGCCCATTGGTATCCACCTGAATGCCCCGAAGAGGCACACGTGCACGGGAGGTATCTTCCAGCAAGCGGACAAAAGCGGTATCCACAAAGCTGATAGGATGGTTAAAAACGAATTGAGCAGGCTGCACAGGATGCTGTTTTTGCCCGCCTTCCATCCGCAGCAGCTTAAGGGCGGCCTTCTCCAAAAACGCATCCCGCTTGGTGGCCCGCACAGCCACCGTATCCATGAACAGCGTGTCCTGCTGTAAGAAAATATCCCAGGTTGCAGCTGCAGGATACTCATACCAGACGCGGGTTGTATCCGGGGCCCTTTCCAGCAAAACTTCCCGCTGCCCCACATCTTCCCAACTGATGTCGACTTCCTCCGCAGAACGATTAAAGGAGAGGCGCACCTGCCCATATTCCCGGCTGTTGTCTTCCAAAAGCAGCAGCGGCGGCCGCTCCGTGAACAGGCGGACGACGACTGTAGGCTCCTGGCCTTCTGCTACCGTAAGCAAGGTATCAGGGAAAGCAATCGCTTCCGTAGCCTGATCAAACAAGTAGTTGAGGTTGTTGTCCAACAGGGCGAAACCTTTGAACTGCCCCGCTTTCACATTCTCGATCAGAAAGGCGCCGTCTTTTCCGCTTCGGGCAAAGTAGAAAGGGCGCTCTGTCCGGACCACGCTGTCCGCCGTATTTTCATAAAGCATAAACAGCACATCCTCTACCGGTGCTCCGGTACGAGCATCTACGATCAGCCCGCCTACACGGAGGGAATCAATGTATTCGCCTGTAGAAAAAACGTAGCGCAGGTTTTCTGCAGGGTTGCGCTCAGTAATATCCTGAATAGCCGTACCGAAATTGATGGTATAGGTAGCATTTTCGCGCAGCTCCTCCCGCTCGTCAAATTCAAAAATGACCGTTTTGCCTTTTATGGAAAGCTCATAGCGGTATTCCAAAGGAGGAGAAATGACGACCTGATTGAAGGCATCCCGTATCTCTACCCACTCCGTGAAGGTCAGTTCAATTGGGGACTTGACGTAACGGGTACGCTCATTGGGAGAAGACTTCTCTCGAACAAGACGGGGAGGGTCTTCGTCTTTAGGCCCGCCTTCCGGTCGGACCGGGTTGGCACATTGCCACAGAGCAAAGGCAAGCAAAGCTGCGAGCAGCACGCGCATATCTGGCATTTTCTTAAGTCTATGAACAAAGCCCTGCCGGGCAGCAAGGGCGTTTCTTTCCGTAAAGGGGGTATTGGCACCGGGCTATCGGTCTTCCTCTACCTGCACAACATCTGTCAGGGCGTAGATCAACCGGTTGATGTCCGTTGCGTTGAGCTCCAGCTTCCCACGGATGGTAATGGGCTCTGCGGTATACTCAATCGGCTCATTGGCAAAAACCTCCATGACGGTTTCGGGGCCGGCACCGCCGCAGAAAAAGCACATGCTGTACGGATAGGCAGAAAAGATAAACTCTTTGTGGCCTTTGTAGCCCTCCACGGGGATGATGTAGCCCCGGATACTGACCTCCTGGCCTTCCAGGTTTTTGACCTCCTCACTGAAGACGGGCACATCCACTTTAAAGCCCATAGCCTCGTTGAACTCCTTTTTAAAGGTGATTTTTGAGAGGGTTTTCCAAGCTTTGTCCTGGGCTTGTGCCGGATGTGCAGCAGCCAGGAAGAACAATAGTGCGGCGGTTGCGAAAAGCCAATTTTTCATAATCTCCTCGAGGTATAGGGTTAACAACTGATTCTGTGCAAAGGTAACGTTTTGCAAGGGCTTATTGGTTTAAGGTAAAGTTATTGTTAGCCCGCCACTGTAAAGGGCTGTTAAATTAAGGCACCTAGAGGCCATAAATGGATAGCAGCCGTTTAGGTTATATTGAGGACTCGCTTTTGGAGCACCTCCCAACACAGCTTTAGTTTAGGACCATTTTCCTTGCCGGCTGGCCCATTGGCCCGGCGCATCAAGTACAATCAACACCATCCCGTTCTATGAGAAACCTGCTACTGCCTATCTCCCTCCTCTTCTTCTCTGCAGCCCTTTCCGGGCAAAAACTACAGGTTGGCATCATTGCGGGTGCTAATCTGAGCGAAGCCCACTGGTACCGTACTGAAAGCCTCTCTGATAAAAGCAAGCTGCTCTCAGAGAACAGCCTGCTGACGGGCTGGCAGGCAGGGCTCACGGCCAGCTTTGCCTTAAACGATCAACTTACCTTGCAGGCGAGCCCTATGTTTGTGCGGCGCGGCACTGAAAGCTACGCTGAGTTTGCGCTCCCCCCCAGGGTTCAGGTCAAGCTAGACTACCTAGACTTGCCCCTGCTGCTCCGTTATCACCCCGTTGAGGAAATCTTTGTTGAAGCTGGCCCTTATCTGGGGTATCGCCTTGCCGCCAACTCCTACTACGGAGGGGAAGCCATCGCAACGGAGGAAACCCTCGGGGAGTATTACTGCAAATGGGATGCCGGCGCCATATTGGGGCTTGGGTACCAGGTTGCGCCCTACCTCGCTATACAGCTGAGGGCGGCCCATGGGCTGCTCGGATTGCTGACTGATGAGGTCTACTTTACAAATGCCGAGGGGGAGACTATCCCCAGAGGAGAGGCCCCGCTCTACCTCAACCGTAGCATTCAGCTATCTGCCTGCTACAGTTTTAGCCTTTAGCCGTTGTATAATGCTTGCCAATGGTTGTGAAAAGCCGTACTTTCGCGCCTGATTTTTTCGCTCCCATAAAATTGAACGCATGAGCAAGCGCACGGAAATCAAGACGGTTCTAACGGATTTTGACAGCCGGATCGGCCAGGAAATCACCGTGATGGGGTGGGTCCGGGCATTCCGGTCCAACCGTTTCATCGCCCTCAACGATGGGACGAGCATGAACAACCTGCAAGTCGTAGTCGATTTTGAACAGCTAGACGAACAACTGCTGAAGCAGGTGCACTTCCATGCCTGTATCAAAGTAACGGGGCAGCTTGTCGCCTCTCAAGGCGCTGGGCAGGATGTGGAGCTGCTTGCCGCAAAGCTCGAAATCCTCGGCGGGGCCAACCCTGAAGAATACCCTATGCAGCCTAAGGCACAGAGCATGGAGTTCCTGAGGGAAAAAGCCCATTTCCGGATGCGGACGAACACTTTCAGCGCTGTTTTCCGTATCCGCCACGGCATAGCCTATGCGGTACACAAGTACTTCAATGACAACGGCTATTTCTACCTGCATACCCCCATCATCACCGGCAGTGATGCAGAGGGCGCTGGAGAAATGTTCCATGTAACGACCCTCGACCCTGCCAACCCGCCACGTACTGAGGATGGTGCAGTGGACTACAGCCAAGATTTCTTCGAAAAGCCGACTAACCTGACGGTCTCTGGGCAGCTGCAAGCAGAGATCGGTGCGCTGGCGCTGGGCAAGGTCTACACTTTTGGCCCTACTTTCCGGGCTGAAAACTCCAACACTTCCCGCCACTTAGCTGAGTTTTGGATGATAGAACCGGAGGTAGCCTTCTACGACATCTTTGACAATATGGACTTGGCAGAAGACTTCTGCAAGTACCTCATCAACCATATCTTAGAGCACTACCCAGCCGAGCTAGAGTTCCTCGATAGCCGGATACAGAAGCTGGAGCAGAATATGCCCAAAGAGCAGCGCCGCGCAATGGGGCTGATCGAGACCCTACGATTTGTAGTGGACAACGACTTCGAGCGCATTACTTATACCGAAGCGGTCAACATCCTGCGCAGCTCTAAGCCTTACAAAAAAGGCAAGTTCGAGTATGAGGTGGAATGGGGCAAGGACCTGCAGGCAGAGCACGAGCGTTTCTTGGTAGAGAAAAAATTCAAGAAGCCAGTCATTGTGAGGGACTACCCTGCAGAGATCAAGGCCTTCTACATGCGCATGAACGAAGAGCAGGAGCAGATCCCTGGCAGGACTGTAGCAGCGATGGACGTCCTCTTCCCCGGCATAGGGGAGGTAATCGGCGGCTCACAGCGCGAAGAGCGCCTCGATGTCCTGAAAGCCCGTATGGCCGATATGAACGTGCCCGAAGAGGAGCTTTGGTGGTACCTGGAGCTGCGCAAATTTGGGGGCTGCCCGCACGCGGGCTTTGGGCTTGGCTTCGAGCGTATGGTACAGTTCATCACAGGCATGGGCAATATCCGCGATGTGATTGCTTTCCCGAGGACGCCCGGCAACGCCGAGTTCTAAATGCTAAAAAAGGCTTCTACATGAAAAGGCGGCAGGCTTCATTCCTGCCGCCTTTCTTTTTCTCAAGCCCAACCTGCACCTAGAGGCCTCAGGAGCTTGTCGGGGGCTTTAGCAATCGGGCTGCCCTGCTAAGCCAGCGGGGCCATCTCCTGCTTGTACTCCGTCCAGAAATCCGTATCCCACTTTATACACGAAAAGCGGAGTGCGGTTTTCGGGGCCCGTCTAAAGCCAAAAATATTATTTGCAACTGGAAAGCCAACAGGCGCTAAACCAAAATGCTGGGACCGGACTAGCGCTGCGGAGGGGTGGGAAGCCCGGCAGGGCCGAGCGGATAGCGAGCCCCGTAGCATAGCGCCCCCTGCCCTCAGGCAGGGGGAGGCCCCAAAATCATAAGCTGGCTTGCGCCCTATCTAGGATGGCCTGCTCCTCAGAAAGAGCGGGACGATGGCAGAAGTGAGCAGCCCCATGACCATTCCACCGATGGCCCCTTGCAGCATATAAGACTGTAAGTTGAAAAAAGCTGCCGCTGCGGCTTCGGTCTCGTAGTACCCTTGTGCTACGCTATAGGCGATGACGTTGGGGAAATACTCAGGCGAGATGACCGTATGGGTGAGCCATTGGGCGAGCGGGCTCAACACAGCCACTACCAAGCTGATGAGGGCACCGGAAAAGAAGCCTTGCCTCCATGTCATGTGCCCGCCATAATCACGGTGCTTCTTGTCGCGCAGAGCGAACACAAAAACCGCTATGGCCAAGACAGCAAATAGATTGGTGTAAGTGGGGTGCTGTTCGATATTGGGACCATGCCAGCCCATGGCTTTTTCGAAGTACATCCAGCCCATAGCTACGAGGCTGAAGATGAGCCCCCATTTAATTTCAGTCGAGTAGTTTTTCATAAGTGCAATGGTTTTAGTCCAAAACTTGGTGGTGACAGTATGCCCCCTAAAAATAAAGAATTCCTAAAACCTTTGCCCTACGCTTATCCGGCCAAGCACTCGAGGATTTTATCTGCAAGCTCCTTCAGCATCTCTTCTACCCATTCTTCCTCATCAGGATCCTCGTCTGCTTCATATTCGCGTATCTCCTCCGGCACGGCCCGTTTGTCTCCTGTGATTTCATAGCTGACCTGTTCGTACGTTCTAGAAGCTTCAAAGGCGCACTCATCAAGGCTGCAATCTCTGCTCCGGGTGCGGATGTCGACCTCCACCTCCAGCTCATACACCCAAGTCGTGATGACTTTGGACACAGTCGCTTTGACCGTCTCATAAACTGGTTTTTCTTCCTTTCTGCCAGCAGCGTTGGTAACTGTGGCGTAGCGGGCAATCACTTCTTCCTCAAACTCTAGGCGCTCGGTCTGTTCATTTTTATCTATATCGGGGTTATCGAAGTCGATGCGCGCCAAGCAATCGGCCTGAGCTTCGGGGATATTGGTGCTAAGCACACGGAACCCTCGGGAGAGATCTTCCAGCCCGCGCAGGGCACGGTTGACCTCATAGCGGTAGCCAAAGGGGTGGTCAATATCGATTCGGACCCACACCGTGCCGGCCCTGCGGGCAGCGATAGCCAGCGGCTCTAGGTTGATCCGTTCTTCAGCATTGCTGTACTGCAATGCAGCTTCGTAGTGGAAGGCCGCTTTTTGAGCAAAAGCTTTTTGGGGATCGCGCTGAAAGGCGGCCATTTGGCGGTCGCCTTGTGCCCAGTGGTGGCGCACCAGGCGCTCTTTCTGCTGATCAGCTTCCCGCTGCAGGCGGCCAAGGCGGGCGGTGGTACCGGAAGGCAGGAAGGCCGCCCCTGCTATCATTTTTTCCTGAAGGGCCTCGTTCATCTGCACTCCCCGCTCCCAATCCTGAGGGCTCCGGCTTTGGTAGAGCACCTGCCGCTGCGCTCCTTCCTGCGCCTCAATTTTTTCGAGGGCCCGGCCCAGGGTAAGCTCATCCTGCCGGCTACCTTTGCCACGCTCCAAGCGATCGAGCGCCTTGCGGAAGGCAAGGTTGTAGTTGCCAGATTCCAAGGCTTCCTGTGGGCTTTTGCAAGCTGGCAGAACAGCAAGCAGCAAGGCTAGCATCCAGAAAAGTGAGGTTCTCATTGTTAAAGGGTTTCGTGCTCAATAATTTTTAGGCGGAAGCCAAATCCGGCCGCTCGGGCCAAAGCAGGTGCAATAGGTAGGCCAGTGCCATGACAATCAGGCAGCCAATGAGGTTGAGCCACAGATAGGCAATCTCGATGACCTCCATAGCGTTGAGCGCGAAGATAATCAGCACCAAGGCTTCCCCTATCAAGGCAGCAAGAAAGACAGAGCGCCCTTTTATCTGCTTCATGAAAAAAGCCACCAGAAAGATGCCTAAGATAGCCCCGTAAAACAAAGATCCAATGATGTTCACGGCTTGTATCAGGTTTTCGAACAGGCTGGCCGTTGAGGCAAAGATAAGGGCGACTACGCCCCAGCCAGCAGTAAACAGTTTGGAAGCATTGAGGTAGTGGCGGTCGCTCTTGCCAGTCACCCAGCTGCGGCGGTACAAGTCCACCACCGTCGTTGTGGCCAGCGCATTGAGCTCGGAGGAGGTAGAAGACATGGCTGCCGAAAAAATCACTGCCAGCAGCAGCCCGACCAGCCCGACCGGCAAATAATTGGTGACAAAGGTGATGAAGACGTAATCCGTATCTTTTACCTTGGCGATAGGGTCGGCCTGCAAGATCAAGCCCTTAGCTTCCTCCCGCAGCTCCCGGTCCGTTTGGCGAAACTCCTGCAGGCGCTGCTGTGCCTGGGAAATGGCCGCTTCGTCTTCCTGCTCGATCGCCTGCATCAGAGAATAGACTTCCCCCTGCTGATTCAGGAAAAGCGTATTGTGCTGTGCTTGCAAGTTTGCAAAATCTTCCGCGTAGGCAGACTCCTCCACCTTCTCTACATTGGCAGAATTGAAGTGTAAGGGCGGCTGTTGAAACTGGAAAAAGACAAAGACCAATATACCTACGAA
This sequence comes from Phaeodactylibacter luteus, assembly GCF_007993045.1. Classification (GTDB taxonomy): domain Bacteria; phylum Bacteroidota; class Bacteroidia; order Chitinophagales; family Saprospiraceae; genus Phaeodactylibacter; species Phaeodactylibacter luteus. The sequence goes on from NZ_VOOR01000016.1 coordinate 46,207, forward strand.
AAGCACCAAAAACTGCATAGGTACTTTGAGCAGGCCATTGAACAACAGCCCCAATCGGCTTTCGGTCAGCGATTTGCCGCTCAGGTAGCGCTGAACCTGCGACTGATCGGTGCCAAAGTAAGATAGGAATAAGAATACCCCTCCTATCATACCGGACCAAAAGTTGTAACGGTTGGAGGGGTCAAACTTGAAGTCGACCACGTTCAGCTTGCCCATCTTTCCAGCTATGCCCACCGCATCGCTAAACCCTACCTCGGGCGGCAGCTGCAAGACCAAAATAACGGCAGCAATGAACATGCCAGACAAAATGATGATCATCTGCTGCTTTTGGGTAACGCTCACGGCTTTAGTACCGCCAGCTACCGTATAGAAAATGACGAGCACACCGATGAACAATACCGTCCAGCGCAGGCTCCAGCCCAATATAGTAGACAGGATAATGGCGGGGGCGTAAATGGTAAGCCCGGCGGCCAGGCCACGCTGTATCAGAAAAAGGACGGCGGTGAGCGTGCGGGTCCGCAAATCGAAACGCCCCTCCAGGTACTCGTATGCTGTATAGACCTTAAGGCGGTAATAAATGGGCAGGACGAAGATACAAAGGATGACCATAGCGACAGGCAGCCCGAAATAAAACTGTGCAAAGCGCATGCCGTCGTCGTAGGCTTGCCCCGGGGTAGACAGAAAAGTAATAGCACTAGCCTGTGTAGCCATGACCGAGAGCCCGATAGTCCACCAAGGCAGATCACGATCGCCCAGCAGATAACTTTGTACGTTGTTCACTTTGCGGGTATGATAGACACCATAGGCTACAATACCTAAAAGTGTGCCCAGCATGATGGTCCAGTCGAGTGTCTCCATGAATGTTGCTTGCTTAAAGAGGTATGGCTAAATAGAATTGAGCAGCCTACGAATAGGCTTTTGTAAACCAGTAAAAGATGGCTATGATCAACGCGTGGAAGAGGAGCACAAACCAGTACATATCGCGCCAGGAAGAAAAGATTGGTGGCCGGCTGTCGTCCGGTTCAGTTGGCGTTTTTGGTTGGGTATCCGGCATACGTCTTTGTTTTTTTAGCCTCGCGGCTGGCTAAAATAGCAGGTTCCCAGCGATTCCCACAGTTTTTAACGAATCTTTAGGTGGGCTTTGCTCAAAACCTCCCTGCCTTGCCCATTTGGGCAAAACGTCCAACTTTTGCGTACTTTAGCTTTTGCACAACCCTTAAACCAATGGCCCGCAACTTCATCCTGTACCTTTTTTGCCTGCTGCCCCTCTTCGCCATAGGGCAAAAAACCTACACCATCGAATCGGCACCTAACCCCAAATCCTCAGGCAATGGGTATGTCAGTGACCCCGACAATTTCCTCTCGGCCGAAGACGAAGCTACGCTCAACCGATTGTGCGCAGAACTGGAACAGAGCAGCACCGCACAAGTGGCTATTGTTGTACTTGGCTCTATTGGCTCCGAAAACCCCAAAGATTTCGGCACCCGGCTTTTCAACCATTGGGGCATTGGGCAGGCCGATGTTGACAACGGGCTGCTCATCCTTTCGGTGATGGACCAAAGGCGTACTGAGTTTGAAACTGGCTATGGGATGGAGGCCGTCCTGCCAGATATCTTGTGCTACCGCATCGGTATGCAAGAGCTGGTGCCTTATTTCCGAGAAGGCCAGTACGGGCAGGGGCTTATTGCGGCTACTGCCGAAATTAAAAGGCTACTGGAAAACCCCGATGCCTTAGCGGAGATCCGCAGTCAGCCAAGCCGCAGGAAATCTTATTCCCAACGGATGGGGTTCTTGGCACTATGGCTGGCCATCAACCTTATCTTCCACCTTTTCCTTACTGGCTACCTGATCTATTCCCGATTCAGCAAACAGCGCATCTACGACCGGCACCAAATGGTCTACAAGATGTACCGGTGGTGGCTGATCATCCCTTTCCCCCTACCCTATCTCCTCTTTTATCTGGGCATGCGGTACTGGCTCAGAAAACTCCGGGACATGCCACGATATAGCCCAAAAAATGGCAAGCTGATGCACAAGCTCACCGAGGAGGAAGAAGATCAGTACCTTGAGCTGGGGCAAGTAGTGGAGGAAGCGATAAGGTCTATCGACTATGATGTCTGGGCTACCGAAAACTATGACGACATCCTCATCCTGCCTTATCAGCGCCGGTGGAGCGGTTATTCGGCTTGCCCCAAGTGCAGCTACCGCACTTATAGCAAAACCGATACCGTGGTGCTCAGGCACGCCACCACCTCGAGCACTGGCTTACGCCAAAACACCTACGTGTGCAAGAACTGCAACTACTCCCGTAAAGAGACCGTTGTCATCCCCAAAGTCAGCACTTCCTCAGGGGGCAGCAGCTCCGGGGGCGGAGGCGGTGGCAGCTCCTTTGGGGGCGGCAGCTCAGGTGGCGGCGGTGGCGGTGTGAGCTGGTAAAATCGCTACAGAAACGCTGAGCTGCTCGCCCAAACGGGAAAAGGCAGCTTGCCACTCAGCATTTGGGAATGCTTTCTCACCATCTTGGAAAGCTTGCAAAAGCGAAAAATAGAGGTTCTGGCTCTTCCAAAACTGCATGCCCAAGTCGAGCTCGTTGATGGTTTCCAAAACAGCCGCCAAGGTTTGCAAGTGCTCAAGCTCTGGCGCTTCCACCCGCAATTCCTGCAAAGCTTGGAAAATCCGTTCTTCCACTACCAGCCGGAAGGCCTGCCGGTTGCTTAGGCGCACCTCCCAACGGCGGAACTCTGCATACAAGCGCCGCAGCTCCCTCCTGCTCAGTACCGGCTTGCGGAAAGCCTCTAACAGATCGTGGTTGATCACATAACTGACTGCGCTGCGGTAATACTCTGGCACAGGGATTTCCGATAGGACAAACCCGGTCATCAGCTGGTAATTGCTCTCATAAATAGTGCGCAGCGAACGCTCTACCTGCTCTTGGCTGCTTTCGGTGATCTGTTGCAGGATTTTGCGCTTCTCGTCCAAGAAAAGGTGCCAAATTGAAAACTTCTCCGGCCCGAAGTAGGCCTGCATATGGCCTATGACTTCCCCAAGGTTAGTACTCCGGAAAGCAGCCTTGGCCAAGCCTGCCATTTCATCGAATGCTTCTCTAGGCAGATCAAGAGAAATATTGCCGATGATGTTCTGCTGCCCTAGGTAAAGCACGGCAAAGCTGAAATGCTTTTCAGAAAACGTAGTTTTAGACCTGACTGTTGTCCGCCCCAGAGCAAGCCGTTGCTTGCCGGCAGAAAAACGCAAGAAAACTTCGCTGTCTGCGATATAGTTAAAAAACTCCAAGTGCTCCGGGTACTCCTCAAAAATAGAAGAAGCCGCATAGTGCATCCCTACCCGGACCAAGTCTACCCGTGCAGGTTCGACATACTTTTGGTAACTCTCCGCAGCACTCTCAAATAAGTTGCTGGGCACCTGCCGGAGCCGGCTGAGAAAGGGCTCTTGCAAATCTGGGCCGCCCACCTGCATCGCATAGTGTATAGCCCGGTTGGCATATTGCAGGATCTGATTGGTCTCTATGCCCGATACCTCATCAAAAAACCAGCCACAACTGGTGAACATCAACATAGCATGGCGCTGCATCTCCATGAGGCGGAGCAACTGTGTGCGCGCCGCGCCGTCGAGCGGCTCCAAGGCATGCTCTTGTATAAAAGCCTCCACCTTGTCCTCTCCCCTTCCCAGCAGCACCTTGATGTAATCGTTGCGGGCAGCCCAAGGGCTCTTCAGCAATTTGCCAGCTTCTGATTCGTAAAGAGGGATCAGCTCATCGCGCAGCCAGTTCAGGGCATCTCGCAGCGGCCCGCGCCAAGATTGGGACCAGCCGGGGTTTCCGCCAGTGCAACAGCCACAGTCCGAGCGCCAGCGCTCTACCCCGTGCACGCAGCTCCATGAGCTGTCCTCATGAATTTCTACCTCCCACTCCGGCGGGAACAGCTCCAGGTACTCGCCATAGTTGGTGATGCGGGCAGTGGTGTGCTCACGCAGATGCCTTAGGCAAGCCGCCAGTGCCATCTCGCCGTTGCGGTGGTGGTGCCCATAGCTCTCCCCATCTGTCGCAATATGAGCAAGCTGAGGCGTATCATCGCCATCAAATGCTTCGGTGAAACGGTTGGCAAAAGCAGCGCCATTGTTCAGCAGGCCTTCAAAAGCTACCCCTTGGGAAATACCTCCATGGTAAAAAAACAGGGCGATCTTTTTGCCGGAGGGCAGCTTGCACCAGTAGGGGCGGCGGGAATCGACAGCCGCATGCCCAAGCCCTGCCCATTCTGCCTCTCCCAGCTTGCGTATCGCCTTGGCCTGACGGGGCGCGAGAATGGTAAACGCTATGCCTTGTTCTGCCAAAACCTCGAGTGTCTCTGTATCTACAGCGGTCTCCGCCAGCCATATCCCCTCAGGCTTGCGCCCAAAACGGTGTACAAAGTCTTCTATGCCCCATTTCACCTGTGTCTCTTTATCCTGCCGGTTGCAAAGGGGAAGGATAAGATGGGAGTGCACCTGTGCCAAAGCAGAGCCGTGCCCTCCAAACCGCGCCTTGCTCTGCTCGTCAGCTTCCAGTATGCGGGCGTAAGTATCCGGATCAGCTGCTTCCAGCCAAGAAAGCAGCGTAGGGCCAAAGTTGAAACTGATATGGGCATAATTGTTGACGATGTCGATGATCCGCTGCTGATCGTTCAGTATCCGGGCAGTCGCATTGGGGGCATAACACTCAAAGTTGATCCGCTCGTTCCAGTCATGGAAAGGCGCTGCCGAATCCTGTACCTCCACTGTCTCCAGCCAAGGGTTTTCACGTGGCGGTTGATAAAAATGGCCGTGGATGCAGACATATTTGTTGGAATGGCTCATGTCGATTTCTATTTTAGGGCTTAGCAATTGGGGCGGCAAGACACCCTCCTTAGTACTTGTCTGAAGCGGTTTCGTAATGAAAATCAGGGATGTATGATCCTGTCGAAGTCACTAAGAGTGTATTGGGATTTTGGTCCTCTAGTCGGAAAATAGTGAAGAAGCCCGGTCCATAAAACATTAATTTGCAATAGGGACAAGCTCCAAATACGCTCTTAGTGTAAAGATAACAATAAGAAAACAATCTAGGCTAAAATGGATAGGGTGAAAGGCCCGCATGCCAAGGAGGCATACCGCCTGTAGGGCATACCGCGCTGTTTTTCCCACCTTCAGTTCTAAGCCCTTACGGCCAAAAGCCCTACCTTTGGAAAGCAGCTGCCCCTGCCGTCAAGATGCCGCCACCGGCAATCAAGCAGCCAAGGCACAGCCCATCATGCAGGAGCAGCAGGCATACCCAATTGCAAAACGTACAGGTTAAACAGATCTCGATTATGCTAAAATCTGGTGCAAAGCCCTACCTACTGATGCTCGGGCTATCGCTCGCCTTGGGCTGCCAGCCCGGCACCTCCGCCGAGCAGGAGAAAGCCATTGAAGCCGTCAGCCAGGAATGGGACGGGCAGACCCTTCAGGTCACTACACAGGTAGCGGATATACTGGAGCTGCAAAAACGGGCTGCGAAGGCTGCCGCAGCGCTAGACTCGCTCAGTACTCAGGAGGCCAAAGAGCTGGCTGCCGCGCTTGGTGGGCAAAAGGCCAGGCTCGACAGCCTCTCGGAAGCGTCCTTTGCCTTTGTCAACCAATGGCAGGAAGGGGCTGAGCAGCTCTACGCCATCAAATCGGATGCAGAAGAAGGCAAAACGGCTAAACCGGTAGCCCCCTTGCAGGAACTCTTGCAGGAAGCAAAGGCCAAATCCAAAGCATGGGCCCCGGTGCTGCAAACTGCCCGGCAGGCGATTGCGGATGCTGAATCCTATCTCGATTCAGAACGATAGCATAGGCGCAAACTAAGTTGCTGTTTTTTGCGCGATGGGGCCTGCCCCCTCCGTAAGGATAGGGGCCTCCCCCTGCCCAACGGCAGGGGGCGCTATGCTACGGGGCTCGCTATCCGCTCGGCCCTAACGGGCTTACCACCCCTCCGCAGCGCTAGTCCGGTCACCGCCTGTAGCCGATCAAAGCTTAAACGGCTGCAGCATTTGGGTTCATGCCCGGCAGCATGAACTTTTGGAGCCGGCCGGCCTTACATTAGCCTTGTGTACTTTTTCAACCAACCAATGCCTGATCATGAAGCAGCCGTTGCCCATTTCCGCCATCAAGAAGGTATTCCTTAGCCTGGCTTTTCTGCACCTGGCTTTCGCCGGTTGTGCGCAAGCTGGCTTGCTGGACCGTTTCAACGCCAACCGCCTGCACAAGCAGAAAGTGAGCATGCTCATCCTGGGCAGCTGGGCAGCAGGCAATATCGCGCTGGGCGGGATCGCCGCATCACAGACTTCGGGGGAGGCTCGGTACTTCCACGGCATGAATGCAGGCTGGAACTTAGTCAACCTGGGCCTTGCCACCGCAGGATACCTGGCCGCCACTCGTACAGACCCGGCCAGCCTCGGGCTGTTCGAATCTATCGAAGAGCAGCACCGGATACAAAAGATATTCCTCTTCAACGCAGGGCTCGATGTCGGCTATATGGCCGGAGGGGCTTACCTCATGGAACGGGCACGCCGGGGGGGAGGACAAGCAGACCGGCTGCGGGGCTTTGGCAAGTCCATCATCCTACAGGGCGCATTCTTATTTGTTTTCGACCTTGGCGCTTACCTCTGGCAGGCCAATGGAAATGCTGAGCTCCAGCCCCTGCTGCAGGGGCTCTCCTTCTCCGGCCAGTCGGTTGGGCTAAAATGGGCTTTCTGACCCCGATCTGCCCCTATTCGAACATGACTATTTGGTTTTCAGTTATATAGAAAAACCAAAAGGATGAATAAAATAGCGATCAAATACGGGGTTTTCCTCTTTGCCAGTTTTGTGGGCCTTTTTCTGCTCATGCATGAAGTTGCTCAAATCCGGGATTACAACCTGAGGGCACTGAACGCTTTTGCCCACTTGGGGCTGATATACGGAGCCATACGGCAATACCGAAGGGAAAACCCTGATAGTGTGAACAATTACGTCTCCGGTGTAGTGGCAGGGATGTACGCATCGATAATCGGGGTACTTCCTTTTACAGCTTTTGTGATGTTCTACCTGATCGGCGATACCGCTTTTATGAATTATATCCAAGATACCATACCTATAGGCACTTACCTCAACCCCTTTACAGCAAGCCTTTTTGTGCTGACAGAGGGCATCGCCGTAAGCTTGATCGGCTCTTATATCGTCACCCGCGTTATTGACATGAACCTTGTGCGGTCCAATCCAGACTTGCAGGGGGAATACCACGATTAAGCTGCTGAGCATGAGTAAGCCCTGCAGGGATACAATCCTGCAGGGCTTTTTACCTGGCAAGCGCTAAGCATCAGGAACGTTTGCAGGTATTGATGCCCAAGGGGGCATAAAGCGGGCAGAAACTGACCAGGCTTGTCAGTACAAACACGCCTGCCAATACCAGCAGTACAATGCCCAATGTGCCAGAAACGGCTCCTGTAAAGTAAAGTGTGGCTACAATTGCCGCGATCACAATGCGTATGGTTTTGTCCATACTCCCCATATTCTTGGTCATAACTGGAATTTTTTGATTCCTAGCAAAGCTAAGGGATTCCGCACTCCCATGCAGGTGACCCAAGTCACCACACTACTATGGCTAGCCCGAGAAAAGATCAGTAGTTGCAGCAAGCATAATGCCCTTGTGCACAACCGATAGAGCAGCCTTGGGAATTGCCGCCGCCGCCACCTGTGCCCAACATGCTAGCTGCAGCAGAGGTACCGCTGCTCACCCCACAAGAAGTAGCGCTGGCCCCGCCTACATCACAGCCATCTGCGACAGCCGTGCCATTGGCCACACAAGCACAGCTGATGGCGGCCACCAGATCGTCTGCAGTAGCAGGGATGCCGAGCTCAAAAACACGGCCCAGCCCCAGGCCCAGCCCGATACCTTTCACTTCATAGCTCTCCATCGCTTCATACTCCCTCCCTTTGTACAAGCCCACTACATAATAGAGTACGGGCTTTTCCCCTGTTATCTTCAGGTACCCTGCCTCCGCATTGACCTCTACCGGATCTGAAATGGCTTTGTCCTCCTTCAGCTTGAGGACGTCACCAGGGTCATACACATAAGCAATATCGCCATTGGCCGCATCGTGCAGGACAAACATATTCCCCAGATCGCGCATCGTAAGCCTCCCTTTTTTAGCCGGCTGCCCATAGTTTGGGAAAGATACCACTGAGCCGCTGACCGCGGCCAGCAACATAAAAACCAAGGACAGGAACGCCCCTTGACCACCAAAATTTAGTGTTTTCATAAAGTCGTTGTTTTAGGTTATACAATGTTGCAAACCTATTACTTTTACTTTTACTTTTTAACTTTTTTTTAACACTTACTCCCCCATACAAGCATTGTTTAGTGAACTTACCCCTCACCGCTTCACCCATACCAACTGTTCATGCCTCGTCACCACCACACCGTAGCCCCCCTCGACATTAGAGGAGTACAGTTGCGGCCTGAACAATAATTTCTCTAGAGCATCTGCCGGCCGATCCAAACTACGGACACTTTCGTAAAAAAACTCATGGGCCGCTGCAATGGTAAAACTAATGCTATCCCAGCCTACTTCCTCTGCCGGCAGCACCATCAGCAATGGGAAAGTGAAACGATCATTGGAAAAACATAAGTCCGGCAGGATAAAGCCTGATCTAAAAAACAGTATACCACACTGCTGTTCAATCGACTCCTCAGTATCGATCGAGACAACAGGCTGTCTATTAGGAGCGTTTGTGGAAAAAGGTAAACGTAAATCGAATGGTATTCGAGGACGATAGGAAGAATAAAAATGAAAAAAATCAGCTGAAGGGTTATTGTCTGTTAAGCTGACCGTAAAGTAGGCAATTTCCGGCATGGACGGATTGTCCCCTTCTTCGATTGCAGCCAAAGTAGCTGAAATATCCATTTGCAACCTCGGGATAGCCATCAATTCAGAGCGCGCCTCGGGAAACCCCGCTGCATTTGCGACCAAGCGGAACGCTTTGCCTAATGGCAGTGGAGTGGAAAGGTCAAGCACGTAGTTGCCTTTCTCCACGTAAGGAACCTGATGCCAGACGCTATCAGCGGCATCCACTAATTCCACAGTCGCTTCATGCAGCGTATCCCTTCCGTAATACGAAAGCACTCCGTTGGGGTCTTGTGAACGCCCCACAAAGACTTCAATCCTATCTCTGGATATAAAACCGTTCAACACGATTTGATCGCCCGGGTAATCCAGCATTATGTCGGGCTCTATCACTTCGCAGCTAAGCAATAACCCTGCTAAAACGGAGGCCAGGTATGGGATAACAGACTTTACCATGATATATGATAGTTAAGTGCAGGTACAAACTGGAAAATGGCAAGCCGTTCAACTTCCAAAGCCGTATCAGTAGAGGTCCTTGATGTTATGCTCTGCGTACCAAAATTCAATGCTACAGCATTAGCCCTGCCGTATACATTGTAAAATCCGAAGACAAGCTTGGCGTCGCGGCCCTTGCGCTTAGTCGAAAAATGGTATACCACATTTAAATCTAAGCGGTGGTAATCCGGCAGGCGCCCATTATTCCGCTCTGTAAAAACGAAGCGTAACCGGTTCTCAATCGTACGTGTATAACTCTCCGGGAAGTTAACTGGCACACCGGTTTGGTACACAAAATTTGCTGTGAACTGCCAGTTTTTGCGCCAGGCATACTCCAGGCTCAGTTCCACATCGTGCGGGCGGTCAAAATCAAAGGGGAACCAGCTACCTGCGTTAATTTCCAGAAACTGCCTTTCACTCCGGCTGTAGGTATAGGCAACCCAGCCATTTAATTTGCCGATCTGCTTTTCCAGCCACAGTTCCACCCCGTAGGCCCGGCCTTTCCCGCCAACATAAACGTCTTGAAACCAGGTATTTTGCATGCTCCCGATGCCCAGCAAAGTGGTATTGTCCCTTTGCTCTACCTGATTGGACATTTGGCGCCAGAAGGCCTCCACACTCCATTGCCCACCTGACCATGGCCGGGCATGCCGAAGCGCGAAAGTGGAACCAACCTGCGGGCGGGTAAAAGCGGTAGCCGGCAGCCAGTATTCGTAGAACAACGCATTGCTGCCGCCTTGTGTAACAGCGCGGTGCAGGGGCTGCACCATTTTACTGTAGCTCAGCTGCCAGGTTTGCTTGTTGCGCTGCCAGGCGGCTGCTGCGCGGGGCTCCAGTGCAGGAAATAGCAAACTGGTAGTATAGTACGTACTAAAGCGGGCTCCTAACGTAAAATCGATAGCTTTGCTCACCGACCAGGTATCTTCTGCATAAACCGCAGCTTGTAAAGACCGTGTTGGCCCTCCGTCGAAGCGCTGAGCAGGCTCGCCTTCTTCGGTTATCTCCGTCTTTATGGGATTATTGGACTGGTAGATACCTTCCAGCCCCAGGGTAATCCGGTGCTGCGTTAGTTGCCAGTTGTACTCATGGCGGGCACCAAATTCATTGATCGCACCTTTGGTTTTCACCCTTGCGGCTATGTTATTCGTACTAGCATCGCGCAGGGAAGCACGGAGACTACTGGAAAAACTATTGAAATTGACCCTCGTACTTACAAAGCCCCGACTGCCCAGTGGCCGCATGTAGCGCAGCCCCAATGCCCGGTTCCCCCAATTCACCAGCGCATCACTGAATGCTCCGCTTTGCCTGGCCCGGCTGCCCCAGAAATCATCTCCTGCGAAAGCGCTAAGGCTCAGCTTAGCGTCCCGTTTGAGCTTCCAGGTTACCTTAGCATTGAAATCATACAAACCGGCAAAAAGTAAATTTTGCCCGCTCAAATACCTGGGCAGGGTAGCCAAAGTGAGAACACCTGAGTGAGCGAACCGCCCCGCAAGCAGAAAAGTGCCCTTATTTTCAGCAAGCGGCCCTTCCAATAATAAGCTGGAGTTGATCAGGCCTAAATTGGCTTCCCGCCTTAGCGCTGTGGCATCTCCATCCTTCATCGTTACATCAATGACAGAAGATAGTCGTCCGCCATACCGGGCGGGGAAAAAGCTTTTGTACGTATCCACCTGCTTGGTCACACCAGGATGGAAAGTAGAAATAAAGCCAAAAAGGTGTCCGCTGTTATAAATGGTACTGCCGTCAAGAGTGATCAGGTTTTGGTCCACGCTGCCACCACGCACGCTCAGGCCTGCCGTCCCTTCTGTGGTCGGGGCAAAGCCCGGTAAAAGCATTAAAGACTTGATCAAATCTGGCTCTCCCAGCATGACCGGTATACGCGCCAAAGTTTTGACCGGCATATTGATCTGCCCCGGCATCCGCTTTTGCAATTTTGCAGCCTTCACTTCCACCGCCGCCAATTCCAATACTTGCAGCGCTACGCTACAGCTACTGTCTCGGGTTAGCGCCAGCGTCAGCGTATCCGGCGAAAAGCCAATTTGATGAAAAACGACTTGCTGCTGGCTTCTACAAGGTAGGCTTAGGCTGTAATATCCGGCATAGTTCGTTATTACGCCCCTGCCAGTTTCTAGAGCATAAACACTTGCTCCTACCAACGGCTCTTGCGTAGCGGCATCCGTGAGATAACCGTGCAGAGCACAGTTCTGAGCATGCCCAACCGAAACAGTAAAACAGAGCAGGATGACACTAAGGCCTGAACAAATACCGGACCTGAACAAGTAGCCCCGGCCCGGCATAGATTGATTCGCTGAGGAAATATTCATATTTTTTATCAAGTTCTAAATGCACGGACCCTGAAGTGGGGGTTGCGTATAGCAAGTACCACTATCTGTAACAGGATTTCCTCTGTAGGCATAATGCTCCATTGAAAAAGAACCACAAAAACCTCTGCAATCCTCACATTGGAAAACCTCCGTAACAATTTCATTGTCGTTCTCCGCTTGATCAGAAATATTTACAACTGTTGAGGCACCACCAAGTTCCAACACACTGATGCTGCCCTCATGCCTGATAACAGACATCTCATACTGCCACCATATACCAAAAAGTCGGCGCTGGCCTTTGGTACGGACATTTCCCGTGAGGTTTCCTGTGAAAATATTAGTACGGTGCTCTAATTCCCCCTTAACTCGCCTGCGCTTTCTTCTGCTTCCACCTTCTTTCCATTCGCTACTACAAGTATGTATGTTAGCCCTTGCATTGCTGCCAGAGCGAAAAATAGGAATACGCTGGAAAGTCTCATTATTGAGTAGTTGGCTCTCACTTTGTGTAAAGAAAGTGTCCTCAGGGACTACTAGTGCAAAATCTCGATAAATCTTGTAAATATCTCCAGCAATTTGGAATAGCGCTTCTTGATTAGCCATGTATTGTAGCCCTGGATCATCTACTACCTTTTCATAGGAAACTTCTCCAGAGTCGTCTATAAGCACACCTATGTTGGAATAGGCATCTACTCCTGCAAAAACAGCTGCCTCAGATAGTTCTTTAGTAGCAGTCATAAAAGCACTCTTGGAAGATGTAAAGCCTTTCAATTCTTCCAATATAGGTTGTTTTGTGCCATCATTGACAATCGATGATCTAATATGATCTGCATCCGCAATTGACTCAAAAATCAGACGGCCATCTTTCAGATAAACATCCCTGCCATAAATGATTAATTTTTCATCGAAAGCCGTTACATCGAGATTTGGATGCAAAGTAGAAGCTTTTTTTGATTCCACTAAGGGCTTCCCATTGGCCTCCACAGGTAAAGCATGCTCTTCTTTATCACAGCCTGCGAAAACCAGTGTCAATAGTAGGACTACCATTGATATAAACTTCAGATGCCTTCTTCTCAGGAGGGGCCCAATATAGAAGATCGGGAAAAAGCCAGAGCCGTTTGCCTCTGAAAGCAGGGGGCTGCCTTTCCTGTGACTAAATAGATTTGAAAATCCAGATAGGAACTGTCCGCCTATTGAGCACTTAAAGAAACTAGCTCGGCAAACCGTTTTAAGCGCTACACTAGGCGTGATGCGTGATGCGTGATGCGTGATGCGTGATGCGTGATGCGTGATGCGTGATGCGTGATGCGTGATGCGTGAGAACATAGCGTTATTTTTTAAAAGGGAAAACAATATTTTATTACACAAATATAAACAATGCCGATATTAAACCAAGACAACAGCGCTGCATTTTCAAATAAAAAACAAATGTATCCTGTTTTCAAAATAATACACTGTTCGTGCATTCAAGTAATAACTGTAACATCAATATGCGCGCGCACCAGGCCACTCAGCCCCGAAAAGCCCTTGCGCCTATCCGTGGCAGTACCATAGAGAAAATACCGCTGTGGAGAAGAAAAACTAAGCATGGTCCAGGTCTTGAATGATTTGGGCCAGGGCCGAAATCGACTGACTAAGCAGCCTCCATTCTTTATCCGGCCAACAGATCACCAGTTCGTGTTCTTCAGCAGGCTGGAACTGCCGAAAACCTGCCCCTTCTCCGGGCATGGGCCAGACAGGCGCCGTTAGTATTCATAGCATTTGCTCGGGTGGGCGCCTCGCTGCACACAAAAAGCCTTTTTGCTTAAACCTAAGGTGGCTTGCTCCGCTAATAAAGCCCACCATTTTGTACGCGTGTGCTTGGATTCAAATCTTTGGCTTTACCTAAATGCGGATCCACCCGAACCAGCAACCAAGACGCCTTTGCTCGGACGCTTATGCACTATACTCGCCGGCCTAGCGCTGCGCAGGGGTTTAAGAGCTGTTCGGATTTTACCCTTCGAGCTGCTCTTGCCAACTTTTGTCCTGCTCTTCGTTGTTTTTCGGTCATGTAGCTAGGCTATTGGATTCAAGAATGGGGCCCTTTGTCCCATTCTTGAATATAAAACGCCTCGATCAGGGCAAAATTTGGCTGCGTTCGCTCCAAAAGCAAAATCTGAACAGCTCTAAGCCCGATAGGGCCGAGCGGACAGCGAGCCCCGCAGCATAGCGGCACCTGCCACCGGGCAGGGGCAGGCCCATCACGCGAAGCAAGCTGGGCAGGCCTAAAGAAACGACAACCTGGATAGCGCCTAAGGGCACTAGCAACTGGCAATGAGCAGGCCAGCCCTATCACCTTTCCACCTCTCCCTAAATCAGCACACTTCAAGTGCCCCATCTCCCAGGCTGCGCACCAGCCCTTCTGCCTCGAGCTTTTTCAGGGTACGGGTGATGACTTCCCGGACAGTGCCAAGGTCTTCTGCCAGCTCCCGGTGGGTCACCTCTACGATGCGGTGCCCTGTGAGGCGGCAACGCTCCTGAAGATAGGAGAGCAAGCGTTCGTCGAGCCGGTGGAAAAGCACCTGCCCAATATTGTCTACCAAGCCAGCATAGCGCTGCTGATACTGACGGAAAAACAGCAGGTTCAGAACGGGGTAATCGCGCAGTAATTGGGGGATATCATCACTTGAGATCAGCAGCAGAGCCGTGTCCTCCTCCGCCTCTGCCACAATCTGACTAGGCTTCCCTTCCAGTACGGCACTAAAGGACATGACGCAGCTCTCTTCAGGGCGGATGTAGTACAGCAGCAACCGCCGGTCATCCATCGTCAGGTATACCTTTACCCTGCCCGACAGCACCACCGGGACCGCACGCACATACTGCCCTACCTGCAAAAGGGTAGCCCCAGCTGGCAATTCTGCCAGCCGGCCTTCCCGCAGCAGGTGCTCTTGCAGTTCTGCAGGCAGCGCTTTCAAGCAGCGCCTTACCCAAGCCGATTTATCTGCTGATACCATTTTTTGCCCGCAAGATAAAATAGTCGGCGCTGATAAAGTAGGCCCAGCACAAAGTTTTGCCCCCTTCCGAAAAACCAGAAAGGGGCTTTGCTGCTCAGCGGTTTATATCTCTATCATCAGCCCGATGCTCGGCAGCACTGTGCCGGTGCCTGTATTGATGGTTTTGAGCAGGAACCGCTGTTGGTTCACAGGGGCATCCGGATTGGCGATCACGCCATCTCCTACCGGCTGCCCATCCTCATCTAGAGGACGGTCGAGGATGAGCTGATCTTGGCCGACCGCGTTGCCGGTTACATTTTCTACATCAAGGAAGATATTTAGGCTCCACTTGTCAAAGAACCACTTCTTGTCCACCCGGATATCAATGGTGCTGCTCAGGTCCTGACGGCGGGTGTTCAGGAGGTTGTAATTCGGTATGCCGCGCCCGTTGGCCTGCCAGTTGAGGACCAGGGAGGAGGCATCGGAGAAGGGCGTAAAAGGCAGCCCGGATTGAAACCGCCAGTTGACGCCCACTTCCCAGTTTTTCCCAAAGCGCTTGCCAATGACCAGGTTCGCAATGTGGCGGGCATCCCAAGAGGAAGGCACGAAATTGCCGTTCTTGTCCTGAAATTCGCTCCAGCCCAATGTGTAAGAAGCTATGCCGTAGAAGCCTTTGTAAAGCCGCTGCTGGAACAAGAACTCCAGCCCATAGCTGCGCCCGTCCGAGCGGGGCACCACCGGCTCGTTGCCAATCACGCCAAAGTCTCCGCCAAGGTTGGCCAGCGTAAGGCTGTCGCGCAGCAGGAATGGGTAGTCCCGGTAATATTTGTAGTACCCTTCGATGCTGATTTTGGAACTGCTGGCGGTGTTGAACTCAAAACCTGCCACGACGTGGTCGTTCCGCAAATAGCGGATACCGTTCTCCCGGTTTACCAGCACGCCATCTTCCTGATAGCCCATGACGGTATAAGGAGGCAGCTGGTAATAAATGCCTGTGTTCATATTAAAGCTCAGCCGCTCCCCGAGGGCGTAAGACAAGGAAAAGCGGGGGGAAAACTGCTCTGCCAGGTTGCTCATCTCATCGCTGTAGTCATTGGCATCCATGCGGAAGCCTAGGGAGAGGGATAAGCGCTCATCAAAGAATTTGCGGCTGCCCTGCGCAAAGAGGCCATAGCGGTTGAAGCTCAGTTCGGAAGCAAAATCAATGGTCTGTGGGCCGGCCGAGGTAAAAATGCGGTTGAAAGTGCTGTTGTTGTACTTCACCATCTGATAGCCCGCTCCGTAGTTCAATTTGAAGTTGCCCAGCCTCAGATCATGCTCTACCCTGAATTTATTCTCGATCTCCTGCGACTTATAGTCCAAGACCAGGTTGTCCGGGCTGCTGTCGTCGTTATTTAAGTATTTGATGCTCTCGTTGTTGAGCATATTGCGGCTCACCACAAAAGTCCAATAGCCATTGTCTGCATAGCGTTTGTACACCAAGCCGTTGGTATAGTTCCACTGAGGGGTGACAGGCAGCTGATTGAGCAGGAACTGCTGTTCTTCCGTTTCGTTAGCATCTAGGTTGAGGTCGAATTGATCGATAGCACCCAGCCCGATAAATGTGAGCTCGTTCTTATTGTCGATTTTGTATTTGACCTTTGCCTGGAAATCGTTGTAAGTAGGCAGGAAAGGCAGCCCGATGACATCGAACAAAAACTGCAAGTAGCTGCGGCGGGCAGAAGCCAGATAAGTCACCTTTTCGCCAATCGGCCCCTCTAGGGTCACGCCGATATCCGTTGCGCTGAGCATAAAAGTACCGCCCATGCGGTCGTCCCGGCCATCTCGCTGCTGAAACTCCAGCACAGAGCTGAGGGCATTGCCCCGGTTGGCGGGAAAGGCCCCGCTGTAGAAGTCTACCTCTCTGATAAAGTTGACGTTGATCAGCCCTACCGGGCCACCGGACGCCCCCTGCGTAGCAAAATGGTTGATGTTGGGCACTTCCACATCGTCCAGGTAAAAACGGTTTTCATTGGGCGCGCCCCCACGGATGATGAGGTCGTTGCGGAAGCTCGCAGGCGTAGTCACCCCGGGCAGGGTCTGTACGACCCGGGAAATATCGCGGTTGCCGCCGGGGTTGCGCTGTATCTCGGCCACGCCTATGGTGCGCAAAGACACCGGGCTCTCTTCCGTTTTCTTGAACGGAGAAGCCCTTACCACAACCTCCTCCAGCTGTTGTGCCGCCTCCTCGAGCGCAAAATCCACTACAGCAGGCTTGGAGTTGGTCACCTGAATTTCATAAGCCGTCGCCTCAGTATAACCGATGTAGGTTACCCGTACATCGTACAGCCGGGGCTCCAGGCCTGTTATCTCATAGTTGCCGTCTATATCGGTTGTGGTGCCCTTGTCTGTGCCCAATACCAGAACATTGGCAAAAGAGATGGGCTCGTTATTGACTGCATCCTTCACGGCGCCCTTCACGATACCGCTTTGTGCAAAAACCGCTGTGCTAAGGCAGCTGCCTATACAGAGTAAAAAGGTAGCTAGCTTTGAAACTTTCATGTGCTTTTTTTGTCCTCCCCCCTGTGGAAAGGGAGGGGCTTACCAATAAATCAACCCGGAGAACGCTCCCCATAACGTTGCCAGAACATAAACGGCAAAAAAGGGTTTATGCCATATCATACTTTTTTAGTGCAAAATAAAACCAAATGCAAAAAGAGCAGATTTTGCAGGTCCTAGACTGGCTGGAAGCCTACGGCCCGGAGGAAGGGGAGCAGCTCTCGCCAAAAGCCTTTGGGCTGTGGCTGCAGCGCCAAACTGGGGAGGGCGCCAACAGCAGCCCGGAAAGCAATATCGACGGCTTGATCTCGATGCACTTAGGCTTCATGGCCAACTATGCAGCATTCTATGGGCGCCGGGTCTTCAAAGGGTCTGAGCTCTACTCTTTCACCGATTGGGCCTTCCTCGCTACGCTCAGCCAAGCAGGGGCCATGACCAAATCTGCGCTCATACAGGCCAATATCCTAGAGAAAAGCACCGGCACAGAGGTCATCAAACGGCTCCACCGGCAGCAGTTCATCCGGGAAGAGCCCAACCCGGAAGACCGTAGGGCCCGCTTAGTCCTCCTTTCGGAAAAAGGCAGGGCTGTGCTGCAGGAAGCCAACGAACGGGTTTTCCCTTTGGGGAAAATCATCACTGGCACGCTCTCTGAAAAAGAAAAGCAATCGCTGCTCAGGATACTGCAGAAATTGCACGCCTTCCACGCCCCTTTGTTCAAAGCCAAGGATGATGAAAAATTCTGGGAGCTGTTCAGGCAAAACCTGCCCTGAGCGCCCCCGCCAAAAAAAATGAACTTTTTTAATCCGCCCTTCCACCTCCTTACGTAACTGTAACCGATTAAAACGTTAAACAGGGGCCCTGTACTGCTCTGACAAATAAACACAACACACAAAAACCGAAATAGCCGGTGGCCACTAACGCACAAAGTTGAGCAGATTTCCAGGAAAGCCTCTTACACACAAGATGTTCCTTATTAGTGCCCCCGGCTATTTCATTTCCCCTCCCTTCCTTTTTCCCTTATCTTGCGCCGGCATTACCCTACAACCTCCGGTTGCCTATGAGAATATTGGTCGCATGTGATTCCTTTAAAGATGCTTTGCCAGCGGCAGCAGTCTGCGAGGCCATTGGCCGTGGGCTTCAGGAAGCGCTCCCTGCAGCGGCAGTCTCCCTGCTCCCGCTCGCCGATGGCGGAGAAGGGACAACCGAAGTGCTCGCTGCACATGCAAAAGCCACTTGGGCAAGAGCCCAGGTTTCCGGCCCGCTCGGCCGGCCTGTTCAGGCGGCCTATGCACGCTCGGCCGACCGGCAGACCGCTTTCCTCGAAATGGCTGCCGCCTCAGGCCTTCAGCTGCTAAAGCCCGAAGAGCGCAACCCCCTCCTCACCTCCACTTTTGGCACGGGCCAGATCATTCAACAGGTTTTGCAGGCAGGCGCCAAAAAGATTGTCCTAGGCTTAGGGGGCAGTGCCACCAACGACGGGGGCATAGGCATGGCTGCAGCCCTGGGCTACCGATTCCTCGACGCTTCCGGGCACGAAGTGCCCCCCAATGGGGGCAACCTCATCCGTATACAGGAAATCGACAGCAGCGGGGTGCCTGCTTCCCTCCACAATGCAGCTTTTACGGCCCTTTGTGATGTAGATAACCCCCTGACCGGCCCAAGGGGGGCAACACAGGTCTATGGGCCACAAAAGGGGGCCTCCCCTGTACAGATAGCCCTGTTAGAAGACGGGATGGCGAACCTCGCGGCCGTCCTTCGTCAAACCTTCGGCAAGGACGTCAGCCATCTGCCCGGCAGCGGAGCTGCTGGCGGCATGGGCGCAGCCTGCATGACTTTCCTCAATGGAGAGCTGAAACCAGGTATTCAAGCCATTATGGAACTGACCGGTTTTGAGCAGCAGCTAAAAAGCGTGGACCTGCTGATCACAGGGGAAGGGAAAATAGACGAACAGACCCTGCAGGGAAAGCTCATCTCGGGCCTTTGTGGAAAGGCACAAGCCGCTGGCGTGCCAGTGATTGCTGTATGCGGTGCGCTTTTGGCTACAGCCAAATCCATACAGGACATTGGCCTGAAGGCTGCTTTTTCCATCCAAAACCGGCCACTGAGCCTCGAAGAAGCGCTAGCAGAAACCGCAGACCGACTGCAAGCCACTGCCTTCAATATCGGCCGGCTACTGCAGCAATAAAGTCCAAAGCCCCATCCCTTCTACCTTTAGAAAGTACCTGCCTTTCGGCAAATACGAAAAGTCCCAGCAAAGCCCATTGGCGTGCCCCTTGCTCACCGTTTGCCCTTGTGCATTAAAAAGGGCCCAGGGCAAATGAAGTTGAACATCAGCTCCGCCCTCTAGGCAGACCAGGCCGCTAGAAGGATTGGGGGCCAATACCCTGGCTGCGCCGCCTGCCTCTTCAACTGCAGTGGCCGATACCAGCACCAAACGGGTGACAGACTGCGCGCAGTTGGGGTTGAGGGCATTCAGCGTGACTTGATACGCCCCTGCCTCTGCATAAGTATGTACCGGGCTCTCCGCATTACTCGTGCTGCCATCGCCAAAGTTCCAGCTATAGGAGACCGCAGCCGCCGAGGTGTTTTCAAAGGCCACTTCCAGCCCTGATATGCTCCAGTCAAAAGCTGGAGCTGGCCGCTCATAAACGATAGCCGCCTCCTGCCGGACTACCGTGTCCGCCCCCAAAGGGCCTGCGGCTTGCAGAGTAGCAGGGAAAACGCCTGCACCGGTATACACTACCACAGGGGATGCTTCTGCTGATTGTGCAGGGTCGCCACCAGGGAAGCTCCACTCCAAAGTTTCGAAGAGGCCACTAGACTGGTTTTCAAAAAATACGGCCAGGGGCGCGCAGCCAGCGTTGATGCCCAAAATGCCTATCCCTGCCGTAGGGGCATCCCCCACCGCTACTATGCGGGAGAGGGTGTCTGCACCGCAGGCATTCTCAACGGCCAGGGCGACCTCATAGAGGCCCGGAGCAGTATAAGTGTACTGTGGCTCCGCAGACGTACTGCTGCCCCCATCTCCGAAATCCCACGTATAAGCTGCCGCATCTGGGCTGCTCAGGTTGGCAAAGGAAACGCTTAGCCCTGACACCTGCCATGAAAAGTTTGCAGCAGGCGGCTGCCCTTGTGCCAGGTACACACTTCCTGAAAAGACTTCCCCAAAGCAATTGCCCGCTCCATAAAGCCGGAAACGGTGCCCAGCTTCCCCCTCCGGGTTCAGCAATTGCAGCTGCAAGGTATTGACGCCCTGATAAGCCGGTCCGTTCTGAAGCGGCAAAAAGCCATTGCCGGTATCAGCCTCCCACTGCAGCTCCGTAAGGCTGCCGTTGGCCTCAGCGGAAAGCACCAGGGTATCGGCACAAGCCAGCAGGGTATCGGGCACCGATAGGGAAAGCTCGGGGGGGCTGCCTATTTCCGCTATGCTCAACGGTATGCCCTCTACCGCCAACAAGACCCCCGCTTCGCCCGCCATCGCACCATTGGGAGACTCCGGGCAGGCCGCCGAATTTTGCGAAAGCCCAGCTGCCCCGCCCGAAAGCTGTACGTTTGCAACCGGCCCGGCCCAAGCCACCGCACCGCCACTGCCGCCCCCGCCAGGCCCAAAACACTGCTCTTGGTTGTTATTATCGGTATGGCCGCCGGCGCCGCCCACCGCTTGACAGCTCAGCGCTGTGCTTTCTCCAGAAACGAGCAATAGGATGGTGCCGCCGGCACCGCCGCCGCCAGCGCCATCCCCTCCGGCAGTTGCAGCGCTTCCCCCGTTGGCGCTTATCGCATTCCCATTGCCCAAAATGGCATTGGCCACGATCAAGGCAATACCACCGCCATTGCCTCCTGCTGTGCCTACTTCATTATTGTCGTGCCCGGCACCGCCCCCACCGCCCATGAACAGGCGGCCCGCTGTGGCTGGGATATTGCGCCCCGGCTCTCCCGGGCTACGGCCCTGACAGCCAAAAAAGCTGGGGTTGTCGTTTTCACCCCCGATGCCGCCCCGGGAGAACAGGGCGCCACCGCCACCGCCTGCGTTGTGGTCATTGCCGCCACCGCCACCGTTGCCGGCAGGCCCGCGGCCACGGCTGAAGCCACCGGGGAAACCGGCTATGCCTTCCCCTTTTTCTCCGCCCCTTATACTTTGCCCCGCAAACCGGAAATCGTTGTAGTTGATCAGCCAGGTACAGTTGCCATCGTAATCAATCCCTGCCTGACCGCCACGGAACCCCTTGCCAGAGACATCTATATCTGCCAGCAAGCGCAGGGTATCTGCCCGGAATGCCAAGACCCCTCCTGACTGCCCATCCCACGGGGCGGCAGTGAGCGCCCCCTCCACAACAGCATCGTGATAATAAGGAAAGCTGATCAGCTGCAGCCCGGCCCCGGGCTGATAATCATCGTAAAGCAGCGTTTTGGAAAACTGTACCGTATCCCCATTCACAGCAGCTACCGATACCTGTTCATACCTCCCGGCCGGCCCCAAGGCCTCAATCGTGCCAAAAGCTGCGGTATTAGCGGTATTGATGGCCGCCCCCTGCATTTGAAAAAGCAAAAGGGTGTCGCCGGCTTCTATAAAAGAGGGCGCATCTACCAGGGCCCAACCTGCACAGGCACTTAGGGAAGTGACCGGTACATACTGATTGATAGTGCCAGACAGGGAAGCTTGCCCGGCAAGCCTAAGGGATAGAAGCAGGAGCCAAAAAGTGCATCTTCGCATGACATGGAGTTTTTCTCTACCCCCTAAGGTAAGCCAGCCTAGTGCGACTAGACCGAATTATTTGATAGTATTTCCATTCTTAAGCCCTTTTTGGCGCGTGGCCTTTAATGGCCCTAAATTTGCGGCGCAATCCACTAGCCACTTCCCAAAGGCGCAAACCAGATTATCGTTATTTGCCTGCCCCTGAGGTAAGGATGAGGGGGCCTGCCCCTGCCAGCAGGCAGGTGCCGCTATGCTACGGGGCTCGCTATCCGCTCGGCCCCTCGCCCTCGGGCGTCGGGTCTGGCCTTCGGCCACCCCTGCGCAGCGCTAGGCCAATGCCAGGCTAAAGCCCCAAGAACTTAAACGCCGGCCGCACTTTGGTTTACGCCACTTCCTAAAGAGAAAGGAGCTTAGCGCGCTTAAGCTTCCTCGTCTTCCGGAGCGAGCTGCACTTTCAGCCCGTCCAAAGCTGGCGACATCTGCAGCTGACAGCCTAAGCGGGAGTTGTCTTCGACGAAGAAGGCCTGGTCCAGCATATCTTCCTCGTCCCCTCCCATTTCGGGAAGCTCATGGCTGCTCAGGATATAGACATGGCAGGTTGAGCAGAGCGCCATCCCGCCACAAGTCCCTTTTACGGGAAGCTCGTACGCCTTGCAGACCTCCATGAGGTTCATATTCATATCCGTAGGCGCTTCGAGCTGATGCTCATTGCCCTCCCGGTCCACGACAGTCAGCTTGATATCCATAGGTTTTGAGAGATCGTTGGTGAAGGAAATGCCCTACAGTATTGAGGGCTCACTTTATCAGGCCGCAAATATCGCAACTAATTAGGAGCTGAATGCTATTTGGCGCCAGGATTCTTAAAGCACTGAGCCCATTGGCTCCCAAAAACAACAGCGCCTTCTTTTTTATCTGGGCTTAAGTTAGGTTTTATCAAGCCCATAGCTTACCTTTGCAGACCAAATCGAAAGGACCCTGATAATCGTCAAATAAGAGAAGTACGATGGATGCTATCAAGTTTGTACATGAACAGATGTTGGCTAAGAAAGAACTGCCAACTTTCCGCCCAGGCGACAACATCGTTGTAAGCTATAAAATCGTTGAAGGAGACAAGGAGCGTATCCAGGATTTCCGCGGCGACGTCATTAAAATCAAAGGGCACGGCTCGGGCATGACATTCACTGTCCGCAAAACATCAAGTGGTATTGGTGTTGAGCGTATTTTCCCAGTCTCTTCCCCCAATATCGTGGACGTTAAAATCCTTAAGCGGGGAAAGGTACGCCGTGCAAAGCTGTACTACCTGCGGGACCTTGTCGGCAAGAAAGCCCGAATCAAGGAGCGCAAGTTCATCAAGCAGTAAATCGAACCAAGTGTTTATACAGTCCGGGCAGTCAGCACAACAGCTGGCTGCCCGGATTTTTTTTGCCCTTTGTAGAAAAACAGCACCCCCTGCTCCAAATTTTCGCGGCAAACACCGAAACATAGCTACTTTGACAACGGACTAATCCGACCTCCCTATGAGAAAGGTATACGCTGCGTTTTTGGCCCTTGCTGCTGCCGTTGGCATCCTTCAGCCCTACCCTACCCTGCGGGCCCAATCTACAGACTTTGCCCCTATCGACAGTATGGCGCTGCAGCTGCTGCGCGACTGGAAAGTGCCGGGCATGGCTGTTGCCATAATTGAAGGCGGGAAAGGCGCCTACATCAAAGGCTACGGCCTGCGCGACCTGGAAGCCCAACTGCCCGTAGATGGCCAGACCCTCTTCTGCATTGGTTCTGCCACAAAAGCCTTTACCGCCCTTGGCGTTTTGCAGCAGGCAGAGGCGGGGCTGCTCAACCTCGATGACCCCGTGGCAGTACACCTTCCCAGCTTCCGCATGTCCGACCCCTATGTTTCCCGCCACCTTACGGTAAAGGACTTGCTCTGCCATCGTTCTGGGCTACCCCGGCATGATTTGAGCTGGTACGGCTCGCCAGCTAGCCGGGAAGCGCTCATTGCCCGGCTAGAACACTTAGCGCCTAGCGCCGGTTTCCGGGAGTCTTTCCAATATCAAAACTTAATGTTCCTCACCGCCGGCTACCTAGCTGGCCAGGTGAGCCAGTCGGATTGGGAAACACAGATTGAGACACAAATATTCGAGCCCTTGGGTATGGAACGGACCGGGTTTGATGTTGCTGAGATGGAAGCGGACCCCAATGCAGCCCGCCCGTATGCCCTCGAAGAGGAGCAGGAGGTCACTCGCGTCCCTTACCGAGATATCCGTACCATAGGCCCTGCAGGCTCGATCCAAGCCAGCGCAGCCGCCCTCATCCCTTGGCTCGGGGCACAGCTCAATGGGGGGGCGTGGAAAGGTCAAACGATAGCCAGCCCTGCCTCAATAGCAGCGTGCCAACAACCCGCTATGGCCATATCCGAAGCGTGGGGCCAGGCTTTGCTGTTCGACAATCAGGGGGCGCCTTCTGCCTACGGGCTGGGATGGTTCTTAAGCCATCACAAGGGGCACAGGCTCGTAGCACACGGCGGGAATATCGATGGGTTCTCTGCTGAGGTCGCATTGCTGCCAGGAGATTCCATTGGCGTTGCCATTCTCTCCAACCTCAACGGTACGCCAGCACCGCGCATCTTACGCAACTTTATCTTTGACTACCTGCTGGGAGAGGAGGGAACAGACTGGAACACCCCTCAGCTGGCCCGATGGAAGGAAATGTCCGCTAAGCCTGAGGCTGCGCCCGAAGACCTGGCGCGAGTGCCCGGGACCCGCCCTTCCCATCCTTTGGCAGACTACACCGGCGTGTACCACAACCCAGGCTATGACGACCTTGTCATTGTGGAAGCCGGAGACGGGCAGCTTGGGCTGAAAACCGTTTCAGACACCGGCCTCATACGGCTAGAACATTACCATTATGATGTCTTCACGCCTCAGGAAAACGGGTACGAGCAACTAAAAATACAGTTCATAAGCAATGAGGAAGGCAAAATCAGCCAACTGATGGCCCCACTTGAGCCAGCGCTGCCGCCCCTTTCCTTTGAGCGGCAGCCTGAAAACAGAGACTTTACCGTGGAAGAGCTGCAAGCCTTTGCCGGCGACTACCTCATCATGGGGGTGCAGAAGGTACAGGTCCGGGTAGAAGATGGGGCGCTAAAGCTGGAAGTCCCTGGACAGCCCGTTTATACCCTTGAACATGTAGAAGAGGAGACTTTCCGCCTCCGGGGCCTAGATGGCTACAAAGCCCGATTCCTCACTGGCAGGGATGGCAAAGCTCAAAAAATCACGCTCCTGCAGCCTAACGGCCAATTTACCGGCGAACGGCAATAGCGTTAGCACGGGCGCTCATTCTACCTTGAACTGCCGGATCATGAGCGCGCCGCTTTCTTCCAGATTGGAGCTGACGATGATGGTCTGCTCGCGCACGCCATCATCAATAGCCACCGCCACGGTGTTAGGACGGATATCGCCCAGGTCGTCTGCATGCAGTACCAGGAAATTGGAAGGCTGGGAAAGGGTGACCGGGATGGCGATGCGGCGCTTGCTCACGCGGTACTGATGAAGAATGCGCTCCCCGTTCAGGAAAAGAGTGGCGACGTCCCCATCGACTGTACCGTTGTCCCATATTTTTATTTTCAGGTTGGGGGCAGCCACTTCCACTACCCGCTGCACCTTGATGGCCCGCTGATTATCTGACTCATAGGGACGGGATACGGCTTGCTGTACCTGAACAGCTTCTGGGTTGAGGAGGGCACGCTCCAAGTACAGGCTGCCGCTTGCACAAGGCCCGGTTTCCAAGTTGTACCCCTCAATAAAGCCCTTCCAGCCTCCATCGAGCACCAGGCGGTTTTCTTCCTTACGGAAACGCAAGCTGCCAGATTTGATGCACCAAGGCCAGTCGGGGTCCTCTCTTTCTACGACCTTGCTCTCTTCGAATTGCAGCACGCCTGAAACCGCATCGAATGTATAAGACAAGGCCATTTTAGCACTGCCGCCACTGCCCTCAGATACGATATAAGATACCCCTTGTCCATCCGCTTTCAAGTTAAGAGCAATGTAAAAGCCATAGCCGCGGTCGGATTGGGAAAGCGCTCCTGACCATTGCCCTTCAATGCCCTCTACAGCCTCCTGCCTGACGTGTGGAGCGCCAGGCCTATGCAGGGACATTTGCCCAGGCGTACAGCCATCAGCCCGCCAAGGCCCGCTTAGGCGCTGGCCGTCAGCTGAACTTTCTAAAGTGGCGTATTTCATGCACCAGGCAGGTGACTGCGGCGACAATTGGGCCACTTCCTGCAGCACCAGCTTCGCGCCATCCCAAAGCCCTGTGACCTGAAAACGAGCCGCATGCCGCCCATCCATAGTCTCTGCTCGTGCTGTACCGCTCACCCCCTGCCCTGCCTGTGCCAATTGCAGCGCATAGCGGAAGGTATCTGCCTTGCCCTCCTGCACGAGCCAGCCCTCCCATTCCCCTGAGAGGTCTTGCGCCCAAACCGCGCAAGCTGCCAACAACAAACTAACAATAAGCAGAGGCGTTTTCATGATGTATGCCTTTGTTCCATAACAAAGATATGATAAGGATCAGCCATTGCAGTTGACAATGATCAATCAGGGGCAGTGGCAGTGCCTTTATCTTAGCAGTACAACAAAAGGGCAGAGCAAGTAAAAGTACCGGAGCTGCCCAATTTCTAACCGAACTAACCACGACGAGATGAAAGTACAAGTGAATGCCACTTTCCAGGTGAACGACTACCTGAATGAATTGATCCAAGAAAAAGTCGGTAAGCTCACGCAGTACGCCAACACCATCACTAACGCAGAAATGTACCTAAAAATTGGCGAGAACCGCCACCGCCACGCTGAGGAGCAGATTGTGGAGCTCCGCATAGACATTCCTGGCCATACCTTCTTTGCAGAGGAGCGCAGCGATGTTTTTGAAAAGGCTGTAGCCGCTGCGACGGATAAGGTAAAGCGCCAAATGCGCAAGCATAAGGAGCAGGTAGCTGGTCATTGACATCCGCCTTTTGCTGGATACCTATAGCGGGGCTGCTGCAGTTTTGCAGCAGCCCCGCTGCAGCGTTATCCCCCTTTCAGGGGGCGAGAACCAAAATGTCGCAGGCGTTTATGCTTTTGGGGCTCTAGCCTGGCATTGGCCTAGCGCTGCGCAGGGGTGGCCGAAGGCCAGACCCGACGCCTGTAGGGCGAGGGGCCGAGCGGGCAGCGAGCCCCGTAGCATAGCGGCCCCTGCCCGCTGGCAGGGGCAGGCTCAAAAAACGGCAATCTGGTTTGCGCCCCTTTCAGGCAAAGCTTATTGCCCTTTGAAATCAGGCTTGCGCTTCTCGATAAACGCAGCAGCCCCTTCCCGGAAGTCCGCAGTGCCTGTCGTTTCGCCAAAGGCAGCAACTTCTTTCTCGAAGCCGTCTACATCATACTGGAAATAAGCATTGATGGCTTCTATGGTTTTCGCGATGGCCACAGGCCCTTTCGCTGCAATTTTGGCGACCATTTTTTTGGCCAGCTCCATAGCCTCCCCTGCCGGAAGGACTGCATTGAGCAAGCCATGACGAAGAGCGTCTTCTGCTGAAAGCATATCTGCAGTAAGCAGCAGCTCCGTAGCTTTGGTCTTGCCGAGGTACTGTATCAGCCGCTGTGTGCCCCCGTAGCCAGGGATAAGCCCAAGGTTGACTTCCGGCTGGCCAAAGCGGGCTTCCGGGGTAGCGATCCTAAGATGGCAGGCCATGGCCAGCTCGCACCCGCCGCCCAAGGCGAAACCATTGACGAGAGCGATGACCGGCTTCGGGAAGCGCTCGATCAGGAAGAAAATATCCTGCCCCTGCCGGGCCATATCCTGCCCTTTCTGCGCATCCAATGCTAAAAACTCTTTGATATCTGCCCCTGCAACAAACGCTTTTTCGCCAGCGCCAGTTAGGATCACCCCTTTCAAGCCCTCCCTTTTTGGAGCATCTTCGGCAAAGAAATGACGGAGCTCTGCCATCGTTTTGCTATTGAGCGCATTAAGGGCTTTCGGGCGGTTGAGGGTCACGATGAGGATACCGTCCTGTCCGTCAATCAATAAATTGGTATAGGGCATAGCTAGATTTTTTTGTTCGGGGCGAAAATAATCATTCTGAACGGAAGACGTGGGCTGGCGCTTTGCAAAGGCTGAAAAGCTAGCCAGTCATTCCAGCTATCCGCAAAGGTATTGGCCTGCCTTAATTTGGGAACTTTGCCCCTCATTGCTATTTTGCTGCTTCTCAAACGGAAAACGACCATGCTAGACCGAAAAGACTTCAGCTTATATGCAAGTGCCATTACCAAATGGATAGCAGACTACTTTCAGCAATTGGAGCAGCTGCCGGTGAAATCTGCAGTAAAGCCAGGCGAAATTTATCAGCAGATACCAGCCCATATCCCTGCTGAGGGGGAGCCTATCCCGGATATGCTCAAAGACCTTAGCGATATCATCCTGCCCGGTATCACCCATTGGCAGCACCCCAACTTCCATGCCTACTTCCCCGCCAACAGCTCAGTAGAGTCGGTCTATGCAGAGATGCTGACCGCAGCCCTGGGGGTGCAGGGTATGATCTGGGAAACCTCCCCTGCTGCGGCAGAGCTGGAAGAGCGCATGATGGAATGGCTACGCGATGCTATGGGGCTCCCCTCAAACTGGGAGGGCGTCATACAAGATACGGCATCTTCCGCTACGCTTGTAGCACTGCTCACCGCCCGCGAAAAAGCCACTGATTTCCAGTCCAATGAAACCGGCACTCCTGGACACCTTAGGGTATACTGTTCCACGCAGACCCACTCCTCTATAGAGAAGGGCGTGAAAATTGCCGGTATTGGCCGGCGCAACCTCATAAAAATCCCCGTAGATGAGCAGCTGGCCATGCAAGCAGAAGCCCTGGAAGCTCAGATCCGGGCAGACCTACAAGCAGGCCTACAGCCGTGCTGTGTCGTTTCGGCTATTGGCACTACTGGCACATTGGCCGTTGACCCCATAAAGGAGATCAGCCGGATATGCCAGGAATATGACATCTGGCACCACGTGGATGCAGCCTATGCCGGCTCTGCTCTGCTCTTGCCAGAATACCAGTGGATGGGGGAAGGCATAGCACAGGCCGACAGTTTTGTTTTCAACCCGCACAAATGGCTGTTCACCAACTTCGACTGTACCGCCTACTACGTTAAAGACCCTGGCATCCTGGTCCGCACGCTAGACATCCTGCCGGAATACCTGCGCACGGCGACCCGGGGGCAGGTCAATGACTACCGAGACTGGGGCATCCCCCTTGGGCGGCGGTTCCGGGCCTTGAAGCTCTGGTTTGTCATGCGGTCTTATGGGCTTAATGGGATGCAGGAAAAACTGAGGCATCATATACAATTGAACCGGGCATTTGCGGAGGGCGTGGAGCAGCATGCTGATTTTGAACTGCTCATGCCCCCTTTCCTTAATGCCACCTGCTTCCGCTATGCCCCGCAGGGCCTGCCGCCCCAATACCTGGATGAGCTGAACGAGTCTCTGCTCCAGCGGGTCAACTCCAGCGGTGAGGCCTACCTGACGCATACCAAAATAGGGAATACCTATACCTTGCGCATGGTGATCGGCCAAACTTACGTTGAGGAGCGGCATGTAAAAAAAACCTGGGCCCTGCTGCAGGGCCTTGCAGAGCAGTGCAAAAAGGGGGCACATACTTAGTGTAAATTTCACAAGAATACTTACCTGTTTCCGGAGTAATCCGGTTATTTTTGTTGGGTATCAACCGAATATCTAAGATGATTGGACAATTGAAAGACAAGCAAATACAGCTGAAGCGCATTTACATAGAGGCGAAACTACCCGAACCCCTGCAGCCGCTCAAAGAGCTGGCGAACAACCTATGGTGGTCTTGGAGCAAAAGCGCGATTGAGCTGTTCGAATCGATAGACCGGGAGCAGTTCATCAGCCTCCGCTACAACCCGGTAGCCCTGCTTGAAGAGCTGAGCCCGGCACGAGCACAAGAGCTGGCTGCAGACAGCAGTTTCATCCAACAGCTCAATTCGGTATACGCTGAGTTCCAGTCTTACCTTTCGGAAGAGCCAGCGGCCGATAGCCCGCAGATTGCCTATTTCAGCATGGAATACGGCCTTCATATCAGTTTACGGTTGTACTCTGGAGGGCTGGGCGTACTGGCAGGCGACTACCTGAAGGAAGCTTCTGACTCCAACTCCAACATGGTCGCCGTCGGGCTGCTGTACCGCTATGGGTACTTCGAGCAGGCGATTTCCCTGCATGGGGACCAAATCAACAACTACCCCCCTCAAAAATTCACAAAACTCCCTATCCGCCCAGTGCGTGACGCTCAGGGAGAGTGGCTGAAAATCAGTGTAGGCCTCAAAGGGCGGATGGTCTACGCGAAAATCTGGGAGCTGAAAGTGGGGCGGATATCCCTTTACCTGATGGATACGGATATAGACGAAAACGACTGGCATGACCGCACCCTGACCCATCAGCTCTATGGAGGCGACAACGAGCACCGGCTCCGGCAGGAAATTTTATTGGGCATTGGCGGGGCCCGGGCCCTGCAGGCGCTCGGCGTTGAAGCTGACATTTACCACTGCAATGAAGGCCATGCCGCTTTCCTTAACCTGGAAAGGCTCCGGGGGTACGTCCGGGAACAACAGCTCAGCTACGCGGCAGCGGTAGAGGCTGTGCGCGCCACATCCTTGTTCACCACGCACACTCCGGTACCCGCCGGGCATGACTACTTTCACGAAAACCTTTTACGGGACTACCTGTACAATTATGCGCTTGAGCTTGGCATAGATTGGCAGACGTTCGTCGCGCTTGGCAAAATCGACCCGCACAACCACGATGAGCTCTTCTCCATGAGCCACTTGGCCATCCGCCTTTCACAGGAAGTCAACGGGGTAAGCCGCCTGCACGGCGCTGTTTCCCAGAAAATGTTCAATGTGCTTTACCCCGGCTACAATCCGGAAGAGCTGCACATCCACTATGTGACCAACTCTGTACACTACCCGACCTGGATTGCCAAAGAGTGGCACGACTTGTACGTGGAGACATTTGGCGAAGCATTCCTGAAGGATCAGTCCAACAAAGCGTACTGGCGCAAAATCTATGACGTCCCCGCCGAACAGATCATGGGCATCCGCCGCAAGCTCAAAGCCCGCCTGTTGGGCTATGTCCGCGATACTTTACAGGAAGACCTGACCCGCCGTGGCGAAAACCCGCGCAGCATCTTTGAACTGCTCAATGCGATACAAGAGGATGCCCTGGTCATCGGTTTTGCCCGCCGTTTTGCAACCTACAAAAGAGCACACCTCCTCTTTTCCAACCTCGACCGGCTGGCAAGCATCCTGAACAACAGCGGCCGGCCGCTGATCTTCCTTTTTGCAGGGAAAGCCCACCCGGCTGACGGTGGCGGGCAGGGGCTCATCAAGCACATCATTGAAGTCTCCAAGCGGCCAGAGTTTAAAGGGAAGGTTATCTTCCTGGAAAACTACAATATGGAAATGGCCAAGCTGCTGGTACAGGGCGTAGACATCTGGCTCAATACCCCAACGCGGCCCAAGGAGGCTTCCGGCACTTCAGGCATGAAGGCCGCCCTCAATGGCGTCATGAACTTCAGCGTGCTTGACGGCTGGTGGGCCGAAGGCTTCCGCCCCGATGCCGGCTGGGAGCTGCCCCTTGAGCGGACGTACGACAACCAAGAGCTGCAGAACGAACTGGATGCCGAAACCATCTACAATACGCTGGAGCACGATATACTCCCTAAGTATTATGACGTGGACGAAACGGGCATTTCTGAGCGCTGGGTAGCTTATATCCGGGCCATTATCGCAGAGGTGGCCCCAGAGTTTACCATGAAGCGGATGCTCGATGACTACTACAGCCGGTTTTACAATAAACTCTACGAGCGCGGGCAGCTCGCCAGGCAAAATGGCTGCAAGCAGGCCAAAGCCATCGCTGCGTGGAAACAGAACATGAAACAACGCTGGGACCACATTGAGCTGGCCCAGGCAGATACTTTCGACAGCGACAACCAGGCTCTGCAGACCGGGGAGGCTTTTAAGGCCACGCTCCGCATTTACCTCAACGGCGTACAACCTGAGGACCTTGGCGTAGAGGTCGCCTTCTTCAGCAGGGTGAACGAGGAGGAGCTGGAGCTGAAATTCACGCAGGAACTGGAACTGAAAGCAGTCCGGGACGGGCTTGCAGAATTCACCTGTACAGTTGACCCCAAGCTCGCTGGCGTATTTGAGTATGGCTTCCGGGCTTTCCCTAAGTCTGAGCAGCTCGCGCACCGGCAAGACCTGCCCCTTGTGAAGTGGCTGTAAGGGCTCCTTTGGCGACGGCCGTACGCTAAACTGCACTTGCCTGCCTGTTAGCTTCGCTGGCAGGCAGGCTTGTATTGGCTCCATCCCCCACTTCTTCAACTCAACTCCGGTTTTCAGGAAAGCAGCGGGCTAGCGCTGCGGAGGGGTGGGAAGCCCGCAGGGCCGAGCGGATAGCGAGCCCCGCAGCATAGCGGCACCTGCCGTTAGGCAGGGGAAGCCCCCCATCCTCACGGCAGGCCAAAAAAACAATCTGCTCGCGCATAGTATTTCTAGCCCTAACAAAAGCAGGGCTACAGCCGGGATCTCCACTGTAGCCCTGCTTTTGGGAAGGGGGCAAAAAAAGAACTGGGCAGTAGCAAAAGCTCTACCCAGTCCGAAAATAGCAACTATCTACTTATCTCCATTTAAGTTTATGCCCACCTTTGTGGGCATGCCCTTCTGAAAATAAAACACCCTAAATTCTTGCGGCCTGGCATACTGGCCTTTATGTCTTACAGGCGTTGGGGTGGCCAAAAGATGCTGGCCGGAGCCCCTGCTGCCCTGTGAAAGTCCCTCATAGTATCCCGGGAGCGCCCCCGGAAGAGCATTGCGTTCTTTTTGCTTTGCTCCTTGTCGATTGCTTACAGTTACAAATTTAAGGGAGGCCGGCACAGGTTTCAAACCAATAAAAAGCCTTATATTAAATTCCTAAGATCAAAACACCTGGTCCTAAAACACATAATCAATTAATTATCAAAGTTTTAAAATAGAAATTTGATTAAGTTTCAAAGCAGTCAAAAAAAATACGCTTTTTCGCCACTTTAACAGAAAACGGTATATTTTTAACAAAAAACGGTAGCAAAACACAAGAAAACGGCAAAATGAAGCAACAAAGCGACCTTTTTGACCTCATCAAATCCATGTCAAGGTCTGAAAAGCGGTATTTCACCCTTCATGCCAAAAAGAACGGGCGGGGCCATAGCCGGTACCTTGACCTGTTCAAGGCGGTCAATAAGATGGGCCAATACGAGGAAGGCAGCCTGCAACAGCAATTTGGGCCTAGCCTGCCCACAGACAAGCACTACCTTTACGAGTCGATTCTACAAAGCATGCGGGATTACAACCTCTCCAAATCCCGCACTGCAAAAATCAAGACCATGCTGCTTGACGCCCGCTTGCTATATCAGCGGGGGCTTTACCAGCAAAGTGAAGAACGGCTGCAGCAGGCGCACGAGCTGGCACAGGCTATGGACGACCAATTAGCGCTCCTGGAGATCAGCAGGGAACAGCTGAACTTTGTCTGGACAACGAAACCACAAGGGTACGGGGAGAAAATCGATCAGCTGCTTTCAGAAAAAGACGATTACATCAGGCACATCAACGAAGAGCTCACCTTTCTGTCGATGGCCTATAAAATACAGCTGGCCAAAGATCAGGGGCAACAAAAAAGGCTTCAGGAAGAGATTGGGGAAGAGCTGTTTAGCGGTGATGAGGGCATGCCAGAGACCGCTCACGCGCAGCGGCGCTATTTGCAGTGTGGCGCCTTGTTTGCCGATTTAAGGGAAGACCATGAAGAAGCCACTCAGTTTTATGCCCGTATGGTAGCGTGGTGGGATGCCTACCCTCTGATCAGGGAGGAAAGCTACAACAGGTACCTTGCCGATGCCTTCAACCTGCTGCACGCTACCTACACCCAAAAGCGTTATGCCCCCTTCAAAGCGATGCTGCAGCGCTTGTCCAATGAAAAGCCGGTCAACTACCACGACCAACGGCTGGCGTTCAAACAATTGGCCAACTATCAGCTGCTTTATCACATCAACCTTGGCATAGCCGAAGGCCATCAGGAGCTGATCAAAAAAGTAGAGGAGGGCATGGCCCTTTACCGGCTCAACGAAGTCAGCCGGCTCATTATCGCATTCAACGTGACCGTCCTACTGCTCATCCTTGGGCAGCCGGAAGCTTGCCGCCGTTGGGGCGGCACGGTACTTGACCATTACAACAGCACCCTCAACAGCACTGCCTTCCGGTGCTCCACCCTGCTCATCGTACTGCTTGCGGCCATCAGCCAAGATGACATAGACGGGCAGGAATCCGCTTCCCGCGCCTTGTCGAGGTCGGTGCGGAAAGCCACAGGCGCATTCCCTGCTGACTTCTTCCGCACAGCGGCAGCCTATCTGAAAAAAATCGGCCGGGCTGCACCCGGAGAGGCAAAAGACATGCTCGAAGCACTGGCCGAGCATCTCAACACCAATGACAACAAGCCCCCCTTGGGCATGGACGACCTCCTCCTGAATTGGATACAAAGCAGGCTCAGCGGCTTACCGCTCAATGAAGTGTTCAGGAAACAAGCTCAGGCGGGGGAAGCATAGATGGCAGCGTGTGGCGCAACCGCGCTAGCTTTTTCGAAGCCACTCTACCTGGAAATGGCCAGATGCTATTGGGCGCAAACCCAATTGTCGTTTTTTTGCCTGCCCCCTCCGCAAGGATAGGGGCCTGCCCCTGCCCGATGGCAGGTGCCGCTATGCTGCGGGGCTCGCTATCCGCTCGGCCCCTCGCCTTACAGGCGTCGGGTCTGGCCTTCGGCCACCCCTGCGCAGCGCTAGGCCAAGGCAGGCTATAGCCCGGAATGCTTAGCCCCCTGCGGCATTTGGGCTCCCCCACCCATGTTATCCAACCAGGCCACTATGCATCCGTCTCTTCCTCTTCGTGCAAGACCAGGCTTTTCAAGAGTATAGCATTGCCTTTGCGCTGAACGCTCAATACGTGGCGTGACAAGTCAAAGAAGGCGATTTCCGGTTTATAGTCTACCTCTGAGCCCCCCTTGCGGATTTCCACCTCGGTAGCGCCAACAAAGCAGAGCGTCAGGTTCCGTTTGTGATAGGCGGCAGACCACACTGTTTTTTCAAAATCAAGCTTAGCCTCTTTCCCGTTTGCACTGAGCGCGAGCGGCTGAGCGGAAGATACAGACAAGCCTTCCCCTTTAGTGGGCGGGGCCTGAAAATCGGTAGCAACGGTAAGCTGCCCCTTTAGGGTGCCGATGAGGATGCCCTTGTTATTGTCGAGGGGGAAAGCGATGGCGCGCCCATTATCGATGAGGAATAAGGTATCCATTTCAGTGGAAAAGGTAAGGCTGTTGACCATGGTATAGACATTTTGCCGGAATATCCGCACAGGCAGCTGTGAGGGGCTGCCAAGGAGCAGCCGTTGCAGCCAGGAAAGCAATCGGCGGATGGGGTTCATAATTTAGATTTGTTCAATGGCCCGGAGGCGAGCCGTAGCAAAAATAACAAATCCCGAGTGCCCACAAAGGCAAAGCGCCCGCTGCAGTGCAACGGGCGCTTTGCCTTATTTCCAATTTGCCCCTAAGAGCATTACGCATCAGCCTTTTTCCGCTTGCGGCGGGTTTTGAACATTTCCACCACTTCTTTCTCTTTGAGGAAGCCGAGGTCTTGGAAAGTAGTAGAGACGAATTTCTTGATATCCTGATAATCTTTGCCCCGTTTGTCGGTGTACTTCTTGAGCAGCTTGCCGACATACTCCAGGCTCAGCTCTTTGAGCAGCTGATTGAACTGCTGATTGGCGAAGATGCTGATGTAAGCAGGGTACAGCTTCGAGATTTCGAATAATTCAGGGTAATCCGCCACCTCCAGATTTTTGACCAAACGCGCGAAGTAGCCGTAGATGGTCTGACGCACACACTCGTTGATGACGCTCAGCCCTTCCCTGCGCATGTAAAAGTGCTTGACCGCCTCCTGTGCTTCCTCTGTGGTGTAACCTTTGCCGTGAATGACATCCATCAGGCCGTAATAAGCCGACAGCTCGTCTTCAATGCTGTGGTCTACCACTTCAGACATCAGTTTGTCCGCCTCAGGGGCAATCGTCACATCTTCGCTAAGATGAAGCTCCAGGAGGTAATCGAAATACGACTCTTCAAACCCTGCAGTATCTTTCCTGATGGCATTGAAGTGTTTGGAGAGGTGAGCACGGTCGTCCTCGCCCAAGTCGAAGAACAAGGCGAAGAGCACCATGACTTCCATATGCTCCCTATGCCCCTGGAACTCTTTGTTTTCCACAAATGCTTTGAGGTGTGGTATGATGCTAGAGTTGTCATACCCGCCTTTAACACGGAAAAGCAGGAAGCGTTTGAGCTGTGCATAGAGGACCTTAAGCTCAGAAAGGCTTTGCGGGAACTCTGCAGACATAAAGTTATCACTGCGGAACTGCCGCTGATAGCGCTGATAGCCTAGCACACGCTCTTCCAGCAAGCGGTAGCGCTCCAGCTTTTGGCCCTGCAAGAAATAACGCACCCGCTTGTTGTCGATAGCATTGATGAGGTTAGTGACCCAGATGTCGCTGCTCAGTGCAAACCCCATTTGAATAGACTGCCCGATACGCTTGCGCAGCAGGTCAAAGTTAGCAGAATTGCAGATGGCCAGCAGCACCTCCTTGAAGTGGTCCTGTGGGCGGGCATACTTCATGCGCTCGGCATGCACTTCCCCCCTCAGGACCGTAAACCCGAGGATTTTAGGCAGGTAAAGCCCTTCGAACTCAGGCTTCAAGAGCAAGGTTTCGAGGTCAATCAGCTGAAGCGGGTGGCTGCCGGCCACCTCGTCGTATATTTCAGCAATGCGGGGCTCGAAAGCCTCTTTCAACTCCATATATTGCTCTTCCTCCTCTTCTTCGAGGTAGGCTTGCAGCGCTTCAGACTCCTGGATTTCGGCAGCCAGCGTGTCTAGCCGTTCAATGTAAGCTTTCGCTAATGGTTGCATGGTTAACTGATTTTAGCGACCCGCAAAAGCGGGTAGATAAACGTCTTGCGCCCGGGCGGTGCTGCCCATTTAGAGCGTGTTGGGATTTTGGTCTTCTAATCAAAAAATGCAGTTTGCAGACCGATTACTAAAGCCCCAACACGCTCTTGGAGATGCCGGAGCAGCATTTCTTCACCCTTTTGCCTGCGCAAGGCTAAAAAACAAACCTGATAGTGCAAATTAATGCACTACCAGGTCAGAATATTAGAATTAAAGTATTGCCTTGGTAGTTTGTTGGAAAGGCAGGCTTCCTGCATCGCCAACGCTGACAAAGATAACGGATTGCGCCAGAACCTACAAGCTTTGCCCGATTTTAATAGCAAAAGGGCGCTGCCCACTGTTGTACAGCAGGCAGCGCCCTTTATCATTCGGCAAAGACTTGAGTTAGTCTTTCTTTTCTTCTTCGCCTTCGGCCGGAGCTTCTTCCGCGGCAGGAGCTTCTGCTTCAGGAGCTTCCGCGTCCTGTCCTTCCACGCTTTCAGCAGCAGCTTCTTCTACAGGAGCCTCCTCCTCCTCGACTACAGGTGCAGTCTTGGGCGGTGGCGTGCCTGAGAGCTCAGCAAGGCGCTGACGGTTTTCTTCAGCTGTTTTTTCAAAGCGGTTAGCGATTTTAGCTTCTTTAGCCTCGATCCACTCCTGATACTTTGCTTCAGCTTGCTCTTCTGTGAGCGCACCTTTCTTGACACCAAGCATGAGGTGGCGCTTGTAGTATACCCCCTTGAACCGAAGGATAGCTCGGACAGTATCCGTTGGCTGAGCTCCTTTTTCGAGCCAGTCGAACGCTTTGTCACGGTCGATTTCGATTGTAGCAGGCTTTGTCATTGGGTTGTAAGAACCCAGCCGCTCGATAAAGCGGCCATCACGAGGTGAGCGGCCATCCGCTATCACGATGTGGTAGAAAGGACGCTTCTTGCGGCCCTTTCGCTGTAAACGTATTTTAACTGCCATTGGCTTGTTAAAATTATTATGATGAAACATTACCCGCTTACCTTGGAGACCAAGCGGCGGGTTTTTAACGGCGGCAAAGATAGGGGAATTCCTGCGAACGTTCAAGCTAAACCCTCAATCCTTTTTTTGCAGGCCTGGCTTACTGATGCACCACAAAAACAGACAACGCTGCATTGCTATCAGCGGTCGGCCATCAGCTCAGGGCCACCTCTCGAGGTTTGGGCCCGATAAATTGTTTTTACCTATATTTGATACGTGAATAGCAACTATCGTGCTGAACGTGCCTGCGGCATTTGCAGCATGATGTAAGTGCCAATGCTCTTACACCCCCCATTACCCTTCAATTGGGGCACTCTCCTGCCCCGGCAGCCCAGTGCTCCGGACAGTCCTCAGGGCTGCCCCTGAATATTTTATGAAGGTAAACCCGGCTCAGCCCAAAGCATGCACAAACGAGTTGTAACACATATTCTGATCTATGTACTTTTGCTGCTTGCCACAGCGGGCTACCGTTATGCCCCGTTAGTGCCTGCCGCACCAGCACCCCCACCCTATGGCATTGCCACGAGCAACGAGTACACGGTAGAAGAGCTCATTCGCGATATCTTCGTGGCAGGCACCTGCGACAATGTCTCCAATATTGAGGCCATTGGCGATACCCGTGGCATTGGCTACTTTGAGGACGAGCAATCTACCCTCGATATGTCGCGCGGGATCATACTCGCCACCGGCCCCATCGAACATGCAGCAGGCCCCAATGAAGCCACTGACCGCTCTGGCAACTTCAACGATAGCCAGGGCGATCCAGACCTGAGCCTGCTTGCCACTTTTGATGTCCGAGATGCCGTGGGCATTGCTTTTGACTTCGTCCCTCTTGATTCTACCGTCTCTTTCAGTTACGTTTTTGCCTCCGAAGAGTACTGTGAGTTTGCCGGCAGCATCTACAACGACGTGTTCGGCTTTTTTGTCAGCGGCCCCGGCATCAACGGTAATTTTTCCAATCAAGCTGAAAACGTTGCCCTCATTCCAGGCACCAATGATTTTGTGAGCATCAACAACGTCAACCACCAGGAAAACGAGAGCTATTACGTACATAACGAGCTCAATGAAGACTTGGTGATTTGCAATACCCCGCCTCATCCGGGCGCCTACCTCAGCCTCATTGAGTACGACGGCTTTACCGTACGCCTTACCGCTAAATTGAACCTGGTGCCCTGTGAAACGTACCGGATCAGGCTTGTCGTCTCCGACGTTGGCGACAACTTCTTTGACTCTGCCGTATTCTTGGAAGCAGGCAGCTTTGACCTTGGCGGAGAAGTGAGCGTAAAGACCAGCCCGGTGGGGGCTTCGGCCTTGCAACCTGCTGAGGAAGGCTGTGGCGGTGCGGCCATCGTTTTTGAGCGCCCGCCCGGCGCCCCAGATGAACAGCCGGTTTCTGTCAATTATATTGTACACCCCTCTAGCACCGCTACCGCAGGGGAAGACTTTGCCCCTTTGCCCGGGTATGTCACCATCCCGGCTGGCAGCAGCAGTGTGAGCGTTCCGGTAACAGTTTACAATGATGGCATCCCTGAGCCCCAGGAGCACATCTCTATTTGGCTGGATATCCCCTGTGCATGCTATGCCGATTCCACAAAAGTATACCTTCAGGACAGCCCGCCCCTGCAGCTGCAATTGCCTGACGCCTACATCTGCGAAGGTGGCACAGGCTCTTTGCAGGCCGGCTACCTTTCCGGCACCCCGCCCTACACCTATGCTTGGAGTACAGGCAGCAACAGCCCGTCTATCGATATACCAGGAGTGGCTGGCAATTCCTATGAGCTGACGGTCACCGATGCCTGCGGCAATATGGCTATGGACACCGCCGTCTCCCACTTGGTAGCCCCCCCTTCCGCCGTGCTGAGCGGTATGGCAGATATTTGTGCAGGCGATACCGCATGGCTGCCGCTGCAGTTGTCCGGATCTCCGCCCTGGGAGATCAAGTACCTCCTGAACGGGGAGGAGCAGCCTTCCCTCATTTTGGACAGCCACGGGGATTTCCCGGCTACCCTGAGCGGTGCCTACCAACTGACGGAAGTCTTTGACGCCGGCTGCAGGGGCGAGGCTGAAGGCAGCGCCAATGTGATCGTACGCGAAATACGAGCGGTGGGCAACACCACAGATGTATCCTGCTTTGGGGCGGAAGACGGCCGCATCTCCGTCGTACTAGAAGGGGGCAGCCCTCCTTATGATTACTTCTGGCTAGACCTTCCCGCTCCCACTCTTGAACGACAAGGCCTTACCGCCGGCGATTATGTGCTTGCTGTCGCTGATGCCGGTGGGTGTCAGCAGGAGTTTACTTTTTCTATAGGCAGCCCTGCCCCTATCCAAGGGCTACAGCCTGACTGTGAACGGCTCGAAAACACAGGGGAGCTTGCCTTCTCCATTTTGGGCGGCAGCCCGCCTTTTGAAATATTTGTAGATGGCCAGCTGATGGCACTCGAAAGCCTGCCCAACCTCCTGCAAGCCGGGCAAGCTTACCATATCCGCATAGCAGACAGCAGGGGGTGCACCTTTTCAGAAGAGATGGCCTGGCCCGCCGGGGCAGCTGACTACCTTAGCCTCCCATCCAAGATCACCATCAAACTTGGGGAGATGGACACCCTGAGGCCCCTCATAGGATACCCTTTGGCATTAATCGACGAGGCGGCCTGGCTGCCAGCTACCGGGCTGTCTTGCACAGACTGCATGGAGCCGGTCCTCCAAATCATAGAAAGCAGGCACTACACCTTTACAATGACCGATATTTACGGCTGCCAAGTGTCCGCCGATGTATTTATAGAGGTAGATGAGCGCATCAGTACTTTTGTCCCGACTGCCTTTTCTCCAAATGGCGATCAGGTCAACGATTTGCTGACCGTATTCGCCAATGATTTCCAGGTGGCCCAAGTGCTGCAGTTCCAAGTTTTCGACCGATGGGGAGGGATGATGTATGAAGCCCGGGACTTCCCGCCCAACAGTCAGCGGATTGGTTGGGACGGCACCTTCCGGGGCTCCCCTATGAACGAGGGGGTCTACACCTATGTAGCAAAGCTGCTCCTATCCAACGGCAACGAGCGCATCCTTGGGGGCCACTGCATACTCATGAGGTAGGCGCGCTACGCTTCTTTTTCTACAATATTGATCGGTCTATTGATGCTCTCCTGCAAAGAGATAAAGGTTTCTGTACGCTGTATGCCCGAAATTTTCTGGATTTTATCGTGCAGCACCTCCCTGAGGTGAGTGGTGTCCCGGCAAATGATCGTCGCAAAAATGCTGTACAGCCCTGTTGTGTAATGAGCAGCGACTACTTCCGGTATTTTTTCCAGCTCCCCGGCCACATCCTCGTACAGAGAGCTTTTATCGAGGTAGATGCCTAGGAAAGCGGAAATATCATAGCCCAGCCGCTCGTGGTCCACAGCAAGGTGATAGCCCTTTACAATCCCTGCATCCTCCATTTTTTTCATGCGCACGTGGATCGTCCCCCCTGAAACAAAGAGCTGTTTTGCAATATCCGTGTAAGGCTTTTTTGCATTCCGCATGAGGATTGATAAGATTTGTTTATCCAAATCATCAATTTCTGCTCCTTTAGCCATAATTAACAATTTACTTATCAAAGCCGCATATTACTTGAAAAAATTCAAAAAATCACTTTTCAGCTTGCCTTATCTGTATAATTTTTAACCCTATTCAAATATCTTTCGGTATCTCTGCGCCCCTGCCATTGGGAGCCCTGCGCTTTGAGCCGCCGTTTTTGTTGAAGCCTGTTTACCCTGCGGCTTTTGACTGGGTATTGAACATCTGATCTACCCCAGCCTTATTTAAAAGGATAACGGAGTGACCTTGCGCTAGGGCTGACGTCTCAGGAGGCAAGCAGAACTTCGGCTGCCCGTGCAATGGTGGAATCAACTGCGCGCCGGCTTTTTCAAGAGCTTAGCCTATACGGAATGCCTCAGAAAAGGCATAGCGTGAGCAGGAAAGCGCCTTTTCAACCTTGGGATGCCCCCTTGGCACCAAGTCTATTCAACGACATGAAAAAATTGGCGGGTATACAAAGGGGAAAACCTAAATTGCCCGTTATCTTTGATAATTTCGTACTGAAGAACTGATCAATAACTCCTTCACTACCCACTATGAAAAATACCGTTTTGTCCAGCCTTCTGCTCGGCGCAGCTGCCATTGCCATCCTCCAATCCTGTGCTGAGGAGCCCACTCAAATCAAGGAGAACCTGCCTGGCAGGTGGGAGATCACTTCCGCACTCCGCGACGGCCAATCGGCAGCTTCTTTGGCAGAGCTCTACTACGAATTCAGCGAAAATGGACAGATGAACACCAACCTGCCCATTGCTTCCGGGGCCAGTACTTACA
Source organism: Phaeodactylibacter luteus (assembly GCF_007993045.1). Lineage (GTDB taxonomy): Bacteria > Bacteroidota > Bacteroidia > Chitinophagales > Saprospiraceae > Phaeodactylibacter > Phaeodactylibacter luteus. The sequence goes on from NZ_VOOR01000016.1 coordinate 88,542, forward strand.
CCATAGACGGGCTGGGGATCACCCAAGATTACCAAGGGCAGGAGATTTACTATCAAGTAGCTGATATTTCTGACAGCACACTGATACTAGAGACAGAGCTTAGGGATACCCGCTTCACTTTTTATTTCCGCAAGGGCCAACCCGCTTCAGAATGATCACTGTTGTAGCCGCATCTCAGAATCCGGTCAAGCAATTGGCTGTGCGCGAAGCCTTCAGCCAGGCTTTCCCTTCCCAGAAAATAAAGGTAGCCGGCGTCAGCGTAGCTTCTGGCGTAGCAGACCAGCCCATGACAGACGAGGCGACCTTACAGGGGGCCATCAACCGGGCACGCAACGCTAGGGCACTGCATCCTAATGCTCAATTCTGGGTAGGGCTCGAAGGTGGCGTTGACGAGTGCCCGGTATCTGGCATGCAATCTTTTGGCTGGATGCATATCCTTTCCCCCGATCGGGAGCAGAGCTGCCGCAGCGCGTCTTTTCCACTCCCCACAGCGGCGGTAAAAGCCCTCAAAGCTGGCGAAGAGCTCGGGCCGGTTATGGACCAGCTGTTCCATGAGCACAACTCACGGCAAAAGGGCGGAGCGGTCGGGCTGCTCACCAATGAGCTTGTGAGCCGGAAGGACCTTTACGTGCAGCCCCTTATTTTTGCGCTCGTCCCTTTTCTGCACCCCGGCAGGTTCTAGCATCAGGTATGGGCACCACAGATCAGGGGCATCCTTGCTGCCTTGCACAATAATCACACCTCAGCTTCAGTTTTCCAAAAGCCTGCTGCAGATCATCGGCTTGTTGCGCTGGCTCAGTGCAATGGGAAAAGTGAGCTGTCCTAATCCTGTAATACCCCGGCGCATCAAGCCTGATAAGCCGCTAAGGCGGCTTATTCACTAACCGCTCTTCCTGTCCGCAACTGGGAGGAGAGAAGGGCATAAATTCCTATTCGTATGAAAACACGGCTTTTGATCGGCGCACTTTGCAGCCTGTCCGTATTCCCTGCCTGCAACAAAGACAAAATCACTGGGCTGGAAAGGGAGGTCAAAGAAAAGGAAAAGCAGATTGAACAACTAGAAGCACAAGTACAACACCTTCAATTTACCAACAATAGCCTGTTGGACCGCATGTCAGACCTCTCAATTGTCAATAAAGAAGGGGCGGAAAGCATACGGCAGTCCTTGCAAAATATCAACCAGCAATATGCCTTCATTGAAGACCTGACCAACCGCATACAGGAGAAGGATTCCCTCAACTTGGCTTTGGTGATGAACCTCAAGCGCTCTCTGGACGATGTCAGGGATGAAGATGTCACTGTAGAAGTGCGTGGCGGGATGGTGCACGTTTCTATTTCAGACAAGCTGCTTTTTGAGTCGGGCAGTGCGACGGTGACCAGCCAAGCTCGATCGGTACTGGGCAAAGTGGCTACGGTGGTCAGCGACCATAAAGATTTGAACATTATGGTAGAAGGGCACACCGACGACATCCCGATTTCAGGGAGCTGTATGAAGGACAACTGGGACCTCAGCGTCAAGCGTGCTACAGCTGTGGTGAGGGTACTGGAGCAAGAGCATTATGTAGTGCCAAAGCGTATGATCGCTGCAGGGAGGTCGTCCTACCTGCCCAAGGCAGACAACGGGACACCGGAGGGGCGAAGCAAAAACCGCCGCACAGAAATTCTGATCATGCCACGCCTCGACCAATTCTTCCAATTGCTAGAGCCTGTAGCCGTAGCGGATTAAAGCACCTGAGGGGGGACTACCGCTTGAGGTACTCGGAATATAGATTGCCTTGCCGGTACTGCTGCAATACATGACGGACGGTGGAGGTCAGGTTTTTGGGCAAGCCGTCCAGATAAAACCATTCCACCTCCTTAAACTTATGCGTCTCCTTGGCTTGCAGCTCCCCTCCCCACTTGTAGGCTTTAAAATAGAGGACGAGCCGGTGGTCGTCGCCAATGGTTTTGTGAAGGACATGGACCAACTCCAAGTCGCGCTCCCGCAAGCGTACGCCTGCTTCTTCATAAGCTTCGCGCACTAAAGACTGGCGTGCAAACTCACGCGACTCTACCGTGCCGCCCACCAAGGTATAATTCCCTCCGTTTGGCTTTGTCTGCTTGAGGAGCAATATCCTGCCGCGATGATATAAAATGAGGCGAGCCTTTAAGCTGATCGTACCTGTGGGCATCCTATCTATGTGGTTATATGCGCAATACTTGAAGCCTATACACTGCCAATCAACTACTTAGCGGGCATCATTTTACGGGCTGAGGTATCTAGCCTGACGGATACCTCGGCCCCTCACCCTTCAAAACCCTAAATACCTGATTCGCAGCCTGCGCCAATCATCGAACATCCTTTAGTGCAATAAATTTTGGAGCTGCAAAATACGGCCTCTGTACTTGCTTTCCGGTATCAGGGTGAAAAAAATCACCGCCCCCCTTCCCCCAGATGCCAACCTAAACTGCCTGATTTTGTTTACCTTTGTATGACGACATTCGTATCGGGAATGTAAATCTGTATACAAAAGGCCGCCACTGGCCTGCAAAAACTTTTGTGCCAACACCCGCTTGACCTCCTCCCTGCCATGCACTGATCAGTGGGCAGCGTAGGTGGAATTCAAGTTCATCACATGAGCTTTGCTATACCTTCAAGACCGTAGCTACAGCTCAAAACTGATAGTTTATATGCGATACGAAAACGTTCTGGCGACTATCGGCAATACGCCCCTTATTCATCTAAGCCGAATTTCCAAAGATATTCCAGCTACTGTTTACGGTAAGGTTGAATCGTACAACCCGGGCCAGTCAGCAAAAGACAGGACTGCGCTTTTCATGGTAGAACAGGCTGAGCAGGAAGGGCTGATCAAGCCCGGCGATACCATAGTCGAAGCGACCTCCGGAAATACCGGCTACAGCCTCGCTATGATCTGCAGCTTGAAAGGATACCGCTGCGTGCTTACCGTATCGAGCAAAGCTTCTCAGGAAAAACTGTCTTTGCTCAAAGCCATGGGCGCAGAGGTGGTCGTATGCCCGGCAGATGCTGCCCCAGAAGACCCACGCTCTTACTACTCCCGCGCCAAACAGCTTTCTGAGGACATCCCCGGCGCATATTACCTGGCCCAAAATTTCAACCTCAACAACTCCAAAGCCCACTACAGCTCTACCGGCCCCGAAATCTGGGAACAGACCGAAGGGAAGATCACCCATTACGTGTGCTGTGCAGGTACCGGAGGGACACTTTCCGGCACAGCACGCTACCTCAAAGAGAAAAACCCTGATATTAAAATCATCGCGGTAGATGCCTATGGGTCTGTCCTCAAAAAATACTGGCAAACCGGGGAGTTTGATGAGAGCGAAATCTACCCCTATAAAGTGGAAGGGCTGGGCAAGACCATTATCCCGGGCAATGTCGCTTTTGACCTCATTGACGACTTTATCAAGGTGACCGACCGCAGCAGCGCTCACCGCGCGCGGCAGCTCGCCCGGCAGGAAGGGCTCCTCGTAGGCTATTCAAGCGGCTCGGCTATGCAGGCCGTCTTCCGTCTGAAGGAACAGCTCAAGCCGACGGATGTAGTGGTCGCTCTTTTCCCAGACCATGGCACCCGCTACCTTGGCAAGATTTACAACGATGAATGGATGCGGCAGCAGGGCTTTATGCAAATGGAGCCTCAAAATCAGCAGCACCCGGCTGCCAATCAGCATATGAACGAAGACTCCTACACCCGCTACCGTAAGATTTACCGTGCCTACCGTATGAAATACAAACGATACCTGCGCCAAACGCTGAAAAGCATGAGCTAGGCCGCAGTGGCCTACCCAACACTGCCGAGCGGGCATTAGCGGTTTGTGCTAATGCCCGCTTTTGCTTTCTTCCTCTTTTGCCCTTTCAAATCCCCACCCAAAGCCCTATCTTGCCCCAACCCAAAAATGCCTATATATATGGATGATATCCAACAACTACGCGAAGCGCTCAAAGGCTCACCTGACAACCTGCCCCTCCGTAAGTTCTTGGCGGCTGCCCTCATGAAGCAGGAGCGGTTGGAAGAAGCTGAAATGGAGTACAAATCGGCCCTGAAGCTAGCCCCGGACGACCGCGACCTGAAAATCGGGCTCGCAGATGCCTTCCGCGCTCAGCAGAAGACGGGCTCGGGCCTGGTCATCCTCGAAGAAATCCTGGACAGCAAACAGCCGCCCGCACGGGCATGGCTGGTTTATGCCAAACTGCTGCTACAGAGCGGGCAGCCCGTGCAGGCTAAAGAAGCTTATGACAATGCCATAGCCCTGGATAACGGCCTGCGCGATGCTTACCTCGAATCAGAGATCAACCTCAGCCAGCAAAAACCTTCCGGGCCCGAGCGCATCAAGCTCAGTGCTGGCTCCCCCAAAGACGACGGGCAGGCAGATGCAGCAGGGATCGATATCGAGCGCCCCGATATCACCTTCGGCGATGTCGGCGGCATGGAGCAGGTCAAGGAAGAGGTGCGCATGAAAATCATACACCCGCTCAAACACCCGGAAATTTACCAGGCTTATGGCAAAAAAATCGGTGGGGGCATCCTGCTTTATGGCCCTCCCGGCTGTGGGAAAACCCACCTCGCCAGGGCTACCGCCGGGGAAGTCAGCTCTAGTTTCATACCCGTCGGGATCAGCGACATCCTTGATATGTACATTGGGCAGAGCGAGCGCAACCTCCACAGTATTTTCGAAAAAGCCAGGAACAGCAAGCCTGCCGTCCTTTTTTTCGACGAAGTGGATGCACTTGGCGCAAGCCGGTCTGACATGCGGCACAGCGCTGCACGGAGCATCATCAATCAGTTTCTGGCAGAACTGGACGGCGTCTCCAACAATAACGAAGGGGTGCTCACCCTCGCCGCGACCAATGCCCCCTGGCACCTGGACAATGCATTCCGCCGCCCCGGGCGGTTCGACCGCATCATCTTTGTGCCCCCTCCCGATGAAGCGGCACGGGAAGCCATCCTCCGCCTTAAGCTGCAGGGAAAACCCGTTGAACCGCTCGACCTCAGCCGGCTCGCGCGCAAAACGGAAGGCTTCTCAGGGGCAGACCTGGAAGCTATCGTCGACCGGGCCATCGAAAGCAAGCTGGACGAAGCCATCCGCAAAGGGGCCCCTCAGCCCATTTCTGCTAAAGACTTAGAAGCGGCTGCCAAAAAACACCGCCCGACCACACGGGAGTGGTTCAGCACAGCCAAAAACTATGCGCTCTTTGCCAATGAGTCTGGGATTTATGACGACATACTGGACTACCTCAAGATCAACAAATAATGGATTACCACCTGGAGCGCGGCAAATTGCTGCTGGCGCAAAATCGCATACCTGAGGCCGAAGCTGAATTCAAACAGGCACTGGCCCAAGACCCTAACAATGGCCTCATCCTAGGCTGGCTGGCTGAATGCAGCTTGCTCAGCAAAAAGTTTAAAGAAGGCTTAGAACTGAGCGAACGGGCGCTTGGGCTGATGCCCGACTCCAACTTCATCCGCTACGCACTGGCTCGTGCCTACTTTTACAACCAACGCATTGCGGATGCGCGGCAGGCCGTTCGGCAGGCTCTGGAGCAAAACCCCAACGATGCAGATTTCTTCCTCCTCTTGGCACATATCGAGTTCCATCAATCTATGTGGGCCCCTGCCCTCAAGGCGGCCGAGCAAGGCTTAGCCCTTGACCCTGAAAACGTAGGCCTGATCAACATACGGACTCAGGCCCTGGTCAAACTCGACCGCAAAGCTGAAGCAGCACATACTGCCGATTTTGCCCTCCACAAATCACCAGAAGACAGTTACTCCCATGCCAACCGGGGATGGGTAGCTATAGAGCAAGGCGAATACAAAGCAGCTCAACAGCACTTCATGGAGGCCCTGCGCCTGAACCCCAACAGTGATTATGCCCAATCCGGGCTCAAAGAGTCGATCAAAGGGCAAAATGTGATCTACCGGGGCATGCTACGCTACTTCCTATGGGTTGCGAAAATGAATGAGCAAAACCGCTGGGCTTTCATCATAGGTGCTTATGTAGCCTACCGCTTAGTGCTCGCCCTCGCAGATAACTTCCCGGCACTGTCCCCATTCCTTTACCCGATCGTTGGCTTTTACATCCTCTTTGCCCTTTCTTCCTGGATCGCAGTCCCCCTGTCCAATCTTTTCCTGCGCCTCCACCCTATTGGCAAACATGCGCTCAGCGATGATGAGCGCTTGGCCTCCAACCTGGCAGGCGGAGTGCTTGGCGCCGCATTGGCATGCCTTGCCGGCTTTCTGCTGACCCAGTCCTCGGCACTGCTGCTGATTTCCGTGATACTCGGGCTGCTGCTTGTGCCTACAGGCGGCGCTTTTAGCGTAGAGCCTGGCACCAAAGCCCGGAAAAGCCTGTTGGCATACGGCGGCCTGCTCGCCATTTGTGGCATCATCGGAGTATTCTGGCCCCAAGGCAGCTGGTTTTTAATCGTCTTTGGCATCGGGATTTTTGCTTATGGCTGGGTAGCCAATTACCTAATAGGGCAGGATGCCAAGGCGTTCTAAGGAGTCCGTTACATGCCAAGCTCCAATGTGGGGTAGTGTTGATGGCTTTTAAAAGCCTCCCCCTAGGGGATAAAAACCGCCCCTCTATAGCCGTTTTTGTGGGGCCTGCCCCTGCCCAACGGCAGGTGCCGCTATGCTCCGGGGCTCGCTATCCGCTCGGCCCTATCGGGCTTGCCACCCCTGCGCAGCGCTAGGCCAATGCCATCTTACTGGCTCGAAGCTGGCTATGCGCCCAACCATAGGGCAACTAGCTGCAGCTTGCAAGCCCACAACGATCACCCCAAAACATCAAGGCTGCTTGGGCCGGACGAACTTGTTGTAGTTCTTCCTCGTATGGCGCTCCAGGTAAGCCTCCTGCAGGGCATCACGCTCAGAGGCAGAAAGAAGATTGCCGGCGCCGTACATATCCGCCGCACGGCGCTGCCGGAGTGCCTCATATAAGGTCACTGCACAAGCTACCGATATATTCAAGCTTTGCACCATCCCCATTTGAGGGATAATAAAGTTGCCCGTGGCATGGGCGAGGGACTCTCCCGACACCCCATCGTGCTCATTGCCAAACAAGAGCGCAACAGACCCCGTGAAATCTATATCGTACAAATCAACTGCTGCCTCGCCCAGATGAGTAGCCCAAATATGCTCATAATTGGATTTCACATGTTTGAAACAGGCCTCTACATCATGGTACATATGGATATCAAGCCACTTTCGCGCGCCTGAACTGGCGTTCCGCCCGATTTCGATGCGGTTGTGCGCCAAATCTGGCGCAGTATACAAGATAAAAACCTCACGTATGCCTACCGAATCGCACGAGCGCAAAACGGCCCCTATATTGTGGGGGTCATGTACATTTTCTAGTATTACAGTAAGATTGGGCTGCCGGCGGGCAGCCACTGAGAGTAGACGTGATTTTCTTTCTGGCCTCAAAACAGACAAATAACCTTAACAATAAGCACAGGGGCTTTATTGCCCCTATCCGCTTAGACAAAATAAATGCAGAGCGCCCTTGGCATCCGGATGCCCGAAGCCAATGCCTAACCCTTATTCGTACGCCGCCTGAAAACGATAATCCTCAAACCTCAAGATGTTGACATGCTTGTTCTCAAACCGCTGTATCGGAGGGTTTTCCACCCCGGTAGTCGTCGCTTCGACCACCCGCTCAAAATCGAACCGCGTGTGTAGCGCTTGCTGCGGCTCCTTCTCCAGCATATACTGAAACTTGGTGCCATACTGCTGCAGCATTCTGCCAAAGTAGGCTGCAATATCATACCCCAAGTAGGCTTCGCTGCCCGGAAGGACACCATAGCGGTCAAAAAAACGGTTGCGGAAGAAAGCCACATCTGTATCGTAGGCATCAAGGTACGTATCGCTGCTGATATGTACGCTGAGGTCTTCATACAAATCAAAATCAATGCGCTCGTACTGCTGCCACTGCGGCATACCATATACTACAATATGCGCCCCAGTCGTGCTCATCATGAGCTTAGCCTGGCTCAGGAAAGCGTAAATGAAGGTTTCATTAGACCAAGAAGGAAGGATGAACACCGTCGTATCCCCTTCTGAGAGGTAGGGCTCAAGCGCGATATCGCTGAAGCCAGAGCTCCCCTCCACCCCATCATCTTTCACCACCATTTCTTTGAGCATCAGGGTATCAGCCCGGCGGCCTTCGAGGCGGAAGTTTTCCTCCTGGAAATAAGCGAAACGTGCTTTTTCCGCTTCCTTGTCACGGGCTACCAAAACCAAGCTAGCGCGGCCAAACCTGTCCCTTGCGTGCCGGGTAATAGCCTGACAGTGAGAAGCCAGCGTTGGGCTCACCTGCAAGTAATTGGGGTTGGTTGCTGTAATCCGGGAAGAGGCACTATGGGGAGAGACATAAGTGATGTTATTGCGCCGTGCAAACTCCGCCAGCAGCTCCACGTTATCGCTACGGTAAGCCCCGATGAGGAGGTGAGCATTAAAGAGCTCCGTCCGTTTGCTGAGCTGCCCAGATAAGACCTGAGGGCTAGCCTCTGTGTCAATGACCTGCACGTTCAGCTTAACCCCTTCCTCTTCCAGCTCGTCAAAGGCCATTTGCATGCCGCCATAAAAATTGAGCGCCCAAGCAGAATTCCTGAAAATCTCTTCGCTTTCCGGGTTAAAGCGGTCAGAGAGGAAAGGGAGCATTACCCCTACGTTGTAAGCCGTATAGAAAGCCGTGCCATAATCTCCGCGGCGGATCAGCTCTGAAGGGTTCCCCACCGCATTTTCATCTACCAACGGAGCAGTAGATAAGATGGGCTGAATGCTATCGGTAGGGATCAGCTTCCAACGGATAGTATCCATGCTCTCCACCGGTGTTTCCTCTACTACAATCAGCGTCCCTGTCTCCGGGTCGTAGATTTTACGCCCAGGCAGCGGGTCCAGCTCTTCGCCGATTTCCTCCGGCTTGCTATCGGATTCTGCCTTGCGGAAAAGCGAACAAGAGGAGATGAAAGCGCTCAGGAGCAAGAGCAGCAGGAGCTTATTCCCATTCAATCGTGGAAGGCGGCTTAGTGCTGATATCATAGACAACGCGGTTTATTCCTTTTACATTATTAATGATTTCACTGGAAACAGTAGCCAGGAAATCGTGCGGCAAGCGGCTCCACTCGGCCGTCATCCCATCCCTGGAATCAACGGCACGCAGCGCAACAGTCTTTTCATAGGTCCGTTCATCGCCCATTACACCTACCGATTGGACCGGCAGCAGGATAGTGCCAGCCTGCCATACTTGGTCGTACAAGCCGAATTTACGAAGATTGTTGATATATATCGCATCTGCTTCCTGAAGCATGGCCACCTTCTCAGGGGTAATGTCCCCCAAAATCCGGATACCCAGGCCCGGCCCGGGGAAAGGATGGCGCCCCAAAATGTTTTTAGGCACATTCAGTTCCGCCCCTACTTTGCGCACCTCATCCTTGAAGAGCATGCGCAGCGGTTCTGTAATGCGGAGGTCCAGCTTTTCAGGCAGCCCGCCTACATTATGGTGTGACTTAATGGTGACCGAAGGCCCATGCACAGAAACTGATTCGATAACATCAGGGTAAATCGTCCCCTGCCCCAGCCATTTAATGGCACGGTCCTCTGCTTCCAGCTTTTTGGCCTCTTGCTCAAATACCTCAATGAATACCCGCCCTATCACCTTTCGTTTGCCCTCAGGGTCAGATATTCCGGCCAGCTCGCGATAAAACTGCGCTTTGGCATCTACCCCAACGACGCGCAAGCCCATATCCTTGTACGAATGCAGTACTTCTTCAAATTCATCTTTGCGCAGCAGCCCATTGTCCACAAAAATGCAGATCAGGTTATCCCCAATCGCTTCGTGCAGCAAGGAGGCCGCCACGGTAGAGTCTACCCCTCCCGAAAGCCCCATGATGACGTGGTCGCCGCCAAGCTGCGCTTTGAGCTCCTCTACGGTCTCTTCCACAAACGCAGCCGGTGTCCAGCTGCCTTCGCATCCGGCTATGCCGATCACGAAGTTCTCTAAAACCTCCTTGCCATGTAAGCTATGAGTGACCTCAGGGTGGAACTGAATACAGTACACCGGTTGATCGAAGGCCCCTTCCCGAGATTTGTACGCCGCCACATCCACGTGGGCCGTGCCCGCCAGCAGCTCAAAATCTTCTGGTATCTCCATGATGGTGTCCCCATGAGACATCCATACTTGCGAGCCTTGCGGCACCCCTTGCAGGAAAGGGTCTTCTTGGTAAATGCGGCTGAGCTCAGCCTTGCCGTATTCCCGCTTAAGTGAGCGCTCTACCTTGCCGCCCAGCTGCTGCGCAATGTATTGTGCGCCATAACAAATGCCCAAAACAGGGCGCTTGCCGATCAGCTGCCCCAGATCCGTTTGCAAAGCATTGGCATCCGTTACTGAAAACGGGCTGCCGGAAAGGATTATACCTTTGATGGAATCGTCCAGCTCAGGGATTTTGTTGAAGGGTACGATCTCACTGTAGACATTCAGCTCCCGGATGCGCCGTGCAATGAGCTGAGTGTACTGAGACCCGAAGTCGAGGATGAGGATTTTTTCATTCATGGCGCAAAGATAGCAAGTAAGCACGAAAACCAGCCGCTGCACCCCCTATGGATAAACCTAAAAAAACGAGCGCCTGCCTTCTTTGGGGCAAGCGCTCGTCTTTTTCGTGAAATGGACAGGCTATCCCTTTAGCCCACGCCCCTCTTTCTTGATTTTCCCAGCTTCCTCCAGCTGCTTCATCAACCGGTCAAGGATGCCATTGATGAAATCTTTGCTCTTATCGGTAGAGTATAGCTTTGAAATCTCTACAAACTCATTGAGGGTGACCTTGGTCGGGATCGAGGGGAAGCTTGTTAGCTCACAGACCGCCATCTTTAGCAAAATCATATCAATGACAGCGACGCGGTCTACATCCCAATTCCGCAGGGTAGGCTCTATGAGCGCCAGCAGATCTGTATCTTCTTCAATGACTTGCCGTAGCAGCTCCTCTCCAAAGTCTTCGACAGTCTCCCCTGTAGGCTTGTGCTCTAGGTAGAACCCCGAGTCGGCCGGCAAGGCTTTCAGGGTCTTCTTTACCGCACCGACCACAAGCGACTCATCGTCTATCCAATTCGAAAAGTTATCTTCCAGGAAATCGTTGTAGGCTTCGTTGTTGACCAGCAGCTTGAACAGCAAGAGCAGCATTTCAATATGGTCCTGATCTGCAAATGTAGTTTGGCGGCTGTACTGCTTGTACTCTTCTGTTTTTACCAGCTCTTGGTAAAACAGGCGGATGTTGTCCTGTTCCATGCGGTTTTTGAGCTTCCGCCGGCGGAACAGGTCGTTCAGCCCTTCATTTTGGGAAAGGGAGAGGATGGCAGGGTTTTCAGCCAAAACAGCGGTGAAGCTTTTGTCTTGGTCGCTGGGCAGCAGTTTGGCCATTTTCTTGGCCTTATCATGATTGGCATATTCAGCTGTACGGATCAGGCTCAACAAGGTAAAAAGGTACAAATCGTACGATTTCTCGATGCTCAGCCGGTACCGGCGAATCACATCCTCCACTACCAAGGTCTTGTCCTGGCTCATGGAGTACAGCATCTGCATTACTTTAATGCGGATATTCCTTCTACTCAGCATATTTCAATATTCCCTTTAAACAGCAGTCATCCGCTGCATGCCGGGGCACTGCAATCATGCAGGCAGCCCCAACAGGTGCAAATATACACGCCCAGGCACGGAATGCAAATTTTTCCTAAAAATCCTGCCCACTGCCTGCTTTTGCCTTACTGCATAAACTGTGCCTTTATTTCAGCATAAGACGGCAGCTTGCTGTAGTGCCATTTTTGGATGACCTTGCCATTTTTCAACAGCACCACGCCAGGATTGGAGCGCACAATCGTCTTGAGCAGGATATCGTCGCCGGTATAGAAGGGGTAGCTGCTGCCTGTAGCCGCCTTAAATTGCTCCAGCTTTTCGGGCGACGCAAAGCTAGTGGCTGCAAAAACACGGAAGCCCTCCTCTGTAGCAGAGGCCATGACCGGGTTGACCACCTCTGTCCAAGGCTTCAAGTATTTGTCTTTCCATATATAGGTCGTGCGCTCTACCTGCCGCTTATCTACACGGTCTACACGCTGCATCAGCTTAATGGTATCTGCTACGGCTACGGTATCTACCACATACACCGTATCCGAAAGCATCTCTGTAGAGACCTCTTCCCTATCCGTGTAAAGCTTGTAAGCCACGATCATAAAGCTGTACTCTGGGTTGTGGAGCAGCTCATACGTCACATCGCCCCCATCCGGGCCTCCAGAGAGCTCAAAATCGCTGATTTTGGTGCGCTCTACAACCTGCGTGACGGTATCGCCTTCTGCGCCCCACATCGATGCGAGATAAGCGGCCAGCTCTTGCTCAAAATCTTCCCCCTCTGCGCTAGGCACCATATAGCCATTGCTAGTTCTGACAAGGTTGACCGCCGGCTTGGCTTTCACTTGCTCATAGTCCCACTCCTCTTTAGGATAGCTTTTATAGTTTTCCAAAAACTGGGCGGTAGGCATTTCTTCCACTTCGCCTGTAGCCTTGTTGGTCACCTTGTAGGCAACGACTTCTGCGTTGTTCTCCGCCAAGTCCTCCAACTGCTTTTCCAAACGGATATTGGCATCCACATGGAATGGCCGGAAATCGGTGTGCGGGAGGTCCCACATGTAGTTGCTGAAGGAGTATAACGTCAAAGCGGCAATGCTCAGCAGCACGATGCTAATGCGGGCGGCTTTGCTGAACAGCTGATGCTTTTGTTTGAAAAACAAGACGAACAAAGTGGCAGGCACCATGAGGAAGACGTCTTTGAAAAAGGATACCTTAGGCTCAAGCTTGATAAAGTCGCCGAAACAGCCGCAGTCCGTCACTTTCATATTGGTCGCCACATAAGGCCCCCAATCTGCAAACTGGAAAAAGTTGACCCCAGCTGGAACGTAGCCGGTGAGATAAGTAAAGCCGGTCAGGAAAGTAAAAAACAAGACCAACAGGAAAAATGCCCAGGCAGTAAACTTGCGGGAGGAGCCAACGAGGAGCATAATGCCCAATACGATCTCAAAGACGATCATAAAGACTGAAAAGCCGATAGACATTTCTGCCAGCTTAGGGAACAGGGGCGCAAGGAAATTGAACCAAGTGCCGGCAAAGGTCGATTCGAACTCTGCAAAGTACTGCTCCATTTTGTAAGCTGTGCCCAAAGGGTCCACCGCTTTTACCCAGCCAGAGAAAACAAATAACGCCCCACAAAAATTCTGCAGGAAGCTGATGCCCCAATTGTTGACTCTTTTCGTGCCCAGCCCCATCAGCAGGGTGAGCAAAAGTGCAACTATAGCAACGGAAATAACAAGTGTACCAAGCGTCATAAGTCAGATCTTTTTTCAATCAGTTTGATGCGTGCAAAAATAGCATAATTGATGATGTCCTGATAGTTGGCTGCTATCCCTTCTGAAACCAAAGTTTGGCCTGCATGATCCTCTATCTGCCTTACGCGTAAGAGTTTTTGCAAAATCAGGTCCGTTATGGAGCCTAGGCGCATATCCCGCCACGCCTCCCCGTAATCGTGGTTTTTGGCTGCCAACAGCGCTCTTACCGCTTCCAGTTCCTGATCATACAGCGCAAGGGCTGCTTCGGGGGCCAGCTCCAAAGGGGCGCCTTCCGGCAAATGCAACTGCACAAGAGCCATAAGGCTATAGTTGATCAGCCCGGTGTAATCATCAACGATGTCATCCGCCACCTTTTGCTCCCCTTTCTCCTCTATGCTGCGGATGCGCTTCGCTTTGATATAGAGCTGATCGGTAAGGGAAGCCGGCCTAAGGATGCGCCATGCAGTGCCATAATCCCGGGTCTTAGCAGCAAAAAGCTCCCGGCACTCTGTGGTGATAACATCAAAATACTCCAGTGTGGTTGTCACGGTGGGTACTGTTTTTTTTTGCAAAGATAGCCCGGGGCAGCCGAATTCACACCACCAGAAGCTGGCAACCTCTGCTACCTGCAAAGATTATATCCTGCTGCTGCATTCCATGTTAAATGCTCGCCAAATAAGTGTTAACGAAGCTTGAACACGGCTATGCTTTGGAGCAGGCACCTGGCCCCTCCCTAAAAATCCCGGCCAGGCCCTGCATTTTCGGAAGCGGTACATATCTTTAGGCTTTATTTTTTAACCAATGCCAATCCTGCCCACTCTATGGCTGAACCTAAAGATACCTATCAGACGCTGGCCGGGCCGGCCAGCAGCGAATTCAGAGACCGGGGCAGCAAATTCCTCGGGTATGTGTCCCCTGCTTATTCAGAGGAAGACTGGAAAGGGCAGCTGGAGCAGGTCCGGAAGGAACATCCTAAAGCCCGCCATCACTGTTATGCTTTCCGCTTAGGCTTAGACCAGAACAACTTCCGGGCCAACGATGATGGGGAGCCTAGCGGCACCGCAGGAAGGCCCATACTTGGGCAGATCGACAGCTTCGGGCTGACCTACACCATGGCCATCGTGGTACGCTACTTTGGGGGCACCCTGCTCGGCACCTCCGGCCTCATCAATGCTTACCGGGAGGCTACCGCCCTGGCCCTGAGCCAAGCGCAGATCATCAATCGTACCGTAGAAGAGGTGTACCGCCTTTCCTTTGACTATACCCTGATGGGCAACGTCATGAGCAGCATTGAAGGGCTCAAGCTGAATATGACTGGCCAACATTTCGAAGAAACTGCGGCCGTAGACCTTGCTATACGGCGGAGCGAGGTGAAAGGGACACTGCTGCGGCTCAAGGCCGCTATAGGGGAGCTCTATCTGGAAGAAGTAGAGGAAGAAACCTCCATACCTGGCTTAGAAATCGAGTGGCGCAAAACGATTTGACGCCTGCCCCTACCCTTGCGCTACGGTACCTTGCCTGGCAGCTATCTCGAGTTTTTCTCCCGAAGGCAGCAAAAAGGTTTGTAGAAACAGTGCAACGGCCTGGTTGAAGGCGTCCCGGTTCGTTTTTTTGCGGAAGCCATGCCCCTCATCCCGTGCCAACATATACCAAGCTTCTCCGCCGCTCGAACGGATAGCTTTCAAAATCTGTTCCGCTTCGCTTGCTGGCACCCTGGGGTCATTCTGCCCCTGCACAATCAACATCGGTTTAGTGATCCGGTGCGCATGGCTGGTTGGCGAAATCTCCTCCAGATGGCGACGCATATCCGGGTCGCGTTCATCGCCATACTCCACTCGCCTCAGGTCCCGGCGGTAAGGCTTCGTATTTTCCAGGAAAGTCACGAAATTGCTGATGCCTACAACATCCACCCCACAGCTCAACCGGTCGCCATAATGGATCATGCTTGCCAAGACCATATAGCCGCCATAGGAGCCGCCCATCACCGCTACCCTGCTCGTATCAAGCTCCGGCTGCTGCCCAATCCAATCGAGCAGTGCCCCAATATCGCGCACGCTGTCCTCTCTTCGGTAGCCATTGTCCAGCTCTAGGTAGCGCTTGCCATAGCCTGAAGAGCCCCTCACATTGGGGGCGATCACAGCCAGGCCCAGCTCCGCCATATAATATTGAAAAGTAGGCAGGAAACCAGGGCGGAACTGGCTCTCCGGCCCACCGTGAATGTAAATGAGCACAGGCAGTGGCGCTGTGGCATCTTGCCCTGGCCTGAAGTAGAAAGCAGGGATCTTCCGAGGGCTCCCACCTGCCTTATCAAATGTAGGGTAAGTAATCAGCTCTGGCTCTGGCACGAGCGATGGCTGAGCGGCTGCGGTAGTGGCGTTAGTCCACTGTGTACATTCCCCATTCCGGGCATCCAAAACAAAAACATTTGCTGGGAGCGTGGGTAAGTCTAAAGTCAGGGCCAGCTCGGGGCGCTCAGGGTGCCATTTCATATTCCGGATAACCCCTCCTGGCAGCTGCTCTATAGCCCGATAAGACCTTGTGCTTCGGCAATACAGATATAGGCGGGAATAACCGTGTACATTAGCGACAAAAGCAGCCTCCTCTCCTGTAGGCGCCACCGCCACCCGCTCTATCTCCCAGGGCAGGTCGCCAGTAAGCCGTTCTGCCTGGCCGGTTTCTGGGCTGAATGTCCAGAGCTCGCGCCAGTCGTTCTCTGCGTCGCTTGTAAAATAAAGCAGCCCGCCATCGGCCGACCAATACCCCTCCCGGCAGGAGATGCCCGGGCCTGACTGTACGGACTGCAATTCGCCTGTATCTACATCGAGGAGATGCAGTGCGCTCTCCTGGGCAGATTTATAATGCAAGACCGTAGCCCATTGGCCATTCGGCGACCAAGCTACCGGGTACCAATATCCCCGGGCAGCAAAGGCCAGCTGCCATTCTTTTGTCGATAAATCGTAGCGGTAAATGTCCTGATCTCTGCCGTTGCGCATGGTGCTGCTGAACAAAAAGAAGCGGCCGTCAGGGCTCCATACCGGATTGCCGTGCTTGGAAATGCCGTCGGTAAGGCAGGTGGGCGCACCTCCGGCAAGCGGCTGCAGATAAAATTGAAACGCTTCGTCACCCCCATTGTCCTTAGACAACAAGGCTTCACCAGGAGAGGCCCCTGGCCGGACGATAGCCGCTGAGACCGGCTCGGAGAAATACGTAAGCTGTTCACAATGCCCTCCTGCCTTTTGCAATTGGTATAGCTGAGCGGATTCGCCCGAGCGGGTAGACACCAAAAGCCCCCTGCCATCGGGGAGCCAATCAGCAAAGCTGTATTCCCGGCTCTCTTGATATAGCCTTAACTTTTGGGTAAGGGATGCAGGTACCTGAGGGATGTTTTCCAGTAGCAAGTTGCCTATTACCCGTTTCTGATTCTGAACTGTCATAAATCTGTATTCACAACAGCGATGGGATATTCCAGACGCTGATGACCGCTTTCCTGGAAACTTTTTCACAGCTGCCAACTCCAAGCTTTTAGAGCTTGTTTGGAGCGGCTCCGCATTGAAAATCAATTTTTTATGCCCGTATGCTGTGCCAGCATAGCTGGCAAGGCCTTGGCGGAGTCACTAAATTTGAGTTTAGCGGGCTAAATGAAAATTTAGTGAGGAAGCCGGGTTCATATAACGTTGATCTCCAACAGGAACAAACTCCAAATCTGCTCTTGCTGTATGGCTAGCCCTGAACAATAGGACACAGCGGGAAACCGCGCTTCAGCGCAGATACTGGGATTATGACTGAGGGCGAGCGGGCATCACAGCCAGGTATGCGCTGACATGGCCTGCTCCGCTTTGTGCATTTTTTGGCAAAAGCCTGCTTTTGCAATAAGCCTAAACAACAAAAGTACAACTATTTCGAATACTATTCCACCAATCGCAGCAAATCCAACAATACAGGAAGTGCCTTGAAGCGCACCGTAGCACGCTCCAAGGGTCGCAAAACAAAATGTCGCAGCCGTTTTATGCTTTTCGGGCTTTAGCCTGGCATTGGCCTAGCGCTGCGCAGGGGTGGCAAGCCCGACAGGGCCGAGCGGATAGCGAGCCCCGGAGCATAGCGGCACCTGCCCTCACGGCAGGGGCAGGCCCCACATCCTCACGGCAGGGGCAAGCCCAAACAACGACAATCTGATTGGCGCCTGCTCCAAGGCACTGCCCGTCAGCATTTTAAAACAGGCTGAACGGCAAGCGGTACAGCGGGCCCTGAACCGGCTGCAGCAGCAGTACATAGAATCCCGGGGCTTCAGGGATAAAAGGCAACAGCAGGTCTCCTGCCGATACTTGCTCAAAGGCTGTATGGCTAAGGCGGCGGCCACTAGCGTCAAGCACTGTCAAGCCCAGCTCCCCTTCAAACGCATGCCTCAGATAAAGCCCAGCCGCCGAGCGGCCAGGATTGGGGTATAAGACAGGGGCAGCCACATCTTCTGCTCTGACATCCGTGAGCGGCTTGCAGTCCGGAAAATCTGGGTCATAAGTTTGAGCCTGAGCGTAGCTCCGGCTACAGCCACTGCTCAAGTCGGTAAGGACCAGCTCGTAAGTGCCAGACTCGCTGATGCAGTACGCCTCTTCCGTTGCACCGGGCAGCGGGCTGCCATCCTGCCACCACTGTAGGCTATACCATTGTGGCAAAGGGGTGCTGCCAAGCAGGGTAAGCAGGTTCTGCTCGTTTTCAAAGACAGGGAAGGCCGGCAGGGGTGCGAAGCTCATGCCTAGTGCAGCCGACCAGGCCGAACAGCCAAAAACGTTGGCCACTTGCAACTGATAACTGCCGCTTTCGCCTACCAGCAGCTCAGGAAAGGTAGCTCCGGGCAAAGCCATGCTGTCCCTATACCACTGCATCTCAAAAGCGGGCTCCGAAGTGAGCAGCAGGCTGTCCCCTTCACAAAGCCCCCCTGTAGGGATACCGTCCAAGACTGGCACTGCAGGGACCGGGAAAACTTCTACCTGGCCAAAAGAACGGATGGTATCTACCGGGTGCAAAATAACTGGCGATATCACAGAGCCTCCGCCGGTCAGCAGGCCGCTGCTGTTTTGCGTAAGCAAAAACTCCCCGCACAAATCGTCGGCCCCATCCAGCCCCTGATCATCATCAATCAGCCGGACGGTGTAGGTGCCCGGCTCTAAAAAAATATCCGGCTCGTACACTACTGGCAAGTTCGCATTTTGTATGTCTGGCGAAGAAAAGATACGGGTGCCCTCTGGGTTGTAAATCTCGAGCACCAAGTCTGGCGCGCCACCAAAAATATCGTTGCAGTTGGCTTCCGTGACGGTTACCTGCGTGAGCAAATGGCCGAAGGTATCAATAATGGCCTGGTAGCTGATGTTGTAAATGCCTGGCACGTCGTATTCTTGAGCGGGAGGGTTTTCCGATGTTGCAGCCTGGCCATTGCCGAAGTTCCATTCATAGGAATACCCCTCCTGCCCGCCTGAAGGGAGATTGTTCGTAAAGGAAGCGGTCACGGACCCACAGCCTGATACGTTATCGATCGTAAAACCCTCTGCAACGGCCTGCCCTGGCAAAATCAGTATAGGCACCCGGATGGAAGAGGAACGGGTGGCAAAAAGCACCTGTGCCTCAATGAGGACCTGTACTTCATAATAGCCGGGGATGAGGGGCGTGCCACAAAAGCGCACACAGCCATCTGTTTCGTTATCCACCTCAAATTCAAGCTGGCTCGCCTCCCACTCCAAGCCGGGGGGCACATTGGTGACCGAAGTGATGGTGATGGTAGAAATAGGCAGCCCTGCCGGCGTCTCCGGGTCAGAAGCATTGACCGGGGTCGTCGTTTTGGGCATACGGAAGGAAAGGTCTTCAGCATAATATGCCCCAGCCTGCCCGTCGGGGGCAGCCGTGAGGAATATCGTATCTGTAGGCAGCCCTTGTGGAAGATTGGTGGCACAGCCCGGGCAAGAGGCGTGGGCCAGGGCCAGCGCAGTGGCCCACAAAATGATAGTCGTAATGATGGATTTCATAACTTCTGATTTTCCCTGGCACAGGGGCCAGGCCTGATTAAACAACGCCCTTCCCCTCACAGTCGCAAGGGGGAAGGCCAAATCCAATACGGTCGTCATCAGGGTGTCGGAGCGGGGCTATGTTGCTGCAGGGTGTGTAAGCAGCGCCCCGCTCCTATCAGAAAGGCTAAGAGGTTAGCCAAAGGCTGGAGATCAAATGATTCAGTTGCTATTCGGAAGTGTGGTAGTGTTGCTTAGCGCTTTTTTTAGCGTGGTTTCGCCACTAAAATCAAGGGCTTATGCCCCTAGGCTCTAACGATGTCACTAAACTTGAGTTTAGCGTGCTAAATGAAATTTCAGGGAGGAAGCTAAGTTCATCAAGCGTGGATTTGCAATAGGAACGGGCTCCCAACCTGCTTACCTGTTAATGATCATTTTGCTCGTGACAGCAGACCGGCCGTCTGTCACCCCATAAATATACAAGCCTTCCGGCAGATTGCTGCCATCAAACTCCAATTGATTCAGGCCAGAGAAAAGATTAACGGTGCGGGCATGTACCTTTTGCCCCAGCATATCAGCCACAAAAAACTGATAATCGCCAGTGCGGGCCACCTCCATCTCAATCTGTGCCAAGGTGCCGAACGGGTTGGGGCGGCTGCTCAACTGAATGCCAAGCGGCGCTGCTTCCCAGGTACTGACCAATAGGCAATTGTCAAATCCTTCCTCCCGGATGTTCAGGTAATAATGAGAATTTGGCTCAAGGTTCTCTGGCAGGACAATATCCAAGTTGATGCCTATGGCCGTCTGTATCTGTGCCAAAATGGACAAATCATGAACGCCCTGATCCTCTGCTGTTGGCGTGCCGTAAATCAGGATACAGCCGGATGAATCGGCCTCAAAAAGGCAATCGGGCGGGTTGCAGACGTAGTCCATGCTAGATGGCAGCTCGTTAATGCCATTTTCAGCAGGTACCTGCACGGCGTTCAGCGGCACTTGTACCCCGTTGAGGTCGTACACGCTCGGGATATTAAAGGTAAAAGCAAACTCGAAATAACTGCCCACACAGGCCGTGTCGGCAATACCAGCCTCTGGCCGCTCCATCTCGTTGTATGGAAGGGGCGAGACTACCACAGAATCAGGCACATTCTCATTGGGTGCACAATCTTGCGCCTGCAGGCTTCCGAGCGCCATAAATGCTAGTGTGAATAATGCAACTTTCTTCATAAAATCAGTTTTTTTGGGAATACATTTGATGTGCCGAAGTTAGAAAACTTTTGGTAATCGCCTCCAGATTTCCACTATGGCCCGCCAGCCAGCTTACAAAGATAGCACGGCAACCCCTACCCGCGCCAAAAGAAAAACAGCCTATAAACACCTAAAAACCAATGCCAAAGCACCCCACTCCCCTTAAACATCATCCTTCAGGGGTACAGGTTTACGATATTATTCCCTAATTTTGGCAGGCAACTCCTACTTCGTCCCACCTCACCAAAGCACCCTTAGATTTCCTCCCTCTTGCTGCGCTTCCTGCTGAGCGCCATACCGTCTCTCCTAAAGCCGGCGGGCAAAGCTGCTGCACGACAGGGGCAAATCAACCAGCTATTTCTATAAACCTAATGCTGCAGATCATGCAAAAACTAATCCTTGTATTGTTAGGCGCCCTGATTTCGTTTGGTGCCGCCGCACAGCTCACCCCCGTCAGTGGCACCGTAAAAGACGCCGTGACCGGTGAGCCCCTTATCGGGGCAACCATCCTCTTAGGCGAAACGGGCAGCATCACTAATTTTGATGGGACTTTCGAGCTCATGCAGCCGCAAGGGGCATTCAGCATTACCGTACGCTATGTGGGCTACGCCGCTTATACTGAAGAGGTGCGCATAGGAGAGCAGCCGCTCTCTGGCCTGGACATTAGCCTACAGCCACAAGCTACTGTACTTGAGACCGCCACCGTCACAAGCGGGAAATACCAGAAGCCACTTAGCGAAGTCACTGTATCCCTTGAAGTGCTGCAGCCACAGCTTATAGAAAATACCGGCAAAATCACCTTAGACGAAGCACTGGAGAAAATCCCAGGCGTCACCATCATCGACGGGCAAGCCAACATCCGTGGCGGTTCGGGGTACTCACAGGGGGCTGGCAGCAGGGTCTTGCTATTGGTTGACGACATCCCCATCCTCAGCGCGGACGCAGGCTTCCCCAACTGGGACGATGTGCCTGTAGAAAACCTGGCACAAGTAGAAATCGTAAAAGGTGCAGCCTCCGCCCTCTACGGCTCCGCTGCACTCAATGGGATCATCAACGTGCGCACCGCCTACGCCAAGTCGCAGCCCGAAACTGAAGCAGCCATTTTCAATACCCACTTCTTCAGCCCGGAAGATGAGCGCTTGAAATGGTGGGACCGAGCCCCTTCTACCGTTGGCGCAAGCCTCGCGCACCGGCGAAAAATAGGCAAGCTAGACCTCGTCCTCGGCGGCTACTACCTCAATGAAGACAGCTACAACAAAGACAGCTACAAACGTACAGGAAGGCTCAATTTCAGCACCCGTTACCGTGCTACCGAGCGCCTTACCCTAGGCCTGAACGGCAATTTCAACGCCGGCGAAACCGCCTCCTTCTTTTATTGGGCTGCAGATACCGCCGCCTACGTTGGCGCACCTTCCACCTACGCTACCCGTACCCGCCTACGCTTCAACATAGACCCCACCCTGACCTACTATGACCGTGGCAACAACCGCCACCGCATCCTCAGCCGGTTCTACAATATTGACAATGACAATGACAACAATCAGGGCAATTCCTCTGATATGTACTATGCAGAGTACCAATTCCAACGGCGGATGGCCAGCAAAGACCTCGTCTTCACTGCCGGCCTCGTCGCCTCCGGCACAGATATCGAAGCAGAGCTCTATGGGGATACCACTTTCACTTCCCGCAACTTGGCTGCCTACGCTCAGCTCGACAAAAAGTTCTGGGGCAAACTCAACGCTTCTTTTGGCATCAGGTACGAGGACAACCTCCTGCGCAACCCTGGGTTTGAATACGATGGCGGCACTGTAGCCCCTAGCGATGAGCAGGAAGCCAAGCCTGTTGCCCGGCTTGGGCTAAATTACCAAGCCTTGAAAGCCACTTTCCTCCGGGCCAGCATCGGACAGGGGTACCGATACCCTACCGTTGCCGAAAAATATATTGTCACCGATGCTGGTGCCATCCGCATTGTGCCCAACCCCTCCCTACAGTCAGAGACCGGCTGGACGGCAGAGCTGGGGGTCAAACAAGGGTTCAGGCTGGGGCAGTTCGAAGGTTTCCTCGATCTTGCGCTCTTCCGTTCACGCTATGCAGATATGATGGAATTCAACATCGTTGGGCTCAGCTTCCAGGCCATCAATATTGGGGATACCCAAATCGACGGCTTCGAGCTCACCGCTGCAGGCCGGGGCAATATCGGGCCTATACCATTCAGCCTTCTGGCCGGCTATACCTTCACAGACCCCCGCTTCGTACAATTTGACAACACCCCATCGCAGGCAGGCCAAACCCCTACGCAAGGGCAGATCAATGCCAATAATTCTTCCCTTGATGACAACCTCCTCAAGTACCGGTCGCGGCACCTCTTCAAAGCAGACCTCGAGGCCACCTTCGGGAAAGCTAAAATTGGCATAGAGGGGTTCTACAACAGTCAGATCGAAGCCATTGATGCTGCTTTTTTCCTCATCGTCCGAGGGCTCTCCGACTTCCGGGCAGCCAATACCAAAGGGTTTACCGTCATCAATCTCCGCGGCAGCTATCAGCTCACCCCTTGGGCCAAAGCCTCCCTCCTGCTCAACAATATCGCCAATGAGCAGTACAGCACACGCCCCGGCCTGCTCGAAGCCCCACGGAACCTGACCTTCCGCCTGGACTTTGATTTTTGATATTTATGGGCGCACCCTGCCGCCGGCTATCCCCGGCAGCAGGGCCGCTACGCTACCGGGTTCGCTATCCGCTCAGCCCTGCGGGCCAAGCCCGTCCGCATCGCTCGCGCGGGCAATGCTGTACCTACAAATATCATCAGGAGCAATGAAGAAAATCAGAACCCGCACATACAGGAACCCTTAGCTTGATACCCTAACCATCAATCACAAGCCATGTTAGGGACCAACACACTCTTATTGGGATTTGCAGCGCTCATCGTTATCATCCCTGTTCTGAAAGGGCTGATCCGCTCCGACCACCTTGGGTAGCGCCCTTCATTGCCATACCCCTACCCAACAGGGGCACTCCAATCGAAAGCAATGATCCGGCTCTTTACGCCCGGCGTGAGCTGATGCACAATACTTGGCCCGGAAAGCAATGCCAATTTCGAGTTCGTCCATTGTGCGATATCCGATACAGGGCAGTGCCAGCCCACGTCCTCCCCTACAAAGGGGTCTATGAGGATCAGTTCTGGAAGGAAATGCTTTGCAGCCTGTCGGCACGCTTTGATATTGGCCGCAACCTGTACAAGGGGCACCACCTTGAATGCCCTTAGAATGTTCTCTACCGCAACATCCGAAACCAGCCGGTTGGCAGTGACAATCAGTATCTTTTGATAATACTCCTTCGTTTGCTCTCCGCTCATGGGCAGCAAGTTTTTCCCCTTAGCTCTAAGACTATACCGGAGGCAAGAGGCCTTTCGGACAGCCAAAGGGCCAAGGGCTAGTGTTGTACATATTTGTTTACGCACCCTGCTGTATGCAAGGGCAAGCCTGCTTACAGGCGCTTTCTGTCTCAGGAACATTTGACCATGATCCTGCTGCAACAACAGTGTTTGAAGGAGCTATTCATATTTGCCTGATGCAAGCACAGAGCTTACACGCAATAACACAGGCAAGACGGCTTACAAAAAAGCAGGCCTATAATTGAGGCCATAAGATACTACCACATTTGCATTTATTCAACCCTGCTGCACTCAGCTACCCAAAACCACAAAGGCGTTGTGAGAACGGATTCTCACAACGCCTTCTTGTGGTTTTGATGAGCTAAACCTTAAGCAGGCTTAACCCTCAAAAGTCTATTTTCGATTACTCCGTAGCAATCATCTGCTTGGTGCCCATGTACTCACCTGCCGCAACGGTGTACTGAAGTACGCCCGTTGGCAGTGAGGCACGGTCGAGCACTACGCTGTTGTAGCCTTTCACGCCT